>JAYTOX010000026.1:0-60475 GCA_043747595.1 Bacteroidota bacterium | reverse complement strand
TTTCTCTGCAATGCTCCTGCATTTTGAAATTATTTTCTTGTAGAGTTTGTCATCCGTAGGATACGTAATATTTTTCTCCTGTACCGTCGTGTCTCCGCTCAGATGATCGTCATCTGCATCGTTTCCATTGACACGAATACTTTCTTTCAAAATTAATTCTACTCCTGATTCTCCAATTCGTTTACGAAACTCAACTAGTTCTGTAGGCACACATGGTTGCTTACTTGAAAAAACTTTCTCTCCGGAAAAATATTGATAGTAGGCATTTTCGCTCCATTGTTCAACTACACTTTCATCACTTAGATTACGAAGTTGTTTTAGAATCAAAAGTGAAACCATCAATCGAATTGGTTTACCCGGTCGACCTTGGCTAGGGCTATAATGTTTCTTGAACGCTTCATCAAACACGATCCAGTTGATCTGATTACTCAACTTATAAAGTGGATGGCTATGATTTAATTGTTCTTCAAATGTGCTATAGAAGCCTAGTTGTGCAGTAGATTTTTCTTTTGGAAGCATGAAGTAAATCTGCAAGAAAATTTGATGATTCCATCCTTTTTTTGCAAATTTTTATCAACCTTATAATGTCAAAACTGTTGATAGACGAGCGTTTCAAGACTTTTTGAGGAACGACTAATTATTTATTTTCTGTCGTTAAAACTATTTCTCAAATGAGTGAAAAACTTCTAAACAAAAAGAACAATAAAAAAAGCCTGCTATTATGCAGGCCTAAGTTTTCGTTTTAATTAATTTAGATTTTAAGCCAATAAACTTCTTCTGCTATGGAATAAACTTCAATTATAATCTCAAATTAATTTTTTACAACTTTTTGGAATTTTATCGAAATACCTGTTTGGATTGAAAGCGAATAGACTCCTGAATCATAGCTCGACAAATCCAATTCCTTCGTTCCATTTATCTCTGACTTATAAATTGTTTTTCCAACCATGTTTGTTAGTGTTAGTGTAGCTTTGCTACTATTTACAATTGTAACAACACCTGTTGTTGGGTTTGGATAAACATTAATATAATCTGCATCGGTTATTGTATGTACGCCTGAACTACCACCACTAATATTTACACGGTAAACAAAATAAGTGAATGTGGAAGTATCAACTCCGTATCCTGCAATATAATTTCCGTCAGGAGAAATACTCTCTGCCGAATAAACTTGATGCGTATTAGTTGGAAAACCCAACACATTAACAATATATCCGTTCAACTCTTGTAGTCCTCCGGCACGCGTCCAGATAAAAGGTGTTTGAGGATCGCCGAATAATTGTCCATCAAACCATCCAACTACAACAGAAGCGTCGGCACTCATACTTGATACAAAACCATTTCCAACATTTGGTAAAGTTCCTAAATTGATAACACCGGAATCTTTACTCCAAATCCATGGCTCATTGAAGTTGGCATAATCACCATAGCCGCCAACCCATTCACCATTTGCCGATACACAACTGCATTCACCCATTTGATTGTATTCATCGGTAGCACTTGCATTCGTATCTATTAGAATATATTCATTTGGGAAATAACCACCACTCGGATTTTTTCTCCACACAGCCGATTTCCAAGGACCATTAAAATCTTGCCATCCTACTACAACACTTCCATCGTAATTTACTGCATTGGCTCGAGTACTCTTTCCACTATCTCCATATAGACTTCCCAAATCAATAAGTGCTTCTGTGGGATTGTAAGCTACTGCATCAGTAAATGCGATACCGGTTGATGAATACAACCACGAATTACCAACAACAGTATTTCCATTGCCTGAAATACCAAAGCCACCACTTACAGAATTTCCCAATACTGCCCCAAGATATCCTAAGGTAGTCCATTGATCAGTGCTTCTATCATATCTCGACATCTCTGCTCCTGCTGCTCCTGCACTAGTGCCGCAAATAAAATTTCCATTCTCAGAAAAACGTGCTTGCCCTCCAACATTAAATCCTGGAGCAATTCCGGCAATATCGATAATAATATTTCCTGAATCAGGTAACCATATACTATAAGGCCCACCTTGTGCACCATAGCCGGAAATTTTTCCTTCATTGGTAACACTGTTGGCAGAAAAGGTTTGGTCTTTCACTATATACTGCGCAAATAGCAGATCTAAAGAAAATAAAATTATAAAAACTGTGAGTAGTGTTTCTTTTTTCATGTGTGTAAAATTTTTAGTGTGATTAATTTTATGTTAAGATATAAAAAATATTGTATAATTGAAACTCAAGATTAAAAAACTGATAGGCCATTTCAGCGAAAAAGATCAATTATAAGTAAGACTCGAAAAAATAAGAAGTAAATTAAAAGAAACTTCGTAGCATGGATTTACAAAACGAGAAATAAATAAAATGGATCTCTTAATACTGTGCAGCTGGATTTATTTAGATCCATCAGGAATTTCTTCTTCAATGTTTTCATGAGAATACTTATTTACCCAAGCACTGTATTCATCCGAAGACATTTTCGGTAACTTTTGTGTTACGAAAGCTGTGATTGCCCATATTTGCTCATCATTATGTGTCGGTTTAAAGGCAGGCATGCTTGTCATCTTAATTCCATATTTTGTTATCCAGAAAAACTCTTGAGCATCGCCTGCTTCAGTGAATTTGTATAACTCCGGCGGCTGGGGATATAAACCTTTTGCCATCTCACTTGCATTAACCCCTGGTCCTGCATGACAACTTGAACACATTTCATTGTAATGCTGAAACCCTAATATTAGCAATGATGTATCTTTCAAGTTATCAGGCACAACTACCTCTTTCAATCTCTTGTTAATTGAGAAATGAGTAGTCATATTAATGATTGATTTAGTAATTGAGTTATGAGGCGCTAATTGACTTACGTCATAAGCGCCAGATAGTATATAAATAAAAAAAACTGCAAGCAAAACAACAACGGTTGTTAATACGGTAATGATGCTTTTTTTCATCCTCTTTTTATTTTAAATATCGAATTATGTTTGCAAAGCGCTTTCTTAACCACAACAAATGCTTAATCACAATGCACTTCACAATCTTTCAGATTAAACAGAATAAAAGTACTGAACTTAAACACAAATGCAACTGAAAATAGTTATTTATACCTAATAATTAGCAATTCACATCTTGTATTCTTTTACCAATAAATTGCCAAACTGAGTTAAAAAATACACAATTTATTTCCCCTGAAGCCAGTTTGCATGCCGTGCAACTACTTGCCAATTTTCGTCTTTTTTAACCCACACATCAGTTATTAAAAAATCGCCGCTCCAATCCTTTCCATTTGCAGTTGCTTCTTGATGAAACCAAGTGTTAACTACAGAAGTATTACCATAAACTCTCACTTTTATTTTATCGAACCGAAATTCAGTGCAATTATAAATTGCAAGTTTCGCAATCCAATCTTCTTTATCAACCAAAGCTCCTGTCGATAATGAACTGGTAAGTGTAAAATCATCAGCAAGTATTTCTCTTACTGTTTCAACATCTTTATTTTTCCAAGCATTCATCCACTTGGTTTCGAGATCAAGAAATAATTTCTCCATTACTTTTAGATTTAAGTTAAACGAAACAAAATATTATCACCAATGAAATAGACGTTTTCTCACTTCCTGTATATTCTTAAATTGAAAAACGTTGTTTGTTTGGGAACAAACTTGCATTAGCAGCTTTTCATATTAATACAAAAAGAGCCGGCAATCATTATCAATAATGAACTTTACATAATTAAAATAACTACTGAATTAGATATGGCACATTTGAGAAGACTCCATTTGTTATCACTACCGAATCACCCGTACCGCTATTTACCATTGTACCGGAAAAGGTTCCCGACATTTTTTTAATAACGGTATCAACTGAATTAATTTTGAAGCTTGAAAAAGTAGGCATAATCTGATGTAATGTATCAGAAGGCATATAGTACAACATCACAGCTCCTGACGATTGATCAGTATAATTGGATGGGACTAGTGAAGTACAATTAATCAAATCGACAAATCCTGGGTAAATACCAAAATTTTGATAAGCTCCAAAAATAATGAACGATCGTCTTGGAATACCTGAAGAAGTATCGATCTGTAACAATCCTGATGCGCTCTGAGCATTCATCAAAATCCCGTTTATTTTTGCTGAAAATGATGCAGAAGATGTTGGTGTAGCGCTTGAGGATGAAGGACTATTATCCACACTTTTTTTACAACTAAATAAAAATAAAATGATGATAAGGGCTAATATATTTTTCATCTAATTTAATTTCGGGAATATTTTAATGACAATTATAAGGAACAAGTTTAAAAGGAATAGTACACCGATTAATTTGTTGCAGCTGTTATTAATTGAAGAATATTTCCATTCTAATCAATAAAATCAAATGTAACTAATTAGAACATTACTTTACTAAATAAATTAAATCTTTTCATTACACTCGTATTTGAAAACACTATCGATACAATTAAAACTCAAAACTAAATATTATCCCTTGAATTTAGGAAACTCATTCATAAACACCTTTTTTATTTGATCGAAAAATTAAACGCTATACACTCCACTCTTTAAAAGACATCTTTCCCTTTGCCGGTTAAAATCAAGCTAAGCAAACTTTGTTGCACTAATTGAGTCCAGGCATTAGAGCAGTCACCATAACATTCAATTTTAGGAACTAAGCCACTATGGGTAAATTTCAGTTCTGTTTTAGCTCCTCTCGGTCTTATTTCAAAAATAATTCTTGTATTATTCCATTCCTTTTTATCCTTGACAAAATCAAGCTGGCTATCAATTATTAGCCATACAACTTTTTTCTCGGGAATAACTTCAATCAATTTCTGCTTTGAAAAATGAAAGCTTCCAAAGCGATAAGTAAATTCATCATTTAGGTTTTTAGATTCGCCCAATACCTCTCCTTGCCACCAAGCACTTACATTGTTGATAGCATCGAAAACTTGCTTTGGAGTTTGATCAACTAAAATTGTGGTTGTAAAATCTGTTGTTGCCATATAATTAATTTTTTACTTTTAAAAATCATTGGAATGAAAGGCCCTTTTCCCTTTCATAACGTTCTTTTCCGTTATTGATTTTTTATAATAACTTAACAAACTTTTATTCATTCTTAGCACTGCTCTTGCAAAAGTTCTTTTTCCCGGATGAGCTATATCTGCTCTCGTGTAAAATGGAAATGGTTTTTTAAGCTGCACTAATTGGTCGCTCATTATTTTTAATACTCCAAATCTCATATCAGTTTCACCATAATATTCGGTTCTTTTTTCACGCCCTTTTTCTCCTATGTAATAATAGTACATAGAAAAATATTTTGCCGTATCCTGTTCTATTATTCCAAATTCTGCAGTTAAAAATAGTTTGCTATTCATTTTAATACTGGTGTCGGCTTGCAAGCTATCATTTAGAAAAATAATTTCATTAATTCTCTTAGACATTACACTCGACGAATAGTTACTATAAAAGAAATAGGTAGGACAAAAGGTGAAATTATTTTTAAAGGCGGAAATAATTCCTTCATTATAAATCATCCTTTTCTCATTTTGTTTGTTTGCTCTTTTATTCTTGCCAATTTTATTTAATGCAGCAATAGCATTTTCGCCATTTTGTAATCGAACTAGCAGAGCGCCATTCTTTAACTGCTTAATTTGCTCTTGCATTATTATTTTTGTTTGCTTCCTCCGGTTCACTCCTGGGGTTGTGATATTTTCTTGAGCAGTACAAAAAGCGATGGTAACAAGATATATAAATAATATTGCGCAACGATGTATCATAGCAAGTTACAAAGAAAGGATTAAAGAATGCTTCAACTCAATTGGTATTTATGCAAATCTATTAAAAACAAACAAAAAAACTAGTTGAAAAACCAAGCAATGGTGCTTTTTAAGCAGAGCTGCCTCTGGTCGGTTAATACCAATGTGCGCTCAATTCTGTTTTTAAAAAAAAATCTGCAAACTGAAATAGCCTAACACTTTTTAAGTTCAAATTTATAACAGGGAAAATAGGTTCGGAATTGAATATGGCTTTGAATATTCATTGAGCTGTTTAAAATAGAAAAATTTATTCTACTCCGTTCTGAAGACCAATATTGTGACAACTCCACAAAGCTCGACTAAAATAAATCTTGTATTTTTTATTTCTCGAAGCTTTTTTGATTGCAGATTGCCTACTTTAGTCTTGAGTTATCATCAATTTTTTTTGCAACACTATTAATATCGGTTGTTTCACTTAAGTCTTTTGTATTATCAGCTATTTCATCTACCAATCCCAAATGCTTAGTAATATTTTGAACCATTCTTAAAATAATAGTTGTCTCCTGTTCAGCAAGCATATTTATTTGTAATTCAAGGTGCGCTCTCTTATCAGCTTCTTTAGTCATTCGATTTTGGCTCATTAATACTAAAAGTGTCAGAAAAATTGCTTCTAATGAAACTACAAGTGTTAGAAAACTAAATGGAAAAGGGTCGAATCGGATAACCCACGAAATAGCACCGCTGTTTAATAAAATCCAAGCTCCAAACCAAAGAACATGTAGCACAATAAATGGGCTACTCCCTGCAAAAGCAGCTACCCTATCAGCAATATGCTCTACTGTCGAAAGTTTTAGAATGGTTTCTTTATCTAAATTGAGAATTGTTTCAATGTTTTTCTGAACAGAATCTAGTGTGCTTTCCGCGTTTTTTAAATCCTCTTTTTTTTTCATAATCTATTTGTATAAGTGATGTAAATAAATTTAATTATTTCTGCTAATGAAGTTGCATAATTGTTAGTATGATAAGCAAAGAATTGATACACCTACTCTTTACTAGCGAATCAACTTGACACCATTGATAAATTAATGCTACTCCTTTATTAATTTTTCACAAATCTATCAAAAAACTAAATAGCAACTATTACAAAAAAACATTCTTACTTCAAAATTGCAGTATCAAATCGGCCTGAGAATATGCAAACGAGACTGTCTAAACTAGAAATAAACTAAATCTATTGCAGCGAATTCGGCCTCCGGAATTGTAGATGGACTAAATAATATTTTTGAAGTAACTAAATATTATTAAAATTGAAAGCAAAAACCATCCTTAAATTGCAACAGACGGCTGAGTAAATGGAATAATAAAAGAGTAATGTATCGAGCATTATCCGAGAAGGCCACTGGCAGAAACGAAAGATTTATGAATAGCCATTGCTTGCCTTTATAACAGCAAAAGATATATGATCAACGCCTCAACAAACTTTCCCTCAACAAAATTTGAAAAATATAATTAAAAAACAAAACTATTGACGATAATTATTCACGAAAAAGAATTATTCGTTTTAAATACGTACTCCCAAAAGAAGATGGTGTGGTTATCGGTTAGACTCCATCGTTCCCTATTTAAAAAGGAATTCCAGGACCTGCATTACTAGCTCGGATCTTTATCTTAAAAGATGATGATCACTCACCTTTAAATCGCCAGATTGAACATCCAAAACGTTTAGAGATTGAAATACCAAGTTCAACATTGTCTGATTTAGTTTTTCAAGGTTGTGATTTGATTGCGCATCTTTTTGAAGTACTAAAAAAAAATTACTTGAAATAAATTATTTAGAACCAACCCGTTTAGTTTCGTACCCGACTAAGGTCGAACTCTCCAACAGTTTTTTGGCTGGCATCTTTCAATAAGGCGTAATAAGCTATTATCTTAGCATATTCATTGAAATACTTGTTTCGTTTTCTGGATCTTTAGCCACTACACAGGCTAGATAATTCTAAAGCTTTTTGTTTCAAGAGAGAAAAAATCAAGTTGTAACACTACTAAATAGTACGATTAATTCTTTCCTACCTATTTTAATCCTACCTTGTAGCGTATTGCATGCTTTTTATAGAGTGCTCGATGCAATATGCCTAATATTAAAGTACTTTAAAATGAAAACATCGCACTCCCCAAAGAAAAAAGCAGCTGGTTCTGTCAAAAAAAGACCCAAATCTGTTCCCGCTCCCAAAACAACGAATGACTGGAATTCCTTTACCGTTGTGGCCATTGGTGCCTCAGCCGGCGGATTGGAAGCCATTTCACTTCTGTTGCAGAATCTTTCGCCTGATTCGGGGATGGCTTACATTTATGTACAACACCTAAGCCCCGATCATAAAAGCATACTTGCTGAATTGCTTTCAAAGAAAACTAAAATGAAAGTGCAAGATGTGGGTAACATGCAAAAGATTGAACCCAACAATGTTTACATCATACCCTACAATAAAGGAATTGAAGTAACCGATGGACATATAAAATTAATTCCACGTTCAAATGGAAAAACCAATGGTATGTCTATTGATATACTTTTTACTTCTTTAGCTGAAACACACAAAGAAAATGTAATAGGCATTGTGTTGTCGGGCAGTGCAAGTGATGGTACGCAGGGTTTATGCGAAATAAAAAAAGCAGGCGGTATTACTTTCGCACAAAATGATTCTGCTAAATTTAATAGCATGCCGAAATCGGCAATCGCTGAAGGAGTAGTTGATTTTGTTTTGTCGCCGGCTGAAATTGCAAAAAAATTAAATTGGATGAGCAAACATCCGCTACTGAAACGCAAAGGAATTAGAAGCACGCCTGAAGATGATATAGATAATTATAACCCTGATCTTAAATCAATCATTCAGCTTGTTAATAAAAAATTGAATGTTGATTTCAGTATGTATAAAATGAATACAATCAAAAGGCGAATACTGCGCAGGATGATTATTCATAAAATAACTACTTTAAAAGAATATCGGAAACGGCTCGAACAAAAAAATGATGAAGTGGAACTTCTTTACCAGGATCTACTCATAAATGTTACCGAATTTTTCAGAGACCCCGAAGCTTTTGTAAGTTTAAAAAAATCTGTGCTCCCACATTTATTAAAGACCAAAGCACAAGGTGAAACATTACGTATTTGGGTTCCGGCATGCGCAACTGGAGAAGAGGTTTATTCCATTGCTATGTTGCTTTTTGAATTGCAGGATAATAAATTACTTAATGTTCCTTTCCAGATTTTTGCATCTGATCTAAGCACTCAAGCAATCAACGAAGCTCGCATTGGAGAATATAACAAACATCAACTTAAAAACATTACAGCTAAAAGACTCCATCGCTTTTTTACCCGTTCTAAAAATAATTATCGCATCTCCAAAACTCTTCGTGATGTTTGTGTTTTTGCACAACATAACTTGTTAAGCGATCCACCTTTTTCACGCATGGATTTTATAAGTTGTCGAAACCTGCTCATTTACCTTGATACAGCGGCACAGAAAAGAGCTATTGCCACTTTTCATTATGCCTTGAATGAAAACGGATTCTTGATGTTGGGTAAATCAGAAACGATTGGCGGCTCCTTGCAATTGTTTACTCCCGGTACTGATAAAAAAATCAAAATATATATCCGAAAAAAAAATACCGGAAAAAATACACTTTCGGATATAACTCCAAGAATTTTACAAAAGTCTATTTCTCATAAAAATAGTTCTGAAAATACATTACCAAAAAAACAACATTCTCTTAACGGAAATTTAGGAAGCGCTTTTGACTCTTATCTACTTACAGGTTATGTACCGGCAAGTGTTGTTATAAATCACGATTTAGAGATTCTGCAATTTAGGGGAGCTACTTCTAATTATCTCCAGAACTCAGCCGGCAAGGCCAGTTTGAATATCTTAAAAATGGCCCAACCTGAAATTACATTTGAACTTCGTAATGCCATCCATCATGCAATAAAAACACAACAAACTGTATGTAAGTTAGGAATTGAAATGAACCGCGTAACACCCGGCACTGCTTTACGACTAATTAACTTGGAGGTTAATCCCTTTAAAATGGATGGCGAAGACGACTTACTCGTTATCGTTTTTACAAGTGAAATACAAACCGAAACAACTGAGAAAGTTAAGAAAAATAGTAAATCTAACAGTGTTGCAAAAGATCGGAGAATAAAAAAACTGGAAGAAGAAATTGCATCGGCCCGCTATGATATGGCATCGATTACGCAAGATCAGGAAGCTGCTAACGAAGAATTGCAAAGTGCCAATGAAGAGATTGTCTCCAGCAACGAAGAACTGCAAAGTCTAAACGAAGAACTTGAAACATCAAAAGAAGAAATTGAATCGACTAACGAAGAGTTGATAACTACAAACCATGAATTGCAAGCACGCATCCTTCAAGTAGAAGAACTATACGCTTATTATGAAAGCATTCTCTCTACTGTTCATGAGCCTATGTTGGTATTAGATAAAAACATCCGGATCAAATCTGTGAACAAGGTGTTTTGTAAAATATTCCATGTTACAGAAGAAGAAAGTATAGGAATGTCGTTATACAAATTGGGAAATCAACAATGGAATATACCTCGCTTACATGAACTACTTGAAGTAATAATACCCGACGATAACACTATTCATGATTTTGAAGTTATTCATACCTTCCCGACCATAGGCGAGAAAACAATGTTGCTCAATGCAAAAAAAATTATGCGACATAATGAAGATGAGGAATTAATTGTGCTTACTATTTCTGACATCACCGAAGTAAAACGGCTAGCTACAGAAGTGCAACGGAAAGAAAACAAATTGCTCGAAGTGCAAATGGCAGAAAAAAAGAAGGCCTTTAAGATAATTGAAGAGAGCAATGTTGAATTGAATTTGGCAAATAATAATTCCAAAGTAAAAACACAAATAGCTGAAGATGCTGTAAAAGCAAAGCAACAGTTTTTGAGTAACATGAGCCATGAAATTCGAACACCAATGAATGCTATCATCGGATTTACACATGTGGTGTTAAAAACAGAATTGGATGAACACCAACGCGAATACATCAATGCCATTAAGGTGTCGGGCGATGCACTTATTATTTTAATAAACGACATTCTTGACTTAGCGAAGGTGAATGCAGGCAAAATGACATTTGAAAAAATTCCGTTTAATTTGGTTGACTCTATTTCTGCTATGACGCATTTGTTTGAACCAAAAATAAACGAGTTAAATATAAAATTACATACAGAATATGATAGTGCAATTCCTAAGTTTGTAACAGGCGACCCTTTGAGGTTACGACAAATAATTTTAAACTTATTAAGCAATGCAGTTAAATTCACCAGAAAAGGAAAAATAACATTGCATATAGGTATGTTTAAAGAAGATCCTGAAAACATAACACTTCAATTTTCACTCACCGATTCGGGTATTGGTATTGCAAAAGAAAAACTACCATTTATCTTCAATAGCTTTGAACAAGCGTCACAAGAAACTACACGTTCTTTTGGCGGTTCAGGATTAGGTCTTGCAATCGTAAAGCAATTGGTGGAATTGCAAGGAGGGACAATAAGTGTTAGGAGTAAATTACATAGTGGATCTACTTTTGTCTTTACTCTTACTTTTAGCAAATCAAAATCAAACTTGAAACTTCAGGAGAATGTTGGCTTGGCACTAATTAAAAATAAACGTATTGCTCAATCAGGATTGAAAAAAATAAAAGTTCTAGTTGTAGAAGACATGCCACTCAACCAACTATTGCTAAAAATAATACTGAAAGATTTTGGTTTCGATTTTGATATAGCCGGTAACGGAATAATTGCGCTCGATTTACTTAACAAAAACAAATACGATCTTATCTTGATGGATTTGCAAATGCCAGAGATGGGAGGATTTGAAACAACACAAATTATTCGCAACAAACTGAACTCTAAAATTCCAATCATTGCCCTTACTGCCGATGTTACAACTATGGATAACCAGAAATGTCTCGAAGCAGGTATGAATGATTACATCTCCAAACCAATTGATGAGGACTTACTTTTTGGAAAAATTAATAGTGCTTTAAAATTAGAAACAGATGATTAGTAAGCAACTTTTAATCTCGGGTAAACCAAACTATCTACATTTTTTTTGCAGATATAATTTAGCTTAGTAATTTTCAAAAGTCAATTAAATTTTATTTTAACTACTTTCAACGTATGCTAATGTTTCTATAAAGTAAAGTAAATAATTTGTAGACAATTCCTGTTTAATACTATAGCTACTTCTAATAAATATTTATTTGTATTAATTGCTTTTATAACCACAAACAAATAAAACTTTTCTACATAATTCGCTACATTTCCTGCACTTTTTTAATCATATTCAAAGAACAGATAGATCCTAAAAACGATTCATACTGAAATTTATATGTCTACTAAACTAAGGGAAAATGAGTTTTAATAAATCTGACTTGTAAAATAAAATTTAATCCAAAAAATGCATGTAAATGCCTAAACACTTACATGCATAAATATATTACAAGCATAAAATAATAATTAGTCGCTCTTTATAAGAGCGACTAATTTTCAATTAAGCTGCCACTTCAAGCATCGATTTACATTCTGCTGCACATTTTCGGCAATCAGTTACACAATCTTTGCAATGTCTCATATCTGAATGTTTTTCACATTCATCGGCACAAGCAGTACTGGCATCTACACAATTTTTATAAAGCGCTTCAAGATTTGAATTACTTTCACTTGCAGCAATCAATGCATTGCAAGCATCAGCACAAGCGATACATAGATCTACAGATAGCTCCATTCCCGGCTTGCCTTTATTCTCTGTTGAACAAGTATCACATGAATCTGCACATGTCTCGCAAGCATCCATGCAACTTTCAATTTTATTATTTTCCATTTTTTTAAAATTTAGTTTGTAACTGAGTTGTTACGTTGTAAGGATAATTACTTGTGAAATAAATATCATTACATTATTTTTGAAATAAATTAAATAATTCATGCATCTCTGTTTTATTAATAAATAGAAATAGACTGATCATAAACCCTCTTCTATTTAATTCGGAATTACTATTTAGAATTTCCTTTGGGGATATTTCTACTTTCCGTTTTTTCAGAAGTTGCTTCTTCTACATCATCTTTGTCTGAAACAGTGGTATTGTTCCCTGCTTTAGGCGAAGGTAAGCCTTGACTTTGCTTATTATCCTTAGAATCTTTTTGCTTGTCTTGGTTTGCCTTTGGATTATTTGGATTGATTTCGGCTTTTTTCTTTCCATCTTGTGTTTGTTCTTGATGCGACTTGCTATCTGATTGTTGATTGCGATTGTCTTTTTGATTTTCCTTCATTTTATTTTAAATTAATTTGTAACTGTATTATTACATTGCAAATGTGGGAAGATGATACGAATAGAGCATTACATTATTTTCAAATTAATTTACATCATTCACACACTTTCGGGAATAAATATTACTGAAATTATTGATCTACTACAGACAATATTAATTCAATTATCATTTAATTCTTAATAAAGTCATAATATAGAATTAAATAACATTGTAATATCTATTTACTCGAATTCTTAAAATTATCTGCATGTTTGGAAATAACTATGGCTACTGATAATTGCATTTGCTTTCTAAATAATCTTCTAATAGAATTGAGTGAATTGCCTACCAAAAATAAATTAATATAACTCCAGCAACTACTCCTATCACATTTCTTGCAAATATTGTTTCCGTTTTCCGAAAAGGAAGTATCTTGCTTAATTATGCGTTTTATAAAATTGATTCACTTATTAAGTATGTAAATAACATTCAACTGCTCAGAAAGAGTCGAAAATTCCTTTGAACGTTTCTTTTGCAATTAAATAATTAATTCATTTAATTTATCTGTTTCGTTTCTCAAAATGATACTTCTTTCCGCTTACACAATTGTTTATTATGGAATTGCTCACCGAATATTTAATCTATTATTGACTGAATACATACCGTAAAAACAAAATTAGTGCATAGAAAACTCCGGTTATATAAAATCTATGAATTGGATCTCACATCTATTTTTTTTCAATCGAAAATGCGAATCAAATCCTAATAATTAATAGCGACAATGCAACTTCTTTTAAAATCACAAGACTTGACATAGGTTTGGAAACCACATCCGTTATCCTATCAATTACATTCAATTTGAACAATTGAATTGTTGAATTGCTGTAATCTTCCGCCAACTCTTAGAGTGTTTTAATTGGAGTGCATTATCTGCTATAATTTAATTAAAAAAAAGATGAAAATTAAATGTAAATAATTAGTAAACTGTATTTTTAATTTCTGATGCGCCATTTTTAACATCTTTTTTCGCTTCATCATACTTTTCTTTTCCTTTATTAGCTAATTCCTGCGCATCTTTTTTTAAGCTTTCAAACTTTTCAGTTAACAAATCGCTGAATTTATCAAACTTTGATTTTAATTCGTCTACATAATCATCTCCTTTGTCCATGATTTGTTTCCGTGTTACGGAGCCTTTTTCTGGTGCAAACAAAATTCCTGCAATTGCACCAATGGCAAGTCCTGCTAATGTTCCTAATACTACTTTGCTTTTGCTCATAATAAATTATTTTAAAATTGTTTAATTGATTTTATTATACTGTTTTCATTCTCTGGATTACTATCATTAGTAATTAAATATTTTGAATGGTAAGTCTTCTTTTCTCCTTTAATGATCTGAAATGTGACGGAGTCAATCCAGTTACCTTTTTAAACTGTGAAGATAGATGTGCTACGCTGCTATAATGTAACTTATGTGCAATTTCTGAAAACGTATCTTCTCCAAAAATAATAAGTTCCTTTATCCGTTCAATTTTCAATGATATAATGTATTGCTCTATGGTGGTTGCTTCAACTTCTGAAAAGAAATTAGCTAAGTAGGTATAATTTTGATTTAATTTTTCACTCAAAATAACAGAGAAATTAATATTTGGTTTTTCATCAAATTTATAAACATAATCCAACATGACTTTTCTGATTTTTTCAATCAATACACCTTGCTTTTTTTCTAACAACTCTAATCCTACTTTTTTGATTTTACTATTTAGCAACTTCATTTCTTCATTAGAAACATCTTCTTTAGTTTCTATTTCACCTAATTCTACTTTTAATAGTGTGATGTCAATTTCCTCCAAGGCTCCTTTAACAACAACTTTGCAACTTTCACATGCCATATTTTTTATATAAATTTTCGTAAATAATGTTACTTTTTTACCAACTAAAATTGAATGATCTGTAAATAATAAATAAGCGTAATTGAAACTTAAATAATTCAATTAAATAAAAATATTTCCGATGAAGATTTTGTTTCAGCGTTTTATAATATTTAAATTTCTTCTTTTTTGCATTCAAATTAGATACAATTTATTTTACCAATAATTTTCTGATGGATTTCTCTAAACACAATCAAATTAGTTCGTAATTTTACAACCTAAATTTCACTTCAATCCAAAGTAAAGTAGTATGACCGGCAATGTTACAGTGGCAAACAAAATAACTTTTTCGAAATTTATTTTACTTGTATTCACTAAATTGTCGGCACACATTCTACACGATTCAATACTCAATACTTTGTCCTTCATTGAATAAGTAACATCCAATTGAACGTATTTACCAATAGTTTCTTTTCCATTCACCGGACCTGTGTTAAATGAAAGTGTTTTTCTGTCAGCTACTCGATATACATATATCAATACATTGCTTGTATCACTATAAATTTTTACATCATAAGGTTTTATTCCTAGAATTTCTTCTACTTGTACCTTTGACATTCCAACTTTTAAAGACATTACCTGTTCAATAGAAGTGTATTTAGGCGACTGCACCACACATGAAGAAACGAGTGTACATGCAAAAAGTAACAATAATTGTATCTTATTCATTTGGCAAAAGTTGAATGTATTTACTTTTACCGTTTCTCTTACTTTCTAATTTAATTCCCATTTCAACTTTCTTATAACATGATTCGCTTTCAATTTTTTGAACCGAAGTTTTTTTAACAAAAAATTATTCTTCTTCTACTTCTTGATCATCGGAGTCCTCATCAGTATTAACTGAACCTTCATTTTGCTCGTCAATTTCCTGATAATCTTCTTTATTGTCTCGGTCTGCAGTAGGATTATTAGGATCAATTTCCCTTTTCTTCTTTCCGTCTTGCGTTTGCTCTTGATGCGACTTACCACCAGATTCCTGATCGCCGTTTTGTGTTTTATTTTCAGACATTTTATTTTGGATTAATATGTAACAACAGTATTACATTACAAATGTGAAGAGATTCTTGCATTAAAGTTTTACATGATTTTAGGAAAAACTTACAATATTCACATACTTAATAATAGCATAGTATTTATTCTTTGTTAATTATAAGCTAAAACTCTACCAGATAAAATGTTTTAAATTGTTATAATTTATTTTCATAATAGATTTATAACAGTTTGCTTTTGTAAAATTAATTCTCAGTTTGATTGTTTTTTTTCTCAGCAATTTTGAAAAAGTAGTATATTCATAAAAGAAGTTTGATATTCTCCAAAAGACATGATGCATCAGAACAAGACGATAAATGCTAAAATGAAGCTGCCTTCGTAATCCATTCTAGTACAATAAAGCTTAATCGTGTTTTAATAATTTTTCAAAAATAATTTATTTCGAATAAGTTGTCGAGCCTCGCCGGGATAATGTTTGTATTTTCTCGCTTAACTTTTCTTGCTGAATTTAATGGCCACACAATAAATAAGAAAACCCAACAGGAAGTGTAAAAAATAACAGCCGTAACGATCCACAAAAAAAACTATTTCCTTCAATTATACTTTTTCCTGTTATGAAATGCTCACTAGAACTTCTGAACCATACTTATAATTAATGGAAAGAATGAAAAAAAATAAATTGTGCAATGCCCAATCAAAACGCTTTTCGAAGCAATCAATTTATATTTATTACGAAACCGAATCATAGAATTATTTAAAATACGACAAGCTGAAATTTGGTTTGCCTTAACTTCAGTTATGAGAATTTATTATTTTCAAAAACGGAATAAGCAAAATCTTTAACTTTTATTTTTTTACACGATAACTTTTTGCTAAATGTCTCTTCTATAGTAGTTTCATCTTTTAAAAAATAATTGTTCTCCCAATAAAACCTTGTTTTCAATTTTCACAATACAACTATCCTAAGCTTGAATCATAGCGATGTATTAATTCCCTCTTTTATCAACCATTAAACATTTTAAATCGTTCGCCCTTCCGTTTTGCCTCTCGAAAGCAAATTAGTCCTTCACCACTTTCTTTAAAATAATCCTGTCTTTAGTTTTGAGTAATATCATATAGACACCTGAAGACAAATTTTTTGTTTCTATAAAGATGTGTAACATTTCATTATTTAAATAATAGTTTTTCTCTTGCAAAACTTCTCCAAGCATATTAGTCAGCGTCAACTCTAGCTTACCATTGTATCTCGACAAACTACTTAGCTGAAAATTTTCTTTTGATGGATTGGGTTGAATTAAAATATTCCTTGATTCCATTTCTTGATCCGAAGTACTTACTAGCAAGCAACCAAAATTTGGAATCAACAATACACTGTCTGCACATCCGGTAATTTGATTAACGGCAAGCACTTTTAACCTGCTCATTGAACTTGTGTCGTTCCATAGCACATCAATGTCTGTAGCTGACGGCACATAAGCAGGTACGCCGTTAGCGATCGTCCAACTATAGGTAACTCCCGATTGTGGCAAAGCAACGGAATAATTATCGTGTAAGTCAATACAGTTTTGAAGACCTGTTTCGGTAATGCGCAAATCAGGAGTTTCGATCTTAATTGAATCGGAAGTTGTGATACCGTTAATCGTACGCGTTACAAAATAATTACCTGCCAATGTAAATGTATGTTGCGGATTCGAAAGTATTGAAGTATTGTTTGATCCACTTGCGGCATCTCCGAAATTCCAATTATTCGAAAAGCAATCATCAGAATGAAATGTATAAGTAAAACAATCGACAGCTTCGTAATTAAATGGTGATGGCACATCAGGTTTCCAATTGCAACCAAAGGCATCGGGAAAATCAACGAAAGCCCCATACCCCCATGTGTTTATTCCAGGATGTGGACAATTAGCCGGCCTAATATCAGGCCCATTCATATTGAAACCAACTGCATTCAATCCATCGTCTAATACATCGGGTTTATTAATAACCGCAAGTCGATATGTTTCTTCAGCATTAAGTGGTTGTCCGGTAAATCCAAAATACAATTTTCCGTCAGGCCCAAATCGTCCATGAGCAGGAATTAAAGAACTATTTTTAATATAGCTGCTGATTTGTTTTCTTGTTGCTATCGGCTGTGTGCTATACAAATCATATTGATAAAGTTTGCCGTTGATACTATATAATATATTTTGTTCCGCTTGATAATAAAATCTGGAGTTCGGACTGAAAACTCCTAAGCCTAGCCAACCTCCTGAGCTTAGTGGATTATACCCTGTAATATTTCCATTTGCTTTATCAAAGTTTAGGATGGCTGTGTTATTCCCAAAATCATTCAATGCTATTTTTCTTCCATCCGGAGAAGGAACCATGGTATAATAATCAGACGTTGCGGATGCAATGTACGTTTGATGTAAGCTCATTGTCCCTGTAGAGTCGAGCTCAAAAACATAATACTTCCTAGTAAAATCCAGAACACTAGTAATTATCCAAACCTTTGTTCCATCACAATTTGGTATACCACATGCAGAATACATAATACCTCGAGGAACGGCGAGGGTTGATGGGAAGGGTACATGAACCATTTTTTTACCCGGCAAAAAACTTACATTTCCGTTTTGTGCTTCGATGATCGAATAAGAAAGAGTGTCTATACCATTTAATGCTGAAGTTGAATCAAGAGCAGAACCACTAATCAAGCAGAAAGTATTTACACGTTTTGGTACAGGTATTAATGTAAAAAAAGAATTTGTTGGAAGAGAATCAACAAAATTAAAAGAACTATCATATAAACCCGGCAGTGTACCCCAAGTATGATAAATACTTCTGTATGCTACATGAAATAATGAATTACCTACACTATCAGCCCTGTAATAACTCATATAAAAATCGGGGAGATCTGCTGCTAACAGCATTGTTGGATGATTAGTAGCGATGGGTGTGCCACTCGAAAAATCCATATAGCCATAGGTAAAATCCCATTTGTTTACAGAACAAATAACAGGTTGGCAGTCGGTAATAAATACCTGCGTAGAACTAGCTGCATTGATATTTAACGAGGCATTCACCGCTGTTAATGTTACCGGAAACTGACCGTATGCAGTGTAGCTGTGTTGTACAGTATCGCCGGATGCGGTGCTGCCATCACCAAAATCCCAAGTATATGTAAATCCTGCAGCAGACAAAGATGAGAATGTCATAGGGCGATTAAGACAGCCATCATAATTGGCACAATAAAAATTAGCGTACTGGTTTCCGATATTTACACAGGTCACTCCGGTTACGATGAGATTCTGCACTGAAAAAAGTGATAGCCTATAGGCATTCAAAGAATAATCCATACGTACTGTTTGCCCAGCAGTGAAAGAGTTTTTGCAAGCATCCTGTGTGTAGTCCATATAGTTTTCAATCAGCTCTGGAGTTACGCCATCACAACTCAGTGGTGCAGGCGACGGACAACCAAAACTTCCTGTTGTTGGTGGCGTGTCGCAAAGCCGGTCGCCATAAACCTGACAAGCATTTACTCCTGTATCTGTTACACACCCTCCTTGAAATGTATGATACAGATTAAAGTAATGACCTACTTCATGTGTCATAACTGAACCTAAATTATAATTCGGGAACAGGTTGCAAGTAGGGCAAAAGTTATTGCTTCCGAAAACATCGGCACGAACAACTATACCATCCAATGTAGTAGTTGTGCCGGGAAAGTATGCATAACCTAATACACCTGTAGGAATAATATCCTTAACCACAAATATGCGCATATAACTTTGCGATGGGAGAGTACTTAATGCTTTCATTTGTGCATCCTCTGTGTATTGGTCGAGGTTTGTAAAGGCACTATTGATTCTAATTACTCCGGCCGAATCGCCCACTTGCGGAACAAAGTTAGTGGAGTCAACTAAGCTTCTTTTAGCATAACAAAACCGAACGCCAAGCGAAATGAAATCTTGATTCAACTGATCCATTTGACTTTGTATTTGCTGCATACTTATGTTGGAAGCCGGCGTGTTGTCGTGAATAATATAAATTACAACAGGTATTACCTTTGGATTGCTTACCGAATTCATTCTTAATAGTCGTGCAGACTCGTTTGCTGAGCCACTATTAGTAACCTTTGCTATAGCATCATCAGCTATTTTTCGTTTCAAGTAAAGTGAAGAATCTTTTCTCACCATCTCTGACCAAATTTTGTCGGTCAAACAATAATCTCCTTGAGCTGAAACAAAATCTGCGAAGAGAAGAAGTAGTACTGTGAAATAAAGTTTTTTCATTGATTATGTTTATAGCTGAAATGATGCTGAAGATTATCTAATAAATTGTCTGTTTTTAATGTTTAAGGCTATGAAAGGTATTATTTATAATTCAAAAAACGAAGATTGGGTGATAAATATTGGGCTGAAATGCGTAATCACTTCTTGTGAATGAAAATTCAACTTTCGTGGTTAATGTGCTAGCGGGGAAATCCTGGTATGGCGCACTAGAGTTGCAATAAATTCATATACATCCTGAGTTAGAATGTCTTGATAGTTTATTTAAAAAAGCAGATATTTTAAGTAACATAACATTGAATGATACATGCCTTTAGATTTATTTCTTAAATAATTATAATCCTATTTTATCGCTGACATTTTTTTGTAGAAACAATTTCTATCAACAGTTGTCACGAAAATTTATATTCTGAAAGAAATATATTCTATAAAAAATAATCAGAAAGAAGTCTTTAAATTAATGTATGTCTAAATTAAATCAGTAACAGAACTACCAAAAAAGTATAACTATATAAAATAATTTAGCAACTAAGCTGTAAAAGCTTACATATCGAGTCTCTAAATTTTAAAATAGAAATTCGTAATTGTAAATGAATGATCAATTTATCAATAGTCTAAAACCAGATTTGCCAAATTCATTTGCTCAATAAAAATCTATTATTTTATATTGGCAAGAATTACTTTTTCAGATTATATTCTGTCTTATTTTTGACGCCAACACTTTTAAATAAATTTAATTCAACTCCTTTTTTTAAGTCTCTGCTTGCTGTGGCCGATGACAAATCTTTAAACACATTCATGTAGTCTTTTCTTGTAAATTTTTTTATTCCCAAACTTATGAAATGCTCCAATCTATCGTTGTCTTTTAAAATTCGACTGTTGTATTTCAATAAGTTTTCTAATGATTGATCAATTACATGAAGCATATACTCAATAAAAGTAGTTGACTTCCCTAGCCTGTCGCTAACTGCAAGCGATTTATAGTACTCCTTTTGCGTTTTGCAAATCAATGTTTCAAAGGGGAGAAACTCAATGATAGGATACACTGACATTAATATTAATGTTTGCCATAATCTACCCATTCTTCCATTACCGTCAAGAAACGGATGAATAAATTCCAATTCATAGTGAAACACGCAGCTTTTGATTAATGCAAGTTCATCAGAGCTTTTAAGATATTTAAACAAATCTTTCATTAAGTAGGGAACATTTTTATATGAAGGCGCAACATGTTCTAACTTTACACCTTTAACTATTCCAACACCTTGTTTTCTATATTCACCGGGTTTACTTATTAATCCGGTCATTAATTTCTGATGCGCTTTTAGGAAATTCTCTTCTGATAAATAGTCATATTTCCCTATTTTCGCATAGACTTTAATTGCGTTTAAAACTTCTATTACATCTTTCTGCGGACCAGCTACTCTTTTGTTCTCGATTAATGCTGTAATTTGCTTTTCTGACAATGTATTTCCTTCAATTTGCAAGGAAGAATGAATTGTTTTTATTCTGTTTTGCTTTCGAAGTTGTGGAGATTGCCTACTCAAGTAATTCGCATTCACTTCGCCAATTTTTTCAGAAATCGAACTTATTAATTTTAAAATTTTAGGTGTAATGTCGTATGGCGGCTCCATCTATACTATCATTTGATACTATCAAATGTAGTCTATTTTTTATGCATTCCAAAATATTGCTTCCCTAAGTCAGCAATTCTATCCTTCAGTTTTAAAAAATAATATTCAGTGATTCGAAAAAATTATCTCTAACAAGAATGAAATGACTGTAACTTGCCTCCCGATTTTTATATTTTTTCCCTTCGGCATACTCTTCATACGAACATTTATATTTGTTAAATTATCTCTACTTTCTAATCGTGTTAAATATTTACGGAACAATTTTCTACTCACCTATTCCCTATTCATTTTGTGTGTATAGTTTATAAATTTACCGGAAGGAGTATGAAAACGAAATAATCCTCCTCTAGTACCAACCCAAATGTTTCCGTCATTATCGTCTACAATAGTCCAGACATCAGAATTTTCAAGACCATCTATTGTTGAATAATGAGTAAATGATTTTCCATCGTATCGGCAAATACCTCCGCCGCCCGTATTCCACTTTGTATCGCTTCCGAACCAGAGACCTCCTTTTTTATCTTCATACATACAATTCATTGAGTCATTGCAAAGTCCGTCTTCCTCAGTAAAATGTTTAAATAATTTTCCATCATAGCGACACAGTCCGCTATACAAATTAACAAACCAGATGTATCCTGTTTTATCTTGTATGATACTCATAATTTGGCTGCTGAAACATCCATCTCCGTCGACAGCCGTAAACGTATTTGAAACTGAATCGTAACGGCACACGCCTCCGGCTCTTTCGCCAAACCATAACTTCCCTGCCCTATCTTCTAAAATACATTGAACTGCATTACTGCCAAGTCCATTTTCCTTTGTATAATTTGTAACTGATTTCCCGCTTGCATTATCGATAGAAGGATTGTAACGAAATACTCCCCAGCCATCACTGCCTATCCAAATATTTCCTGTTCTATCCTCTAAAATGCAATTAACATGAAATTTATTTAATCCTTCTTTCGTAGAAATATCAGTAAAAGATTTACCATCGTAACGACAAACGCCATTCTCTGTGCCAAACCAAATATTGCCTGCTTTATCTTCATAAACAGATTCAATATTATTATCGTTCAAGCCATCTTGCATTGTAAAATTAGTAAACCCACCTGTAATCGCATCATAACGAAATACGCCATCACCCCAAGTGCCGAACCATAGATTTCCAATTTTATCTCGTATAGCGCAACGAAACATATATCCTTCGGCATGTGCGCTGCAGGAAATAATAAAAATAAATAATAGAAAAGTGAAGATAAATTTAACCGTATAGATTTTTTTCATTTCAACTGACAATTTAAAAAATTAATTTCTTGCAATCAGGTATAAGTTGGCGAGCAATTTAAAATGGATTAGAAGGTGTTTGACAACTGAAATACTGATTAGAATTCCGTCCTTCAAGTGTAGAACTTATTTAAAGATGCCGATTTTTATTGATGATTCCTAGCGAAAACAGGAGCCTTCAATCCGATCCTTGAAAAATAAAATTGAATCTGATATCTTTTATAACTCACATGGCGCCTCAACGACATTGTTGCAAATGACTGCGATTACAAATGGATTATAGAGAATATTAAAACGTCAACTTACCGTAAACTACAATGTCAATTAGCATAATTATACCAATTCCTCCAATAATAAATGCCCAATACTGCATTTTAATAAAAAACATAGAGTGATCGGGTTTTACCAAAATTTCTTGCCCTGTTTGTTTGTCAATAAATATTTTGTTTTTTGAAGATGCATTCAATTTATTTCCAACAATCCAAATTACGCCACCTGAAATAAGTGCACCAACACCGGCTCCAATATCTTCAGTTGACCCGATATTGGCAAATATTAAACTTACAATAGCACCAATAGCTATTGAAATAACGAGAACGAGGAAGCCGTAGCCTTTCCAAATAATCATAACATGAGGTTTAGTTGTTTATACATACTAAAAATTGAGTAAATAAATTTTTTACATTTTTGTTTTTCCGCTTCTTTATAATAGTGCCATAATTTTAGTTAATCATATTCGGTTTTCGGATTTGCGATAAGTGGACCTTTCAGTGCTAATATTCATGTGGAGAACGGAATTTTCTTTTACTACGAAACGGTCATCGAAGCACGTAACGCCACCCATTGCAAATATACTCTTATGCGGTATTTTTTTTCTTTACTATCAATATTGTATGTACGTCCATTTCGTTTTCTGATTTTTTATAGTCCACTTTAAATACTTTAATTTGCTCAAAGTTATTTTTTTTAAGTTCTTCTGTCAGTCTGTCCAAATTGTAAAAGTATAAATATGTTCTGTCTCCAGTGCTTCCAACTTGAAAATCTGATTTATTGGGATCTCCTTCAACAAAACTTAAATATAATTGTCCATTTTCGTTTAGTAAATTGTAACAGTCGGAAATAAATATTTTACAGTCGGTCTGCGACAAATATGGTAAACAGAAACCGCAAACAATTCCGTCATACTTTGTTTCAAGGTTAGAAATTTGCCTGCAATCCATTATAGCAAAACTTGCGTTAGGATTATTCTTTTTAGCAAGTTCAACCATATTCGGTGCAATGTCAATTCCGAAAACATTAAAGTCTGGGCGTCTTGATAAAAGGTGCTTTGTAATATTTCCTGGTCCACAGCCAATTTCTAAAAGTTTAGCATTGTCCTTTTCAATCAAATTGCAAATAAAATCATACGTTTCATTATAAAAGTCCAAGTCCATAAACTTATCTTCATATAGAGATGCAACTTTGTTCCATGTTTCAAATGTTTCTTTATATCTGTCCATTGTATTATTTGCCGTTAAAATGCACGCTAATGCATAACCCTTGCTGCCAAACACGCCACACTCTTGAATCGAAGATAGAATTTTCTTTGAATGGCTGCAAGCCAATGTTTGTAGTTCGTGCTTTTGTTCTTAATATATTTTATTTCTGTAATAGTGGATGAGTCAATGTGAAAATAGTAAAATCAGGGTTTCCCTCTTCTGCTGATTTAATAAAGTTTAATTTCCTTAATAGGTTAGTTGAATTCAAATTTTCCTTGTGAGTAAACGCTACTATTTTTTGAAACTGTAATGTCAAAAAAGCATAGTCGATAACTTCTGTTGCTGCTTCTTTCATTATACCTTCTCTTTGATATTTTGTCATTAGCTCATAACCTATTTCACAACTGTTTTTTTCGTTTGAAAACTCAAACAAGCAAATTGTTCCAACAAATGTTTTTGTGTTCGTCAACGTCATTACCCAATAAATTGAGTTATTATTTTTTATGTTATCATTAATTTTGTTGATGAAATTTATGGCATCTTCAATTGTTTTGCTAGGCTCTCTGTCAAGATATTTGTTTATTTCTGAGTCGGAACGTAAAGCTAAAATGTCGCGCTGGTCGTCAACCGATAGTTGTCTAAGAGTTAGTCTTTCAGTTGTCAAAACAGGAAAAGTCCTGAAATTAATATTTACCATTATTCTAAATTTATTTAATGGACAATGTGAGTGTTATAGCTAGACTATTAACGGAGTATACATTAAAGAAGTTTGAAACCGAATATCTTAGAATCACAACTGTTTGTTAGAAGCACGCCTCCGCGGATTAATTACCACACACAGCCTTTCTTTTTTTCTTTTCGTTTTGACATTATGCGTTCGTGATTCTGTTACCCGAAACGACATTGGTCAATGTTTACAATTACTTTATTCATAACTTATGCAATTGAACGAACCTTAGTCAATATGATATTCATTTTGGATTTTCTTGATTAGAGTTTCTGCTTTCCCAAGAAGATCTTTTTTGTATTGATAGATGCCAATCCTAGTATTTTTAATATAATGAACCCAGCCAGCCAAGTCGCCTAATAATTTTTTATCGTTTGTACGCAAAGGCGGGTTATCTGATGGTCTTGTTACCAGATTTAAGCTGGATGAATTTATCTGATTAAAGACATCCGCATTAAAAATCTGAACTGCTATTTTTCTGTATTCGTTCATTTCTCCTTCTTCTCCTCCAGCAAATTCGAGTTGCTTAATCTGTTCTACAATTGAATAGTAAGACATAATTGCTTCAACTACTTCATTGTTTTTTATAAACCTAAAGCCCCCGGTATTTTTTATCTGTTCAAGCGTTCGTGTGTTACCCGAAAATGCATCATCTTTAGTTGCCAATCTTGCGTAATAATATAAATCACTAGTGTTTGAAGTAATTGCTGTTGCATCCAATATTGTTATCAAACTGTCTAACAACACAACTCTTTGATCAAAAATTTTTTGTTGGTCGTTTATCGTGTTAACGTCATCTCTGATATCCTGTACCAAAGATTCCATATATACTTTTTCATTTTCTTTATTAGAAATATTTTCCCTAATATTCTCTGCAATAAAGCCTAATGTTACTGCAAGGAAAATCATTAAAAATTCTAAAAAATATTCTTTCCATTTCTTTGGCTTATGATGCAGGTTGGGGTGATGGTGTACTTCCATAGTTATGTTTATTTCTTTCAATTAATTGTAAGTTCTGTTGCATTTAACCATGAATCATAACGTTAGGCATTGCTGTCGGGTACGACGCACTGTTGAATCGAAGATAGCACTTTCTTTAACTGGTAGCAAGCCGGTATGAGCTGATGCACTTTTATAGATTGCTATAAGTAACTCAACCACCACTTGTCTTTATGATTTTGTTTACAATAGTCCCCGATGTAAATTGAAAACCAGAAAACGATATATAATTTCCATTCAAAATTATTGCATTAGTTCCATTCAAAAATACACCGCCAGAATTTTGGGCTGCTATTGTAATGTTGCTTGAATTGACAGTTAAAGTGTTATTTAAATAAACTCCATTTAAGAGCGTTATCGTATCGCCTGCAATGGCATTGTTGACAGCGGTTTGCAAAGTTGCCATTGACGAAACAGTTACGTTTTGAGCTGTAACAATATAGCTACAAGCAAATATGATTAAGGTTAGGGTAATTATTTTCATATTATTTTTTGTATAACTGTCATATTTATCTTTTTATGCTTTGTTTTTTAATCGGGTTCTAAAATTCAAAATTTATCTTGCGGCCATTGCTTACGTTGCGCTTGGTCTTGCATTTGCCACTAATCGAGTCACTCAGAAGAATCTCACCGCCACCTTTGCACAGAACTGTACGTGAACTTCTCAATTCGTACTACCTGTTCTGCCTTCACTGATGCTCTACTTGTTCCCTCACGAATGTATAAATACAATCCGGATGAACCAATGCCTTGAGAAGAAAAAGATTTAGGTTCTCCTTTTTTCTTTAGCTGTGTTACTACGTTGCGTTTGTAATGTTCCTTTTCTCAGCTTACTCATTTTGTAATTCTTGCACTGAGTGAATTCAAATTAAACCGAGTATCCAAAATAATCTGTCGACTAAAAATTATTGAACCGAAACAAAACAACCGGATTTCATTTTTCTCTCTTAAAAAAAATATTCATTTTTCTATTTATCAAAACATCTTCTACTTTTTAAAATTGGATAAGAGAAATTCATTCCCACGCCTTTTGGCTCCTATCGCATCAGTTCAACACAGGAGTTAAACGCCACTCCGTGAAAAATTAAACAGTCTTTAATTCGTATATGTTATATGCTGTGGCTATTTCAATTTCGTTCACCAGTCTTTTCATTATGCACTTTCGTCAAACATAATTTCGTCTGAACTATCTATTTTATATAATGGTTTCTCAATTGGTAATGTAAAATAAAAAGACGACCCTTCGCCTTCAATACTTTCTACCCATATTTCGCCACCATTTTTTTCTAAAAATCCTTTTACCAATAATAATCCAATTCCAGCACCCTTATCCTTTTTTCTTGTTTCTGAAAGAGTTTTCATTTGTGGTGTAAAAAGTTTAGCCATTATTTCTTTCGACATTCCAATTCCAGTGTCCTTAACCTGAATAATAATTTTATCATCTTTACTTTTTGCTGAAACCGTTATTGACCCTCCTTTTTCGGTATGCTTTATCGCATTTGAAACTATATTTTGTATGATGGAAATTAGCATTTTGCCATCTGCAAATACCGACGTATTCTCTTCGATTTCGTGATGAAGATTTATTGTGTTTATTGAAGCTGTTTCGTTTAAGGTTTCAAAGACTTTATCAATATATTCGGTTAGTTTTATTTTTGTTGGAGAAAACACTTCAGATGCGTATTTTATTCTTGCCCATTCGACTAAATAGTCTAACATATCTAATTCATCCGTTGATGATTTATAAAGCAAGTCGAGCATTTCCTGAACATCATTCGGTTTCATTTTATGAAAATTTTCTTTCAAATATTTTGCTGTTCCAATAATTCCTGACAAGGGACTTCTTAAATCGTGTGAAAGTATTGCAAGAACACTCTCTTTATGTGTATTTAGTTCTTCTAATTCTTTAACATATTTTTTTATAGCATCTTCCGATTTTTTCCTCTCAGTTAAGTCACGTAAAATTTTTACATAACCCAACATCTCTCCATCTAACCCAATGAGTGGAAAAACCAAGCCATACGCATAAAACAGGCTCTTGTCTTTAGCAATGTGCCATCTATTATCTGTTGCTCTGCCTTCTTTTAAAGCTGTTTCGATTTCCCTTTTCGGAATACCATTTTTTATGTCCTCTTCTGTAAATATTAAATCAAATTGTTGTCCAACAACTTCATCTGTTTCGTAACCAAATATTTTTGTCGAGCCAGAACTCCAACTATTTATGATGAATTCATTGTCTAATGTAAAAATGGAATAATCTTGTAAACTGTCAATAATTTGGCTATAAAATTCAGCAGTTGGTATATACCTACTTTTAAGAATTTTAGGATTGTCTTGTTTGTTTTCCATTATACTTATTTAAATGTTTATAGAATGTTATGTTGTTGCGTCTGCTGCCATTTCGCCTAATCGAGTCACCCAGCAAAATCTCACCGCCATGTTCTCACAGAACTGTACGTAAACCTCTCGATTCATACAACCTGTCCCGGTTGGGCGGGCGCTCTTCTTGTTGAATCACGAATATAGCAATTCAATATGAATGAATCAATGCATAGTGATGAAAAATTTCTGAGTTCTCCTCGTACTTTTTCTTTAGCCATTTTACTGCTTTGCGATTGTAAAGCCCCTTTTCCCATTTTGCCCGTTTTATCAGTCGTGTGTTCAGTCGATTGAAAATATACCGCAGGTGGCCCTTCGAGAATTTACTATAGTAATTAATAATTCCTCTAAATACTGGTCGGATTTCTTCGGCCAATTCTTCTAACGGCTTGCGCCGCTTGTGAATCTTCATGGCCTTGAACTTTTCCAATATCCTCTTCTCCAATTTTGAACTGATAAAAATACGTGATGTCAATATCATTCTGCTTTAGATCTTACACCAAATCGACTTTATCAAAAATCGTTTATTGAAATTAACATCGTAAAACAATTTAATCAAATAGATGAACAATGCTTTGCATTCCAAGAACAGATGACTACTCATTTAAGTCGACTGTCATTTAATAAAAGCGAGTAACTATTTGCGAGTATGAAAACATGTTGAATTGAAACAAATAATAAAAAGTAAAACGCGAATACACTTGTTAAAAAGTGGAAGAATCTCCTATTCCAAAAATCCCAAAATCATACAAATCCCGTTCACGATCATTAATAAGCTAAAAACATTCCACTATTTTTTCAGAATAAAACCAAAGAACAGTAAAAATCGTTTCGAAAATGTTTTGCGGTTTGGTTCCTATGGATCTTATGTTATCCGTTCTTGATACTGCACTTTCAAGACACAACTGTTTGAAGTCTACACCCAAGTTATTAGATGATTATCTTGTTAAATTGTAAGTTATCTTGTAAATATTTAATTCAGTTTCGCTTTCAATTCTTCTGCTTTCTTTCGCCCTGCTTGGTAGTTTGTATCAAGTATTATTGCTTGGTCAAGATAGTTCATTGTTTGCTTGCGAAATTTAATTGATTGATGTTGTTTTGCCCAAGCCCAAAAAGTAAAACTCATTATTTTATTGTTAGCAAATTCCTTATTTTTTTCTTGCTTGTCAATGATAGATTGAAAATCATTCTTAGCAATTTTTCTTTTTGAAAAGAAAAACCATGGCAGATTTTCCGCAACACTTCCCCTTAAAAATTCTGGCAAATAAGAAACAGTTGAATATTTTGCTACTGCATCATTAAATAAAATAAATGCCTCGACAAGCAGTTTTATTTTTTTTGTTTCTGCACCTACTAACGATAAAGCTGAAGCTCTATATGCTGCTATGAATGGCATCAACTCTCTTGTTGTGCTTAGTGAATTGAACACTTTACTTAATGTGTCATAGCTTTTTTTTGCATATCCTTTATATTCTGTTTTTGAAAAAAAGGATAAATTCAAAGCTGTTTCGTGGTAAATAATTCCCAACCTTACTTTGTTTATTTCAGTTGGATTTTTTTTGAAATCTTCCTCCACTTCATTGAGTTTTATTTTCAATGCTGCGGTATCAATAATTTCCATCACATCGTCTAATTGATGTTCCATTGTTTTGACTTTTGTAAAGTCCATTGGTTGCGCGGTTGTACTGCTCATTGTTGTCATTGTTACGATTGTTAAAGTGATTAATAATTGCCTCATTTTGTTTTTTATTCAATGAGACAAAGGTCAATCAACTTGCAAATACAACACGATGACTATAGTTAAGATTTTTTCTTTTTCAATGTTCTGTTTCTAATTCTGCTCAAACTTTCAGGACTTACTCCTAAAAAGTTGGCAATGTGTTTTTGCTGAACCCGTTGAAAAATATCCGAATGTTTTTTTAGCAAATTCAAATAGCGTTCTTCGGGTTTGTCAGATGAAAGCGACATTGCAATTTCGGTTGCCCGTTGCGCAACTTGTTCTGCCATTAGCCTTCCAAAGGTTTCATACTTGCCGCATTCTTCATAAAGTTTTATCAGATTAGGCTTCTTGATTAAAAGTACTGTTGTGTTTTCTAGTGCTTGCAAATTCATAATACAGGGAGTGTTGTAAGTGAAACTTTGAAAGTCTGTTACCCAACTATTTTCAAATGAAACGTCGCAAGTTTTTTCTACTCCACCTTTAATATGAAAATGCCTAATAACACCTTCTGAAATAAAAGCAATGAAGTTGCACACCTTTCCATCAGTCAATAAAAAATCTTTTTTCTTTATTGACTTGCTTTCAAAATATTTGTCAATTAGTTCAAGTTCTTTGTCTGAAAGAGGAACAATCTGTTTGCAATATTTTTTTAATTTGTTATACATTTCTGTTTATTTCTTGCAAAATCAATTGATGTGACCCGATTACTAATGCATCACAGTATGTTAGCATTTAACATTGCTTCGGCCTTATTTTTTACCCAAATATAAAAATTAAAAGAGAGAAAATTGCATTTTGGTAATGCGAAGTTGGTTGTTCGAAGAAATCTACATTCAATACTCTGTCGTAGCTAGTTAGCCGTGACTCGTGCGTTGGCTTGAAAAAACAAAATTACACTTCAACGTCGAGCTATGCCCGTGTTCCAAAACAAGAAGAATGATTCGTGTTCTTTCGTTTCAGACACATGCGCCACCTGCATCAATCAACATTAAAATATTTACAAATAAAAAAGCAGTCTGCTCATAAAAATTTGCGCGGAGTGAAATTCCTTTGGCAGTGAGTGAAAAAAGCGTAGCACTTCATTTGTAAAACATACTTGTCAACTAAAATCGCAAAGACTAAAGTTAACTAAAAGGTCTTAATTTATTTTCGCTAGAAAAAAATATTCGTTATTCTATTGATAAAAATTTTTTTACTTTTTAAAATTGTATAACAGAAATTCATTCCCGCAACAGCGTTGCTCCCATCGCAGCAATTCAACACAGGATTTAAACACTGATTCGTGAAAAAAGGAGCAGCGTTTAATCTTTATTTGTTATAGACTGCCCGACTTTAATTGTCATTAGTCCTTTATGAATTTTAAATGTCTGTCAGAGTTGCTGGCGCCTACAACTGCATAGTAAATACCACTGTTAAGATTTGAAACTTTTATTGTTGTCAAAGGGTCGGTTAAGCACTGCGAATAAACCTTATTGCCAAGCAAATTGTAAATTGTCAAATTGAAGTTGCTTAAACCAACGTCTTTAATTTCTATAGTCAGTTGGTCATGAGTCGGATTTGGAAAGAGATTAATTTTAATTGAGGTTGTCTTATTTTCAGTAATACCCACCGAACAAACATAACAACTGTCCATGAATAAAATGTTACCTGCAACCCTAACTTCATTTTTATGATGACAAAGCATTGATGATGTTACTTCATCACCATTTAAGTCCCGTTGGTAACCAAAACCAGCAGTAGTTCCACTACCTTCAATGAAAGTTATTTTTTCTTCTAAACCACATATTCTTGTCCATGCGTTAAGAAGCCGCACATGTTTTTTGTTGTTGATGAAATAAACGCTGTCAACTGTCATTGGGTTTGCAACATTTGCGTAGTCGTAAATGATAAAGTTGTCGCCAAGGTTAAGTCCTAAGTCCATTACTAAATACTCAACGTTGTAGTATATGTCGTAAAACCATGCCTTGCCTTGAACAGTGTCCTCCCTTACAAAACCAGGAAGTCCCGAAATTACTTTGTACGTGTCAGCATTAATTGTCGTGTCGCCAGTAACAGTTATTGTTTGGCTACAAACAGCGTCACAATAACCGTGAAGAACTATGTCCCAAGTCGTGGAAGTGTCACCAAATAATGACAAGTAGTTCTGAGCAACCGACTTTTTTGTAGCTGCTGTCAGAACGCAAATTAAAGTCAGCAAGTAGATTTTATTTGTCATTATCTGGTCGGTTATTTATTGCACTAAATTATGAGTTTGCACTCTCGTTAACGGGTAGCTTATAACGATGTAGGAATTAAAGAAGTTAATTTTTGATGAGTTAGAAACCTGACTGCTCACGAAAAATGATTGCAACAATTAAACCCTCTAACATTCCGTTTTCCTGAGTTGTAATCATTTTTCAAAATGCAGACTTTATATTGCTAATGTAAACTTATCGAACTTTGGCTGCCCTCCAAAAATTAATTTCTTTTAATTTTTATGTTATCGGATGGCAAGCGTTAGCAATGAAACTGATTCGTCAGTAAGTTTCACTTGAAACTGTAAGTTATTGGTTGTTTATATTAAAACTGGCAAAAAAAATAACCGATCTTTGCTACAAAATAAACATAAATAAAATGACTATGTACTCGAAACGGAAAAACTTGATTTTGACATTGTGCATTGGGCTGGCAATGTTGGCTGTAAGTTGTACTAAAACTCCACAAGCATGTTTCGTAACCGATAAAGGAAGTGCCAATACGAAAGTGAATGAAGAAATTCAATTCGATGCAAGTTGCAGCAAAGATGCTGACAGCTATTCTTGGAGTTTTGGAGATGGGACGTCTCAAACAGGCTATTTAACAAAACATAAATACCCAAATGCAGGAAGTTATACTGTAGTATTAACTGCAAATCATAGTAGTAAGTCTACTAACATAAGCCAGGTTGTTACTATTATCAATTAAGAACCGTGGTTGTTTTTGCTTGCCGCTAACGAAGAAGTGATTAAAGAAGTAAAAAAAAGAAGGGATTAGAAGCTCCGCCGCGGCGAATCATTAACGCAATACTGTTCATTAGAAACTCATCCCGATAGCTAACGGGACTTTGTTTACTTCTCAAAACTTGTCCAGCCCTTCAGCGGGAGCCCTTCTTTTTTTTATTTCTTTTAATCTTATTGTTCTGCGTTCGTGCTACTGCTCGTTCAAGGCACAACTGTTTGAAGTTCTCAGCAATGATTATTTCTCGTAGTATCATTGTCTGCATGAAATCTCAAATCAGTTTATTAATTCTAAGAACGAATTTGAAATTGTATTTTTAGTTTTCCGGCTTGGGGTCAGGAGCAAAATTGGCATGCACCATTTTCCATTTACCACCTAGCTTTACATACACACGTGTTGATTTAGCGCGGAAGGGTTTCAGTTCTCCATCTTTGTTTTTATTAATGCCAGCAAAATTATAAGTAAGAATGGCGGCATCTCCATAAACCTGCACTTTAGGATTTAACATTTCAGCGGCTACTCTGCGACCTGGGGCTTTACCCGCTGGTTCAGCTAAACTCATTGACACTGATTTTCCATCAATGCGTGTAGAGTAGTCGCCATTAAATTCAGTGTAATCATCGGCCACGTTTTTAAAACTCTCTGCAACATTTCCGGGGTCAGCCGCTTGTGCAGCCCATCCTGCTTTAACCATGCCCATAATTTCATCAGCGACTTGTTGGTTTGTGTTTGCCTGCGCATAAGTGAACGAAGGCATGATAAGGATACCTGACACTAGCATCAATCCGAGAATTACTTTTTTCATATTAATTGTTGTCAGTGATTAGAGTGCTGACACCGCACTGTTTTATTTGCCTACTCTGGTCGGTTTTCAGCTACCCCGTTTATTTTAAGTTGTCAAATATAGTTTGTCAAAGTTAATTTCTTGCAATCAGTTTAGAGTTAGCAGTGCCGGTAAGCATTACGCTAACGGGTAGGGCTCAATCCAGTGGCGGGATTAGCTCGAAGATAGTAATTCGCTTGGCGCAAAACGTAAACATTTTATTATCGGCGCGCCGGCTTTTTGCGCCAAGCAACCTTGCCATTGCATTAAGCTGATGTTTTCGGCATCATCGACCTGCCCGCTACGAAGCACAACCGCCAATTTCTTGTAGGTGCTGTTATAACCAGTTATTCTTTTGTCAATGAACATTTCAGTCCTAATGTTACTGTCATTCCGTTATGTCTAATTTTACTATTTGCAAAATATTCTGAATTTGTAATTGTCGTAAAGCTATATTGATAAGCAAATGATGTAAACAGCCAATATCTGTCCTTACATTTATAACCACCACCAATTTCGGCAAGACTAGCGAAGTCAAATTTTGTAACTCGACTGGTCACATCAAATGTTTCATTTCCTGTCACATTTCCGTCTGTGTTAAAAGTTGGTAATATTGTCTTGGCGTCAACTAATAAAGATGGTATTACTCCGATATTTGTAAATCCAAATATCTTATTTCCAATTTTGAATCCAGTCTTTATTGGAAGTGAAACGTAGTCATAGTTGAATTTCGTTGTGTATTTTTCGCCTGTCGGGTTGCCTAAATTGTCAGTGAATACAATGTCGTTTGTAAAACCACGCTGATTGTAAATTAAGTCAGCCCCAATTGAAAAATGCTTTTTAATTAAAAATTCATAGGTCAATCCAGCAGTCAGTCCTGTCCTAGAGTCATTTTGGCTTAAAAAATTACTTGAAGTAATATTTGTCGAGTTAACTCCACCTTTCACTCCAATAAGGTGATTTTGTCCAGCAACTTTTAAAGTTGAAATTGTCAAAATGAATAAGAATATATTTTTCATTGTCTGTCGTTATGTGGAGTCACAATAATTGGCTATTACATGTAAGGCTTGCTGCAAGTCACGAGGCTCGCTTCAATCGAAGATAGTGCTTTCTTTGACTGGTAGCAAGCCGGTGCTATGCGGTCGGCTTTCTTTGGTTGTCGATTAATTGTTCAGTTGTTTCCACTGTCCTTTCTTAAAATAAACGTTCTTAAATTTTGGCGAGTAAAAAACTAAATTAAAACCCCACGCACTTCTATAAGTTGTTGGGTTACTCATCATAATGTGGTGAGCAGGTTTCTCCATATTTATTATTAGTCGTTCAGAGCTATAAGGTTTTGTTGACGTAATTGTCCCGAAATAAGTTTTAATTATTTTTTCTTTCACCGTCACATAGAAATAAATTGAATCGTTGTCTTTTATTTCAAATCTAAAACTGTCGTATTGCCAGTCCGCTTGTATACCCGGAAAGTAGTCACGGTTTACGATATATTCTCCGTAATAGTCTTTTTTTTCAAGTTCCTTTTTGTCGGTCAACAAACGAATAATTATCCCAATAATAAAAAGTCCAATTAAACCAAGCCAAAAGTAACCAGCTATTTTTCCGAAAATTTTATTTCCTGTTCCCCACCAAGCCAACAACAGTATTCCTGTCAGTGGAGCAAGTATGAAAAGGAAGAATAAAAATGCCAATTACTTTCTTGTTAATTGTTGGTTGTTTTGTCTTTTAAGCTGCCGCATAACAGTTGCGTTAATACCATTGTTATGCGTTCGTGCTACTTTCAATTAGAAATTTATTCGTCTCAGCTAATTCCAGTTCTCAACGCACGAACTCCTTTCCACTTATTTTTGTCAATCCTACGATAAATGTAATAGCCCAAATATCCACAAACATTTCCACAGTAATATTCTTTGTAAATCAAAACATACTTTTTGTCAAGTGAAAATAAAGGAATTGAATAGTAATTGCGATTCGTATGTTCTTGCTCTTTCCCATCCCATAATTTAGAATTTTGAAATGACTCATGCCAGCTTTTTTCTTTAATACTTGTAAATTGTTTAAATATAAATTGTTGATCTTGTAGAGAAAAAATTGTATCCATTCCATCTTCCTTGAATAAAAATCTAGAAGAATATTTGATATGATATTTCTTTGCACTGTCTAGAGGAAGGAAAAGCGCGGAATCCCATTTAGAAATTTCGTAGGAAACAATTCTAGTTTCATCTTTCGGCTCTTCAGAATATTTTTTTTGATTTGTTGCTAACCAATTTAGAAAATTATAAATTTCTTTATCAGATACAATTGAACTGTATGTCTGACCAACCGAAATTAATCGGGAAAAAACAAAAAACATAATCAATATTAGTCCTCGTTTCATTTATTGTAATTTGTTTCAAGTTAGTAATAACGCCAAGCATGACGCATTACGTTTTGCACCTACAAGAAGTTGGCGATTACGAAGCACAAAACTATCTACCAGCACAGTTTGTTAGAAGCACAACTGTTTGTTAACCACTCAACGCTCCCTTTTTAAAATTTCTTTTAATTTTTATGTTCTGCGCATTCTCTACTGTAGATTAGTATTTGTGTTGTTTGAGTTTAGTATCAGGATTTCCATTTCAATTGTTACAGTATGCGTGATGATTTAATTTTAATGTCAGCATGTTTCCATGCTTGATCAAATCTGATTTTTGTTCCATTATATTTATTTTTATCGCCAAGTTTTTCGTAAGCATTCATCAGTCCTATTAATGCCCAACCGTTTTCACGGTAGGTTTTTAAATCTTCCTCATACACTTTTATTGCTTCCTGAAATTTTCCTGCTTCAATTAATACTGCTCCCAAATGATGGCGAACAGAAAAAAACCAGTCAGGTGGCTCGTCATAATTCAAGGCATCTTCCTTTGCAACTGCTTCTTGCAAACTAGTAATTGCAGCAGAATAATATTTTTCTTTCGCATTGATTTCTCCGTCCAGAGTTTTGGATGCAATCACACATATATCATACAAACTGTTAATTCCCCAAATTGTTAAGTCCTTTATAGTAGTATCGGTCATGATAGCTTTCATTTCTGCAAGATGTTTTTTCGCATCCGAAACTTTATTTTGTGAAAGATTTGCCATGCCTTGTGCATAATGCCAAATCACCGATGGATATTTCAAATCTTTTTCGGGAGCAGATGAATGAAGAATATCGTTCCATAAACCAAGTTTCACTTCCACAAACCAATGGATAGAATAATAATGTTGAAGCGTTGCCCAAGCAGGGTCACGCAATAATTTTTTATGAGAATGACTGGAAGTTGCATTTGCTCCTATCATTGCAATTTTACTTTCACCGCAAAGTGTGGCACATGCTGAAATGAAATGATAGTTGTGCGGATAATAAGCAAGCGGATATACACCTTGTGCATGACATGCTTCCACATACAAACTGTCAACCAACACCGCTTTTTGATTGGCAACAACTCCATCGTGATATTTTCCTATTCGTATGTATGTATGCGAAGGCATATGAACAAGATGCCCTGCACCCGGAACTAAATCACGTAGAAGGTCAGCACTCGCTAAAGCTGTTTCCGCATGTTGCGACATTTCTGTTGCATGAATGTAAAAATGATTTGCTCCTGCATGATGTGGTTCCATCTGCAAACATTTCTCAAGCACTGCTAAAATCTCGGGAGTCCAAGGTTGGATAGTTCCATCTTTTTTATAAAGATTCCAAGGATGTAAATCCATCAATGATTCAGCGAAAAGAGAAGCCACAGTTATATCAGCGGAATATTTTTTGTAAACCTTACGCATAGCTGCGGCATAAGATGAATCAAGTAAAGGACGTGCAATTGTAGTGTCATTTGAATAGCGATGTACTAATGCTCCAATCAAATCTTTTTCTTTCTGTGTGCATGTTGCGGAATGTGATTTTGCTTTTTGGACCGCATCGTAAGCCCGTTTAAAATTATCTTTTTCCATGCCTGCGTTGTAATTTGGTCCTAACACATAAGCAAATCCCCACCAACACATTGCACAGGCTGAGTCCTGTCTTGCAGCTTCAAAAAATGAACGCCCTGCTTCGGCATGATTAAAAGCGAACGACAACATCATGCCTTGGTCAAAATATTTCTGTGCCTCTAAATTTTTTGTTGAAACAGGGAAATGAATTCCATCCAAACCGTTAAACAACGGTGCTTTTTTCCCTGAAGAATACCAAGTCTTATCTAATACTTCTGGAACACAACAACCGTAAATGTTTGTGATGGAATCAGCTTTAGTTGATGCCGTTTTATTTTCTGTCTGCTGATGGCATGAACAGAAAAGAATAGTAATCCATAGTAAGTATTGAAGATGTTGCATGATGTTAGTTTTTATTTTGCTTGCACTAAAGTAAAGCAAAATAGAATTCCAAAAGTTTTAGTTTACACGGTCGCCAAAGAGGTTCGCAAAACGCATCAGGGATTAAAGAAATTTAATAAAGAAGGGATTAATAGAAGAAACTTCATCACAAAAAACGCAGACGATTATATAGATTTTTTCTTTTATATAGCGGTTCGCGTTTTTTGCACTGCTAGAATGTTTATTACTTGATGACACTTAGATAAAATATACTGGCCTTCTTTTTTAAATTTCTTTTAATCTTCATGTTATTCGTTCGTGCTAATGCTCGTTCAAGGCACAGCTGTTTGAAATCCGTACCAAAGTTTGTTTCTTGTGGTATCGCTGTGTCTTTGAAATCGCCTGGTTTAAATATTTTCTACTGGTTCCTGCCAACATTTGTGTCATCACAAATAAATATTTATGCTGACCAAAAACCAAGTCGAGAAATTTTCTTAATCCTTATGCGGCACTTCTTTTATTTCGGTTACAATTGCCGTAAAAGGCGTTTTGCCCACGTTAGTTGTTTTGTGTGTCACAGCCGGTGACCATAGTGCCTCACCTGCTTTTAACTCCACAATGGCTGCATCTTTGTCTTTTACTTCCGTTTTCATCTTTATATTGGTTACTGCATAAACGGTGTACTGGGGATGCGAGTGCCAGTCGGCAACAGCACCGGGTGCAAAGGTTACTTCCGAAACGTTTACAATGTCATTGTCTGTTAAAACTTTGATAGTAACGCCTGGCCATTGTTCCTTTTTGTCCTGTGCATTGGCGGTTTGCACGATTACTGATGCCGTGAGTGCAATGACTGAGAGCATCATCAGAATTGATTTTTTCATTTTATTGTTGTCAGTGATTATAGTGCTGACTCCGCACTTTTTTGTTTGCCTAATCCAATCGGTTTTCGGTTACCCCATTTGTTTTAGTTATTAAAGTTAAATATTATTCCTGTAAGTTTCTTGCAATCAGGTTAAAATTTCGATGCCGCCAAGCATAATCGGGTCAGGCTGCAAGCACCGACGAAATTGACCACCCTTTGTCGATTCAAACTGACCACCTGAGACCGAAGCAAATTGACCAGTGCTCACCGGAGCAAACTGACCACCTATTTGCAAGACAAATTTAAAGCTTATTGGGTGCTACAAAAGAGTAAGATTTAATCTCATCAAACTTCTCTCTCTTATGGCAAACAACCCAAATAGCATGAGCAAACTACGTCTTCTCTTACAATTACATGCACAAGGCTGCAGCAAACTTCAGATCTCTGCTCAAACGCGTATTGCCCGTAATCAATCACAGTGGATAAAAATAATTTATGATCTCCGGCTTGCATAGTATTCTCCACCTTTAATTCAGTTAGCACTAAAGCTTCTTTCAATATTTAATATCCTTTCCATTGAGCATTCAATTCTCCTTTTTCAAAGCGACTAATTTTATCAATATTTTTTTTCCACTTTTTTACCTAGCAAATCTACAATTTCATTTTATTCGGTTGCTGTTGCATACGAACGGCAGATGCAAGGGTACAGATATTCATTTTGTTAGTGGTATCAAACCTGCTGCTTATATTATAAACAGGAATGTTGATGCGATTCTAGAGTTTATTTCTAATCATAATTTAAATAAAAATTCTTCAGCATTTTTTAAATGTGAGCTTTGCTTCTCATTTGGCATTTTATCAAAAGTACTTACCAACATTCCTAATCTTGGATTTTGTAAAAAGAAATCTCTGTGGGTATGCATAAATCGCCAGAATAATCCGTCCCATACATTTTGCCATGCTCCTTTTTTATAATCACTCATTTTCATTAAATAATTGCTGCCGCTTATATAAGGTTTGGTTGCCATTAAACCTCCATCAGCAAACTGACTCATGCCATAAACATTAGGCACCATCACCCAATCGTAGGCATCTATAAATAGCTCCATAAACCAACGGTAAACTTCATCGGGGTCAAATTCACACAATAACATAAAGTTTCCAAGTACCATTAACCGTTCAATATGATGACAATATCCTGTTTCCAGAACTTTATTAATGGTACTGTCAATTGGCTGTATTCCTGTAGTTCCTTTCCAAAAAGAGGCAGGTATTTTTCTTATAAACCCCCAATAATTTTTTGTGCGTTCTTCGCTGCCCTTTAATTCATAAACGGCTCTAATAAATTCTCGCCAGCCTACAATTTGCCGTATAAAACCTTCTAAAGAATTTAAGGAAATTTCTTGATTGCTCGCATACAACAATGCCTCATCAATAATAAATTGTGGCGTTAATAAGCCAGCATTAAGCATGGGTGTTAAAACACTGTGATGCAAAATATTTTCATTAGCAACAATGGCATCTTCATAAGTACCAAATTCTGAAAACCTTGATTTAAAAAAATCATTTAACCAGTTTTTGCTTTCAGTATATGTTGTTGGGTAAAAAGTATCGGTATTCAGGTTACCATAATTATCAGTAAAATATTTTTTTGTGTATATTATGGCTTCTGAATAAAATTTGTTTGGTTGCAAAAATTTAGTCTTTGGTGCTGTTTTCCCTTTTGGATATTTCAACCGATTTTCATCATCAAAAGTCCATTTTCCCCCAAGTGGCTTTTTGTCTTTTTCTAACAATATATTTCTGCTAAGCCGCTGCTGTTTATAAAAATCGGTTTGAAACATTCTTTTCTTTCCTGAAAAATAAGTCACAAGCTCTTCCATAGAATTAAGAAATAACGGAGTGTGGTTTTTATTTATCTCCATATTATGAACCTTGGAGGTTTTGCTAATTCGTTGCTCAAGCCAAAAATCGGTGGTGTCTATATATTCTAAAGTATGAACACCTTTTTTTTTCAAATCAGGAATTAGTTTTCTTATATCTGCTAACTCATTGAATGAATCAATATATATAACCTTTATTTTTTTTGATTGCAGATAGTTTTCATAAAATTTCATGCTTGCTCGGTGGAAAGCAATTTTCTGTTTATGAAAATTGTATTGCCTGAAGTATAGCCATTCTTCAATTAAATAAATGGTATCGCATTTTTCGGCAAGTATATTCTGCTCAAATAACTGATGTGGGAAAACGATTCCTGTCTTGCTCATATTTTATGTTTATTCATTCTGCATTTGTCACTGCAATACTTTACATCTTCCCAAAATTTTTTCCATTTTTTACGCCAGGTAAAAGGCCTTTTGCATACTACACATGTTTTTTGAGGTAAAAATTCTTTCTTCATTTTACTTCAATCAAGGTTTTGCATAAGGCAGCCTACCTATGGGTTTTGAAACAAAATATGCATCAAGCCCCTGACTGATTAGTACTTCTGCTTCAGATAAAGCAACAAAGCCATCTGTTCCGACCATTGTCGCATCTATATCTACCTTTATGATTCTACCTACAATTAATATCGTTCCATTTATCGTAATGGGAATAATTTCTTCCAACTTCATGGCAATTTTTACAGTGGCATCTTTTACAAATGGTGCTTTGCAAAATGGATAGTATAATTCCTCGAAACCAACCTGCTCAAATTCAGAAATATGTTTATCATATCGGGCTGAAGTTTGATGTGCTTTCTCATACTCGGTATACCTAATATAGTTTAAAGTATATTCTTTACTTTCTATAATATTTTGCAAAGTATCTCGCTGCACGCTGTCAGGCCTGTTTATTAATCCAAACAAAGCAGGATTAGCACCAAGATGTATTAGTGAATTGAATATTGCCAAGTTGGGATAACCGTCAACAGACTTTGTACCTACTAATACAGCTTGGCGAAAACCTGCCAGCGAATTGATAAAGGCTGTTCTGTAACGCTGCTCATATTGTTCTATTTCTTCTATATTTATTATCATGCTATAAGAGTTTTAAATGCCTTTCAGCTTTTTTCCAGTAGGCAAAAAACGAAGGGTAATATCCTGCAACTTCTTCTGTTATCCAATCTCTTTCTTCTTTGTTTCCCGAGTAACCTTTATTAAGCGGATGCTCTTTGTAATAAATAGTTGTGGCTTTATATTGTTGAGTGAATGATTGAAATGAACCTGTATAAATCTGAATATCTTTTATATTCTCACTTAGCGCCAACATAAAGTTGATACATTTTTTACTTACAGGATATTTTGCAAAAAAAACTGGTTCAATCAATAAAATTCTGTTGCCGGGTTGATTCTTATGCCACAGCGGATCGAGGTTGTAATAATTATAGATGAATGTTGGCAGCTCGGGATTAAATGGTATGTCAGAAGTTTCTGGCAGCTCCAATGAAAGAATAAACTTTTGAGTATCCATTAATGCTGTAGGCGAATCCATGGCTTCAATCTCTTCATAGGTTTTATCCAGATAGGTGTTCCTTTGATTTGTGTAAGTGTATTTGTTAATGTTTTCCTGATTGGCGTAATATTTTTTACTGCTGTTGGCACCTGCAACCCATTGCCAACTACAAGCATTGCTGGCCCAATCGCCATCCAGTAAATGATAATACATCCATTGGGCAGGGTGATACCAATGTGATTTGACAATATTGCATACCAACAATGCAGTGTACATTCTGCAATGATTGTGCATATAACTAGTTTGATATAATTGTTTGATGGCATTGTCTATGCCTTCAATTCCGGTTGCAGCTTTTAAAATTTGTGAAGAAATTTCATTATTCGAGATAGTCGTTTGCTCTTGCTTAATAGCTACATCTAAATTTTTTACCTGTGCCACTCTTTGAAAATAATCACGCCAGCATAATTCCTTTACAAACGATTCTATCTGCGAAATTTTATACCCTTTTTTTAAAACACTTTCCAACACTTGTTTGGTACTGATTACACCTCTTGATATATAGGGCGACAAATAAGTAACCGAACCATCTAAATAATTGCGGCTACTTCCATATTTTATCGGATCGATTTGATCCAGTTTTGCTAATATAGTTTTAAAATCTGTTTCAAAATTCAAATTCATTTACCGCTTGCTTATTTTATTTGAGGAAATGGATTTTTGCCTGTTGCATTTGAATCGTGAAATTTCAGAGTTTCTTTTTTGAACATGCTTATGACTTGTACCGCTATTCACCCTTTTTCGCCACAAATTAAAACTGCTGCGTTTTAATTCTCTTCTAAGAAGTGCAATCACATCTGCTTCAGAAAAATCGAATTGCATTTTAACAGCTTCAAAAGGGGTTCTGTCTTCCCATGCCATTTCAATTATCCTGTCAATATCTTTTTGATCCATTGTAAGAAATACTTAGAATGAAGTTCGTTTCCAGTTAACCGAAACGGGTGACCCTTCAGCAAAAATAACACATTGAGGTTGTTGATTGTTTAAAAAAGAGAAGTCATTTCCATACATTGCTGTGAATTCGCAGTTGATGGAATACTCTGTCACCCTATTCACTTGCCAACGGGGATGGTTCACTTTATATTCCTGCGAAAGCTGCTCACTTATTTTTGTATATCCATAGTAATGTTCAAATATGAATTCTTCCATACTACCTGGTAGCATATCATTATTTTCAACAACAGCATTTACTTCAAGATGATTCCAAGCCTTATTTATTTTCCAATCATACCTTATTTTTTTTACAGAGTTTTCAATAGCTATTGAATTTTTGGTGGGAATTGCAATATAATGTTCTTTATATAATTTGTTGGCAAGCCAAGCTACCGGTTTGTATGGAACCGTTTCATTTATAAAAACCACACCTCTTTTGATGGTATCGCCTTCAACTCTTTTCACATAAAAACGCAGATTTATTTCTTCAAAAGTTCCTAAAAACGGGATGGGTATTTTGAACAGACTTGTTTTTGTAAACATAAATCCAACCAGGCTAACGAAGGTTTTATTATTGTAAAAATCCAACTCAACACCATGAGGTAAATACTGTGTTAACACATCAGGACTCACTTCATAATTTGCCATTATTAAATTTTCCCATCGGGCAGATAAAAAAGTGTCTGTCATTTTCTTTAATTAAATTTACCACAATTATTGTTTAGCCTTTTATAGCCCTTAACGTTTGAAAGATTTATGAAGTAAAAAAAGGGGAGATTAAAAGCTCGTCTCTTTCGCCCCGCGACAAACGTAATTAAATGCTTGAAACTTCATACTGGCAGGTCGCCCCCCCCCTTTTTTTTATTTCATAAATCTTATATTATCGGATGTTTTGTCTTTTTACACGTTACACTTTCACGCCTTAAACAAGTATGTTGTCTGTCTATTCAGCATCTTTTTAATATGAGTTGCTCTACCTTTGCTAAATACTTTTTTCTGATTTCTTCATTTACAAAAGGAACTGACCAAAGTTGAACAATTTTACATTTCCATAAACTGAAACAAAAACTTAAAAAACCCAATAGAAAACGATATTTTACAGCATTCAAATAAAGTATTTTTACCGGAAGTGCCGGTGCTCCGTGAGTAATAATTGTTACTACATTTTTGTCTTTCAGTAACGGAATTGGTATCCCATATTTACCAAACAGTTGTTTGAAACGATAAGCAAACCCGGGAACAAATACTTTATCTAAAAAGCCTTCTAGTATAGCTGGTGCTCTGAACCAAAAGACAGGAAAAATAAAAATAAGATGGGTTGATTCAGTGATTAATTGTTGATATTTTTTTGTTTCAACACTTATTTCTCCCTTTATTTCAGTTAGAGTAAGCACAGGGTTATAATTCTCATTATACAAATCAAGAACCTTATAAGAAGCTTTAGCTGTTTCTAAAGTAGCAATAATTCTATTTTTTATTGCCGCATTAAAACTATCGGGATTGGGGTGTGAGTAAATTATTAAAAATCTTTTCATTTGTTTTTTGTCAAGTTCGTTTCGTTACAATCTTCCTTCGGAGCGTTCGTAAAATATCTGCTAACGTTTTGCATTGCCGAAGCATTATTTTTTACCGAAATATAAAAATAAAAAGAGAGAAAAAATAGTGTTGTGGTAATGCTAAACGTTAGCGGCTGTTATACTTTTCCCACGAAGCATTTATGGCTTTACAGCGTGCATCGTAATTGATACAGCTATTATTGCCTGTAATAAAAACACTATTGTCCGAATCCAATTTGTAGAAAGCAAAAGATTTATTTTGCTTTCGTCATACCCCGTTATTGCCATCTGTCCTTGAACTTTTCTTTGCCAAGTAAATGTTGAAATCAGAGCTGCGATATTTAATGTCAGAAATAAAATGACTTCGATTTCTGTCATGAATTGTGGCCGAATAAATAACAGCAAGATATTTACAAGTAATAACAACATTGCAGGAAGAATGGAAGGGATACGAGCGGATTTGTTGTTGGCTTGCATATACTCTTTAAATGTTTCTCTGCCGACAAAGGGGTAAATTCCATAATGCTGAATCTGCAGTGTAGTCATATTACCTGCAAGGAACACTGCAAGGAACACTGCAAGGAATAAGAACGTTCCGAAAAGGATTAATGCTGTCATTTGGTTCTATTTAAATGTTACTGAAATTTATTTTTATCCAATGCTTAAGACTTGTGAGGTTAGGATGTTCTTTTTTAAATAATTCTAAGTCTTTCATAAAGATAGCATCGTTTTCATTTATCCATTTAAACATTTTATAGAGGTCTTTGCCCATCACAAGTCTTGCTATAAGCATGGGAAATTTTTGATAGCTAATTTCTTTGCCTAACACTTCCGAAAAAGTTGCTGCGACTTGTTGCATATCCATTTCTTCTGAACCAATCGTAATCGTCTTTCCTAAATACTTGTCTTTGCTCAGAAAAATGTCGGCACTTATTTCTCCAATGTCAATTGCACTGATAAATTGGTATGTCTTGTTTTTATTTATTGGAGATGCCAATTTGCCCTTTACAATCCGGCTTTTCACTTGTGGAATTAAAAAGTTTTCAAAAAGCGAATTAGCCCTTATAATGGTATAAGGCAAACCAATTTGCTTGACATGGTTTTCAATTTTGTATTTACTGTCAAAATGCGGAATGCCTGTATTCAAGTCTGCACCTGCAACAGAAGAATATAGAAAATGATTTACCCCATATTCTTTTGCAAGATTGGCTAAATCTATTCCTTGTTTTATTTCCTTGTCAATCCCGTTTTCAAAAGTTTGGACGCTGAATATGCCATCAATATCTTTAAGGTGATGGCTGAAGGAATTCAAATCATTTAAGTCACCCATTATTAATTCAACATTTAGTTTTTGTAAATTTTGAGCTTTGGCTGAATCAGCTTTTCGGGTCAGCGCTTTAACTTTAAAACCATTATTTATTAAGCTAGTAGCTACTGCGCCACCTTGATTTCCTGTCGCCCCTGTCACAAAGATTGTTTTCATAGTTGTTTGTTTTTTATCTGTTTGTTTTTTGTCTGTCGAATGAAGTTTGCACTGTCGCCCAATAATTGCCGATAATCGAGTCACGCAGCGGAATTTCACCGCCACGTTCTCACAGAACTGTACGTGAACCTCTCGATTCATACAACTTGTCCCACCTTCGCGGGAGCTCTTCTTGTTCAATCACGAATGTAATTATACATTATGGATGAACCAATGCCCACTGAGGAAAAAGTTTTGGGTTCTCCTTGTACTTTTTCTCTAGCCATTTTACCGCTTTGCGTTTGTAAAGTCCCTTTTCCCATTTTACCCATTTTATCAGTCGTGTATTCAATCGATTGAAGATATATCGTAGATGTCCTTTTGAGAATTTACTATAGTAATTAATAATTCCTCTAAGTACTGGTCGGATTTCTTCGGCCAATTCTTCCAACGGTTTGCGCCGATCGTGAATATACGAGCTGAAATAGATATGCGCAGCTAGAAAAATAAAGATTCATGTATCTAACAAAACACTTTTATTAAACTATGAGTATATCACTTTTCCCAGAATAAATTATTTATGAAGCAACACTAATAAAAGCTTCCAACAACAAATCAGTACAAACCCCATTCAATTCCCATAATAAGCCACCGCACCGCCGGAGTTTCGTGCAACATTAACTTCATGTTCGGTCGTTCCGACCACATGAAGTCTTAATTATTATCGGTAGTTGTTCTTTCGTCAAGTTGTCATTAAGTTTTGTCTACTGGTAATGTAAAATAAAAAGATGAACCTTCACCTTCTACGCTTTCTACCCCGATTTTACCGCCATTTCTTTCCACATAACCCTTCGATAATAATAAACCTATTCCCGCTTCTTTATCTTTTTTCCAAGTGTTTGAAATAGTAGTTATTTGCGGAGTAAAAAGTTTGTCTTGTATTTCTTTAGCAATGCCAATTCCGTTGTCCTTTATTTCAATGATAACCTTATCCTCATTTCTTTCCGCAGTTACTTTAATTTGTCCTCCCTTCCCCGAAAATTTTATAGCATTCCCAACCAAGTTTTGGAACACGGTCAGTATCATTTCTCCGTCCGCAAAAACACTTATATTTTCTTCAATTTTATTTTCAAGCCGCACGCCATTATCTAAAGCATTATTTTTTAGCATATCAAAAACTTTCTTCACATAGTTGGAGAGTTCAATTTTTGTTGGAGCAAATGCTTCCGATGCGTATTTTATTCTTGCCCATTCTACTAAATAGTCTAACAGGTCTAATTCCTCTTGTGATGATGTATAAAGTAGTTCCAGCATTTCTTTTGCTTTAACTTTATCCATTTTATCAAAATTCTTGTTCAGATATTCAGCCGTTCCTGTTACTCCTGTTAAGAGGCTTCTCAAATCGTGTGAGAGAATAAAAAGAATACTCTCTTTATGTACGCTTAATTCTTCCACATCTCTTGCAAACTTTTCTGAATTACTTCTCTCGGTCAAGTCCCGAAGAATTTTAACATACCCTTTCATTTCTCCATCTTCACCCATTAGAGTGTAAACCTGGCCGTAAGCATAAAATTTGCTCCCGTCTTTACGAATGTGCCACCTGTTATCCGCTGCTTTCCCATCCTTTAATGCTTTTGCAATTTCTGTTTTAGGAATACTGTTTGTTTTGTCTTCTTCTGTAAAAATTATTTCAAAATCTTTTCCCATAATTTCTTCTACGCCATACTGAAATAATTGTGTAGAGCCAGAACTCCAACTATTAATTTTTAAGTCATTGTCAACTGTAAAAATTGAATAGTCAGGCAAGCTGTCTACTACCCGGCTAAAAAATTCGACTGAAAGTACGTGTTGTCCTTCAAGAACTTTATATTTTGAATTTTCATTTTCCATTTTGTTTTGTTGCTTAGTCGCCACATTTTTTTTGTTTACCCGTTTCTTTCTGTCGGTTAAAGTTTGCGACCTCCAATTTCTTGTAGGTGTTCTTATCGGTTCGTTGTTCTACATGCAAATTCAGAACTTCTAAAGTGGTCGGTAAGTTTCATTTTTATTTACTTACTCGTTGCTTTTTTAAACTATTTTTTCTTCTTTAAATATTACTTTTTTTAAATCGGTTGATGCTGGTCCATTTATTACTTTTCCTTCGGAGGTGAAACGTGAACCGTGCATTGGGCAATCAAAAGTTTTTTCATTGGCATTCCACTGTAATATTGCACCCAGGTGCGGACAAACGGCTGTACAAGTGTGAAGATTATTTTCTTCATCCCGGTAAACGGCAATTTTTTTAATGCCTGATGAAATGATTGCTCCTTCCCCCGGTTTTAGTTCATCAGCCTGTTTTATTTCTTCAGCCGAAAACCAATCGGCATATTGTGCAACCATGTTTCCAACTTCGTGTAAATAATCACCTGTTGTTTTTAAGGTGATTCGTGATGGGCTGTACATTTTAATCCACGGATTTTCTTTTCCCATGATTATATCATTTATAATCATGCCGCCAAGTGTTCCGTGTGTCATACCGTTACCGGAATCACCTGTGATGATGTAAATATTATCGTCTCCCGGATTTTTTCCGATGTATGCTAATGAATCAACTGGTTCCATAACCTGTCCTGACCATTTGAATTCTATTTTTTCAATGGCGGGAAAATGCTTTCTTGTCCATTCTTCAAGTTTGGTGTAACGGTCTTCTTCTTTAATATCCTCATCATCCGCCTGCCCGGTGCGGTGGTCTTCACCACCCGAAATGAGCATATCATATTGTTCATTAAATTCTTCTAACCGAACATAGTGGTAGGGTTTTGAAATCCATTTTGAATCGTGGTCGCCTGTATCCCACCATAAAGAGTACGGTAATTTTCCTTTCGGAATTTTTGCAGCTATTACATAAGAGCGATATGGCCACTGCTTGGTGTGCATGGCAACCCAGTCATTAACAGGAGTGTTGGTTGCCACAACAATGTGATTAGCTTTTATTTTGAAACCGTTTGCGGTTGCTCCTTCCTTAGTAATGCTTTCGGCTTTTGTTTCAGTGTAAATTTTTCCGCCCAATTGTATAAAGGCTTCTGCCAATCCTTTTATATAAAGAAGAATATGAAACTGCGCCTGATTGGGAAATTTAATGCACCATTTAGCTTGGTCTGATATAATACCAGGAACAGGGTTTATCATCTCGGTAACAAGGCCGGCACGATGTGTTGCTTTATATTCTTCCTGTAAAGTTTCGTTGGTATCAGAAGCATGCGAAAACAAATAGCCGTCCACTCTTTTAAAATGACAACTAATATTATGCTGCTTAACTGTATTTTCTATCCATTCGATTGCTGCTGTATGACTTTGTGCGGCTAATTTTGATGTGGGCTGGTCGAAAGTCTTTTCTAATTCAAAATAACGGTCATCAAGGGCACATGTAAGATGTGCTGTGGTTCTTCCTGTTTCACCACTGCCTATAAATCCGTCTTCAACTAAAATCACCTTGCGTCCTTCTTTTGCAAGACAATAAGCAGAAGTAAGTCCGGCAATGCCGCCACCAACAACTAAAATGTCTGTTTCAATATCGTTGCTTAATTTTTCAAAAGCCATTGGTTTTTTTGCTGATTCAAACCAAAAAGAAAGGTTATCGCCTGATGTGACGTTACCGCTTACGTTTTGTTCTATTTCATTTCTATTTTCTTCCATTTTATATATTCGTTTAAGAAATTTTATGTAATCTTTAATACCGATTAACGAATAAGAGAGGTGCCTGCCTTTTCGTTTGCGGAGATACGCCAATCCCAGGAGGACGAGAGTACATTTTCAATCAGGCATTTATTTCTTTTTCTCTTCTTTAAATTTATCTGGAAATTGTTTTATAATTCCACTTGCAAGTATGGTCCCCATTTCTACCATGTGTTGACTTGCTTCATCAAATTTTATTACTGCATTAGTATAATCATTTTTTAATAAATAAACTGCATAAGCTGTAGTTTGGTCTATGTGTGTTTTCATCATCGGTTGGGTTGCAGTTGCCTGCCAATTTTTGGGGTTTGCCGCTGTTAGAAAATCGGCAATATCCTTAGCGTTTGCATACCAATCGGCAAGGGCTTTGTCTAAAGCTATTTTGTCGTTGTTTTTTGCAGCAGTAAGCACCGGTATAGCCTGATTGATGTGGATGGTTAAAAGTGCTGCTAGTTTATCACCAGCTTCTTTTCCGTAAAAAGGTACAATGGCAGCACCAATATCTTTTTGATTTTGTAATAATCTGTCTAATGAAGGTTGTAAGGCCGTAGGGTTATGGTAGAATGCATCAACTGTTGCATAAGTCCAAATCATGTGGTCTGCCCACAATTTTTGCATGGCTGTATGCAGTTGTTGGGTTTTTCTATCCTTTCCACATAGCTCACACATTAAAGGTGATGGCATTTTGCTTTTTGTAAAACTCGACAAGGTGAGAAATGAAAATCCTACAATTGCCAATACACTGAATACTTTTTTCATTTTATTTTAGTTGATGCTGTTAATGAGTTTTATCAACTGTATAAAATTATCGTATTTGAGTGTATGAAACATTACGGAATCTTAGAAATGAATTACATAATTCACGTATTGCGTTAGATTCTTGATTCTGCGATACAATGACCGCTAATGTTTAGCATTGCCGAAGCATTATTTTTTTACCGAAATATAAAAATAAATAGAGCAAAAATAGTGTGGTGGCTATACGATGTTGTACGATGTGCTTTTCTATAATGAGGTCTTATAAAGTTCCGCATAGTTATTAAGTTTTCTTCCTAATAGCTTTTCAGCATTTGACTTTCCTTTTTCAATGTAGTTTTTGGAAAGTTCTTGCTCCAGTTTTTTGATTGCTTCGATTGCCTCTTGTTGAACCAAAATTGAAAAATCTCTTTTTGATTCATTGTAAATGATATACCATAAATAACTTTCGTCTAAATCCTTGTCGAAGTATTGACCTTCTCTATAATATTTTGCCAATTCTAATCTGGCAGAAGTAATATATCCGCTCTGAGTTAAGTTTTCAGGATTTTCAAGTTTTGCAAGTCTGATTATCCATTCTTTAAATTTAACTATATCTTTTGCTACTCCATTTCCAGTCAAATAACAATTTACAATATTCCATGTGCAGGTCGGATCATTGTTATTTGCACATTTCATTGCGTAACTAAAAGCAAATTCTAAATTTTGTTCAACACCGTCGCCATTTCCATAAGCCATCATTAATGCATAATGTCCATCATTGAAATTATTATCTGAGGATTTTTTATACCATTGAATTGATTCTGATATATTTTTTTCCGTTCCAACTCCGTTTTGCAGAAAATATCCTAAATTGTATTGCGCTTCCCCACTTCCGAGTTCTGCAGCCTTTCTCAAAATTGGAATGGCCTTTTCAAATTCCCTTTTGTCAAGAAGTTCTTTTGATTGTTTATTTAATTCTTCAGCAGTCTGTGAATAGGAAAGCTTAAAGGTCGAAAGTAACAAGATAATCAGTTGAATAATTTTCATCGTGGACTGCTTTAGCATATCGTACAACGCACAAGGAACTAAAGAAGTAAATTTTTTGAAGGGTTAGAAAGTACACTGTTAAGGCAAAAAGCTTGCGCCAATTAAACTCTCCAACAATTCCAAGTTTCCGGCTCAAGCTTTTTTGCAAAGCGCGGGATGTTCCTTGCATGCAATCTACTAACTTCCAGCAACCCTTCAAAAAATTTTATTTCTTTTAGTTTTGATGTTATTCCAAGTTGGTGCGGTACTTCTTCCAGGGTTGTCTTCTCTGCCTTATTTAAAAAGCGTTTCGACATCCGGACTGCTAGGGCATGCTGTGTAACCGCCACCAAACAGGGCGCTGTGGTTCTTTACATTTTCATTCAGCAGCGAAACGAAGTCAGGGCAATCGGAGAAATAACCTGCAATGGTTTTTGCAGCTTTTTCATTATTGCCATGGCTGCCTCCTTCTGAAGCAAGCATCAGCTTAATGGGGTCTTCCACCAGCTTGTCATCCATGTCGAAGATGTAGATGAAGTTGTTATATCCTTCGTAAAAAAACAATTTATACTTAGCCGTCATCGCAACCAGTTCAAGTATTCTTTGTTCCTTTTTATTGTCGCGTATGTTATGATTGAGGTACCTTCTTGACCCCATCATCATCCATGCAATCTTTTTTGATTTAATGTTTTTAAATTTTCCTTTCTCATCATGAAATGACCAAGAGTCTGCATCCTTGCTGGCGTAGTCATACATAGAGATAAGCTCTCCGTCATATGTTTTCAACGTGCCTACCTTCTTCTCAACTGCTGTCTGTGCAAAAAGAAAATTACACGAAGTTATTAATACAATTAAAGAAGCAAAAAACAATTTTTTCATGGTTTATTTATTTTAAAATTAAGCTGTGAATATAATAAACTTTCATTAGCATAAATTTATTCTGAGAGCACTGGCGGACATTGCTCAAAATATTTCGCACAACGGTTTGTGGGTTTAAGAAGTTGGCGATTTCGGAGTACAAAACTTTCTGACAGCACTACACTTGATACGATGAACAAAGCTTCATTTAACCACTGAAACGCCAATTTCTTAAACCCGCAGTTACCGGATGCCCTTCTGTCTGTCCGAAGCGTTGAAGTGTCAAGACTGCACACACTTTGTCCGAAGATAGTTTTCAAGTTGGATAATCTGTTTTAACCTAAATGAAATATTTCTCCAGTTTCAATTTATTGTCCGTATTTGAATTTCGTGCTTGTTGTATTTAAAGTCCAAATTATAATCGGTTTCAATAGTCGGATTTTGTAATTTATTTTTAAAATTGTGAATTAAAAGGAACTGATTTTTCTTGTTCGTCAGATTGAAATACTGAATCTTCTGCTGTAATAAAATTTAATAAGTCAGCATTTAGCTTTTCTTTTTCGGTAATGAATAAACCATGCGGTGCATCGTTATACACAATGTATTTTGCATGTGGAAGGAGTACTGCTGTTTTGTTTCCTGACACATTAATGGGAACAGTTTTATCAGCATCACCATGAATGATTAAAACAGGGACTGTAATTTTTTTTACATCATCTCTGAAATCTGTTTCTGAAAATGAACGAACGCAATCTACTGTTGCTTTTGGAGAACTCATAAGGCATAACATTTGATTCCATTCTAATAAAGGTTTGCTGACGGTTTGATTTAGCATAGTTACACCGTAAAACTGTTTGCCAAATTCGGAAAGAAAGGCGGGACGGTCGGCTGAAATTTTTTCAACCATATCATCAAACATTTCTTTTTCCAGTCCTTCAGAATTATCATCGGTTTTAAGCATGTAAGGTGTTACGGAACTTATGAGAACAACTTTCTCAATTTTTTCTGTTCCATATTTTCCAATGTAACGTGCAATTTCGCCACCACCCATAGAAAACCCGACAAGCACCACTGATGATAAATTTAATTGAGTAATTAATTCGTTTAAGTCATCGACAAGTGTATCGTAATTGTAACTTTCCCAAGGACGGTCTGATTTGCCAAATCCTCTGCGGTCATACGCAATGCAGCGAAGATTATGTTTTGGAAGTTCTGCTAACTGGTATTCCCACATTTCGTGGTTAAGAGGCCAGCCGTGAATAAATATAACGGGCTTACCTGTGCCATACTCCTGATAAAAAATATTAACGGAGTTATTTGTAGCTGTTGATTTTGTTTTAATGAAAGTCATAATGTGATTTATTTAGTTTATTAATTATATAAACCGGAAGAATGAAAGCGAATTTGATTCTTCCTGCTTTTTTGAAATGTTAGTTAATTATTTGTTGATTTATTTTAACAATAATTAATGTTGCTCAACTAAGCTGTCACGCATAGATTTTACTTTGTCGTGGTCTGCTTTTATTAAGGCGTGTTGTGAGTTAATGATTGTTTGTTGTTCGGAATTTAAATTTTCCAAATCATTTTTTAATGCTTTTTCATACGTTTCAACCGCCATGTCTTCTCCATACTCGCATGAGTTGAGAATTGCTTTGCGGTCTTTGCCTGTGAGTGCTGCTTTTACATCCATCCATACACGGAAAAATTTTCCTGAATTTTTTGTGCCTTCGGTGGCTGTGCCGCCTAACTTAGTTATTTCACCTACCAATTCTTGTTTGCATTTTTGACTTGTTGAGGTGAATTGTGCAAATAAAGTTTTTAAATCTTGTTCGTCAGTTTCTTTTGACGCTGTTTCGTAACCTTCAATTCTATCATTGTTTATGGTTATGAGTGCGTTTAACACTTCAATCGTTTTTTCCTTTTCCATTTTGATTATTTATTTAATTGTTTGATTTTATTATTGAATTATTTATTGGCACTATTTTTTTCAACTGCTGCTGTTACTTCTGCTTTTGTTAAACCTGTTGTGTTTTTATCGGGGTCGGCTGCGTTAGCTTGAGATGAGAAAGTAAGTTTTTCCATGTATTCGGGATTTTTTCCACTCATTTTTTCTTTGATAATATCACCATAGGCTTGTCGTGCCTGTGCGACTGATTTTTTGTTGGTGATAATGTCATTAGCTAAATTGAGAGCTAAGAAATTGTTTGCCTCCTTATCGCATCGTGCGCTCATAGTGCCTTGTGTGCGGTCAAAAGTTACGCTGCCATCAAACATTCCTAACTCGTCCATTTTATCTTCGGGCACTTTATACATCATGGTTGTTTGCATCATGTCGGTATGTTCAATGGGGAAACTGTGTTTGGATTCCATTTTAGAAATACAGATTTTTTTCCACACTCCTGCGTTTGTCCAAATGAGTTCATCAGCCGTAACACCGTTTGGTTTGCCGTATTTTTTTGTAATTTCATCCACTGCCATTTGACATGATTTATTCCAACTTGAAACATCTGCTATGTCATTATTTTGTTTCATGCTTTCGGTGCTTTTCAAGTTTTGAGGCGTGTTGGCTGCTGCTGCGTTATCATTTGATTGTGCTGAGTCACAACTACTCATTGTAAATACTGTGGCTGCCATGAGCGAAAGCATTGATAGATAATTTTTCATTTTTACTTTTTTGAAAAATTTTTGAAAATTATTTTTTAAATTAAGTTGTAAAATTGCGAACACATAAGAAGTAATGTGTTACACAATTTTGTATATGTATTACATGATTCGTACTTTTTAATTTGTGGAAATTTTCTATTCTACTAATACCACAAAAAATTTGTGCCATATTTTCATCAGACACAAGACAATTTTAAATGAGAAATAATTTGCCCATAATGAACTAAGCACAAAGAAAAGTTTCCTCAACAGTTATATGCTGATAAAGCAATTGCAATTTAAGTAGCGGAAATGTTTACTCGGAGCGATGATCGTTGGAGTAAAAAAAAATGTGAGGCAACATATGGGTGGGTTTTGTGTGGTGTGGTTGCCTCTCTTTTTATTTTACAGAGGGATAGCCAAAACAGCTTTGCCGACTTTCTGAGTGGTGTCTTTTCGGGTAAGCAGAATGTTCAATCGGAGCGGTTAGTGGTTGCGCATAACGTTCCCTGGCCTGGCGCTCGCTTGGTTTTCCTTACTATATTTTTATTTGCGAAGCCTGATTTCAAATATCCTCTAATTTGTCTTACGAAGCAAAATGATCAAATGGTGCCAGACCTGTGTTGGCTAGAGGTTTTGGACTACCCTTTTTCTTGGGTTAGTCGTTTTGGAAAATCTGGCACAATTATTAAGGTTTAGGATAGTAAAGCACATCATATGAGTACAACAACTAAAGATGAAACACCCGATATAACACAAATCGTTGAAAGAAATGTCAATGCGCTTTTGCATAGAAAAAAGGAAGATCGAAAGAAGAGAAGTTTGAGCGAAAAAATTGTAAGCTCGATCACTTCTTTTGCAGCTAGTATGCTATCTGTTTTTATTCATTCAATTTTATTTGGTACGTGGATAATTTGGAATTTAGGATTTCTGAATCTAAAACCTTTCGACCCAAGTTTTATAATTCTTGCGACGTTTGCTGCTGTGGAGGCAATTTTTCTTACAACGTTTGTATTGATTGGCCAGAAACACATGAATGCCCAGTCAGAGAAATGGGCAGAATTGGATCTACAAATTAGCCTGCTTACAGAACATGAGGTTACCAGGATTTTGACATTGATAACGGCTGTCGCAAAAAAAATGGATGTTGAAGTTGTCGAAGATAAAGAGATAGAGGAATTATCAAAAGATATCCATCCGGAGAAAGTTTTAGACACTATGGAGAAAGCTTCGCAATAAACTTATTGCAAATAACGAAGAAGGGATTAAAGAAGTTTTAAAAAAGGGGGATTAGGTGCACAACGTTTGTTTACGCACCACTGATTGGTAGAAGTACAACTGTTCGTTAACCTATCAAAACCCTTTTCAAAAAAAATTCTTTTAATCTTATTGTTATGCTTTCGTGCTACTTTGCCCAGGAAGTTACATTAGGCTGTTAGTTCACTATATTGTCAAACATACTCTGTATGCAGTTTAATGTTTCTCTAGAATAATTTTTCGCATAGCTCTTTTAACATCACCTGTTACCCCGATAAAATAAATACCATCGATGAGTTGGGACATGCTTAATTCAAAATTGTTCATCCCAGTTGCAACTGTTCGTTGCGATTCAATTACAGTTCTACCCAACACATCAAGCACTTTGATTCCCACTTTTCCTTCCTCCAAAGAATTGAATTTAATATTCAAAATATCTTTAACAGGATTAGGATAAGCAGAAATTATTTCATCCTGATTTTGTTCAGTAATTATTGATACTTCTTCCGTTGCCGTATTATTATCAAAATTACTTATACGGAATGGTGTACTGTTTAATTGTACTTTTAACGTATAGCATGAGGTTGCATTGTTAGCTCCTGAAACGCCATACACTTTTACTTTGTAAGTACCGATAATTGATGTATTATAAATAATGGTTTCATCTGTTACTCCGCTGTTACTGCCCGTGGCAAGGGTGCCTGATTTTATAAGTTTTACATTATAGTTTGCCGGAAGCGTAGTCAGCGTAATTTTAATATTTGGTGTTGCAACGGTATTATTAAATTTGAAATAATCATTATCGCTGCTTGGAGAAATCAATCCTTTAATATCTGTGTTCACCGAAATTAATTTTGCCGACCCACTGGCGTTGTTTGGTTCATAATTATCCACACAATTTCCTCCGGCACTTAAGGTAGTAAAATATGCTGATGCACTAAACGCGCTTGAAGAAGAGGTACACACTGTTAGCACCTGATATTCAAATTGAGTTGACGCGGTTAATCCTGAAATTACTTTTGAATTAGTTGTTGAGGTAGAGGATGTCCATGTGGCAGTTCCCGCAGCGCGATATTGAAGAGTATAGCTCACAGCACCTGACACCGCACCCCAGTTTAAAGTTGCAGAGGAAGTAGTAATGTTGGAAGTGCTTAATGATGCCGGCACACCACATCCTGTGGCTCCGCCAAAAATACTTGCATAGTTTCTGGCGTATTGATAAACGGTGCCGCAGGTGCTTAATGCATCCCAATTAACAGACCACGTCATCATACCGCGCAACGTTGGATACCCACCTGCCTGTGCTAATGTATATGAACCGGGCTTCGCTCCATTGCCTCTTAAATAATTTAATGCTGCTTTTACTGTAGCTGTGTCAACAAATCCACCACCGGCAGCATTTGAACAGGCAGGAAGTCCAACAGCAATTTTGCTTGAGGGCAATCCTATAAACGTTCCGCCCGCTGTGTTGAATCCCTGTATCACTGCCTCGGTCATTGCAACAATAAAATCGGCAGTGCCTTGTGTATAAATGTTTCCGTCAATGCCATACATGGTTCCGCTGTTGTATAGTTGTACGTGAAGTATTTCCAATGAATCGCGCAAAGCATGAATTACCGGCAGGTATGCTCCCCAAATGTTGCCATAAGCCGACATGCCACCTTGTACAAATGCAGTTTCAGGAGCCATGGTAAGAATTAATCGCTTGCTGTGAGACGCATAATAATTCTGCATGATTTGTTTCACTGCATAAATAAGATTGATTATTGGCGGATCGGTTGGTGATGCAATGGTTCCTCCGGTTACAACAATGGAACTTCCTTCAAAGTCAATATCTATTCCGTCAAAATTATACGTGTTAAGAATGTTGTTAACAGAGGTGATGAATGCATCGCGCTCTGTGGTGTTGCTTAAAGAAATGGTGGCATTGGAACCGCCCATGCTTATGATTACTTTCTTTCCTTGACTTTGTAAATTTTGCATCTGATTGATAAATGTTGCAGCAGTAACCTGGTCAGGAATAAATTCCATTTGATAATCCGTACCCGAATGTGGTACCGCGAAAGCCACTTCAACAATATTATAACGCGAATCAATCTGGTCAAGTTGAATGTACGGTGCATTCACATCATTCCAGTTATGCCAGTAACCGATTAATGCGGGATTTGGAATTTGCGCTGTTGCAATTATTCCTATAAAGAGAAATAGTGCAAAAAAGATAATTGATTTTTTCATTTTGTTTTATATTAAATATTTTGCTTACTCTTCCCGATAGCTATCGGGACGGTTTTTAGCAACTCCGTTTATTTTTTGTTGTTAAAGTTAATTCCTTGCAATCAGTTGGAAGTTCCGATGTCGTCAAACTAGACGCATAACATTTTGCCGCTTGTCGTCAGTGGCGGCTTTTGGAAAGAATTCTTTCCATTACCGAAAACGAATTTAAGAAATTAAAAGTACAATTCCCCGAAAACTTAGCAAGTGCTGTTAGCGGCTGTTATGAGTTCGTGCTAATCTTTCAAGTCAAATCAACTGTTATATTTGCTTGTCAAAAGTAAATTAAGGCAGCAAATAATCTTGAGCGGCTATCAATTGCCAGATGCCTTTTTTATTAAACCAAATATCAGTAAACCTGTATTTTCGTTTGAAGTTTCCTTCCACACCTTTACCATTGACGAAGAGCCAACCGGTAACGATTGCAGTTTTATCTTTCATGTGCACCTGCATATCTTCATTGTATGCACTTACTACTGTGTCTGATATTGACATCACAGACCGAATCACTTCAGTCCGAGAATACAGCTTTTCATTTTCTGTGTAAAAAAAATCAGTAGCAAGTAATTTATTAAATACTGTTTCATCACGATTTATGAGGGCTTTCGCCCAATCATTTTCAAGCTGTATAATTAATGTTGAATCGCTGCTGCTTGTCTTCTGGTGCTGCCCGAATGCGATTACAGAAATTGAAACTGTTATAGCCAACAGCAGTAATATTTTTTTCATTTGAATAAGATTTCTATTAAATATCTAGTTTAAGTTGATTCAATGTTTCCGAATTTAGAGTTAGCACTGTCGCCAAAGCATGCCGCTAACGGTTTGCAGATTTGCGTTGGGCGCGACTTACGAAGCACAAAACAGTCTGCGAATACAAATTTCACTACGAAAACGAGAATTACAAATTTACTCTTCGCCCACGACTAACGCAAATGTGCTGTTGAACTAAACCTCCGGTAGCCTGTGTTAGTAATATTACCGTAAATATATCTTTTTCGTATCACAAACTCAAACCAATTAAATCTTGAGTTATGACT
>JAYTOX010000025.1:0-5753 GCA_043747595.1 Bacteroidota bacterium | reverse complement strand
TTTAATGGTAGTGAAGTATAGAGCTACATTCGTTAGTCGGTACAAAAGTCGATGAATTTGGGTGAAAAAACAAATCCGCTCGAAAGCGGATCTGCAACTTTTTTACTCAAAAAGTGTGATTTTTATCATCACGAATTATTAATTCAATCTAATTTATTTTTTACGATTGATCTGAGCATTTCTTTCTTTAGAAATCTGCTCTAATCTTGCTTGGAAAGAAGATTTTTTCACCGGTTTCTTTTTGTTTTCTTGTATCTGTGCATGTATTTTATCTTCATCGAGGAAGGCTTTGAAGATGTACTGTTGAGCAAAACCAATTACGTTCGATAAGAAATAGTAATAACTCAATCCTGCAGCATAACCGTTGAATATCCCTAAGAACATTACCGGCATAATGTACATAATGTATTTCATCTGCGGATTTCCGGCAGCTGTCATTTGCATATTCACCCTTGTGTAAATCAAAGTAGAGATTGTCATCAATAAAGTAAATAAGCTGACGTGATTTCCGTAAAAAGGTATGCTGAATGAGAAATTGTAAATGCTATCGTATGTCGAAAGATCGTGTGCCCACAAAAATGCTTGCTGCCGTAATTCTATTGAAGAGGGAAAGAAGCGGAACATGGCAATTAAAATTGGCAACTGAAGCAATCCCGGTATACATCCACCGAGAGGATTTACTCCAGCTTTCTTATAGAGCCCCATCATCTCTTGTTGCTTTTTCATTGGATCGTCGACAAACTTTGCGTTAATCTCTGCAACTTCCGGAGCAAGAACTTTCATCTTGGCCTGCGATTTAAAAGAGCCATATGTAAGCGGTAATAGTATTAAGCGAATGATGATAGTAAGAATTAAAATAATTACCCCATAGTTCATATTGAACCCATCGAGGAAATTGAAAATAGGAATAATTAAGAATCGATTTACATAACCAAAAATTCCCCAGCCAAGTGGTATAAGTTTTTCTAAATGCAGGTCATCTATTTTCTTTAAACTCTGATAATGGTTTGGTCCAAAATAGAATTGCATATTGATTGCTTGCATTGGCTTGCGATCATAAATCAATGCAAAATTAGCACTCATTTCTTTCACAGTTGTCAAGGAGTTCTTATCAAATTTTGTTTCAATAGTTGGCGATTCAAAACCTTCTTGTTTTGAAATCAACACCGAAGAAAAAAACTGTTGTTTAAAACCTATCCACTGAACTTTTGTTTTTAAGTCTTTTTTATCGGCTTTGGTTTCTGCTATGTAATCAACATCTTCGTCGGTAAAACGATAATAGATCGTTGAAGCATTTCTTTCGTTCTGAATACTCTTTTCTTGAGGCTTTACAATATCTTTCCATTCAAGATTCAAGAAAGATGCGTTTTCTGAAATGACATCTTGCAATCCAACTAAATTAACTTTGTAGTCGAGTAGATATGAGTCTTTAGGAAGAGTATAAACGAATTCAATGTATTTATTTTCGCCTGCATTCAAGCGTAGTGAAGCAGAATTAGTAGTTCCAACAGTACCAGATGCTTGAAAATATAATTCTTGAGTATTTATTCCTCGGTTATGCGACGATAAACTCAAGTTGAAAATACTTGAATCGTTGTTCATTAAATACAACGGTTTTCCATCCCATGTTTTATAATCTTTAAGTTGAACATTCTTAATTCTTCCACCTTTCGATGAAATGACAACTTTAATTTTATTATTTTCAAGAGTAATAAACTGCTCTGTACCTTGAGATGCATGAGAAAAGACACCATACTTTTCTTCTTCTAAAAGAGATTTCACTGAGTCACTCACTACTGTGGTACTGTCGAATGAAGTTGTGCTTGGTTGTTGTGAAAGAGCTAGTGCTGCATTTGCTCTTGCTTCAACTAATGCAATTGAATCTTTTTTAAATTTCAATGCACTTACTTCTTCAGCAGAAGGCTGTGTGTAGATTGAATAAGCGATAATGATCAGACCGATAATTGATAGGCCGAGGATCGAATTTTTGTCCATTGTTTGATTCCTAAAAAGGTGCGCAAAGATAGAAATTTCTAGGTGTTAAGAAGGAGCATTTCAATTGATTGGAATGATTCTCGATTTTCTATAATGTTGAAAAACAGTCAACTGTATTCGTTGAGTACTTTTATGTTTTTGAAATCAACAAAAAAGGTCAGAAGTATTTTACTTCTGACCTTTTTTGTTTTTATAAAAAGTGAACTTTATTCTTTTACAAATCTGATTTGTCGGTCTGTTTGCTCCGAATTACCAGTAGATTTTATTCTTAAGTAATATACGCCGTTGGGTAATTCATTTACTGAAGTGTGGATTGGATTAAAACCTTTTTGTGTAATAACGGTTTCTGACAAAACAATTTTGCCTAGCATATCGATGAATTGAATAATTGCTTCACCCTTTTTACTTTCATAAAAAGTATAAATGATATCATTTGAACCAGGATTTGGATATACAGAAATTTCATTAGTGTTTATTCTGCAGTTTAATGCAACTGTTTCAGAAAAACCAAAATGTTCATCAATGTCAACTTGCTTCAAGCGGTAATAACGAATGCCTAAACATTTCTCAGGATCAATCAGTTTGTAAAAATGATTCATGGTAGATGTACCTGCACCAAATCCTCTCACCAAGCCAATAGATTCCCAAGTTTCTCCATCCAAGCTTTTCTGAACATCAAAATAATCGTTGTTTGTTTCAGAAGCGGTTTCCCATTTGCAAATTACTTTTTCTCCATCCGGTTCAGCAGTGAAGGATAATAATTCAATAGGTAATGGTTGTGTTGATTGAACTGTTGTTATTAATGAGTTGAATGAAGTAGCGATACTAGCTGGACTGTTAAAATTTACTCTTTGCGTGCTTCCAGGAGTACTACTAATTACACATTGGCCAATAAGCGACCAACTAGCAGAAAGGCTTGCATTTGCAGCGATGTCAGCTTTGGCAACTGTCCATCCCATTCCTGTATTATTCGACTGTCCGGTATTGCTCAGTGTAATATTGTAAACGCCATTGAACGGAGAAGTAGCTGTTTTAGAGAATGTCCAGAAACCATGATTGAACATTGGAAGTGCATCATAGGTGGCATATAAACACTCAGCAGCAGTAGGGCCAAGCGCTGGCGGTGTCATTCCCGGCCATGGACCAAAATAACAGAGGATATCTGGAATTACTGTTCCACTTAAGAAAGTGACATTTGCTAATTCATAACCTCCAGGAGTAAGAGAATCTCCAACAGGAAAATCCAATGAAAAAGGAATCGAGATTGGGAGCGAAGCATTATAAACTGCGCGACGTAATCGTCCATCAATGTAGCTTAAAGCACTATGACCAATAACTGCAGCAGAAATATTGTATTTCAAATAAATTTCCAAGACGGCATTAGATCGTGTAACAATAATACCTCTTGCCATTGTCAAAACAGTATCAATTGTGATCTTACTATTTGCTCCAATTAAATATAATTTACCCGAAAGCTTGTTCATTTTCATTCGGTTAAAATTAAATGTGCTATTAGTATTAGTAAAATTCTGATTGATAGAACCATTAAACTCAACAGTACTATTTCCTATACCGGTGAATGTTGTGTTCCCTGTATTGTTTAAAAAGTCGCCACCAACTTTCATATACTTACCGTTAATATTGAAAATCGATGTTGCAGAAATGGTTGTGAAGTTTTGGCTAACATCAATATTTGCATTTAAGTTTACTTGCCCGGTAGCTTTAAAAATTGTCAAGTTGGCAAACGAATTAGGAGAAAGTAAACTTCCATTAATCGCCTGACTTCCGGTTCCGCTAAATCGAACCGTTGATCCCGGTTCAGCAATGAAAGTACCATTGTTAGTGAAATCGCCACATACATCTAATATCACCCCGGTTTTAATACGTAAGCTTGCACCAGAGTTAATAACTAAATTTTTCACCTGTGTGTTTACTGTCATTGTTGGTTGACGGCCAGAAGCACTTGCCGTAATGTTTGCATCGATTGTACAAGAAGGAAGTGCATTACACGGAGCCGTTCCCCAGTTAGATACAGTATTGAAACTTGTATCGGCCCCGCCATTCCAAGTAACAGAACTCGGATTAGAAGCAATAGGGGACCCCATCCAATCAAGAGTGAAGCCGGTTTGAAAACTTGGAGGATTCCAATTGTCAATTAAGATTAAATAAGTTCGTGGAGTAGCACTTGTAATTGCGGGTTCCCAACTATTGTTTGGGTCAGGTATAGAAATACCAGTTTGTCCTGTTGTTGTTACCCAATTACATCGAATTGATGGAATGGAATGAGTTAAAATTAATGCACAAGCATTTGAAACTCCGGTTACATCCCACATAATAAAGTCATAGTCGGTTACAGAATTTACTGCGAATTGTAAAGTTCCGGGATTCACAGTTACACGGTACCACATTGAATTTCTTTCCCCATTTTGCCAACAATCATAAGTAGGAGTAAAGTCGCAAATGTTACCAAAGTTTAATGGTCCCGGATCGGGAACAGTAATATTAGTTGCGCCACAAACTTCCGCCGGAAATGCGCAGTCTTGTAAATAAACAGGAGAATAGGCGGCAGAAGAACCATCAATAAATGTTATTTCAAACGTCCCCGTCATACTGTTGTATCCATCAACAGCCACGAAAATTGTGTCGCCGGGAGTTTGCCCGCTTAACACTAGTTCAGAATAATCATGAAAAGATTGAGCGCTTTGTGCACCGCAATCTGGACCGTCATCATTACAACCTTTACTTGTGTAAATTGTTGCTGCATTGGCACAGCCACTACCAAAAGTAAATGCTTGAATTTGTGTATCAGTAAGTGTCAAAGGGTGCGTTCTGATTCGTATCGATCCACCAGCCGGTACAACTGCTTTATACCAAACAGTATTCACTATTCCACCAACTACGCACTGAGCTGAGTTTGGTGGTTCATTGTTTGCTCCCGAACAAGTATTATATCCGGCTGCTGTTCCTCCAAGAGGCACATATACTGCCGAGCACGGTAAATCGTTTGGCGGTGAACACGCACTTGATAAACAAAGATCAAAATTTCCGGTATTGGATGGGTTAACGGTCCAAACTCGTATATAGTAAGTGGTTCCATTAATTACTGGCAATGATAAAAGAGGTAAGCTGTTACCGGCAGAGTTATCATCGCATGCAAAAAGTGTAAAAGCGCCACAAGTTCCGGTGTACACTGTCATTGCTGCGTCGTTGGTAGGATTAGTAGCAGATGGTTGTGTTTTAATCAATAAACTTCCGCTAAAAGTAGCAGTGAATTTAAACCAAACATCACCTGTAACGCCATCAATAAATCCACCACATGTTGGTGTAGGATATCCAACAGTTGCAGATGGCTGCGAACATTCAGTGCTGTACGTTCCAAAACTGCAAGCCATGTTATTGGGTACATTTCCTAGATTGAATGCAGAAGCACAGGGGTCGTAAGCTTGCGATGTACCTAATGACGTAATAGAAATATCGAAAGGAATATTATTGGTTGCATTTAAAGGATTATTATCTACCAAGAAATAATAAGTTACTCCAGCAACCAGAGATATTGAATTGATTCGTATGATTCCGGTAGTTCCGGCAACAGAAGAGATGCAATGTGTAGTACCTAAATCTGGACAGCCATCATAAACAAAGACACTTGGGTTTACTCCGGCGGAGGTTAATTGTACCCGAACACAAATATTAGTAGTTGGAGTATATGAAAAAACATAATCTTCCCCATTCAAATATGGATCATGACATTGTGCATT
>JAYTOX010000024.1:0-6865 GCA_043747595.1 Bacteroidota bacterium | reverse complement strand
ACCGTTTTGAATGTCGGATTAACTGAAGTTGAAAATGCAATTACTATTGCTCCAAATCCTGTTCATGATCGACTTTTGATAAATGGAATAAACGAAAGTAAAATTACCATTACCGATTTGGAAGGAAAAATATATTTACAGACACGAATTAAAGTCGACCAATCACTAGATGTGTCTTTTCTGCACAATGGCATTTATTTCATCCTTATCAAATCCGAAAGTCGCACTATTAGGAAGAAATTTATTAAGTTGTAAATACATGTAATTAATTAAGAATGCGTAATTATTTATCCTAAAAAATAATTAGTGAAAAGTGAAAAGCATTCAACTTGACTTCATCGCCTTCGCTGTACTCTTAATCCACCGTGGCAAAATAATAGCTCCAATAAAAAGATACGGATAATAACTGATCAATCGCCACAACAATCCGAGGCCGGCACTTAATCCGTGGGGAATAAATTCTCCCAGAAAATCGTTGAACATAAATTCGGCTATACCACTTCCTCCGGGTGTTGGACTAAACAAAATAATTATTCCCATAACTACTTGTCGACCGAAAATCAAAAAATTATTGATCGATACATCGTGAAAGGCAAGGATCAAACAATTTACAATACTATAACGCGCTGTCCACGATGCAAATGTTCCAAAAAAAGAATGGATCCAAAATTTAGAACTTTTATTCTTTAATCCTTCTGAAGCTACTATCAACTGACTTCCCGTTTCTAGCGCATTTCTTTTCCACCGTTTCAATAATGGGAGTGAAAATAATTTTATAAGTAACCACTTAACAAATCGCGGATTTACAAACAAAGCATAAGCAACAAAAACTTTATACGCTAATATGATAAAATAAACTGTCCAAAATGAATAGAAGAATCCACTTCCAAACTTTACCGGACTAATATTATTTACATCGATGGTAGAGAATAACTGTTCTTTCCCAAGCGCAAAATAAACGATCGGCGCCATGATGGCTAAGAAAATTCCGTCTTGAAAAGAAGAGAGCATAATGGCAGTGATGCTTTTTCCCATGTTGATTCTTTCTCGATTCAAAATGAAAATAGCAAAAACAAATCCGCCGCCTAACATTCCCGGCGCTAACGCAGAGGCAAACTCCCACAACATAATTACATTGAATGCACTTCGCCAATTCAACTGATTGTCGGTAAGTGCTCTGATCCGAATCATGTACGCTCCATCGCGAACAACCATCATGACCAACGCCATAAAAATCCAGAACGAACTATTCCACGTCCAGTGAATACTGAGAAAAGCTTCTTTGTTAAAATTGGTAATTAGCAAATAGGTAGCAGCACTTAATCCAAGCACTACCGGTATCATGATTCTACCGGGCCGAAATGTCTTTAAAAGTTGCTTGCTGTTGTCTGTCTGCATTCAAAATTAGTTCGGTCAGGCTTCAAGATCTAAGTTTTCACTCAGCCAGAAATTATTGTAGCCGATACCCAACGTGATCTTAATTATTTGCTCTTGCAACAATTCTAAGATTCCAAGAAAAGTAAAAATTGCTTGAACTTTATTTTCACAGGCAAAAATAATCTCGGTAAAAGGTAAACGATCTTGACCGAGTAACATATTTCTTACCGTAGCCTTCTGTTCAGAAATGGTATAAGGATATTGCACTACATGATGAAATACTTTATTCTTCTCTGCATCGAAACGTGTCAATACTTTATTAAAACTATTCAGTAATTGATACAATGTTAAATTCATCAATTCTTCCGAATGTGAATTTTGCATTGCGATAGAAGCTAATTCCTTTTGAATGTTTCCACGCGTCGTTTTCATTCCGCGATCTTCTTCCATTACTTTCAGATCTTCACACGACTCTTTGTATTGCTTATAAAGTAACAGTCTTTCCACAAGATCTTTCCGCGGATCAATTTCATTACCCTGCTCATCAATTTCTGGACGAGGCAATAACATTTTTGCTTTGATGCGCATCAAAGTAGATGCAACCAAAATAAATTCGCTGGCTACTTCAATATTGAATTCACTCATCCTATGCATATATTCCAAAAAATCGTTTGTGATTTTTGAAATTGGAATATTATGAATATCGATCTCGTCTCTTTCGATAAAGAATAATAATAAATCAAATGGACCTTCAAATTGAGGTAATTTAATCTCGAAAACTTTTTCCACGACTTAATTGTAGTTGATTAGGATTCAAACATAACAAAAAAAAACGAGATTCTTGGGCCACTTTTACCCTTTTAGCTCCATTCAAACTACTTAAAAAATTAAGCAATGAGTCTTAAGATGTTAGTTTGCACCTGCCGAAAATAACATTTTCAAATTCAAGGTGTTTTTTAAGCTTTATTAATCAAATTGGCCCTTTTTAAAGATCAAATCATAAACACATTTATTGCAATAGTTGGCAAATTATTCTGCAATTCTAAAACAACTTGAAGTTTTTTATCAAAATCTCTGCTCTTCTTACAGTTTGCAATTTCATCTAATTCAACTGCATTTTAAAACTATTTCGTTTTTATGCATCAATTTAAATATTTCTCTTGCACCTTTTCCTGAATAGCGGCCATTGTTTACAAATTCTGTCGGTTCCTTTCATTTGAGCAATTTGCTAGGCAGGATGATAACTTTTGAGGTGCTATTTGCTATAAATTAATGTTACAATACCCTTTAATCATAAGTCTAATCAAATGCTCATAAATCAGATTAAAATTTAAGAAAATGAAGAAGTGATTTTCATAAAAGAAGAAATGGATTCTCCTTGCTAACTCCCACATTGTAAAGAGAAGTCACTTTTACGAAATCATTTTTAAAAGATTAAAAAACCACAGCACCCACAAACCCACACACAATTATGCTTACGTTTCTTGTTACATTAATTTCAAACAACTCTTCTTTGTTTTGTCGAAGGCTTGCTGTCTTCAAGATTGAACTTATTGCGTTGTCCTTACTTTTTATTCTCTTCAGTTCAAACGCAAATGCTGCCAACGGCGATTATAGAAGTATTGCGTCTACTAACTGGACCTTAAACACAACATGGCAAGCCGACTATGGTGCGGGCTTTGTTGCGGCAAATGCTGGCGACTACCCGGGCAAGAATGCCGGAACCGGTTTAGTTACAATTCAAAACAATACTATCGTAAATTTAGATGCTTCCATTCCTAATCCTATTGCTTCATTAACGATCTCGGGAACTTCTAACAATACCGGAATTAATTATAATGGCAGTGGCGCTTGGTCACTTACTGTTACAGGTGCTACAACTATTAATGGACCTACAACGGCAAACATGAATAATTATATTTCTGTTTCTCTTGGTTCATTCACAACAGCGAGCGTTTCTATGTTGAACTCAGGGATAGCAACTCAAGACTCATACATTTCTATTGCATCCGGAAATTTTACAGTTAGTGGTAATATCAACATGGCCGGTGCCAATACACTGAACTATGTTTTATTCCCTGCAGCAAGTACAGGAACACTTTATATAGGCGGTACTTTTACAGGAACCGGCGGAATAACAAGTACTATTGGTGGTGGTGCCGTAGCTCCAACTGCAGGAACTATCAACTATAACAAAGCTGGAGCGCAATCGATCGGAAATTTTACCTATTTCAATTTAGCTACTTCAGGAAGTGGAATTAAAACTTTACCTGCTGCAGCAATATCTATTAATGGCAGTTTAGATATCACTTCATCAACACTTGCATTCGACGCAGTAGCAGCACGTGTAGTATCTGTTACCGGAAATTTCTCAGGTAACGGAACTATTGATATGAGCTCAGGTTCACAAACACATACATTAAATCTTAATGGTTCAACAAATACAATTGGAACATTGACTACTTCGGCAGCAGCTAGCACTGTTGCCTACAATTTAGCCGGTGCACAAACAGTATTTGCAAGTTCGAATTATAGCAATCTAACTTTTACAAGTGCAGGAACAAAAACATTACAAGGGAATTTAGTCGCTGCCGGAAATCTAAGCATCGGAGCCGGTTCTATTTTCAATCTTGGAGTTGTTGCTACTACTATGAGCATTGGTGGTACTGCAACGTTTACCGGTAGTATGAATTTCGGAACAACAGCTAAGTCTGTTGTTATTTCAGGAAACACTACCACAGCCGCTACCGGAATTATTGATATGAGCGGAAACGCAAACAACACCCTAAGTTTAAGAGGAGCAAGTAATTCCTTTACCGCCGGTTTTACTTTCACTCCCGGAAACGGAAACCAAAACGTTATTTATGATGGTGATCTTGCTCAAACTATAATGCAACTTACCTACAACAATTTATCGGTAGGTAATTTTAATGCTTCATCGGTTACCGCTAGAACTAAAACTTTAGGTGGTGCTATAACGGTAAATAAAAATCTTACAATTGATGGTATAGCATCTACTCCAACAGTTACGTTACAATTGAGTTCATTCAATTTTACAGTAACCGGAACAACAACTATTAATGGATATGGAATTTTAGATGATAATAATGTAATTGGAGCAAATTTCTTTGTCGGTTTGTTTACAGTAAATGCAAATGGATCATGGACTACTTCGGTTGCAGGTAATTCATATACACTTAATGGTGGTTTAACTTTCAACGGATCAACTCTTACCCCGAACACTTCTACATTTACTTTTTCTGTAAACAATCAAAACATAAGCGGAACAAGTGCTTTTACCCTTTACAAAATAGTTTGCGGAACTGTCGGCATAACGGTTACTAATAATGCTTCTAATGCCGTTACAGGACTTACTATTTCCAATCTATTATCCGGTGTAGGAAATTTTACAAATGCAAGTTTGTTAACCTTGACGAATACCGGAAATCCATTTACTATTACCGGAACGCTTGATTTTGCTACTAACCCAAACACCGTAAATTATGCTGCGCCAGGATTAGCACAAACTATTGCAGGTGTAGGTCCAAGTACAACTCTTAATTTTTATAATCTTACAATTAGCGGTGCTCGACTTACAACCAATGTTACATTTTGGAATAGTGGAACAATAGGCGTTTCAAATGTGCTTTCACCGATCGCTACATTTTCAACAGGTAATTATGTGACAGCTTTAAATACGATTAACTTCAACGGAATAAATCAAAATGTTCCGGCACTTATTTCTGCAGCGGCTATTGCTTATAACAATTTGACTGTTTCAGGAGGTGGAATAAAAACATTGACTTCCTCCATTTCGGTGGCAGGTATTATTAATTTCAATTCAGGAATACTTGAATTAGCTAACAATAATTTAACTCTTACAAATAATGCAGCCGGAGCAATCACCGGCGCGTTTGATGCAACACACATGATCTCTACCGCTGGTATAGGTTATCTAATAAAAAATGGAGCAAGTTTACAAACACTAAATCCAATTGGCGCTGGAGGATTTTATTCTCCAATGACGCTTTCATCTATTGCTCCTAATACCGGAACTTATAGCATCAGAGCTATTCCTGCTGCTCTGAATCCAGTTTACATCAACAAGTATTGGGATCTCGTGACAAGTTTGGGTGGTAAAACAATTACGGCTACATTTCAATACGATCCGTCAGAATTAAATGGCGCTACAAATAACATTGTCTATTTACCAAATCCTCCGGGAACAACTGTTCAAAGTCCGCCGACAACTGGCGTTGCTTCTTACGGCGCAAATTCATTTACCATTACCGGCAACAGTGCTTTTACGAGCGGATATTGGTCGATGGGAGGAAATGGAACTTACTATTCTTATAAAACCGGCGACTGGAATACTGCATCAACATGGACTTCTGACCCAAGTGGAACTTTGCAAATAGGTTCTACTATTCCCGGTTATAATGACAACGTGATTATTCTAACCGGACGTACCGTTTCATTTCCGGCAGATATTGCTACAAAATGTTTGAACGTAACTATTAATAGTGGAGGAACACTAGATATGTCGTTATACAGTTTCACTTTTGGATTAACTTCATTATCCGGACAAGGTACGCTTCGACTTGCTAGTGCTAATTTCCCAACTACTGTTACCAATACTTTTGTGAATACGAATGGAGGAACAACAGAATATTACAACTCCGGAAATTTTACTCTGCCGATTACACAAGCGACATATAATAATTTAACCATAAATACGCCGACAGTTATTGCTACTCAATTGAATAATTTGACTTTGAATGGAAATTTATATGTGAAGAGTGGAACGTTTCGAATCAATGATGATGTTTCTGTCACGAAATTAAATTTGACTGTGAATGGAAATGTAAATGTAGATAATGGAACCGCTATTGCTGTAGGTAAAGGAATTACTAATCCTGCAATCGGAGTTGTTTCTATTGGTGGTGCTGCGCCGTTTATTAATTATTACTCTTACTTCCATACAGTAATTTTAAATGGCGACTTAGTAAATAATGGAACAGTTCGATTTACAAATTTGACTTATCCAATCTACAACTCTTTTCCTCCAACTGTTGCCGGTCCAACAGCCGGTGCAGCTTCTGTTTATTTTCAATCGGCTACCAACAATGTTTTGACATGCAACGGAACAACCGATTTCTACAATCTTATTCTTGATAAAGGAACGGATCAAACTTACTCCTTAACAGTAAATGCATCAAACTTTACATATTTCAGATTATTCGGAGCTAATACTCTTACTACCGAAGCAGCGGTTACTGCCAATCCGAATCTCAGAAAATCACTTTGGATCAGAACAGGAACATTGATCTTACAGGGACAAACATCAATCCCTTCGTTAACAGAAGGAAATATTTCCGGGCCTCCAAATTCAGATTATTATATTCCTGCTAATGGTGCGTTAGTACTTGATGGCCCCGAAACATTTGTTCTTTCTACTGCCGATGATTATCGCGAAGTAAATGTTGCC
>JAYTOX010000023.1:0-22395 GCA_043747595.1 Bacteroidota bacterium | reverse complement strand
TCTGTTGGAATTTCAATCTCTGAATCATCTGATATCGCCATTCAATCCTCACAAGTAATTCTATTGGACAGACATCATTTGAATATTTTGTTAAAGGCTATCACTATTAGTCGACTCACATTTCAAACTATCAAGCAAAATTTGTTCTGGGCATTTTTCTATAATGTAATCGCTATTCCATTTGCAGCGTTTGGATTTTTGAATCCGATGATTGGTGCATTGTCGATGGCGTTTTCAGATGTCATTGTAATTGGTAATTCACTACGATTAAAAGCGAGAAAGATTTTATAAATTAATAACACCTTCAAACCAAACCATTGGAACTATCGCCGTTAAATATTTTAATGATTACGAAATGGTATCCGAATTCGGACGATCCACAATTAGGTGTTTTTATTCAGAAGCATGCCAAAAGCATTGCTCGAACAAATAAAATTACGGTCATCTACGCTCATGGTTTAGAAAAAATAAAAACGAGCTACCAAATTGACCAACAAAAGAAAGGGAATTTAACAGAGATTATTATTTATTTCAGAAAAAATTCAGGTTACTTTTCGCAAATCATAAACGGATGGAGATATTATCGTTCAGTTATGAAAGGCTATCACTTTTCTGAAACTCAAGCAGAAAAATTTGATCTCATTCAATCTTATATTCTGCTTAGAACAGCATTGATTGGAAAGCTACTTTCTATTAAACTAAAAATACCACTTGTAATTTCAGAACAATGGTCGGGTTATGCGACAGGAAAATACAAATCGTTTTCAGGTTTTAAAAAATGGATGACAAGAGTACTTTGTAATCGTTCAAGCGGAGTGAGTATGGTAAGTGAATTCTTGAGCAAGCAAATGCATGAGCATAAAATTAGCAATTCGAATGAAGCCATTATTCCGAATGTGATAGAAAAAACATACCTCTCTCCTCCTTCTATACATGAAACTGTAAATGTTTTATTGGTAGCAGATTTAGTAGACGAAATAAAAAATATCAGTTCAGTAATACAGGCTGTTGCAAAAGTAAAACAGCAACATTCAAGATTTGTATTAAAAATAATTGGACATGGAAGAGATAAAGAGATGCTAATAAAATTAGCTGAATCGTTGGAAGTCTTGAACACTTTTATAGTTTTTGAAGGATTGAAAACAAATGAAGAAGTTTATGAATATCTAAGAGCCTGCGATTTCCTTGTTATGAATAGCAGATTTGAAACCTTCTCTTTGATTTGTGTTGAAGCAATGAGTTGTGGTAAACCGGTTTTGGCTACACGTTGCGGCGGACCTCAAGAATATTTGACAAAAGAATCAGGAATAATGATCGATGTTGACAGCAAAGAGCAGTTGGTGAGCGGTCTCGAATTTATGATCCAGCATTTTAAAGATTTCGATCCTGAAAAAATAATACGCACAGTCGAAACAAAATTCGGTGAAAAAACTGTGAGTGAGGAATTTAATCGGTTTTTCAGAAAAGCAATTGATTTAAATCGTTAACACTTTACTGCCATTAGCCACTGATAGTCAGCACTAAACCCGGAAATGATAATGTGACAAGTAAATGACAGAAAAGCTCGACTCAAAGCGGTATTGGGGATAAATTTTGTTTGTATAAGCGAATCATTTCTCTAAATTTGTCGAAATCAATTTACGATTAAAATATTGTCTAACTAAATATAAGAATCAAAATGAAAAAAGGATTACTAATAAGCTTATCGTTAGCGTTTAGTGTTGGTGTTTTTGCGCAAGGTGCGTCTCGCCTACCTAACGGTTTCCGTAAAGCTGAAGTTCCGGCTTCAATGAAAAACCGGAGAGTTGCTGTATCAGCAAACAGAGTAGCACTTGACAACGGAACACCTAGCAACAATAACGCTAGCCGTCGTTTTTTAGCTCCATTACCTAGTACGATTACTGCGAATTCATTTTTAGATGAGTACTTAGTAGGTCATACTTATTATGACTTACAAACTAACGCTTCAATTTCTCACCGTTTGGTTAGAACTCCAAATGGAACAGGTGGAACATCAGTTTCTGCTGCTTGGACTTTTGCTCCGGCTTGGACTGCAGCAGAAGATTTTCCATTACGCGGAACAGGCTACAACTATTCATCTGACGATGGAGTTACATGGCAGTTCCCATACATTCCTGGACAAAATCCGGGACCAGGTGCAAGAACAGAATCAGCAAGAACAGGTTTCACGAATATCGTAACAACTGCTTCAGGTGCTGAAATGTCTATTGCTCACAACGGAACAGGTATTGCTTTGAACCGTCGTGCTACGACAGGAACAGGCGCTTGGACGTATAGCACTCCATTTGGAACAGGAACAGACTTCTGGCCTAAAGCAGTTGCTGACGGAGATACTATTTATCTTGTATTTCAAGGAAGTGGTACTGCTGGAGTAGTAGTTGCCGGACAATCAGGTCCAATGTGGTTTTCTTATTCAACAGATGCCGGAGCTACATGGGCTCCTAAATCGCTTATACCAGGAATCGACTCAACATATTACAAAGGTTTTGGTGGTGACGATTACAGCATTGATGCTAAAAATGGTACTGTTGCTATCTTAATTGGTTCAACATTAACTGATTTAATTCTACTTAAGTCTAATGACCTAGGAGTTACTTGGACTAAAACATTAATTCTTCAAAATCAATTCCCATTCTTTGATTCTGCAGGTTCAGTTCCTTCAGATACAGATGGTGATGGTGTTGCTGATTGGATTTTCGCAACAGTTGGAGACGGTGCAGTTCTTTTAGATAATAGCGGAATGGCTCACGTATGGTTCTCTGACTACTACTGGTTATTTGACTCTACAGTATATACAACAAGTACTTACTATATTCAAGCTGGCGCAGATGGTCTGGAATACTGGAATGAAAACATGGCTACAAACGCTTATGTATTGGTTGCCGCTGCACAAGATTTGAATGGTAACGGAGTTTTAGATTATCCTGCCGATACATCTTGTAGTACATCAAGAAAATGGGGTGATTATCGTGGTGGAATTACAGGAATGCCTTCAGCAGGTATTGACGCTGCCGGAACCCTGTATGTAACTTATCAGACTATTGATGAATTAGCAGATACAACTGTGTACTTACTAGCACATCGTCACGTTTATATGATTACTTCTACCGATGGTGGTGCAAGTTGGACTTATCCGTATGACATCGTTCCGTCAATTGCTGATGGTGGTGATGGTGAGCATCAAGAAGCAGTATTTGCTTGTATGGCTCGTTACGTAGATGACAAAGCTTACGTACTTTATCAAAGAGACGGTGCACCGGGAACAGCTTTAGCTACAGCCGGATCTTGCGATGATAACAATAACTCCGGTAACTATTCTGACATCGTTTTCACACGTATTGATGCCTTAACGGTTAATACAAATACTGTTAACTCAAACGATCTATTTGTAAGTCAGACTTACCCGAATCCAACAAGTGGAATGGCTTATATTAATGTTGCAATTAAAAAAGCAGGTAACATTAATATTACTGTTACAGATATGTTAGGTAAAATTGTTTACTCTCAAGTTAACTCAGCAGTTGCTTCAGGTACAACAACATTATCGTTGAACACTTCTAAGTGGAATGCAGGAATTTATAACTACACAATCATTTCAGGAAACCAAAAAGTTTCTAAAAAGATGATCGTTCAGTAATTAGATCTTCAATAAAAAAAGAGGCTGTCTTTTCATTAAGACAGCCTCTTTTTTTTGCTCTCTCTCGTCCTGAAATAGGTTGACACAAATCAATCTAATAATGAAAAAACAAGAGCGAGAAAAACGGACACAAAGAAATTACAGTTTAGCCTTTAAATTGCAGGTAGTAAAGGAAATTGAGCGCGGAGAATTAAACTTTAATCAGGCGGATCGAAAGTATGGAATTCAAGGTAATTGTACGGTAGCCAACTGGGTGAAGAAATTCAGTAACTTGTCCTGGGATGAATTACCTATTGTATCTATGAAGAAAACTCCGGAACAACGCATTAAAGAATTAGAGGCGCTCTTAGCTAAAGAGAAGGAGAAAGTCCAGGTTCTTAATATGGCTATTGATGTTGCCGACGAACATTTTAATACTAACATCCGAAAAAAGTATTTACCCGAGTCGTTGAAAAAGCAAAAAGGAAATCTCTGAATGTGGGTGTACAGAGGATCTGTCAGCTACTCGGGTTCAGTCGACAAGCATATTACAAACATCGGGTTGATCGAATTAAACGTAAGCAAGAACTTATTCAGGTAAGAGATCTGGTAATGCAGATTCGTAGTAGAATGCCACGGATCGGCACTCGAAAACTATTTTATCTTATCAGCGATGATCTTCAAAGATTGAGCATAAAAATGGGCAGAGATGTTCTGTTCAATTTTTTAAGAGCTGAGCATTTATTGATCAAGCCCAAAAGAAGTTATGTGAAGACGACCAACTCAAAACATTGGATGAAGAAGTATCCAAATCTTGTAAAGGATCTTAACATACATCGACCAGAGCAAGTATGGGTAAGTGATATCACATATATTAAAACCAACAATGGACATCAGTACCTGAGTCTGGTGACAGATGCTTACTCAAAAAAAATCATGGGCTATCAATTGAGTAAAAATCTCTCTGCAGAAGGACCACTTCATGCAATGGAGATGGCCATTAAAAACAGAAAATACCAAAATCGGAATCTCATCCACCATTCTGATCGTGGTCTTCAATATTGTTGTGTTGAGTATGTATCCAAGTTAAATAGTAACAATATAGGTATCAGCATGACTCAAAACGGAGATCCTTATGAAAATGCAATAGCGGAAAGAATCAACGGGATTTTAAAATATGAATTTTTATGGATCGAGGGTTTTAAAGATCATCTCCAGGCAGCGGAGAGTATTATGGAATCAATTAAAATCTACAATCAAGAAAGACCTCACTTTAGTTGTAAGATGATGACACCCGAAGTAGCACATTTACAGAAGAAAATGATCTTAAAAAAATGGAAGAAAAAACCCCGAAAGATTTTTTCTTCCGGGGCATAAATTATAGTACTTTTAACATTACTAATCTGTCAACATTTTTTAGGACTAGACACTCTGAAATAAATTATACTAGAGATATATTGGATTAATTTGAACTGAGTAATGGTATTATTTAAGAGTTGTGATATCTGAAATCCCGACGTAACGTTCAACTGTATAGCCTTCCGCAAAATCAAATCCTGCCTGTCGACCCATCTCTGCAGAACGGCCTTTAATAAATTCCAAAAAAGATTTTGAAGAAATAGCCGTCTCCGGACCTGAAGAATCTGAATTGTAAAATTGAGTTTTATACGCAAGAATGGCGGCCATCTTCCTCTCCCACACATCAGAAATATCTACAACAAAATCGGGAGTAAGATATCGATCTTGAATATAATGATAAACAGCTCTTGGACGCCATGGTTCTTGAATGGCACCAATGTGCGTAGATTCTACTTTTTGCAAACCGGAAAGAAACGAAGACTTACTCACTAATGCCGATCCATTTCCATGATCCGGATGACGATCAGAAACTGCGTTGCAAAGAATTATTTCTGGTCTGTACTTTCTGATCACTTCAATTATTCTCAATTGGTGTTCTTTGTCGTTCACAAAAAAACCATCGGCCATCTGCAAATTTTCACGCACATGTATCCCCATTAGGCGCGAAGCTTCTTCGGCTTCTTGAGTACGGGTAATGGCTGTACCTCTCGTACCTAACTCCCCTTGCGTAAGATCAATTATACCGCATTTAAGCCCTTTATTGATGTGCTTTATCAGCGTACCTGCAGCACTTAACTCCACATCGTCAGGATGTGCCCCAAAGGCTAGAATATCCAATTTCATAGAAGAGAATTTTAAATAATTAATTATTCTTGGAACAAAAGTAATAATCACCTTGATAATGCAATACTTTTTCTAATTTCGAATCAAAACAAATTGTATGAAAATAGGATTCCATGGCGCAGCACGAACAGTAACAGGAAGCAAACATCTATTGACATTAGAAGATGGAACTAAAATACTTCTCGACTGTGGATTTTTTCAAGGGATGGGCCCTGAAACGGATGACTTGAACAGAGACTTTGGATTTGATGCTACTTCTGTAGATGTCCTTGTTCTATCTCATGCTCATATTGATCACTCAGGAAACATTCCCGGCCTTGTTAAAAATGGTTTTAAAGGAAAAATTTATTGCACCGATGCTACTCATGATCTAGCAAAAATAATGCTTGCCGATACAGCACACATTCAAGAATACGATCTTCAATACATTAACAAAAAAAGAAAACGACTAGGCAAGTCGTTGTTTAAACCGCTTTATGAAATTAAGGATGTTGAAGATGCTTTGAAGCTTTTTGTGAGTGTACCTTATCGAACAGAAATTGAAATTCATCCTGACGTAAAACTTATTTTTACAGATGCCGGACACATACTTGGTTCAACAGCTGTCAATCTAACGATCAAAGAAAAAGCAAAAACGATCCACCTAACCTTCACCGGCGATATTGGTCGACCGAATGATAAAATAATAAAAGACCCTGAACCATTTCCACAAGCCGATTTCATTATTTGTGAAAGCACTTATGGCAATAGATTGCACGACAATTCCGAAGCGACAGAAAAAAAATTGCTTGATGTTGTTCGTCGTACTTGCGTTGAAAAAAAAGGGAAGTTAATTATCCCGGCCTTTAGTTTGGGGCGCACACAAGAAATTGTTTACGCCTTCAACAATTTGAAAAACGCAGGACTCCTTCCTAATATTCCTGTTTATGTTGACAGTCCGTTATCTGTGAATGCAACATCTATTATGAGAAATCATCCGGAGTGTTTTAATTCGGAAATTCTTGCTTCGTTGAAAAACGATCCGGATCCATTTGGATTTGCTAACCTAACATACGTGAATAAACCGGACGAATCGATTGCTTTGAATACGATGTTAGAGCCGATGATTATTATTTCTGCTTCAGGAATGGCCGAAGCCGGACGAATAAAACATCATATTAAAAATAATATTTCAGATGCTAAAAACACTATCATGTTAGTGGGCTACTGTTCTCCCGGAAGTTTAGGCGGACGACTAGCAGCCGGACAAAAAGAAGTTCATATTTTCGGAAAAGAATATCAGGTCAATGCAGAGGTCGAGTTTATTAGTAGTTATTCTGCGCATGGTGATTATAATGAAATGCTAGCGTTTCTTGCATGTCAGAATTCGGCATTAGTAAAAAAAGTTTTTTTGGTGCATGGCGAATATGATGTGCAATTAGAGTGGAGAGATAAAATTATCAACGCCGGATTTAAAAATGTTGAGATCCCAAGTAAACATGATGAAGTAGAACTATGAGTGCAATAATTTTTTTGATTCAAAAAGAAATTCAATCGGAATGGCGGCAAAAATATGCTTTCAACGGCTTGCTGCTTTATGTTGTCTCGACAGTCTTTGTCTGTTACCTTTCCTTCCGTCAAATAGTAGATTTACCTACATGGAATGCTTTGTTTTGGATCATCCAATTATTTGCTGGTGTGAATGCAATCTCAAAAAGTTTTCTTCAAGAAGGACGAGGTAGAATGCTGTATTATTATACACTAACAAATGCACGGTCATTCATTATTGCGAAAATAATTTACAATCTATTGTTAATGCTAGTGCTTTCAAGTTTCAACCTACTCTTCTACTCTCTTTTCATAGGCAATCCTGTTATCGATATGCCAATGTTTTTAATTGCGATGTTCTTAGGTAGCGCCGGATTTTCAGCTGTACTGTCAATGGTTTCGGCAATTGCTTCAAAAGCCGGAAATAATTTTGCGTTAATGTCGATTCTAAGCTTTCCAATACTAATTCCTTTGCTGATGGTAACAATCAGGTTTTCAAAAAATGCAATGGATGGATTAGCATGGTCTGTAAATCAAAATTTTGCTGTCATTTTAGTGGCATTAATAAGTATGGTTTTTGGTTTATCGTATTTATTGTTCCCTTATCTTTGGCGCGATTAAAAAGTTCCGGTAACTATATGATAAAAAAATCGAATTCGTTATTTCTTGGATTACAATGGTGGAAATGGTTGTGTATCGCATTACTTTTCTACACATTTATTCAAGGTTTGTTAATTGAAGTTCCTCGACTACCAATTTTGCATGAAACCATTCGAAATTTATTCTTTCATGTTACTATTTGGTTTAGCATGATTATCATGATGATCTCATCTTTAATTTATGGAATCCGTTATTTAAAAAGTAACAATTTAGACTACGATATTAAAGCGAGCGAGACTGCATACACCGGTGTTTTTTTGGGAGTTCTTGGATTGCTTACCGGAAGTTTATGGGCTAAATTTACATGGGGAGCTTGGTGGGTAAACGATGCAAAACTCAATGGCGCAGCAGCTACTATGCTAGTCTATCTCGCTTATATTGTATTGAGAGGATCTATCGACGACGAAAATAAAAAGGCCCGGATCTCTGCGGTATATGGAGTATTTGCCTTCACGTTAATGCTCGTCTTTATCATGATTTTACCACGACTAACAGATTCTCTTCATCCGGGTAATGGTGGAAATCCCGGTTTTAGTAAATACGATCTCGATAGTAATATGCGTACTGTTTTTTATCCCGCTGTAATTGCGTGGGCACTTTTAGCTTCATGGATTACAGATATCAGAATAAGAATAAAAAGAATTTCCCTCCAAGAATAACATTGTAATCACTCATCACTCATGAAAAAAATAAAAACTTCCATACTCATTCTATTTTCCCTATTGTTTTCGGTTGCGTGCACAGCACAAGACACATCGGTAGAAATGGCTGATACAATGCGGAGCAACGGAAAAATTTATGTAGTGATTGGAGTTATTTCAATCATTCTATCAGGCATTTTGATCTACTTAATCAGTATCGATCGGAAGTTGCGATCTATTGAAAAAAGCCTTCCAAAAGGAAAATAGTAAGAACCGTTTTCGACCCAAAAAACAGATTTTTTCTCCAGTATTTCGGAAAACTTCGTCTTTAATGAATAAAGACGATTTTGCTGATATATGTCAACTTTGCTAATGATTTTAATGTTAAATTTGCAAGGAAATAATGTCTCATTTAAAAATGAAAAAATCGCATATAGTTGCCATCGTAGTTATTGCCATCGCAATCGGAGCTATCTTGAGTACGCTTGCTGATTCTAGTACCTATTCCTCCTTTACACTTGCCGGTGAAAATCCTTCGAAATCATTTCATGTGGTAGGAAAACTTAACAAAGAAAAACCACAATCATACAATCCGCAAGTTGATGCCGATCTCTTTTCTTTTTATTTGATCGACAATGAAGGAGATGAAAAACTAGTTATGCTTCATAAAGCGAAACCACAAGATTTTGACAAGTCTGAACAAATCGTTGTTATCGGTAAAATGAAAGACAATAGTTTTGAAGCTTCCGATATTCTTATGAAGTGCCCTTCAAAATACAATAACCCAAAAGACGATTTGAAGGCTGTGACCTCTCAACGTTAATATAATTCGCATAACTCAATTAATGGATATTCAATATATCGGAGAACAACTCCTGTGGGGAAAGATTGGAAACATACTTGTCTTTACTGCTTTCGTCACTGCACTATTATCAGCCCTTGCCTACTTCTATTCCTTTCGAACAAACGATCTTGCTTTTAGAAAATTAGCCAGACAAGCATTTGCTGTGCATACCATTTCGATTACAGGAATCTTTGCTCTTTTGTTCGTAATCATTTTAAATCATCGGTTCGAATATTTTTATGTATGGGAACATAGTAATACCATCATGCCTCTCAGATATATTTTATCCTGTTTCTGGGAAGGACAAGAAGGAAGTTTTTTATTGTGGATGTTTTGGCATACGGTTTTAGGATGGATTTTAATTGCCACTTCCAAAGATTGGGAGAGCAGTGTAATGTTTATCGTTTCGTTAGTTCAAGTATTTTTAGCATCAATGATATTGGGCGTAGTCGTTTTCAATTATAAAATTGGAAGCAATCCGTTCATATTACTTCGCGATCATCCTGATTTCGCCAATCTTCCATTTATTAAAATGCCTGATTATTTATCGCGTATTAAAGATGGAAGAGGATTAAATCCTTTGTTGCAAAATTATTGGATGACCATTCACCCACCAACACTTTTCCTAGGCTTCGCATCTACAGTAGTTCCTTTCGCTTTTGCAATTGCTGCACTACTTCGAAAAAAATTTACCGAATGGATTCAACCGGCATTACCATGGGCATTCTTTAGCGTCATGATTTTAGGAACAGGAATTTTAATGGGGGCTGCTTGGGCTTATGAGTCGTTAAGCTTTGGAGGATTCTGGGCTTGGGATCCGGTAGAAAATGCGTCTCTAGTTCCTTGGATGACGGCGGTTGGACTCGCACATGTAATGTTGATTTATCGTCACCGTAAAAAATCAATCCTCTCTACTTTTGTGCTTGCTTCTGTAACTTTCTTTTTTGTGCTCTACTCTACTTTCTTAACAAGAAGTGGAATACTAGGCGATTCATCAGTACATGCTTTTACCGATCTTGGAATGTCAGGACATCTTCTACTTTACATGTTATTCTTTTTATTCCTTTCAGCTTATTTGATTATTAAAAATTATAATCATATAAAAGAAGAACACGATGAAGATCAAATATCTTCTCGCGAATTTTGGATGTTTATAGGTGCACTTGTTTTAGTTATCGGTTGTCTTCAAATTAGTACGACGACCTCAATTCCAGTTTTCAATAAATTATTTGGGACCAAACTTGCACCACCTGCAGACCCCATCGATCATTATAATCAGTGGCAAGTACCAATTGCGATTTTAGTTGCATTATTAATCGGCATTGGGCAATTTTTTAAATACAAGAACACCGACTTAAAAGAGTTTAGAAAGAAAATTACATTTAGCGTTTTACTTTCATTGGTAATTACCGGACTTAGTTCTTTCTATCTTGGATCTTATAGAGTTCATTATTATTTTCTATTCTTCGCTTCAACATTTGCAGTAGTTGCAAATGCTGATTACTTTATTCGAACATTAAAAGGAAAATTCAAAAACTCAGGAGCTTCTATTGCTCATATTGGAATTGGATTGATATTGATGGGTGCATTAATTTCTAATTCGAAAAAAGAAGTTATTTCAAGAAATTTGAAAAATGTAGATCTTGGAAAGGACATGCCGAACAAGGAAAACATCATGATCGAACAAAAGAATGATACGCTTCCAATGGGAAATTATTACGTTACCTATACGGGAAGAGAAAAGAAAGGCGTAAACGTATTGTTCAACATCGAGTATTTCAAACTGAACCCAGTTACAGGTATTAAAGAAAAACAATTTTTACTACAACCATTTGTTCAGATCAATGAGCGAATGGGAAATGTAGCGGAACCGGCAACTGAACATTTTTTAACAAAAGACATTTACACTCATATCACCTATGCTGAAATTGAAAAATCGGCCGGTGAGCATAAAGAAGCAGATCACGATAGCGATTATCTTCCCTCTAAAAAACAGAACTTGGCAGTGGGCGATACATTCGTAACAAGCAATAGTTTTGTTATTCTTAAGAGCTTGAATAAAGATATTAATCATTCAGAATTAAATATGAAAGATTCGGATATTGCAGTTGGAGCTCAATTACTCATTGAAGATATAAACAAAAAAACATACACTGCCGAACCGGTATTCATGATTCGCGATTTTGCTATTTATACAAAAGAAGATGTTGTAGACGAGTTAGGTTTGAAATTTAATTTCGAAAAAATTGATCCCGCTACCGGAAAAATTGAATTGTCGATTGCAGAGAAAAAAACCAACCGTAGCGATTTTGTGATTATGAAAGCGATTATTTTTCCCGGAATAAATATATTGTGGACTGGTTGTATATTAATGATCATTGGAAGCATAACAGCAATCAGAAAAAGGATAACACAGAATAAACAAAAAACTTCCGCTCAAGAAGCATGAAAATCGTTTTAATCGGATCAGGGAATTTGGCTACTCAGTTAGCTCCTGCTCTCAAAAAGAGCGGCAATCAGATTGTCTGTGTTTATTCGAGGAAAATAAAAAATGCTACAACATTAGCCAATAAAATTAAAACGAAAGCAACTAACAAGATTTCGGAACTCCCGATAGATGCTGATTTATATATTGTGGCAATACAAGATGATGCCATCCAACTTGTATTAGACCAATTAGAATTTAACCCTAAACTTATTGTTCATACTAGTGGTTCTGTTCCATTAACTGTACTTTCATCTAAATATAAAAATAGCGGAGTTTTTTACCCATTGCAAACTTTTACTCGTACCGTAAAAACAAACTGGAATACAATTCCAATTCTGATCGAAGGTTCAAATAAATTTTCAATACAAATTTTGGAAAAACTAGCTAATGAAATTTCAAAAAAAGTAGTGAAAGTCAACTCTACTAAAAGAAGCTCTATCCATCTTGCTGCCGTTTTCGCCAACAATTTTGTGAATCATTTATACACCATTTCATCTGATATTTTAAAGAAAGAAAAAATATCATTTGATATATTAAAGCCAATTATTTCTGAAACTACATCACGAGTAATGAACGGCGACCCGCATAAAATACAAACCGGACCAGCTAAACGAAAAGACCATAAAACTATTTCAAAACATTTGACTATGCTACAAAGAGATTCAGACAAGAAAAAAGTCTATCAATCACTTACGGCAAGCATTCTTAATGCATATTCAAAGTAATATTCAAAGTAATAAATCACATCTTTACTAATCACATCTCCTTTATTCAGCTATGAAAAATTTCAAAGAATTACTCAGCAACATACGGTGTTTTATTTTTGATATTGATGGAGTGCTAACGAATGGGTCCGTTATTGTTTTGCAAAATGAACTGCATCGAACAATGAATATTAAAGATGGCTTTGCTTTGAAAGAAGCAGTAGACAAAGGATATCATGTAGCCATTATTTCAGGCGGGAAATCAGAAAGTACAAGAACTCGCTTAGCAAATTTGGGAATAAAAGATATTTATTTGGGTGTAAATGACAAAACCGAAAAACTTGACGAAATCAAATTGATGTATGATTTAAAAAGTGATGAAATACTTTATATGGGAGATGACATTCCCGATTTCAAAGTAATGCATCAAGTTGGAGCACCTTGCTGTCCGAACGATGCAACTCATGAGATACGAGCAATATCAGTTTATGTAAGCCCTTTCAAAGGCGGAGAAGGCTGTGTAAGAGATGTAATTGAGCAAACATTAAAGTTGCAAGGAAATTGGCCAGTTTAAATTTTACCTTATGAATTTACTCAGACTTATACGTCTTCCTAATCTATTGATCATTGCCTTTACACAATTCTTGGTGAGGTATTGCTTAATCATGCCTGCTTTTCTGACAGAGCAAAAAATTACAGGTGAATTACCGCCACACCTTGATAAACTTCAATTTATTTTACTTGTAGCTTCTACACTTTTAATAGCTGCAGGAGGATATATTATTAATGATATTAATGATATTGATATCGATGAGGTAAATAATCCGGGGAAAAACATAATCGGGAAATCGATAAATGAAAATGTAGCACAGATCATCTACTACTCTATTACCGGACTTGGTGTACTACTCGGATTTTGGATTGCATTCCAAATTGGCAAACTTTCATTAGGGACTATTCCGCTTTTCTGCGCATTGTCGTTATATATGTATAGTACTTTTTACAAAAAGAGACTTTATTCCGGAAATATTATTGTTTCGGTACTTGCTGCGTTAAGTGTGTTAATTGTTGGACTGTACGAACCAGAATTTTACAGAAATATTATTTATCTTCTGTACTATTCACTTTTCGCTTTTCAAATGACTTTGATCCGAGAAATAATAAAAGATGCAGAAGATATAGAAGGCGACGAGCGGGCACAATGCAAAAGTATTCCGATTCGTTTTGGAATCAAGAAAACAAAAACTACAATTGTTGCTTTAATTGTTTTAACAATATTTAGCTTACTCCATGTACTCTATTACAACTTCTATAAAAATCCTGTAATTAGTTTTATGAACCTAGCAGCTATCTTTATTCTTCCATTGCTAGCACTAATATATTTAGTTTTTTCAGCTCACAACAAAAAGGACTTTCATTATGCAAGTGTATTCACTAAAATATATATGGTTCTGGGAGTTTCAAGTATGGCGGGCCTTTGGTATTATTTCTTACGATAAACATTGTGCAGAAAATAGAACATTTAAAAATAGTACTTGGATCAGGATCACCAAGACGGAAACAGCTTTTGCAAGAAGCCGGTTTTTCTATTAGAGTAATGACGAAAGAAATTGATGAGACACCGCCATTAGGATTAGTTCGCGAAGCTATTGCAATTAAATTGGCTGAAATGAAAGCGCACGAATTGAAATTGGAAATTAATAATGATGAGATTTTGGTAACTGCCGATACGATTGTTTGTTTTGAAGATCAGGTATTGAATAAACCTTCCACTAAAACTGAAGCTCTAGAAATGCTTGAGACGCTAAATGGAAAAATTCATCAAGTGTATACCGGAGTTTGCGTTGTAAAAAAAGGTAAATCAATTTCTTTCGCTGTTAAAACAGATGTTCATTTTAACGATCTTTCTAAATTGCAACTGGAAAATTACATTGATGAATTTAAACCTTACGACAAAGCCGGCTCGTATGGTGCACAAGAGAGTTTACCATCCGGCATGAATCCTTGTTCAGAGAAAGAAATAAATTTCATGGTTGAGATTAACAGACCGAAGCTTTTAGAGAATTGCATCGTTAGAAATAAGCAAATGGGGAATCCATTGATAAAAAAAATTAACGGAAGCTTTTTTAATGTCATGGGACTTCCAATAGTTGAATTAACACGAACATTGCTCGATGAACAATTTAACTAAAAATCATAGTGAAACTCGCATCGCATATTGGAAAATGCACCTGGCTATTTTCCTATGGGGTTTCACGGGCTTGCTTGGAAAGTTAATTCAATTAAACGAAGGAATGCTAGTATGGTATCGGATGCTCATCAGTTCATTGGCAATAGCGATTTTTCTTTATTTCAAAAAAGCTTGGCCTAAAATAAGTAGAAGAGAAGTTTTTATTATCGGATCAATTGGCGTTTTAGTGATGTTGCATTGGCTTACTTTTTATGGTTCAATAAAAGCGAGTAGTATTTCAGTAGCAATGATCTGCTTATCTGCTATCGCTCTTTTTTCATCTATCATTGAACCGCTCGTTAACAAAGCACCATTCGACGTAATTGAAATTATTTTCAGCGCTATGGCCGTTACTGGAATTTCCGCAATTTACAACTCAGACGTATCGGCATCAACCGGAATTATACTCGGATTAATAAGTGCATTATTCAGTTCTGTGTTTTCAATTCTAAACAAAAGAATCGCCGGTAAATATGGCAGTCTTACAATTAGTTTAATTGAACTTTCGAGCGGATGGTTTTTTCTAACGCTAATCTTCCCTTTCTATCTCAGTTTTGCTTCCCCAACAAAATTCATTCCTTCAACAACCGATTTTATTTACTTAATGATACTTTCTTTAGTATGTACAGTTTTTACATGGATTCTTTCATTGCAAGCACTGAGAAAAGTATCAGCATATACAATGGCGCTAGCTTTGAATTTAGAACCTGTTTATGGAATAATATTGGCAATCCTTTTTGCAGGAGAAGGAAAATTAATGAATAAAGGATTTATTACCGGAGCGGTAATTATTTTAATAACAGTAATCCTTCATACTATTTATAAAGCGAAAAAAGAAAAACTCTCATGACCATTTCATACGATTACTTCACAAGCCCAATTGGACTCATCTATTTATCGACCGATGAAATCGGATTGAGGAATGTCGAGTTCATTGAAAATATTTATGATGAAAATGAAATTTTTAAAAAAGAGAAAACAAAAGAAATACTTTTTTCTAATTCTGAAATTTTGAAAAATGCAATTGAACAACTTCAGAAATATTTTGAGAAAAAAATAACAACGTTCACCATTCCAGTAAATTTACTTGGCACCGACTTCCAAAAATCAGTCTGGAATGAATTAACGTTAGTTCCTTTTGGCGAAACAAGATCTTATTTGAAGCAAGCTATTGCACTTAAAAACGAAAAAGCAATTCGAGCAGTAGCCAAAGCAAACGGCAGTAACCCAATTGCTATTATTATTCCTTGCCATCGAATTATTGGCTCAGATGGCTCGTTGACAGGCTATGCCGGTGAATTGTGGCGCAAAAAATGGTTGTTGGAGCATGAAGGCTTCTTGAAGGCAGAACAAATGGAATTGTTTTAACTCAATAAAATGTTATTTTTGCAAGATGCTATTGGCCATTAAAAAATATCTCGCTATTCTTTTTTTAGTCGCTTTCTTCATTCCGAATATTGGTGAAAGCATTCATCAATTTCGATTGGAACACGTTCACATCTGCAAAGAAGACGGCAAGTTTCATATTCACGAAGGCCATCACCATTGCCAACTTTGCGATTACAATTATATTTCAGGAGGAGAAAAAATTGAATGTTATTTTCTTAAAAAACAAGAACCAAATAGAATTAAACATTCTTTATCTTATTTTGAATTTACTTTAAACCTTTTTGAGAATAAAAATTTATTGCGCGGTCCGCCACAGATTTGATTGAATTATCTTTCTATTTATTCACCATTCAAATCAACTTTTATGTACCGTATATTTCAATTACGATTAACTATCGTATTAATAATATTTTCAAATAGCGTATCCGCATTTACATCATTTGCTGAAAAAGTTACACTCACAGGAAATGTAAAAGATAAAATAACTCAAGAGAATCTAATTGGCGTGAGTGTTTTTATTTCTGATCTCAAATCAGGAAGTATTACAGATCTCGATGGAAATTTTAAAATCGACAACCTTCCTTCAAGAAACGTTACACTCCAAATTAGTTTAGTTGGCTATAAAACATTAATCCAAATAATTAATTTAACAACGGTAAAAAAATTTAACATCGAGCTTGAACCTTCTGTCAAAGAAATTAATGCTGTGGTAATAACAGGATCTCCAAACGTTGTTGAAAAGAATAGAACTCCTACTCCTATTACTGTAGTACCTAAAAATGTAATAGAACAAAGTGCTTCAACAAATATTATTGATGCACTAACTTCTCAACCGGGAATTTCGCAGATCACTACCGGAAGCGGCATTTCAAAACCTGTAATTAGAGGACTTGGATATAATCGTGTGGTGGTTGTAAATGATGGCGTACGACAAGAAGGTCAGCAATGGGGCGATGAACACGGAATAGAAATAGACGAATACAATGTTGACAATGTAGAAATATTGAAAGGTCCGGCTTCTCTTACATTTGGATCTGATGCAATGGCAGGTGTAATCAATTTTATTTCTTCGCCCTCATTACCAAATGGAAAAGTAAGCGGTGAAGTATTGTCAGAGTATCAAAGTAATAATGGACTGTATGGTGTTTCTGCCAATACGAAAGGCAACAAAAATGGATTTATTTGGGATGCACGCTTAAGTACAAAGTCGGCGCATTCATATCAAAACAAATACGACGGCTATGTATATAATTCCGGCTTTAAAGAATACGCCGGAGAACTAACAGTTGGCCTAAATCGCCAGTGGGGATATTCTCATTTAACTGTGAGTAATTATTTTATTCAGCCTGGAATTACTGAAGGCGATCGAGATTCTGCTTCAGGGAAGTTCGTCAAGAAAGTACCCACGAGCGACTCAACTTTTACGGAAGAAATTGTTAGTGACCAAATGAATAAAAGTTATTCCATAGAAAATCCATTTCAGAAAATAAATCATTTAAAAGTAATTTGGAGTAATAGTTTTATTATTAAAAATGGAAGTTTAAAATCTATTTTCGGCTTTCAACAAAACACTCGAAAAGAATTTGCAGACATTTTTAATCCGCAACAATTTGGATTATTTTTTGATCTAAAAACATTTAACTATGAATTAAAATATCATTTCCCTGAAATGAATAAGTATAATTTGACCACAGGAATAAATGGAATGATCCAAAACTCTGCTAATAAAGGAAGTGAATTTCTTGTTCCTGCATATAATCTTCTTGATGGAGGAATATTTACATTGGCTTCTAAGAATTTCCAAAAGCTAGATGTAAGTGCCGGTATTAGATATGATTTCAGAAATGTTAACGGCAAAGACCTATACCTCGATGGGGCCAATCACCCTACCAATTCTACTGACTTAGCTGAACATAAATTCTCAGGGTTCAACACATTATTCAATGGATTAACTGGTAGTGCAGGCCTTGCATACAATTTCAATTCAACTTACTATAGCAAAGCAAATATCTCATTCGGTTTCCGTGCACCTAATATTGCAGAGTTAGGAGCAAACGGAATTCATGAAGGAACATTACGTTATGAAAAAGGCAATAGCTATTTGAAAGCAGAACATAGCAGACAGATGGATGTAGCCGTAGGTGTCAATACCGATCACTTAACAATCGAGTTGGATGGGTTTATTAATTCGATCAATAATTTTATTTTCTTATCGAAATTATCGACTGCCAATGGAAATGATTCCATTACTGACGGTTATTCTACATTCCAATATGTTTCCGGAAATGCGCGTCTTGCAGGTGGTGAATTGATGATTGACCTCCACCCTCACCCTTTCGATTGGCTTCATTTCGAAAACTCTTTTTCGTTTGTAGATGCGCAGCAAATAAATCAAAGTGATTCAACCAAATACCTTCCCTCTACTCCGCCCGCCAAATTTACAAGCGAGATCCAATTGTCTGTTAAAAAATTAAGTAAACTAATAAGGAATAGTTATTTCAAAATTGGTGCAGACATATTCTTCGACCAAAATAAAATCTATTCGGCATATCATACGGAAACTGCTACAAGTGGATATCAACTTTTACATACCGGAATTGGCACTGACTTATTTTCAAAAAATAAAAAAGTTTGTTCCATCTTTTTGAATGTAACAAATCTTGGTGACATTGCTTACCAAAGTCATTTGAGTAGATTAAAATATGCACCGGAAAATTTAGCTACCGGCCGTACAGGAATTTACAACACAGGTCGATCAATCAATTTTAAAGTGATAGTTCCCCTGTTCAATTAAGAAAAATTCGTATTCAAGTAAAGCTTTAAGTACTTCAATGGCTTTTTTTGCTCGTTTTTGAGAGTAAGATGTGTTTTGATAATTTGGATTTCTTTCTATCTTTATTGCATCTAACCCCAATCTTCGAATGAAAAAAATTCTACTTGTACTAACCATTTTTTGGTTTAGTTCCATTGTTGCAAACGCGCAATGTACTCCCGGCTTTTCAGAAATTGTTGTACAAATAATTCCTGACAGCTATCCATTAGAAACATCGTGGACTTTATCAGATAATCAAGGCACTGTTTTAACATCTGGCGGTTCTGTTGGCGATACTATTTGCATGCCAACGAGTAGTTGCAATATGTTTAAAATCTATGATTCTGTTGGTGATGGGATTTTTTCTCCCGGTGGATTTTATGTTTATGTCGATGGTGTTTTGCAAATAAGCGGAAGTAATTTCGGCAGCTTTTATCAAGCGTCCGTAAATTGTATTCAAGGATACTTTTGTACTAACCCTGTTCCGATTGATACCGGGTCTTTCACTGCGCCTACAAGAGATTCGTGGTTTTCATATACTGCTCCGGCAAATGGAACGTATTTACTTACTACTTGCGGAACGAACAGTTGCAATACACAAATTTGGGTTTACCTTACTTGCCCTGCTATTCCGTATCAAGATAATGCAACCGGAACTTATGCTTTTAACGACGACAACTCATGTGGTTTACAAGCCGACATGAACGTTATCTTTGTTGCAGGCACAACTTATTTAATTCGTATAGGTGATGCAATTGGTTCTTGTGGCGGACCAATCAACTTTCAATTAAGTTATCTTGGACAGGTACAAGGTTGTACAGATCCTACTTCTTGCAATTATAATCCATTAGCAGTAATCGATAATGGAAGTTGTATCTACCCTCCTAACCCATTATGCGCAGGTCCAGACTTACAAATAGATTCATTGTCGTTTATCACGAGCTTGAGTGTTATCCCTCACACGTCCACTACATGCGACGTAGATGAAGGATGTGTAACAGGATATGGAGCTCGCTATTGTTTAACTTTTTCATCTAAGATTAACAATATTGGAACACAAGATTTTTACATCGGAAACTCTACTACACAACCCGGCATGTTTAATACAAATAATTGTCATGGTCATGCGCATTACGAAGGCTATGGCGACTATCGTTTATTCGACAGCAACGGAAACTTGGTTCCTTCCGGACATAAAAATGGTTTTTGTGTAATTGACCTTTGCGGATTTGGACAATATACTTGTAGCAATATGGGGATCTCTGTAAATTGTTTTGATCGCTATGGTGCAGGAACACAATGTCAGTGGTTAGATATTACAGATGTCCCTACAGGAGATTACCGAGTTGCAGTGATCATCAATTCAAAACATCTTCCCGATGCACTTGGTCGTTATGAAACAAATTTCGCTAACAACGCTTTGCAAGTTTGTATGCACATAGATCAACATCCGGGTGCAGCACCAACTTATGCACTACTTCCAAACTGTACACCATTTATGGATTGTACAGGGTTACCGGGCGGAGCAAGTGAAAGAGATTGCAATGGAGTTTGTAATGGTCCGGGAGTATATGGTGACACATATTCTAATTCTACACTAGATTCGAATGATGTAAAAACATATATGGATTTAGTGCAACTGGGAATGCCGGCTGCCATTTGTTATGACCTTGACAGAGATAATCAGATTTCTGTTTATGATGCATCATTAATGAACTGGTGTTTGGGAGGCAATACTACTCACCCGGGAGGTAGCTATCACAATCATTGCAATTTCCCTCGCAATATTACAAACCCTAGTCATCTGACAAGTTTAACAATCAGTGGTGCAAATTTTACCGACAATTATATTGATGTTGATCTTCTTTCAGCAGCAGCAAATATTAAAGCATATCAATTTTCATTGAGTGGCATTCAGATTAGCTCGGTAGTAAGTTTAGCTAACCCTACACTCTTCCCTGTAGATGTTCGATTCAGAGCAAGCACGAATGAAGTTTTTGCAATATCACTTCAAGACAGTTCTTTGATTCGTTCTTCGAACAGCCAACATTTAGTAAGAATTTACTTCAGTGCTATTACAGATTCTGTAATTTGTATAAGTCAAATTAAAGAGATCGTAAATGCAGATGCGGAACGAACTATTCCTAGTATAACAGGTGGTTGTGTAAATTCAATTACAACAGGAATTACTGCGTTGGCAAAACCATCCGACATGTTAATTATTCCGAATCCGGCGAACGATCATGTTTTTATTCATTTATCAGGAACAACAGACCCATCCGATGAACTTACCATTACAGATGCTAGCGGAAGAATAGTAAAAGTCGCTATTAATTCCGTTCGCGATGCTTGGTATGAAATGAATATCGACAACTTACCAATTGGAGTTTACTTTGTTATTCGAAAAGGAAAAAATATTACAGGAGTTTGTCGCTTTGTAAAAATATAACGAGAACACTACTAAATATAAAGGCTGAATGGAATTTCATTCAGCCTTTTTTTATTTTTAGTTTGACTAAAAAAATGTGAGGAAAATTTTGATTAAAAAAATACAGATTGATAGAATATGTAGCGTAGGTTTTCTCTAGGAATAAGCCCTTTGTTATTGGCACTATTTGTCCACTCTTACGTAGATATTTAATTCGATCCTCTGGCTACTACACTTCCTCGTTTAACGCACCGTACTATGTTTAGTGAGTCAACTCCGAAATAGAGCGAAGGATTACCTAGCTCTGGCTTCCTGACATAAACAATATATTCAAGTGCATACATTAGTCCCAACTCCTTGTATTGAGCAGAGATTGCTGATGGGGCAACTATATCGGTGCAATCCCAGAGTACTGACCTCAAAAAAGAAGTGTCATTACCAATGACACAATTTGAATACTGGAACTCTAAGCTATCGACGAATTCTTCGGTCGAGTAACTTGGCCCAACTTTCTCAATCCTTACATTCTTATGAACAGAAGATCTTAATTGTTCACACAGTTTTCCATCCCGATGGTTGAGGCTGGCTTTGCATGAGTAAAATAATATCAGGAGAGCAAAAAGGTATTTCATAAATGTCAGTTCTTTACAAATAAGATTCCTTTGACATATTTGTCAGTAGCGAATTTAAGCAAATAAACTCCACATTCTAGTTAATTACTCTACGCTAAGTTATTAATTCCATGCCTCCCGCTCGGCGGAATCTTTAGCGTCAATCTTTCCGCACTTTCCATACCCAAGCCTCAGCGAGATTCCGCCGGGAATTGGCGACAC
>JAYTOX010000022.1:0-8582 GCA_043747595.1 Bacteroidota bacterium | reverse complement strand
ACAATCTCTACTTTATCAAATTGGTGCAAGCGATTTAATCCGCGAACATCTTTACCATAACTACCGGCTTCACGACGGAAACAAGGAGTGTAAGCACACATTTTTATTGGCAACTCTTCTGCTTTAGAAATTACATCGCGATACATATTTGTTACCGGCACTTCTGCAGTTGGAATCAAATAAAATTCGTCGAGCGTTACATTGTACATCTGAGAATCTTTATCTGGAAGTTGTCCAGTACCAAAACCACTTTCTTTATTAATTAAAATGGGAGGCTGAATTTCTTTGTAACCTGCTTCAACAGCTTTGTCGAGGAAAAAATTAATAAGCGCCCGTTGTAGTCGTGCTCCTTTACCTTTGTATACAGGAAATCCTGCACCGGTAAGTTTAACACCCAATTCAAAATCGATAATATCGTATTTCGTAGTCAGCTCCCAATGGGGAACAGCGTTTTCATGTAATTCAGGAATGGCGCCTTCTTGAAAAACTACTTCGTTCTCTTCAGGCGTACGACCTTTAGGAACACTGGCAGAAGGAATGTTTGGAAGTTTCACTAGCTCCGATTCCAATTTCGATTCTAGATGATTCAGTTGCTCTTGCAGCGAGTTCGACGACTGTTTCAAAGCAGCACTCATATTTTTGAGCTCATCGCCTTCTGCTTTTTTTCCGCTTTTATATAAATCGCCCACTTGTTTTGCAAGTGTGTTTTGTTGAAATAAAAGTTGATCCAATTCATTCTGGACTTTTCTTTTTGTTTCATCGATGACGAGAATGTCGGCAACAATTTGTTTTGCATCAAAATTCTTTACCGTCAGACGTTCAATTACGAATTCACTTTTCTCACGGATGGTATTTATCTGAATCATACTTAATTATTATATCTACAAATTTATAAGATTTTGGGAGTTGTTACGCTTAAAAGAAGCAAAGGTTAGTACACCGGAATGGTAATAATTACATCCAAGGTTCACACGCTAAGTTGCTTTTAATGAGTACGCTACAGTTTTATTTTAGGCGAATCATTTCCGACGAAAGAAGTATTGATAAAATCGATCATTGGTTTCATCAATTTTGCGCCTTTTCCCAGTTCTTTTACGAAGTCTTTTTTCATCACTACCGTATCAGGTATTTTGTGCCAAACTATGTAGCTGTTCATCCGAAGCAAGTCGATAAACGGATGTTCTTTGTCGTATCCTTTTGGAGTTGTTTTCAACATATACGATTCGTCGAGGCCACCAAAGTAATTGGCAAAATCTTTTTTCTCTATTATTTTCTTGAAATTTTTTCCGTTGTAATCAATTTCTTGTCGTATCATTTTTAGCTGTTCAGAAGGTGGCATCCACATACCACCTGCGATCATAGAATTGCCCGGCTCTATATGAATATAATATCCGGCATTCGATGCTTTTTTTCCGCCAACATTTATGCTAGCGCCTAAATTATTTTTGTACGGACGTTTATCTTTTGAAAAACGTACATCACGATAAATACGATACATGCACGACTGAGAAGTTAAGCTAGCGAATCCTTTTTCAAATTTCGTTGCCTCTTTTAAAAACCCGTCAATTACTTCTGCCACATTCTCTTTTGCAAGAAGATATTTCTCCTTATTTTTTTCGAACCATTCTCTGTTATTATTTTTCTTAATGGCTTTAAGAAAAGTAAGTGTTTGCTTGGTAATCATTTTTTTTATGTTGATTAAATAAAGACGTAGAGGTAAATTTTATCGTTGAAATTAAAAATTACAGAATCATTCATTTTCAACTTCTACAAACGACATCTCCATTTTGCTCTCTCAAATTTACCCAATAAATTTCAAAAAACTTATTATGAAATGAGTTGTAATTCGATAATTATTTCGGTCAATAAAAAAGTGTTTTCTTATTACTCCAAAAAAAAAGCCCTCCAAAAAGGAAGGCTATTTTTAGGTTATTCTTTTTTGAATTATGCCTGAGCTACTACTAGAGGAGCTACAGATACATAACTTTTCTCGTCAGCTTTTTTACGGAAAACAACTTTTCCTTCAATAAGAGCATAAAGCGTATGATCTTTACCGATACCCACATTTGCACCCGGCATATGTTTCGTACCACGTTGACGAACGATAATATTTCCTGCGATAGCATGTTGACCACCGAATATTTTGATTCCTAGGCGCTTACTGTGTGATTCACGACCGTTTCTTGAACTACCGACCCCTTTTTTGTGTGCCATTACTTATAGTTTTTTATTCTGTTATTAAATGGATGAATTAAGCAGTGATACCATCAATTTGAATCTTTGTAAGATCCTGACGGTGGCCAGTTTGCTTCTGATAGCCTTTACGACGCTTCTTTTTGAAGATGATTATTTTGTCGCCACGTAAATGGCCAACAATACGAGCTGAAACCGACGCACCTTGAACGGCAGGAGTTCCAACTTTAATTTTTCCGTCGTTATCTATTAAAACCACGTCGCTGAATTCCAGCTTTTTACCTTCTTCACCAACTAAACGATGCACAATAACCTGTTGGTCTTTTTGCACTTTAAATTGCTGTCCGGCGATGTTTACAATTGCGTACATATCTAATTCTACTTAGTATTCTATTTTAAGGGATGCAAATGTATGTAAAAAAAACAATTATCAAAACTGAATTATTAATAAGTTTTCTAGGCCTAAGTAATAAACTTTCTGTATCATTAATAAGTTGAATTTTAAGCAAAAATATAGGGTTTTTGTGTTCAACACTGCAATTTTTTTTAAAAAAGTGAACTAGTTAAACGATTAAAATACGTTGTATTGCAAGTAATAAAGACCATACTTAGTGTGTCTGTTGCCTTATTATTGGTAACATGCAATCACGTGAGCCCTCCAAAAATGAATTCAACCTCCTCCAATCACCTTGCCGGTGAAACCAGTTTGTACTTACAGCAACATGAACACAATCCAGTTGATTGGTATCCGTGGTCAAATGCTGCTTGGGAAAAAGCGAAAGCTGAAAATAAATTGGTGTTAATTTCTATCGGTTATTCGTCGTGCCATTGGTGCCACGTAATGGAAAAGGAAACGTTCACCGATTCTGCTACTGCGAAAATCATGAACGAACATTTTATCTGCATAAAAGTCGACCGTGAAGAGCGCCCCGACATCGATCAGATTTATATGAAAGCTGTTCAATTAATGACAGGAAGCGGTGGTTGGCCATTGAATTGTTTTGCGCTTCCAAACGGAAAACCAATTTATGGTGGCACTTATTTTCCTAATGCAAAATGGAACGATCTTTTGTATAAGCTTTCAACTTATTATAAAGAAAATCAAGTTCAAGCAGAAAAATATGCTGATGAATTAACTCAAGGCATCCACCGTCCGGAAATTGTTAATCAATTAAAAGATACTTCGAAAATTGATATGGAAGTAATCGACCAAACGGTAAAAGAGTGGAGAAAATATTTCGACTTAACCAATGGAGGTACCGATCGGTCACCTAAATTTCCACTGCCAAATAACTACGAATTTTTGTTGCGATATGCAGTAACAAATAACGACGTTGAACTCAATAATTTCGTTGAACTCACTCTAAAAAAAATGGCGTATGGCGGAATCTATGATCAGGTAGGCGGTGGATTTGCAAGGTATTCGACCGACAATGAATGGAAGCTTCCTCATTTCGAAAAAATGCTTTACGATAATGCGCAATTGATTTCGCTCTATTCGAAAGCATATCAAGAATTCCGAAATCCGTTGTACAAACAAATTGCACTTGAAACTATTGAATTTTTAAAAAGAGAAATGTCGGATGGGAAAGGCAGATATTATTCAGCTCTAGATGCAGACTCGGAAGGAGAAGAAGGAAAATTTTATGTGTGGAGTAAAAAAGAATTTGAAGCGCTTAATTTTCCGCCACTGACTCATGGAAAAGAAAAAGAATTGCTAACCGATTATTTCAACATAAATAAAAATGGATATTGGGAGCATGACAATTATATTCTTCTTCGCACTAATGAAAATTCAGAACTAGCAAAAAAATATAATTTATCGGCAGAACAACTAGAGCAATTTATTCGTGAAGCAAAAGGAATATTATTGGCTAAACGCAATACCCGAATTCACCCTGGTCTCGACAAAAAAGTTGTTACTTCTTGGAATGCACTAGTTGTTAATTCACTTTGTGATGCTTACACTGCTTTCGGAGATGAAACCTTAAAAGATGAAGCAATTTTGTCCATGAATAATATTTTATCCGACTGTATAAACAGTTCCGGAAATTTATTGCACATCGATACCCATAAAGATAAATTAGAAACGGGTTATCTCGACGACTATGCGTTTACCATATCTGCTTTGATTTCATTATATCAGTCTACATTCAACGAAAGTTGGTTAATCAAAGCACATGAATTAACAGAAGATGCAGTAGAGCATTATTATGATAGTGAAAATGGTTTATTTTGGTTCACTTCAAATACAGATCATTCATTGATTAGCAGAATAAAGGAAATAACCGATAACGTTATACCATCGTCTAACTCTGAAATGGGGAAAAATTTATTTTTATTGGGAGAATATTTCGATGATAAACGATACAATGCTATTTCCAGACAAATGGCAATTGCAGTGATGGGAGATATGACACGATGGGGGTCGGCATATAGTAACTGGGCGGATCTCATAATGAATATCAGCGGAAATTTTAAACAAACGGTAATTGCCGGAGAAGATGCAATGCAAGAACGAAAAACTATTGCTGCGAATTATTTGCCGAATATGCTCTTAGCAGGAAGTGTAAATAATTCGAGTAAAATCCCTTTACTGGAAGACCGCTATATGAAAAACAAAACGCTTATTTATATTTGTGAAAATAAAACGTGCAAATTACCAGTAGAAACGACATTAGAAGCGCTGAAATTTTTGAAGAAATAATATCTACTGAAAGATAAGTTTATTAGACTTCAATTCTTTTTGTAAGACGAATTGATTTTTTAATTATTTGTTACTTGTTTTTTTAGAAACTCTTGGCCGATAATTGCGTATTTAAATACCAATTATCACCCCTACCCAGATGGAAAAAATTCATAGAATTCTTGTTGCAAACAGAGGAGAAATCGCAATCCGTGTGCTTCGTGCAGCAGCCGAATTAGGTATTCGAACCGTTGCTGTTTTTACTTACGAAGACCGTTATTCCTTACATCGTTTTAAAGCCGATGAAGCATATCAGATCGGGAACGATAATGATCCACTAAAACCATATTTGAACATTGAAGAAATTATTCGTGTTGCCAAGCAGAATAAAATAAATGCTATTCATCCTGGTTATGGTTTCCTATCGGAGAATGTACAGTTTGCAAGCAGATGCAGAGAAGAAGGAATTATTTTTGTGGGCCCGGATCCTGAGGTAATGGATCAACTGGGAGATAAAGTAAAATCGAAACTCGTTGCTCGATCATGCAACGTTCCAGTAATTGAAGACAATCATAAAGATCTCACATCGGCGGCCATCGTGTTAGAAGAAGCGCAACGAATTGGCTTTCCTGTTATATTAAAAGCAAGCGCCGGTGGCGGTGGAAGAGGAATGAGAGTAATACGTGATGAGAGCAATTTAGAAAAAGCATATTTAGAAGCTCAACGTGAAGCCGGAAACGCATTTGGTGACGATACAATTTTTATTGAAAAATTTATTGATGATCCAAAGCATATCGAAGTTCAAATACTTGGCGACAATCATGGAAATATTATTCATCTCTTCGAAAGAGATTGCAGTATTCAGAGACGTTTTCAAAAAGTTGTTGAGATGGCTCCTTCTCCTACTCTCAATCAAGCTACAAAACAAAAACTTTACGATTACGCACTCAGCATTGCAAGAAAAGTTAATTACAATAACGCAGGAACAGTTGAATTTTTAGTAGATGAAAATGAAAACATTTATTTCATCGAAGTAAATCCTAGAATACAAGTTGAGCACACAGTAACCGAAGAGATTACAGGAATTGATATAGTGCGCTCTCAAATATTAATTGCCGATGGTAATTCGTTGCATGAAGCACCGTTAGATATACCAACGCAAGAAAATATTAGAATTACAGGTGTAGCAATACAATGCCGAATCACCACCGAAGACCCTAAAAACGATTTCAAACCAGATTACGGAACAATAATAGCCTATCGTCATGCAGGAGGATACGGAATTCGTCTTGATGAGGGAAGCTCTTATCAAGGAGTAAAAGTATCGCCATTTTTCGATTCAATGCTAGTAAAAATTACAGCAAAAGGAAGAACAATAAAAGGAGCACGACAACGATTACTGAGAGCACTGAGAGAGTTTAGAATTAGAGGCGTCAAAACCAATATTCTATTTTTAGAAAATGTACTTTCCCATCCGGAATTTGAATCAGGTAAATTTACTGTTCGTTTCATTGAAAAAAATCCGGGGTTGTTTCAATTCCAAATTCGTCAAGATAGAGGAACAAAAATATTGAAATACTTAGCAGATGTTTTGGTAAATGGAAATCCCGATGTCTCAAAAAAAGATTCCTCAAAAATATTTTTACCTGCGGTAGTTCCCCAATTCGATCGCACTAAAAAAATTATTCCCGGAACAAAACAGTTACTCGATGACTTGGGTCCGGAAAAATTTTCACAATGGTTGAAATCGAATAAGCAAGTGATGTTTACAGACACTACATTTCGTGATGCGCATCAATCATTGCTAGCAACACGTGTTCGCTCAACCGATATTTTGAAAGTGGCAGAAAGTTTTGCTCATCATCATCCGGAATTATTCTCGATGGAAGTTTGGGGAGGTGCAACGTTCGATGTTGCATTACGATTTCTTCATGAATGCCCGTGGAAAAGATTAGAAGCTATGCGCTCTGCCATTCCGAATGTTCTTCTTCAAATGCTTATCCGTGGTTCAAATGCTGTTGGCTATACATCTTACCCTGATAATTTAGTAGCAAAGTTTATAGAAAAAAGTTGGGACAGCGGAATAGATGTTTTTAGAATATTCGATTCATTGAACTGGATTGAGAGTATGAAAAATTCTATTCATGCAGTAAGAGAACGTACCGGAGGATTAGCAGAAGCATGCATTTGTTATACTGGCGACTTTATGAATCCGAAAAGAAGTAAATATTCGCTTCAATATTATCTCGATCTAGCCAAACAATTAGAAGATGAAGGAGCACATATTTTGGCTATCAAAGATATGGCTGGGTTATTAAAACCTTATGCAGCCGAAATTTTAGTAACGGAATTAAAAAAAGTAATTAGTATTCCAATTCATTTACATACACACGATACATCATCCATTCAAAATGCGACGTATTTAAAGGCGATAGAAGCGGGTGTTGATGTTGTTGATGTTGCCTTGAGTTCACTCTCCGGATTAACTAGTCAACCAAACTTTAATGTACTCGTTGAATGTTTGAAAAACACTCCTTACGAAACAACGACCGATGTAAATTCATTAAATAAATTTTCCAATTATTGGGAAACGGTGCGCGACTATTACTATCCTTTTGAGAGTGGATTAATGGCTGGCACAGCAGAAGTGTATAAACATGAAATTCCAGGCGGACAGTATTCCAATTTAAAACCACAAGCAATCTCATTGGGTTTGGAAGAGCGAATGGACGATATTAAAAAAGCGTATGAAGAAGTGAACGATCTATTTGGCGATATTGTAAAAGTTACACCTTCATCAAAAGTTGTGGGCGACATGGCTATGTTTATGGTTAACAATAAGCTTACGAAAGAAGATATTTTTACGAAAGAAAATTTAGCTTTTCCTGAGTCGGTGAAGAGTATGATGCGAGGAGATTTGGGGCAACCTTTTGGTGGATGGCCAAAAGAGTTACAAAAAATTATTCTGAAAGATGAAATCCCATATACAGATTTACCAAATGCGCATCTGGCACCCATCGATTTCGAAAAAGAATTTGAAATATTTCATGGTAAGTTTGACAATTATCAAAGCTTCTTCGATTTTCTCTCTTGGAAATTTTACCCGAAAGTATTTGAAGAATACTATAATTTCTCAAAGCAATTTGGGGATGTAAGTGCGGTACCAACGCCTGCGTTTTTTTATGGAATGAAAAGTAACGAAGAGATTCTAGTAAATATCGGCCAAGGAAAAACACTTATCATTCGGCTTTTGTATGTCTCGGAAAATGCTGATGAGAATGGAAACAAAACAGTTTACTTTCGACTCAACGGACAAACACGATCTATAGAAGTAAAAGACAATAAAGCAAAAGTTGATCGACAATCAAATTCAAAAGCAAAAACCGAAACTCAAATAGGTTCGCCTTTGCAAGGGCGATTAACTAAAATATTTGTAAAAGAAGGAGACAAAGTAAAGAAAAATTCGCCGCTCTTTACCATCGAGGCCATGAAAATGGAAACGACAATTACAGCAAACAACGATCTGAAAATAAAGAAAATTCATTTGCCGGAAATGACGATGGTAGAAAACGAAGATCTTATTATCGAGAGAGAATAATTTAAATTAATCTTTTTTCTTTCCAGGCTGATATTCTTTCAAATAAAATGGTTCAACGAGAGCTACGTTTTCAAACTCTCTATTAAGAAATTTTTTATTTGCAAC
>JAYTOX010000021.1:0-80368 GCA_043747595.1 Bacteroidota bacterium | reverse complement strand
GGTACAATTAAGATGCAAGATTCCGGAGTAGTTGCCAAACGTGGACTTGATTGTATTCTCTATGCGATGTATGGAGAGTCGTTAAATTTTGAAACACATTTGAAATCGTTGGAAGCAGCGGAACAATGGGGATTCAAAATTAGTCATCATTCAGAGCGATGCAAAACGATCGATGATGTATTTGATTTTTTAAAAAAATGGGAACAACAACGATTTAAACTTCCGTATGATACCGATGGAGTAGTGATAAAAATAAATTCGTTCGATCAACAAAATGAATTGGGCTTCACTGCTAAATCGCCTCGATGGGCGATAGCCTACAAATACAAAGCAGAAAGTGCATCTACTATTTTGGAATCCATTTCTTATCAGGTAGGGAGAACAGGTGCAATTACGCCGGTGGCAAATTTGAAAGCGGTTCACTTAGCGGGATCAACAGTTAGAAGAGCAACATTACACAACGCCGATCAAATTGAAAAATTAGATTTAAGAATTGGAGATACCGTTCAAGTTGAAAAGGGTGGAGATGTGATTCCTAAAATTACAGGAGTTGATCTCACTAAAAGAAAACAAAACTCAGTTCCGACAACTTATATAACACATTGTCCGTTTTGCAATTCGCTTCTTGAAAGAAAAGAAGGTGAAGCAAATCATTATTGCCCGAATTACTCCGGTTGCCCGCCACAGATTAAAGGTCGTATAGAACATTTTATTAGTCGAAAGGCGATGAACATTGATAGCTTGGGAGAAGGGAAAGTAGAAATGCTTTTTGACAACGGACTAATAAAAGACCCATCTGATCTTTATTCAATGAGCTATGAAAACTTGATAGGATTGGAAAAAGTGATCGAAGATGACAACGGCAAGGCGAAAAAAATTTCTTTTCAAGAAAAAACGGTTCAGAATATTTTAAATGGAATAAAAGAATCATTATCAGTTCCATTTGAAAGAGTACTCTATGCAATTGGAATTAGATATGTAGGAGAAACGGTGGCAAAAAAATTAGCATACCACTTTAAATCGATTGAAGAAATTGTAAAAGCGAGTTATGAAGAATTAGTAAAAGCCGATGAGATTGGTGAAAAGATAGCAGAGAGTATTCTTGATTTTTTCAGAGATAAAACAAATGAACAGATCATCGAGCGACTAAAAAGTGCCGGGTTGAAAATGGAAATAGCTGCTGATTCAATACCGGAAAAGAAAAGTGACCGATTTGAAGGACTTTCATTTGTAGTTTCGGGTACTTTCAGTAAATTCAGCCGCGACGAGTTAAAGAGTTTGATTGAACAGCATGGAGGCAAGAATGTAAGTGGGGTTTCAGCTAAAACGTCTTTCTTGCTTGCAGGTGAAAAAGCAGGGGATTCAAAAATGGAAAAAGCGTTGAAGCTGAATGTAAAAGTGATCAGTGAAGATGATTTTGTTAAAATGGTAGAAGACAAATGATGTTAAATAAAGCTATAAGATCAAGACTAGGTAAAATTCATTTTATGAAAGAACTGAAAAAAGTTCGCCATAAAAGAGAAGTTGTAAGTTTTGACGAAGCAAATAAAATAGGATTGTTGTATGATGCAACAGATGAGAAAGATTTTGAAGCTGTAAAAAGTTATGTGAAATCGATTCGCACTAATTTTAAAAAAGATATTTTAGCGATGGGTTTTGTTGACAAAAAAGAATTGCCTCAAGCTCAATTTGCACAATATGGGTTAGATTTTTTTACCAAGAAAGATTTGAACTTCAAAATGATTCCGGTGAATCCGATTGTTCAAAATTTTATCGATGCCAAATTTGATATTCTAATTAATCTAAACTCCGGAAAATGTTTTCCTTTGTATTATATTTCTGCTATGTCGAATGCTCGTTTTCGTGTAGGCCGGTATCTGCGTAGTGCTGTAGATTCGTACGATATGATGGTAGAAATAAAAGGTGATCCGGGTATTAAAACAGTTATTCAAGAGATTGAACATTTTTTAAAAGTAATTAAGAAGACAGAATGAATTTAAATAAGTTGAAAGGAACAGGAGTTGCTTTAGTGACACCTTTCCATAAAGATGGTAGTATTGATTTCAAATCGTTCAGGAAATTAATTGAACGTTGTATAGATGGAAAAGTTGAATACTTAGTTCCGCTCGGAACCACAGGCGAAGCTGCAACATTGAGTCAAAATGAACGTCGTGCAGTATTAGATTTTGTAGTTGAGATCAACGATAAGCGAATTCCTGTCGTTTTAGGATTAGGAGGAAATAATACTCAAGACATTCTTACTACATTGGAAGAATGCGATTTTGATGGAGTTGATGCAATACTTTCAGTGTCGCCTTATTACAATCGACCTTCTCAAAGAGGAATTTTTCAGCATTATAAAATGATTGGCAACAACTGTCCCGTTCCTGTAATCCTGTATAATGTACCTGCGAGAACAGGAAGTAATATGGACGCCGATACGATTTTACAATTGGCACATGAGGTGAAAAATATTATTGGAATAAAAGAAGCTTCCGGTAATTTGGAAAAAGCAATGCACATTATAAAAAATAAACCGAAAGATTTTTTAGTGATATGTGGTGACGATCTTTTAGCTCTTCCAATGATTGCTTGTGGCGGTGATGGAGCCATTTCGGTAATTGCAAATGCTTACCCGAAAGATTATTCCGAAATGGTTCGTATGGCCCTCGACTTGAATTTTGATAAGGCAAAGAAATTACATTACAAATTACTGGATATAACACATGCAATTTTCGTTGATGGAAATCCATCCGGCATAAAAGGATTACTTACAGCAATGAATATTTGTGCTGAGAATGTTCGGTTACCTTTGACTGCTGTAAGCAAATCGACAATAAATAAGTTTGATTCAATGTTATAACTATTGAATACAAAAAAAAGGGGAAGGTGAGTAATTCACCTTCCCCTTTTTTCTTATAAAAACTTTTTTTAATAAATTACATAAGGGATAACGCCTCGCACCCCCATATCAACAACCGTATCCATCGGCAATTCAAAAACATTATCGCCGGCTGCATCTGTCCATTCGAAGCTATTGTTTACAGAAAGGGAAACATTAATTACTATATTTTTTGTTTCGTTTCCGGTAATAATCAATGGCTGATCGAAAGCTCCTGTTACCACACATGATCCTGCAGGAATTGGAGAAGTGGCGCTCAATGGATTTGGTACAGTAGTTCCAGGAGCTTGACCTTGATACACCTGATTAAAGCCGAGTGTATCAATTTCAAAAGCCCAATATCCTTGCAAACGATTTGCATTTACAACTACATCTTGAGTGCGAGGATAGAAATGACTGATGTAAGTATTGAATCCAATAAAGGAAGCGATGGTTCCATTCAAATTATATCCTGACGATCTTAATTTGATCGTGTAATTTTGATAGGCGAGCGATATGCGCAACCATTTATAAGTTCCTGCAGTAATATTTTTCAAAGGCACAGTTAAAAAAGATTGGCCTTCGATGGCATTAACTGATTTAGAAAAGTCGATAGCCAAATCGCCACCCATCATTGTTTCAGGGGCACGGTATAGAACTTTTCCTCCACCCAATAAAGTTAAGCTATCGGGTGCTAATTCAACATAATGAGAACTCATCAGATTAAAGTGCGGCGATTGGGCACCATGGCCGGCAGGAATTCCTGTTGGTTGTCCGAAATTATTTAAGCGTACCTGAGTGCTGTCGAAATGATATTTGAAGACTAGGTTATATGTTGGTGTCGTAGCCACTTCATCCTCTTTCTTTTTACATGAAAAAAGAAGAGACATGAAAGCGATACTTGTTATTAGTAGGGCAAATTTATTTTTCATTTACCAAAGATAGAAAAATGAGGTTAAAAACAATGAGATTCAACGCATTCAATATAAATTCATTAGGCGGTATGGGGAATCCGTTTATATTTGCCGTTCAAATAATAACTCAAAATGAAAAAAGCACTATTTGCATTCATCATGATCGCTTTTGTTGGTAGATCGGAAGCTCAAATAACAATAACGACTACCGACTTAACTCATTCAGGCGATATCTATACAGTGAGTACCGGCTCAGCATTCACAGGTATGGATGTTACATTAACAGGTGCAAATTATAATTGGGATTATTCATTATTGAATTTTGTTTCACAAACCAGAGACACAATATTTGCTGAAACGGCGACCAGCTCGTTGCTTTCACTTTATTATATTAATAGTGGCTTTAATGCTAATCGTTCAAATCAGGCGACGCATGGAACTGGCGCTACAATAGGAACAATAAATATTAGCGACGTTTGGAATTTTTATTACAACAGTAGTGCATCTTTCAATCAGCCCGGTTTTGGAGCTATTGTGAATGGAGCACCATTGCCAATAGCATATACTTCGAGAGATATTATTTATCCTTTCCCTCTAACAAGTACATCGACGAATACATCAAGTTTTGGTTATTCAATCGATCTTACTACTACTCTTGGAATTTATTACGGAGTTCGGAAAGTTCGCACTAACGAAGTTGATGGCTGGGGAAGCGTTACAACACCTTATGGAACATTCAATTCTCTCAGAGTAAAATCGACCGTTGTAGAAGTTGATAGTTTTTATGTTGACTCACTTCATTTTGGATTTAATACACCTGCTATTACAACAATTGAATACAAATGGTTGGCGAGTGGGAAAGGAATTCCTGTACTTCAAATTAATACAAGCGTAGGAGGAGTGGTGAGTCAAATTACTTATAGAGATACACTAAATACAACGAGCTTAGCGCAAGTACCGACTTTCAATCAAGAGCTACAAGTTTTCCCGAACCCTTCCAATGGAAACCAAACATTTAGTAAAATGAATTTGGAAAGAGCCTCGGATTTGAAATTTGAAATTTACACGATCGATGGTAAATTGATTTCAACGGAAAGCGTACGAGCTGCCAATGGACTTTTTATACATCCGTTAAATTTTGATAAAAATAATTTGGTGAATGGCGAATATCTTTTAAAAGTTACTTCTGATGGAGGAGCTTCAATTGTAAAACAATTTACGATAGCCGAACAGTAAGGAAAACTATAAGTAGAAAATTGATTAGAAAATTAGTGTAACTTGAATTGTTCAAACACTTATTTGAACAAGTTATTTTGTTTTAATCATTTTTAATGCTGTAACAGCTGCTTCAACACCTTTGTTACCATGTTTCCCGCCTGCACGGTCGAGTGCTTGTTCCATATTTTGTGGAGTAAGAACGCCGAATATTACTGGAAGTGAAAAGTCAATATTTAATTTCATAATTCCATTTGCTACAGCATCACAAATAAAATCGAAGTGACGAGTTTCTCCTTGAATTACACAACCCAAACAAATCACCGCATCGGGACGTTCATTTTCAATTGCCCATTTTGCACCTAAAACCAATTCAAAACTTCCGGGAACATTTTTACGGATAATATTTTCTTTGTTACAACCGGAATCGATCAACGTTTGATAACATGCAGCGTAGAGTGATTCGGTGATCATTTCATTCCATTCCGAAACAACAATAGATATTCTTGCGCCTGAACCATCAGGCAAAAAATTTATCGCAGAAAGATTTTGATCGAAAGACGACATAATGTAGTTTAAAAAAGAAAACCGGGTGAATAACCCGGTTTAACAATTATTTAGAAATCATTGCATCGGCACGTGCAATGTATTTATCAACTTGCGTACCTTCGTTTGAAGTAGGATAATCTTTTTTGATTCGTTCGTATGCTGATTTAGCAGCAGACCAATCGCCTTTAACTTCGTTTGCTATTCCTAATTTCATAAGCATAATAGGAGTGCTAAAAGAGTTTGATTGCTCCTTTGAAGCTTTTTCATAAAATGAAATAGCATCGTCCGATTTTTTCAATTCGCTATAAGCATCACCAATTGCACCAAAGGCTAATGATCCTGTTATATCATCTTTTGCAGTGTAGCTTTTTAGTGATTCAATAGCCTTATCATATTCCTTATTTTTTAAATAAGCCATACCAAGGTAGTAACGTGCTAAGTTTCCAGATTGAGAAACACTATAATCAGCAACAATTTCTTCAAGGCCCGGATTTTTTCCGTCGCCGTTGATGGCCAACTTAATTGAATCGGCAAACAAATATTGTTCAGCATGAAATAGAACTTGCTCAGCTTCTTTTTCTTTGTTAGCTACATACACATTTTGGTAAAATATGTACCCACCAATTGCTACTACTAAAGCACCAATGATGATCCCAAGACTTTTTTTGTTTTGGTTAATGAAATTTTCAGTTTTCCCTATTGCTTCTGCAACAGTAAAATCGTTATCTGAATGATTGTCTGCCATTTTGTTAATCGTGATTTTTTTAAAAGAGTCCGCAAAAATATCCTTTTTTAGCAGATGAGCAATTTTTTTTATAGGAAACGGCTAAAACTCGTTAACTTTTTCAAAATTGGCTCAACTTTTCGAAGATTGTCGATGTTGGAATGGTGGTAAAGTCAGTTCAAAGCATAAAATGAGTATTTTTGCAATAACTGTCAAATCAATTGAATGAATCAATCCTTTCCTAAAGTAATTGTCATTTTTATTTTAATAATCCTGTCGTCGTGTCATAAACATGCGAAAGTTCAAGAGTTTGGAGAAAAGGTTGATTCAACTATCGCATTCAGCATAAACGATTTAGATGCAAAAATGACGGATAAGATTTCGCTTAAAGTCACTGTATCCGGATACATTCAAAGCTTTTGTAAGGCAGATGGTTGTTGGCTTAAATTGACTAAAGAAAAGAATGGCCCTTTATTAGTTCGAATCAAAGACAAATCCATTTTTGTAAGTGAAAAAATTGATGGGAAGTATGCATTTGTAAAAGGTGTTGCGACCTATCAGTCATTGCCACTTCAAGAAACGACAGAATCTATTTCTGAAAACGAAAAACAGCCTACTTCAATCGACAATACAATTGAACCTAAAACAGAATTAGTCGTTGAAGCAACAGGAATAATGATTCGATAAAACTAACGTATATTTTATAAATCGAGAATGAATAAGTCAGTGAAATTAATAGAATGTCCGAGAGATGCAATGCAAGGTTGGGAGGCGTGGATTCCTACCGAAACAAAAATAGCGTACTTGAATTCTCTTTTGAGAGTTGGGTTTAACACACTCGACTTCGGATCTTTTGTTTCATCGAAAGCAATTCCACAATTAAAAGATACAAAAGAAGTATTAGCCGGGCTCGATTTGTCATCGACAAAAACTAAACTCTTAGCAATAGTAGCAAATACCAGAGGAGCGGAAGAAGCAAGTGTATTCGATGAAATCAATTTTTTAGGATTTCCATTTTCTATTTCAGAAGAGTTTCAAAAAAGAAATACAAATTCTTCAATTGAAGAGTCGTTGATACGTGTTCGAGAAATAAGTGAAATCTGTGTTCGAACAAAAAAGGAAATGGTTATTTATATTTCTATGGGCTTTGGAAATCCTTACGGTGAATTATGGAATACCGATATAGTGATAAAATGGGTTAAGAAACTTACAGAAGAAGGAATAAATATTATTGCATTGTCAGATACAGTTGGAGTGAGTACACCGGAGAACATCAGTTATTTGTTTACCGGTTTAATTCCGGAATTCCCTAAAGTAGAATTTGGAGCGCATTTGCATTCAGATAAATTAACTTGGCGAGAAAAAATAAGTGCAGCAGAAAAGAGTGGGTGCTTACGATTCGATAGTGCATTAAAAGGGATAGGAGGTTGTCCGATGGCCAATAATGAACTTGTAGGGAATCTGGCAACTGAAGATCTGGTGAATTATTTCGGAGGCTTAGATGCATTAAGTTTAAAGCAAACTGAGTGGGAAATAGCTATGAAAAAGGCTGATGAGATATTTCATTGAAGAAAGTTCATTTCATAGCCAAAAGACAGCTTATTTTCGTGAAAATAGTTGTTTATAAATATCGTAGAATGGCGGCTTTGAATCATTTTAAAGCTAATTTCTCTTATTAAATTTGTGAGAATAATTAAATAACCGGTTCGTTTAATAATGATGATAAAAAATATAATGAAAGGCTCTTTAAATTCCTTTTTAGTTGCCCTTATAATGTTGTTTTCGCTTAATGTAATGGCTCAAAAAGGTGGCTATTTACAAATAAGTGGGAAGATTAGAAAAGACAATAAACCGGAAGCAGGGGTAACGATAGAGATTAACGCAGCAGGATTGCCTCCTCAAACCGTAAGTTCGAAAGACAACGGAGCGTTTAATTTTAATATGACTTTACAAAAAAACTATACACTAAAATTTGTGAAAAGCGGATTGGTAACAAAAGTTATTGAATTCAGTACCGTTGTACCGGCAGATCAGAGTGACATTATTTATCAGAAGGAATTTAACATGGACCTTTTTTCTGATGTAGCAGGAGTTTCTCAAGATAAGTCGATGAATAAACCAGTGGCAAAATTTGCTTACAATCCCACGTATGAAGATTTTGAATACGATCAAAGTTATTCACGACAAATTCAAGGTGAACAAGACGTTGCTCGTAAAATAGCAGAAGATCAAAACAAGTTATTAGAAAGAGCGCGATTAGATTCGTTGAATAAGGCTTGGAACGATTCACTTGCAAAAGTAAAAACGCGACAAGCAGAATTGATGGCTCAGAAAGCAGAGCAAGATCGAATTAATGCCGAGAAAGAAAAATTAAAACAAGATTCTATTACACGAGCGAATGCATCAGCAACTGCCGCATCCGCATTAGCAGCACGAGAAAAGAACCGAACAGATAGTTTAGCACAAGCTAAAGCTAAGTCAGACGCATTGGCTGAAGCAAGAGAGAAAGCAAAGCAAGATTCATTATCGAAAGCAGCGACCGAACAAGCACGACAAAAAGAGTTAGCAGATATCAGGCTAAAGGCACAGCAAGATTCAACTTTAGCAGCTAATGAACGAAAGTCAAAATCAGATGCAATTGCTAAAGAAAGAGCAGATGCAGAAGCGAAATTAAAAGCAGAGGCCGATCTTAAAGCAGCGGCAAAAGCAAAACAAGATTCAATTATTCAAGCGGATGCAGCAGAAAAGTCTAGAAAAGATGCGTTAACGTTGGCTAAAGAACAAGAGAAGGCTAAAATTAAATTTCAAGCAGACTCAACGGATAGGGCCAATCTTTTAAAAGCACAGGCTGATAAAGATGCTGCTCTTGCCAAAACAAAAGCTGATGACCAGGCGAAAGCAGATTTGGCACAAAAGGCAAAAGATGCTGAACAAAAGAAAATTAATGATCAGGTAAAATTAAAAGCACAACAAGACTCAACCTTACGTGCAGATGCTGCGAAACAAAAAGAAGATGCCGATGCTAAATTAAAAGCGCAAGCCGATGCAAAAGCAAAAGTTGAGGCAGACCGTTTGAAAGCAGCAACAGCTGAAAAGGCAAAACAAGATTCACTTACTGCTGCTTATCAAGCTGCGAGAGAAAAAGATGAAGCTAATCGTTTGAAAGCTGCTGCCGATTCAAAGGCTAAACAAGATTCGATTACTGCGGCTAATCAGGCAGCGAAAGATAAAGATGAGGCCGATAGAAAAGCAAAAGTGTTAGCTGAAATAGAAGCAAAGAAAAAAGCGTTGAGTCAAGCAAATGCCAAACAAGATGATAAAGTAACAAAACCTACAACTCCCAATACAAATATTCCAAAAATTATAGATTCAGATTATAAAGATGGAGTTACAGAAGAAACCATTAATGAAACGAATCGCGCTATTTACCGAACAGTAGTAAAGAAAGATGGAGTGGCCTCAAATTATCAGAAAATAGTTTATACCTGGGGAGGAGTATTTTATTTTAAAAACGATAATAGCATTACCGAATTAACTTTTCAGCAAGAGTTGAAAAATGCAAAAGGAGAGAATAAATAAGTTGAAGGAAAAATAAAATTGAAACCGAAGAAATAACACTTCGGTTTTTTTTGTGGGAAATTAAGACTATAGTATTCTCTGTTACATTTTTCACAAAGAAGTCGACAAATTGACTGCCGACTTCATGTACATTCAAATATTTACACAAGTCACATTTGATTTATTTTAGTAATTTTGGAAACTTAATTATAGCTATGACCACTTCTCAACGCCCAGTTATTTTAGTAACCAATGACGACGGAATTACTGCTCCCGGTTTGCATGCACTTGTGGATGCAATAAAAGACCTCGGAGATATTTTTGTTGTTGCCCCTGACAGTCCGCAATCGGGTATGGGGCATGCAATTACTATAAATAATTTGCTTCGCTTAGACAAAGTAGATGTTCATGGAGAACATTGGTATCAGTGTTCCGGTACTCCGGTTGATTGTGTAAAATTAGCAATCGATAAAATTCTACATCGTCAGCCCGACTTATGTGTTTCCGGTATTAACCATGGTTCTAATTCATCTATTAATGTAATTTATAGTGGAACAATGTCGGCTGCAATGGAAGGTGCTATTGAGGGAATACCTTCTGCCGGTTTTTCATTTTTGAATCATTCGCTGGACGCCGATTTTGAAGCATGTAAACCTTATATTAAGAAAATAGCTCAAAACATTTTAGAAAAAGGATTGCCAAAAGGAACGTTGGTAAATGTAAATATCCCCAATCTGCCTAAAGAAGAAATAAAAGGTGTGAAAGTTTGCAGACAAGCCATGGCGAAATGGGAAGAAGAATTTGACGAACGTTTAGATCCTAACAAACGAAAATATTATTGGCTCACCGGTAAATTTACAAATAACGATAAAGGTCAAGATACCGATGAATGGGCATTAGCAAATGGATACATTTCCATTGTTCCTGTTCAATTTGATTTCACTGCTCATCATGCCATTCCTTTTCTTAACGAGATGAACTATGAAGTTAAAGGATAGGCTAAGCGATACTACTCTGAGTGGTATTGTACTTGGGATTATTCTTATCCCAATTTTTTATTTCTTCGCAGAACTTCTTCGCAGTGGAATAGTCTCAATAAAAAACGACGAATATATTTTACGGCCGCCAACAAGTCAGTTAATTGCATTGTTGTTTTCAATGTTGGTATTCCGTGTTCTCATGATCAATTGGAAAAAGGAGAATACAGGTAAAGGTTTTTTAATAGTAATTATGCTTGGTGTTATTTCATACTTCTATTTATACCTTAAAATAAAACAGCAACAATGATTAATTGGAAGAATAGTTTTATTTTCGGATTCATCGTTGGATTAATTATTCCACCCATAGCCTTCAGCATCTATATTTTAATAAGTTTCCAAGAAAGAACAATTTGGAACGCTGTTCTTTTTTACAAAAGAGGAGGAGTGCTTTCTCATGTAATTAGTTTGTCAGTAATTGCAAATTTAATTCCATTTTTTCTTTCGTTGAATTCGGGAAATGAAAAAACAGCTCGCGGCGTTATTGGAGGAAGTTTCATTTATGTTTTCATAGTATTATTAATTATTTTACTCAAATGAAATACTATATTATAGCAGGTGAAGCTTCAGGCGATTTACATGCATCCAATCTTATGCGTGAAATAAAACTACTTGATAAAGAAGCACGTTTCAAAGCATGGGGAGGTGATTTAATGCATCAAGAAGGTGCAGTAATTGTAAAGCATTATCGTGAACTGGCATTTATGGGCTTTGCTGAAGTGCTAATGAATTTGAAAACTATTTTCAATAATATTAAATTCTGCAAGCAAGATATTCTAAAAGATATTCCTGATGTTTTGATTTTGGTAGACTATCCAGGTTTTAATTTGCGTATCGCAGAATTTGCTCATAAGCATAAGATAAAAGTCATCTATTATATTTCACCTCAAGTATGGGCTTGGAAAAAATCGAGAGTGCATAAAATTAAAAAGGTTGTTGACAGAATGCTTGTTATTTTGCCTTTCGAAAAAGACTTTTACAAGAAATACAATTATCAAGTCGACTTTGTTGGTCATCCGTTGTTAGATGCAATTGAGCAACAAAAATTAATTATTGGTAACCACCAAGCATTTCGAGATAAATACCGTCTTGACGAAAGAAAAATAATTTCATTGTTGCCGGGAAGCAGAACTCAAGAAATAAAAACTGTATTGCCCATAATGATTACATTGGTAAATGAATTTCCGGATTACCAATTTATTATTGCTGGAGCACCATCGCAACCGGAAATGCTCTATCGTGAATTGATGAATGGAATTGATTTAAAAATAATTTTTGGAGAAACGTATTCATTGCTTTCTGCCTCGGAAGCTGCTTTGGTTACCAGTGGAACCGCTACATTAGAAACTGCTTTGCTTAATATTCCCGAAGTAGTTTGTTACAAGGGGAATGCTTTGTCATATCAAATTGCTCGTAGAATTATTGATGTGAAATATATTTCATTGGTTAATTTGATTGTCGATAAAGAGATTGTGAAGGAATTGATACAAGCTGAACTCAACACCTCTAATTTAAAAGCCTCATTGAATTTGCTTTTGGATAACAACAATCGATTAAAATTATTTTCTGAATATGAATTACTCCGACAAAAACTTGGAGGAAAGGGAGCATCTGCAAAAGCAGCTCAAATTATTGTAGATGAAATAAAGTAAGATTCGTATTAATTGAAGGTTACTAGATGACGGAAAATGAATTGACAAAGTACAAGTAAACTTTTACGGTGTATTTTTGGACCATGAACTTGTTTAGTCATGCTCCATTTGTAAGAATACTTCCGGCTTTTATCTTAGGTGTTATCTGCAGTTTTTTTCTTGAATTAAACGAGAAGTATATTTCTCTTGTATTCGTAAACGTTGTCGTTATCCTTATTTTCTGGGTTAATACTTCTCCAAAACTTCAATACACTTTTAAGAATGTAAGTGCAATTTTATTGCTTACAATATTTTTTTGTGTTGGATTTACTTTGAATGCTGAAAAACAAAAAGCTAGTCTTCGAGGAATGAACAAATTTTGTTTGTCGAACAAACAGATGGTAGCAGAAATAACTTCTATACCAGTTCAGAAAGGAAAATCAATTCGCATGGAGGCAAATGTTATATATGTATTCGATTCGCTAAGTCGTAATTCAACCTCCTTCCATACTTATTTATATTTCGCCGATTCAACCGCACTTGCATTAAATATTGGCGATCGAATAATATGTAAAAATAGTATTGCTAAAATTTCAAAACCCGCCAACCCCGGCCAATTTGATTTTCGATACTATTCATCGCTCAAAAGAATTTCATACCAAGACCGAATTCCTTCTTTTGAATGGAAAATAATTTATAGAAAAAATAGTTTCTCGATTTTTAATTATAGTCACAAATTACGTGATCGACTATTGGCCACCTATAAAAAAGCCGGAATTTCCGGGCAAGAGTATGCTGTAATTTCTGCATTGGTACTTGGCTATGATTCAGAAATCGATCGAGATTTAATGACGGCATTTTCGGCCAGTGGGACTTTGCATATTTTGTCAGTAAGCGGAATGCATGTTGGGATTGTATTTGCTTTGCTTTCGTTTCTTTTTAAAAAGCTCGAAGGCAAAAAAGGGTGGTGGATAGTTCGGATTGTAGTGATGGTAGTGATCATTTGGTTCTACGCAATCATTACCGGATTATCTCCTTCTGTTATTAGGTCGGCTATGATGTTTACTTTCATTTTATTCGGAAGAGCTATAAATAGAAATTCTACAATTTACAATACACTTGCTGCTTCCATCTTAGTAATATGTGTTTCGTTCGACCCCTTATTATTATTGGCTCCAGGTTTTCAATTAAGTTATTTGGCTGTGGCAGGGATTGCATTTTTGTACAAACCAATAAGAACAATTTGGTATTTTAGAAATCCAATAGGAGAGTGGATATGGAATTTAATTGCAGTATCACTAGCTGCTCAAATAGCTACTTTCCCTATCAGCTTGTACTATTTTCATCAGTTTCCTAATTATTTCATCGCAGCCAATTTATTAATTATACCAGTATCTACGATTGCAATTTTTGGTGGGATTTTTTTACTCTGCATTTCATCGTTCACGATCATTGCACAAAAAATTGGCTTCCTACTTAAGTGGAATCTGATATTACTTAATAAACTTGCCTTCTTTATTCAAGGGCTGCCTTTTGCGGTTACACGCGAACTTTATCTTACTTTACCGCAATGTCTCATATTGTATCTTTTTTTAATCACGTTCTGTTTTTATTTTTTAAAACGCTCCGTGAAACTCTTACAGGTGTCAGTTGTAATCATAACAGTTTTCGTTTTACTTAAATCGTACGATAGCTGGAGGTTAGTAAATAATAAACAACTGATAGTCTATTCCAATGCGACTCCAACACTTGAACTTGTTATCGGTTTAAAAACATATTTATATTACATGAAAAATGATTCTGCAAAAGCGTTTAAGTACTCTAACGATTTACATACATATTACCAACTAAAACTTGACGATCGCTATCCAATTGAAATGGATTCGTCGAGTTTGTTTAGGGGTGAATTAATAATATGGAATAGGAAGTTTATCCGACTTAACGATATAGCAAGCAAATGGCCTTCTGTAACTTTTGAAGATCCAGATTTTAGCCAAAAAATAGAGTTGAGATATTATAAAACTAAAAAATCGATACAAAATATATATGATTTACGATCATCAGCATTTACCTATGAAATTAACTGATAATATTTTCTCTTACTTATAATTCGCTCAGTTTAAAAGTTGTATTTAGTTTGATTCCTTTTTCAGTTTGAATCAAATTAGCACATTCATTAATTGGGTCATGTTCAAAAAAAAGTGAGTAGTTTTCATTTATTGCTTCAGTTAGAAAGTCAGATTTCTCTTTTAGCGATAACAGAGGTCGCGTATCGTATGCCATTACATATGGAATAGGTATGTGTGCTGAAGAAGGAATTAGGTCGGCACAATAAGCAATTTTTTTTTCGTTGAAATTGATAATAGGAAGCATCATCGATTCAGTATGCCCGCTTACTAATTTAAATTTAAAATTTTCGGATAATTGATCGCCGGCTTTCAGGAATTTCAATTGACCCGATTCGCTGATAGGAAGTATATTTTCCCTTAGGAAACTGGCCTTTTCTCGTGGGTTGGGTTTCGTTGCCCATTCCCAATGATCTTCATTACTCCAATACGTTGCATTTTTAAAAGCGGGTTCTAGTAATTCTTTTGTGGCATTCCATTTTACACTTCCACCACAATGGTCAAAGTGAAGATGAGTAAGAAATACATCGGTAATGTCGTTTGAATGGAAGCCTAATTTGTTCAGTGAACTCTCGAGAGTAGCATCTCCATTTAAAAAATAATAACTGAAAAATTTCGCATCCTGTTTATTTCCAATTCCGTTGTCGACTAAAATCAGCCGATCACCATCTTCAACCAATAAACAACGCATTGCCCAATTGCACATATTATTTTCGTCGGCAGGATTTAATTTTTGCCAAATTGATTTCGGTACTACTCCAAACATAGCCCCACCATCTAATTTAAAAAATCCGGTATCAATCGTATGTAACTTCATTTTGTTCGATATTTATCACTTTAATAGCAGATGGCAAAGCTAACTTTTTTGTTTAAACGGTAAAAGTGAGCATAAAATGTTAGTAAAAGTGTTTATATCGAATCAATGTTTAGGCTATCCGAACAACACTTTGTTCTATTTTCGAAGAGATGACGACCCACAAAAAAAGACTCCATTTTATTGCTATTGGAGGTGCTGCAATGCACAACTTAGCGCTTGCCTTACAGCAAAACGGTTATATTATTTCAGGATCGGACGATGAAATAAATGAACCATCAAAATCCAGACTGGAATCTGCCGGATTATTGCCTTCTGAAATGGGCTGGTACCCGGAAAAGATATCGAAAGATTTGGATGGAATAGTGTTAGGAATGCATGCTCGAGTAGACAATCCTGAATTGATTGCTGCACAAGAAATCGGAATACCGGTTTATTCTTATCCGGAGTATTTGTATGAGCATTCAAAAGAAAAAGTGCGAGTTGTTATAGGAGGTTCGCATGGCAAAACGACAATCACAGCTATGATATTGCATGTGTTAAACCAACTAGCAGTTGACTTTGACTATATGGTTGGCGCTAAACTAGAAGGATTTGATACGATGGTTCGCTTAAGCGATGCACCGATAATTATTTTAGAAGGCGATGAATATCTTTCTTCGCCAATTGATCGGAGACCGAAGTTTCATTTGTACAAAGCAAACATTGGACTTATAAGTGGAATTGCGTGGGATCATATAAATGTTTTTCCCACATTTGAGATGTACGTAGACCAGTTTAAAATATTTGCCGACTCAATCGATGAAAAAGGAACATTAATTTATTGTGAGAATGACAAGGAAGTAAAAAAAGTTGCCGAGTCAAAAAGTGTAAAAGCCACGAAGATCGCCTATACTATTCCGAAAAATCAAATTAACAACGGCGTGACATATCTTACTACGAACGACACTTTATTAGAGTTATCGATATTTGGAGAACATAACTTAATGAATCTGGAAGGCGCACGAAATGTTTGTGAGAGTCTTGGAATAATTGATAAAGATTTTTATGCCGCCATTAAAACTTTTACAGGAGCTTCGAGACGACTTGAGTTATTGTCAAAGAATACCAATGTTTCGGTATATAAGGATTTCGCTCATTCGCCCTCCAAATTAAAGGCAACAACTGAAGCAGTACGAGCTCAGTTTCCTGATAGGAAATTGATTGCATGTATGGAATTACATACCTTTAGCTCGCTCAACGAAGATTTCTTGGATCAATATGCAGGAAGTATGGATGGTGCCGATGAAAAAATTGTTTATTTTAACCCGAAAACCATCGAGCATAAAAAGTTAAAAGAGATTACTCCCGATATAGTAAAAAAATGTTTTGCTGATAATTCGATAGTAGTTTTTACTGACGTGATCGAATTGCAAAAAAAATTACGAATGAATCGAAATGGAAAAAGTGTCTTCTTAATGATGAGTTCCGGAACATTCGATGGCCTAAATTTAGAATCATTTGCAGAAGAACTTACAAAATCTACTAATAGTATTACAACTTAATTCATGAAAAAATTAATTTTAGTGTCGGCTTTTTCTTTTTTCGTTATAACAAGTCTTTCACAAACAGTTTCAATGGCCGATAAGTATTCGAAAAAAATTGGCAACATTCGATTTTCTACATCAACATTGAATTTCGGGAAAGTTTTCACAAATGAAACACGGAACGATACCATTTGGCTAATGAATGCAGGGAAAGAAATAATAAAAATAAAAATTGAAACGAAAGAAAAATTTATCAAAACTAATGTCAGTTCAGCTCAGTTAGAAGCAGGAGCAGAGGGATGGTTATCGGTTTCTTACGACGTAGGAAATAGAAACGATCTCGGCTTTGTGTTAGATCGAATAGACCTGATTACGACCGACAAAGAATTTCCAATTAAAAATTTAAATATTACCGCTACGATTTCAGATTTTTTTTCCAATACAAACGATTCGCTTGTTCCTAAAGTTGTATTGTCAGAACGTAGTTTTAACTATGGTACCATCCATCAAGGTGAAAAAGCCAGCCACGATTTTATAATAAAAAATGAAGGGCTTCAACCATTGCTTATTCGTAAAGCAAAGTCAACTTGTGGATGCATAAAAATATCTATTTTGAAGAATGAAGTTTTATCGGGAGAAAGTACTTCAATAAAAATAGAATTTGATTCATTTGGTAAAGAAGGCAAGGACTCCAGTTTTGTATCCGTTTTTTTTAACGATCCTAAAACCCCTGAAGTGAAATTAGAAATATGTGGAGTAATTGGTAAATAAGAGAAACGTATCCTAATTGCACGAAAAATTAATTCACTTTATTAGAGCAACGTTCCTTTAAGAATTAAGAATGCCAGCGAGAAATAAATAATTAGTCCTGTAACATCTACAAGCGTGGCAATAAAAGGAGCGGAAGAAACTGCCGGGTCACGTCCTAATCGTTTTAAGAGCATAGGAATCATAGAACCGGCAAGCGTGCCCCATAATACGACACCGATAAGAGTAAAAGAAACGGTAAAAGCAATTCCAAGCCAGTGTGCTCCATAAATTGTGGTGAACATCGACCATAAAGCAATTCTAAGAAATCCAATTACAGCTAGAAGGGAACCCAATGCTAAACCGGAAAGAACTTCTCTTCGAATTACATGCCACCAATTTGCCCACGTAACTTCCCCTAATGCCATTGCACGAATAATAAGAGTAGCCGCTTGCGATCCACTATTTCCGCCGCTTGAAATAATAAGAGGAATGAAGAGTGTAAGTACGACAGCTTTGTTCAGTTCATCGTTAAAATAACCCATAGCGCTAGCCGTTAACATCTCACCTAAAAAGAGAATCACTAACCAGCCTGCACGCTTCCGAATCATTTTAGGTAACGAAACTTTAAGGTAAGGTTCATCTAAGGCTTCGGTACCACCAAATTTCTGGATATCTTCCGTATCTTCTTCCTCGATGACATCGACAACGTCATCAATTGTAATGATCCCAATCAATAAACCATTAAAATCGGTTACGGGCAATGCCATTCGATTGGTTTGCTTAAAAACATCAATGGCCGATTCCTGATCATCTCTTGCACGAAGATTTACGTATTGATGATCCATCAATTCGCTTACTTTTTTATCGAGCGAGGCAAGTAGAAAATCGCTCACTTTTATATCATCAATCAAGTAACCCGACGAATCAGTTACATAAATATTTGAGATGGTTTCACTATCTCTGCCATATTTCCTGATGTAATCGAGCACTTGTTGAACAGTCCAATTTTCTTTTACAGAAATAAAATCGGGAGTCATCAAACGTCCAATACTATCTTCCGGGTATTGAAGTAATTCTTTAGTAGTCTTTCTTTCCTCGTCAGTTAAAAGCGAAAGATACTTTTGGAGAGTTTCTTCCGGAAGTTTTTCGAAGAGAGCAGTACGGTCATCCGGACTAATCTGGTTAAGGGTAGAGGATACAAGTTCTACAGAGTACGACTTCAACAATACCATTTGGATATTGAAGTCGAGGTTTTCAAAGGTCTTGATGGCTTTCTCCGCCTCAAGCACTTGAAATACTTTAATAAAATCTATTGACTTGTTATCATTGATCAATTCGGCCAGTTCTTCCGGTTGAAGAGTAGCGCAGATGTGTTTTAATTTGTATAAATTGCTTGTAACCAACCTTTCGGCGAGCAATTCCATTTCTTCTGCCGTAACCATGGATGATCGTCCATTTGAAGATGAATTTATTTACTATCGCAGCGAAGGTAATAATATCTTTTCATAGCAAATGAATAATATGGAGGTACGACTGAATTAATTTGCAGCTTTTCGCCGTTCTTCCTTACGAGCTATGATTTCTTTTTTACCAAATATTGATAATCCAAATAGTACAAAAATTTGAGGTAAATGGAATTTGTTTGAGGCGAAGAAAACGTTCGATTAAGGTTACTGAAATAGTCAAATTGAGTGGAAGAATTATCTGAGAAAATAACATTTTTATACGTCGCAATAAAGGAACTTCCCGGAGCAAATTGCCAGTTGTAAACTAAGTCGACAGTAAAGTAATTACTATTGAAATTTAAATTTGAAATAGTTGATGCAGGTGCAGGGCTATATTCCAAATTTCCAACAGAAGTAAGCAAGAATTTAGCATTATAAGTTCCTTCCGACCAATAGTGGCGCTCTGTGAGAGTAATAGACATGTCGTTTTTAATAAGGTAGCGGCAGGTCAATGCATTTGTTATCGTAATGATATCTCGTCGACCAAAATATACATCGTTAGTAAGATCGTTATAATCAGAAAATCCTCGATCGTTTGTACTCACATCTAAATAATGTTCAAATCTGATTTTCATTTTATCGCTTACACGAAAAATAGGATTAATATAATAGCCATAGCTTTTGGTATTCCAATCGTCAATAATGTTATATCTAGAACCGAAATCGAAAGCCAAACGCTTATTATAATTAGTGCTGAAATTAAGCGAGCCATTATAGTTTTTCGGAATCACTACATATCGTCCTTCAATGCGTGGCTCATAATAATCGTGTTGAGCAGTAAGAGCTGTTCCAAAATCACAAAAGGCCGACCAGTTATGATTCGTTAGCAAGAAAAAATTGAATCCTGCATATTCATTAGTCGATCTATTCTGCAAACTTGGAATGCCATTTCTACTGTAATAGGGAGTAATGCTACCTTGTTTAAAATATTTCCAAAAAGGATTGAATGCATTTAAACTATAGTACATATTCAAAATGCTATAATCTTTGTAGAAGCTGTAACCTAAATCATTTTTATCATAATTTTTATTTGCGGCTTCAAAGAAAATTCCATACTGCGAAGCTCCTTTTATTTTATCGAATCCTCCAAACAATTTACCTCCGTCCTTTGTATTTTTCACTTCAGTCCATGTTGCTACATGAGTAATAGTAGACCCAAAAGAAAATCGCATCGTATTATTTTTATCCTCAATCCTACTTTGAATAGCGGTTACATTTGCATCACGGCCTTTGCCTTCACGAAGTGTATTGGCATTTTCAATAATGAGATTACTGTTATGTTTAAATTGTTGATCAATCAACAGAACATTATAATTTGTGAGAGGCTCAGTGAGTATTTTCCGCAAACTACCATCAGCTTTTTTGATAATTGCATAAGTATTTGCTGTAATTGCATTAATCAATCCGATGCCAAGTCCTTTATCGGTTCTTCCTGAAATTTTAGTTGCATTTACCAAACGCGATTTGTCGGGATTCGATTCAATTTCTTCGCCTTCTTCCAACATGTATGGAACATCATAATAAAGCGAAGGCGTTTTTCCTATTCTCCGCGAATAAAAAATTCCGCCTTGATTAAACAAACTTGTTCCTTCTTTAAAAAATGGACGGTTCTCACTGTAAATAGTCTCGAACGCTGAAAGATTTTTAATCTTATTGTCACTTTGTACTTGACTAAAATCGGGAAGCAAAGTCATATCAAGTGTAAAACGTTCATCAATTCCGTACTTAATATCTGCACCACCGGAATACCCAAAAGTTTTGTCGCTACCGGAAATGCTACCATTTACATATCTCGGCGAACGAATGCCATAGATAGAAAAATAAGGAGTAAGATTTAATCGAAGAGGAGGATGAATATTTTCTATGCCCGTCATTGTTCCCCAATAGAGCATTTTATTTTGAGTTTCTTTTGGAGTCAACGTCCATTGATCGTACTCACGATTTCTTCTAATTACTCTTGCAAATTGCATTCCCCAAGTTTGAATATTTCCGGAAGGAAAACGAATTGCAGAATAAGGAATTTTCATCTCAACATTCCATCCAAGTGAATCAATAGTTACTGCAGATTGCCAAACAGCATCGAACGTCATATCATCGCTGAACGATTCACTCTGAACACCACTAGCAGTAACTTCAAAAACATATCCATTTTGTCGCTTGTTGTAAGGGTCGAATCCAAATCGAAAAGCATCACTATTAAGTTCACTTCCTTCATCGCGATTTCCCAATTCATGAAGAATACTATCTGCATGTGTATCGAACATTCTGGCAAAAACGTATAATGCCGTATTATCATACACCAATCGAACTTCCGTTTGTTGAGATGGATCTATTCCTTCTACAGGATCTAATTGTTTAAAACTATTTGCTATTTCTGCTGTTTTCCAAGCTTCATCGGAACCTTTCCCATCAATTTTTATTCCGAGCGAAGTAGATATAGCCCTGTACGTTTTGGGTATTACAGCTGCTTCTTGGCGGGCTAAAAAGGAAAGTAGAAAAAATAATGTAAGAGTTAGTTTCATAGATTGTGGCAATACAAACATAATAAAGTTAGCCAACTTCAAATATTATTGAAAAGTTAATTGTTTATGAAAGGCAAATTTGTTTTAATTTAAATTAAATTCACATCTTCAAATCACATCAGCATGTACACACACATTTCAGCACCGGCAGTAGGGACTATGATTCCCTATTATGAGTCGTATCGACATCTACTTGTTGAAACAGACATCTTACAAGCATTGATCGATCAACAATCGACTACATATCAATTCATGCAATCATTAAAAACAGATCAAGGTGAAATTAAGTACGAAGTAAGTAAGTGGTCAGTGAAAGAAGTTTTAGGCCACTTGATAGATACGGAACGAATATTAAGTTACCGACTTTTGTGTTTTATGAGGGGAGAGAAGCAATCCTTACCGGCATTTGACGAAAATGAATACGCCAAAAACAGTAATTATTCGACAAGGAAATTGAATGATATTTCCGAGGAAATGAAAGCAGTGAGAACATCAACTATACTTATGATTCAAAATATGGACTTTAAATTGTTGGATCAAGTTGGAACAGCAAACGAAAAAGAAGTAAGCGTTCGGTCGATTATTTATTTTATTTTGGTTCACGAACGCCACCATTTGTCAGTTATCAAGAGCAGATACTTGTAAAATTGTTTGTCATGAAACAAGAGAATTGGCAGTAGAGTACAGTAACTTTTATGGAAGAAATTAAAACTTTTCAATTGTTGAATTCCCGTCTGATTTACTAGTTATAAACTGTAAAAAAGGAATATTTCCATTCGAATAGATAAGATGTTAATAACTAGTGGCATTTCATCACTAATTCAAGGCAAATTTCCTGAAAAAAGTGCCTTAAAATAGCTTAAAAGTTCTATTTTTGCGCCCACAATGCCAATGGTGGCATCCTATTAGAACACATTCTTATGAATATTCACGAATATCAAGGCAAATCCATTCTCAAATCTTTTGGAGTTGGAATTCAAGAAGGTATTGTTGCTGACACACCCGAGCAAGCTGTTGCTGCAGCGCAAGAGTTAACTAAATTGACCGGTACAAACTGGTGGGTTATCAAAGCTCAGATTCATGCAGGTGGCCGAGGGAAAGGTGGAGGAGTGAAATTGGCGAAATCGTTAGAGGAAGTAAAGGAAAGAGCGACCAATATAATTGGAATGAATCTAATAACACCTCAAACTGGCCCTCAAGGAAAAAAAGTCAGTAAAGTACTCGTTGCACAAGATGTTTATTATCCTGGCGCTAGTCCAACGAAAGAATTTTATGTTTCTGTTTTATTAAATCGTCAAACAGGAAGAAATATAATCATGTATTCTACTGAAGGTGGAATGGACATTGAAGAAGTTGCAGAACACACACCACACTTAATACACAAAGAAGAAATTGATCCTTCCGTAGGACTGCAAGCATTTCAAACACGAAAGATCGCTTTCAACTTAGGTCTTAGTGGAGAAGCATTCAAAGGAATGACGAAATTTATTGCTTCACTATACAAAGCATATGATTCAATCGATGCATCAATGTTTGAAATCAATCCGGTTTTAAAAACTTCGGATGATAAAATAATTGCAGTCGATTCAAAAGTAAATTTCGACGAAAATGGATTGTTCCGTCATCCAGATTATTTAGCAATGCGCGATATTACAGAAGAGGATGCAACAGAAGTAGAAGCAGGAGAGCACAATCTTAACTATGTAAAATTAGATGGTAACGTAGGATGTATGGTAAATGGTGCCGGCTTAGCAATGGCAACTATGGACATTATTAAAATTGCAGGTGGCGAACCGGCAAACTTTTTAGATGTTGGAGGTACTGCAAATGCTGCTCGTGTTGAACAAGCTTTCCGTATTATCTTAAAAGATCCGAATGTAAAAGCAATACTTGTAAATATTTTTGGTGGTATTGTTCGTTGCGATAGAGTTGCACAAGGCATTGTAGATGCTTACAAAAATATCGGAGCAATTCCTGTTCCTATTATTGTTCGTTTGCAAGGAACGAACGCCGTAGAAGCAAAAAAGATCATAGACGACAGTGGATTAAAAGTGTATTCAGCCATACAACTGAAAGAAGCAGCAGACCTGGTCAATTTAGTTTTGAAAAAATAAAACAAACAAAATTCCGGTCACTCACCGGAATTTTGCTTTTAGTATCAACTTGTCTGAATTATAAGTTGAAAAAATAAAATCAAAATTTTAAGAATAGTTTCATGAAAGCACTACCTGCCGACAAGGCTTTTTTAGCATTACCTGAAGAATCGTTCGCAGATTATTCTCAAGCAAAATATGTTATACAACAAGTGCCTTACGAACATACATCATCTTATTTAGAAGGTTCATCGAAAGGTCCGGCTGCAATTTTATCTGCATCGCATTTTGTAGAATTTTACGACGAAGAATTAGATTGCGAAACCTTTAGAAATGGGGGAATAGCGACGATGGAAGCAATGGATTTCAGCAATAAAGTCGATGAAGAGGCAATGCAATACATCGACGATGAAACAAATAAATTGTTGAAAGACGGAAAATTTGTAATTTCATTAGGTGCAGAACATACCATTACAAATGGTTTTGTTAGAGCCCATCACAGATTATATCCTCACATGGCAGTATTGCAAATAGATGCACATTCCGATCTTCGTGAAGCATACAATGGCAATAAATATTCGCATGCATCAGTAATGAAAAGAGTTCATGACATGCAAATACCACTCGTGCAGATTGGGATTCGAGCTCAATGCAAAGAAGAATCAGATCTCATTAAAAGTAGTACCATAATAAATACTTTCTACGCGCATCAAATTCGTAAAAACGATAATTGGATGGATCAAGCAATTGCTTGCCTTCCCAAACATGTTTACCTATCTATTGATGCAGATGGTTTTGATCCATCAATTATGCCGGCAGTAGGAACTGCCGAACCAAATGGTATCTATTGGTCGGAAACATTAACTTTCTTGCGACGCGTTTTTGAAGAAAGAGAAATTGTTGGCTTTGACGTTTTAGAATGTGCGCCAATGGAAGGAACAATTTTATCTGAATATACACTAGCAAAATTAGTTTATAGATTAATAGGATATCATTCAATAAAAAAATAACAATCAAAAGTTTTCAGTAACTTATTCATGAATTCTCCGCTGTACTAAATCATCTTCGATAACTATGAAAAAAATACTTGTTGCCAACAGAGGAGAAATTGCGATCCGTATTATGCGTTCAGCAAAAGAAATGGGCATAGCGACAGTAGCAGTATTTTCTGAAGCCGATCGTAATGCCTTGCATGTGCGTTATGCCGATGAAGCAATATGTATTGGTCCACCGGCTTCATCTCAAAGTTATTTGGTAATGGACAAAATTATTGCAGCTGCTAAATCGACCGGTGCCGATGCGATCCATCCCGGTTATGGTTTTCTATCGGAGAATGCACAGTTTGCCGATTTAGTTATTGCGTCAGGGTTAATTTTCATTGGTCCAAGTGGCAATTCCATGAGGATGATGGGAAGTAAACTGGCAGCAAAAGCGACTGCTGAGAAACACAATATTCCTCTAGTTCCAGGAACAGCAAAAGCAATTGATGATATCAATGAAGCGAAAGTTATTGCAGAAAAAATTGGCTTCCCAATTTTAATTAAAGCTTCTGCCGGTGGCGGAGGAAAAGGGATGAGGATCGTCAATAAAATAAGTGAGTTCGAGGAACAAATGAAATTAGCCGTAAGTGAAGCAATCTCTAGTTTTGGCGACGGTGCAGTTTTTATAGAACGTTATGTTGGTTCTCCTAGACACATAGAGATTCAAGTTTTAGGTGATACACATAGTAATATCGTTCATCTTTTCGAGAGAGAATGCAGTGTTCAACGGCGCCATCAAAAAGTTGTTGAAGAAGCACCATCGTCTGTGTTAACAGAAGAGATTCGCAATGAAATGGGAAGATGTGCAGTTGAAGTTGCAAAAGCGTGTAATTATGTTGGAGCCGGAACGGTAGAATTTCTATTGGATGAAAAGAAAAATTTCTATTTTCTTGAAATGAATACACGTTTGCAAGTTGAACATCCGGTTACTGAATATATCACAGGATTGGATTTAGTAAAAGAACAGATAAAAATTGCTAGAGGCGAGAAACTCACTTTCAAACAAAGTGATTTAAAGATACAAGGACATGCAATGGAAATTCGCGTTTATGCAGAAGATCCGGATAATAATTTTTTACCAGATATAGGCAAACTACTAACCTACAAAATACCTCAAGGACCGGGAGTACGGTGTGACGATGCTTTTGAAGAAGGCATGGATATTCCTATCTATTACGACCCCATGATTGCCAAATTAATTACTTATGGAAAGGATCGGGAAGAATCGATTGATAGAATGAAAAGAGCAATAGAAGATTATAAAATAATAGGAGTAAAGACAACGTTAGGATTTTGTCATTTTGTAATGAATCATGAAGCATTCGTTTCGGGAAATTTCGATACACATTTCGTGAGTAAGTATTTTATTCCTTTCAGTAAAAAAAATACTAACGAGGAAGAATCGAAGATAGCTGCAATAATTGCAGTTAAACTTTCAGCAAAAAATAAAAAACAAACTCAAGAGAACAATAATCAATCGGCTGTAACTTCTAAATGGAAACAGAATCGACTTCGAAATAATGATTAGGCACGTTTGTTGAATCGACATATGCATGAATAAACAGGTAGTTGTTATTTTTTTATTTTTTAAATTTTTCTCGCTTCAAATATTGATGGCGCAGGATAAAAAATTTGGTAAAAATTTACCTTTTATCATTGAAAAAGAAGACACGATTTATGTTGTAAATTTAAGTACTATAAATATTGAAGCTGAAGGGCCTGATTACTTAAAAAATTTACAAGAATATTACCGATTACGATTCAATGTAATAAAAGTATATCCGTATGCACGATTGGCTGCCGTTAAATTACAAGAGATGAATAATAAAATGGCTTCACTACCAAACGAGCGGGAGAAAAAGCGATATCGAAATCAAGTTGAAGATCAGGTTAGAAAAGATTTTGAAGATCAAGTAAAAAAATTGAGCATCAATCAAGGAAATGTATTAATAAAATTAATAGATCGAGAAACAGGTCAAAGTTCTTTTGCATTAATAAAGGAGCTCAAAGGAACCTTTAACGCTTTTTTTGCTCAAGGGTTAGCAAAACTTTTCGGACATGATCTAAACGACAGATATGATCCAACAGGAGCTGATAAAACAATTGAATCTATCGTTCATCAAATAGAGACAGGAGAGATTGAGTTTTAGAAATCAATAGTGATTAGTTTTGTTCGCTACCTTTATTTATATTTGAACAGAAAGTCTTATTAATTCACTGCTTTTTTTCCTTTACATTTTAAAGTCAAATGCAAATTAAGTAGAAGACATGAAGATCAACTAAAAAAGATTAATGAAAAATAATAAATTGAGTTTCAAACTAATCAGAGAAGTCAGCTTCCTTTTTGTTTTGATTTACGTTTGTGGATGTTCAAGTGATCCGAAAAACAGTACAAATGATCTAAGCGAGTTTTCATGGCTTACAGGCCAATGGATGGATAGTTCATCATCCGGAAAAATGGTTGAAATGTGGAATCAGATAAACGACTCAATTTTAGTTGGAAGTAGTATTTATTTAGCAGGAATCGATACAATTTTTTATGAAGAGATTTCTCTGAAAAAAATTAAAAATATTATTTATTATATTCCTAGTATTCAATCAGAAGATGGAGCATTGCCAATACTATTTAAGTATGCAGGATTCAAAAATGGAGAGTGGATATTTGAAAACAAAGACCATGATTTTCCTCAACGAATTGTTTATACCCATCCTGATCAAGATTCGTTGATTGCCTACGTTGATGGAAATAAAAATGGAGAATACCGAAAAGAGTATTTTAGAATGAAAAAAAATAATAAATAAAGTCGACAAGAATTGGTTTTAATTTATCATATTTTTTTTAAAAAAAATAAGTTTTATAAAAGTGCATTTACCAATTAAACAAAAAGATGATTGATAAAAAAGAAATAATTGAATATTGCCGAGTTTTAATTTCCGAGAAATTGGACGAACTTAAAAGTCAGGTTAATGAATTGATGAATGATGCAGAGAGCGATTCCAAAAGTTCGGCAGGCGATAAACACGAAACAGCACGAGCGATGATGCAATTAGAACAGGAAAAATTAAATCGTCAAATTTCAGAGTTTCAAAAACAAGAGGAGGCACTAAATAATATTCGTACCGATGTAGAAAGTGATGAAATAAGAGTAGGTTCACTAGTAAAAACTGACAAAGGAACTATTTTGATAGCTGTACCCATCGGAAAAGTAATGATCACGAATGAATCATGCATGGTAGTATCGCCGATTTCACCAATTGGTCAAGCGCTAATTGGGCTAAAAGTGAAGTCGAAAATGGAGTTAAATGGTAATAGTTTTAAAGTACTTTCAATAGCATAGTTACTACCTGATACCATTTATTGAATCAAATACTCTATTAGATTTTTGATGGCGCAATGAACTCTGTTAAAATTTTCGAGACCTTCAAACTAGCCTTTGCGTCTTCCGGATTTTTAGTACCTATAAGCAAACTTTGGCCATTGTGGAACACTAACTCAATAGCCCAACTGCCGTTAACAGTAGCCGATTTTTTATCACCAAAGCCTCTTAATCCCCAGCCTCCATATTCTTTTAGCGGATTATATTCCCGAACAATTATTTCACTTAGTTGTGGCCATTCAAACCTTTTTGAATACAGATGAAATGGATATAGTTTGATAATAATCGCTTCATCAGTGATTTTTGTACTCAACTTGAAATTGTAAAAGAGAATAATAATAAAACACATAAACAAAATGGCAAACACTAACCCCACATTTGTCATTGGTTTATGACCAAAAGGTAAATGAAAAAAGTATTGTTGAATAAAAGCATAACAAAATAAACCGGTAAGGGACAGAAGAGTAATCCAAAAAATCTTGTGAGAAAAGCGTTGCTGTTCTTCAAAAAGTAATTCCATATAATAGTCAACTATTGAATTCGTGTGTAATTACTTTTTGAATTTCATCGTGGACATTTGAATTAGACGCAATCATTTCTGCACCGAAAATATAATTAGTGCCGTTAACAAAATCTGTTACTTTCCCACCAGCTTCTTTAACAATTAGTGCACCTCCAGCCACGTCCCATGAATTTAATCCATATTCATAAAACGCTTCAAATCTACCACAGGCCACATAGGCTAAATCTGCCGCTGCAGAACCTAATCGTCTCAAGCCATGAGTATTTTTCATACACCAATCAAATACTCGCATGTACGGTAACATTCTATCGTAATCGTGGTAAGGAAAACCTGTAGCAATTAATGAATCTGAAAGTTTATTAATTGTACTGACAGAGATCGGTTGATTATTCATAAAAGCTCCGCCATCTTTCCAAGCATAAAAGCATTCATCCAAATTCAATTCATGAACCACGCCAATTACAATTTCATCATTTCGCATCAAAGCAATGCTGATACAGAAGCAAGGAATTCCATGAATAAAATTAGTAGTACCGTCTAGTGGATCAATTATCCAATTGTATTCTATTCCTCTTTTTGTTTCCGTAGCCTCTTCGGTTATGAAACCGGCAATTGGAAGCAATTGTTTTATATGGTTAACAATTTTAATCTCTGCTGTCTTATCGACATAGCTCACAAAATCATTGTGGCCTTTTTTTTCAATAGAAGCAGAGGTAAATTTATTTCTCTCTTCCATAATAAACTGGCCTACATCTTTTGTTAAAAGTGTAACGTGTTTACAAAGTTCTTGTAATTCTAAAATTGTCATTTGGATAAAGATGATTGATCTTTTTTCAGAATTGAAAGTCCGATAAGGCCGGTGAGCAAAAGTAGAATTGATATTAACTGTGCTTGTGTAAATGCAATTCCAGCAAGGTGATAATGAGAATTTACTCTGATAGATTCAATTGCAAATCGTTCGATGCCATTGAAAATTAAATACCAGCTAAACAATCTACCGGGCGTACTTATTTTCTTTCTCATCGACCACAACACAAAAAAAAGTGAAATTGCCATGATACTTTCGTAAAAGGGAGTAGGGTACACACCAACTGCAAGTTCATGACAATGATGGCCAATGCAATCCGGAATTGGAATGCCTTCGTTAATCACATTATGCGGATACTTGAAAGACCACATCCAATCAGGAAGAAATGAAAATGGATTGGGATGAATATTATCGATTCCCCAATCACCATCGCCTGCAAGCTGACATCCAATGCGACCAGTACCATAGCCCAACATTAATGCAGGTGCAGCAGAATCACATAAAACTAATCCGGGAATATTATTTTTCTTGCCATACCATAATACAGAAATTGCTCCTACAATCAATCCACCATACATAGTAAGTCCACTGCCACTAAAAAACATACCGGCCGGATCTGCAATAAAATCATCCCAATACTCAAGCAAGTGAAATATTTTAGCTCCTAAAAGTCCACCCAATGCAGCAACCATTGTGATTTCAGAAACCAACTGATGCGGAAAAATTTTTACTTCTTGTTCTTTGGGTTGAGGAAGCTCATCTCTTTTACTTTCATAAAACCGCCATCCAATCGATAGAACTGCTCCAAATACTCCGCCAAGCATATTGCCTTTAAGTGAAAGAAGGGCAGCCTGTGGATCAGTAAAAAATTCGGTGCTACTAGAAATTGAATATACTATTTTGGCACCGAGAATAAAACCAAATAATCCATTCCAAAAATACTCAATTGGATTAGCAGATTCGCCGACAATAATTTTTTTTGTTTCCGATGTTAGTATTCCAAGTACGGCTTTCCTTTTTAATTCAGATGCCAATGTATAAGCTGCAAGTAAAAAAGATAACGCTACTAAAAGTCCAAACATTGGGGGGAAAGAAAAAGTAAAATGAGTTCCGAAAAGGTCGTTCAGTAAATCGGTAAGTCCTGCGTACATATATTGAAATTAGAGCTTTTGTATAAATTTGAAGTAATTAATTTTTGAGGTAATTAATTTCTTCAACTGGTTCATTCACCAAACTAGATTGTACTGCAATAGAACCATTAAACGATTCTAATTTTACTCGTTGAACTGTATTTGTAAGCCGATTTTCAAATGGAATACAAACACGAATATAATTGTTTGTAAAACCAAATAGTTGTCCGTCTTTATTTTCAGATTCAAACAATACATCAAAACTAGCTCCAATGTATTTTTCGTAAAAAATATTTTTCTTTTTCTCCGAAAGAATTCGAAGCATATGATTTCTTTTTTTCCTTTCAGCTATCGGAACTACTCCTAGCATTTCTGCAGCTTCGGTATTCTCTCTTTCCGAGTAAGTAAATACATGCAAATATGAAATTTCCAATTCCGTCAAGTAATTGTACGTTTCAATAAAATCTTTTTCTGTTTCACCGGGAAAACCAACAATAACATCGACTCCTATGCAAGCATCCGGCATAACTTCCTTAATCTTTTGTACCCGTTCTGTATATAGTTTACGTTGATATCTCCTTTTCATCAAGCCCAATATTTTATCTGAGCCAGATTGCAAAGGAATATGAAAATGCGGTACGAATCGATTTGATGTCGAGACGAAATCAATAATTTCATTGGTAAGTAAATTAGGTTCAATTGAAGAAATACGAAAACGCTCAATTGAATTTACTTGTTCTAGTTCTGTAATAAGAGCAAGGAAATTTGTTTCTCTTGTAGATTCGTTAGAATTAATTATGCCATAATCACCAATATTAACTCCGGTTAAAACAATTTCTTTGATTCCTTTCTCTCCAATTTCAATTGCGTTCTCAACGACATTTAATAATGTATCGCTTCGACTTTTTCCTCTTGCTAGTGGGATAGTGCAATAAGTACAAGAGTAATCGCATCCATCTTGCACTTTCAAAAAGGCTCTTGTTCGATCACCAATTGAGTAAGCTGTTTTGAAATCACCAACATTTTGAATTTCGCATGAATGCACTTCAGCAATTTCTTTTTTCTGAAGATCTATTAAATAAGCAGGGAGATTAAATTTTTCTGTTGCCCCTAATACTAAATCGACACCTTCAATACTTGCAATTTCTTCCGGCTTTAATTGAGCATAGCATCCAATAATTGCAATAAAGGAATTGGGGTTAGCCTGTTGTGCACGACGAACAATAGACTTACATTCTTTGTCAGCATTCTCGGTAACAGAGCAAGTGTTTATCACAACAACATCAGCACCTTTTTCAAACTCAATTTTTTGAAATCCGGATTCTTTCAGTTGGCGCGCAATAGTTGAGGTTTCAGCAAAATTCAGTTTACATCCCAGTGTGTGAAATGCAACTGTCGACCTATTATTCATTGGGCGAAAATACACAAAACATTATAGGTAGGCAATTGAAATAGAAGCCACTTTTCGTTCAAAAAGAGTTAAATAGTTGATATTTTGGTATTCTCAACTCTTCGTTGATAACTATACAAAAGGCCTTCTAACAATTGAATGGCTTCAATTAGTTTTGTAGATATGCTTAAATCGTCCTACCGCTATTTACTCTTCCTACTTTTGGGTCTTGTATCATGCACTTCTTCCAATAATCAACACTCAACCAAAACATCTTTCAGGTACAATGAGTTTGTAGGAATTTCATCACTCGATCCTGCATTTGCAAAAGATCAGTCACTTATTTGGCCATGTTTACAACTGTATAATGGATTAGTACGTTTTGACGAATATCTAAAAATTCAACCATGCATTGCTAAAACGTGGGAAGTTAGTAACGATGGTTTAACATATATTTTTCATTTGAGAAGCGATGTTTTTTTTCATCGTAATAATTTATTTGCCGGCAAAGATAATTCGAGAGCAGTAACAGCAAACGACTTTGTTTATAGCCTGAACCGACTCACATCAAAGACAGTAGCTTCACCTGGTTCCTGGGTACTTAATTCTATCGACAAGGACGACTCAGGGAATTTGAAAGGCGTTCAAGCAATAGATGATAGTACGTTTCAAATTTCATTATCAAATCCAAATCCTTCTTTTCTAGGTTTACTCACGATGCCATATTGTTCGGTGGTTCCAAAGGAAGTAGTTGAATATTATGGAAACGATTTTAGAAGCCATCCATGCGGAACAGGACCTTTTAAATTTAGTTTTTGGAAAGAAGGAGTTCGGTTGATACTATTAAAGAATGAAAATTATTTCCAAACAGATAGCAATGGACAACACTTACCATATTTAGATGCGGTGGAAGTGTCGTTCATATCAGATAAACAAAGTGCTTTCATTGAATTTTTAAAAGGCAATCTTGATTTTATGAGTGGACTAGATGCTAGCTATAAAGACGAATTGCTAACTAGAAGTGGCAACTTGCAAGCGAAGTACAAAAATAAATTTGTTATGGAAACCGAACCCTATTTGAATACTGAATATTTAGGGTTCATGATGGAACCGAATTCTGATCAAAGTAAAATGCTCAATGATATTCATATTCGAAAAGCATTATCCTATTCAATCGATAGAAAAAAGATGATTGCTTATTTGAGAAACAATATGGGGATAGCCGGCAACTATGGTTTTGTGCCTCCAGGAATGCCTTCATTCGATACAACTGTAATAGGCTATCCATATAACATACAGAAGGCACAAGAGGAGTTAAAGCTAAGTGGCCATGAAGAAGGCCGAGGCCTTTCTGAAATCACATTGAGTACAACAGGAAATTATCTTGATCTCTGTGAATTTATTAAAAATCAATGGGAAGAAATAGGTTTTAAAATTAAAATAGATGTTAATCAAGCTGCAGTTCACCGGAAAATGATTGCTGAAAAAAAATTAGCCTTTTTTCGTGGAAGTTGGCTCGCTGATTATCCTGATGCCGAAAATTATTTGTCGTTGTTTTATTCTAAAAATTTTTCACCAGGAGGACCAAACAATACGCATTACAGCAATAAAGATTTTGATGAACTTTTTGATCGTTCGATGAAAGAAACAGTCGATAGCATTCGATTTACTATGTATCGTGAATTAGATCAAATGGTAATGGATCAAGCTCCGGTAATAATATTATACTACGACAAAATTCTTCGATTGCATCAAAACAATATTCACGATTTAAAATCCAATGCAATGAACTTATTGATGCTTGAAGCAGTTAAAAAGCAATAATAATAAAATTGATTTATTCTTTCAATTTGATCATACATGAAATCGGAAAATGATCTGAAAGTTTTTGATGAATCGTCTTGAAGGCCGATGATGATATTTTTTGATCATGAAAAATATAATCTATCCGGAAAGAAGGGAAGGGGCCAACGTACGACTTACCCAAGCCAGAACCGCTTTCTTTAAAAGTATCTTTTAAATTTTTAGATAAAATGTGATAAGTATAGGAATTGGGCGTGTCGTTAAAGTCACCGCAAATAATAACAGGGTATGGGCTAGCATTTATTGAATCGCGGAGAATTTCAACCTGTATAGCTCGCTTCACAAATGCATGCTTTAATTGTCGGAGAATCATCAAACTTCCTGCTAACTCATCTTGCTGAACATCATCATTGTTAAGGTTCTCAATAAAACGGTAACTGTTCCATCCAAAATGAACGCTCTCCAAGTGAGTATTAAATACTCTCACTGTATCGTTACCAATTTTTAAATCACTTACAATAAAAACGTTTCCACCTTTAGCAGCAAAATGAACATTTTGTTTTCTTACAATTGGGTACTTGCTGAAGGTGGCAATACCCCAATGATCTGTATTTCTGAGAGTAATAGAATATTCAACTTGAGAATACTTCGTATTTAAAATTGAACGAAGTGTATCAGCATTATTGAATTCGGGTCGTTTGCGATCAGTTGCATAAAACTCTTGAAAACATATGATATCCGGAGATTCCTTTTTTAAAAAATTAAAAATATCAATTCGTGTTTCATTGTTATTAAACCAATTATAAAGGTCAAACAATCGAACGTTGAACGACATTAATTTAATATTGTTTTCTGACCGTAATTCTGTTTCCGATTTAACCGAGGAATTAAATTGAACGATAGAAAAAAATCGCCCAAGTCCCAATAAAATAAAAAACAAAGAAAAAGCAAAGCGGCGGCTTCTCATTACAGCCCAGTAAATAACAAACAATAAATTAATTGCAAGAAAAATCTCATAGGCTAAACCAAACAATGCCAGCCACCAAATGATACGTGGACTAACATAGGAAGCAAGATAGGAAAATGAAATTCCTATTATTGCCAGGATATTAAAAATCCAAACGATACGATTAAAAATGGAAGGCTTTGTTTTTTCGATGGCCATAAAATCCTATTTCTTGTCTTCTTTACTCATCCTAAAAAGAAAATCTTTTTCAGTTTGTGTTAAACTTCCATATCCTGATTTGTTAATCTTATCGAGGACTTCATCCATATGTTCTTGATTCGCTTTTATACTTGCGTTAAAAAAATCATCTGAAGTATTTCTACGATGAGCGACTTTCATATTCCCTCTTCGAAATGATGGAAAACTAATATTCTCCAACCACCCATTTAAATTTGTTCCGTTTTTCAGAAGGCGGATGAATATAAATCCAAATAAAGCTCCTCCGAGATGGGCTATATGGCCTCCCGCATTATCACCTGACACGCTAATCACATCTAGTAAAACAGAAACTGCCGCAATTGCTTTTAGAGGTACACTTCCTAAAAACAATAATTGAATACGATAGTTAGGAAGTAGAGTCGCAGCAGCAACCGTAATTGCAAGTACACTGGCAGACGCTCCTAAAGCAAATGATTGATCAACCCTTTCAGAAAAAACAGGAAAAATATTAAAGGCGATCACATAAGCAAAGGCACCAAAAATACCGCCCATTAAATAGATACCCCAGAGTTTTTTTTCGCCTAAATATTCAACGATAATATTTCCCATCCAATAAAGCCATAACATATTAAAAAGGATATGCATAAAATCCCAATGAAGAAACATGTATGTAAGTAATGTCCAAGGCCGAACTAAGAGAGATCCTAAATTCGAAGGAATCGCCAACCAATGCGTTACAAATTCAAAACTAAAAACAGGAGCATTAAATAAAGAGGTAATAGCAAAAGTAATCCGAATCACCACAAATATCATGACATTAATATACATGATCTTTTGAAGAGAATTATTTGTACCAAACCAAATGTTATTCGCTGCTTTCATTATTAATTCCAATCAATAAATATTATTCCGTTTATTTTTATTTTTGGCGTCCCAAATTTTGATAATAATAAAACCGGTTACTAGACCTCCAAGATGTGCGAAGTGAGCAACATTGTCGCCCGAATAATTAGCGACACCCGAAAATAATTCGATAAGTCCATAAATAATTACAAAGTACTTTGCTTTGATTGGTAAAATTAAATAAACATAAAGAAAATTGTTGGGGAATGTCATTCCATAAGCCAACAATAAACCAAACAAAGCACCGCTAGCGCCAATTACAACCGGAGCGTTATAAACTTCCATCCGCGATTCTTTCATGAACTCAACACTCATATTTAATGCTTGTGAAGGGTTTGTTGTATATGTTTCATTAAAGGTTCGTATAAAATCTTGTAATCGCTCAGAGAAATCTCGCGATGAAAATCCGGAAAAGACATTGGAAGATAAGAGCGATTGAAGTTTGTCGATTGATGGAGAAGCTATATAGTTATTGAGTGTTCCCATTGCAGCATCCATTTGAAAATACACAATGGCATAATGCGCAACAGCAGCTCCTAATCCGGTAAGTAGATAATAAGTAAGAAATTTTTTGGGTCCCCATATATTTTCCATTGCTGCTCCGAACATAAAGACAGCAAACATATTGAAGAAAATATGCATAATATTTCCATGCATGAACATATAGGTGAAAAATTGCCAGATGTGAAATTTTTCAGATAAAAAATAATGCAAACCAAGCATGTCGTTAAGATCGATGCCACGTGACAAAAGAACTTGAGTCGCTAAAAACATAATCACGTTAATGATCAGAATATTCTTTACAACAACCGGAAGGAAATTGAATCCGGTTGGTCTTACATAGTTGTTGTCCATAATTAAATCTAGCTGCTCAAATGATCAGTTTAGAATTTTTTTTATTTAAAATAATCAGGAAGTTCTGTTGACTTAATAAAACGAAGGCAAACCTTTCCATCAATTCCTTTGTCACCTTTATCGGTTTTTAAAATCGCCTGAACAAGTTCATCAATTTCTTCTTTCGAGAGAGGGTCGCCTTTTTTTATAGCCATGCTTTTCGCCATTGAATAAGCTAATTTCTCTTGAATGCCTAGACTTATCAACGTGGAGTTTAGTTTATATTGTTCAATAATATTTTCTAACACCTCTTTTTCATGTCCGGATGGAACTCCAATTGGAGCTGCATTCAAAACAAAAGTATTAAGGCCAAATTCAGAAATATCAAATCCAAATTCTCGTATCTGCTGCTGTATTTCAGCAATTATTTGAAAATCGGAAGCACTAAATTGTAGTGTTTGAGGGAAAAGCAATTGTTGTGAACTAAATGGTTTACCTGCCAATTTATCCATTAGCTGATTGTAAATAATTCGTTCGTGTGCTGCCGTTGCATCAATCATCAATAATTGCTCATTCAATTTACACAGAATAAATTGTCCGAGCTGAAAAGAAGAAACTACGACATCTGAAATAGGTTCATTGATAAAGTGTGCACTCGTTTGAGATACCTGTTGGCTTGGTATTTCTACATTACGGAGATCGGTGTAAACTTTATCCCAGCCTGAGTTTATTATTTCTTTATTTGTTTTCTCAAACGGATTGTAACCAGTATTGACAGTTACCATCGGTTGCTGAGCCGGCTGGTAACGCATTGCATGTGGTACATCGAAGGTTTTCTCCTGGTCAAAATCCAACGCAGGACTCACACTATATTGCCCAAGAGAACGTTTTATTGCTGATCGAACGATTGCATAAACAGATCGTTCGTCTTCAAATTTAATTTCTGTTTTTGTTGGATGAATATTTACATCAATCTTAGACGGATCGATATCGATGAACAACCAATAGCTAGCATAGCTGTCTTTCGACAATAGCTCTTCAAAAGCGTTCGTAACAGCATGATGAAGATATCCATCTTTAATAAATCGATGATTGACAAAGAAAAATTGTTCACCTCTCGTCTTTCTGCTGAATTCAGGTTTGCCTACAAAACCATTAATCGAAAGTAGGGTAGTGTCTTCAGATATTGGCACTAAGCGCTCATTATATGAACTCCCATAAATATTCACGATTCGTTGCCTATGATTGCTTGCTGGAAGTCTAAAATATTCTACTCCATTCATGTTTAATGAAAAACTTATTTCAGGATGTGCCAAAGCCACACGTTCAAATTCGTCTATGATATGTCTTGCTTCAATTGAATTTGATTTTAAAAAATTACGACGAGCAGGTACATTGTAAAAAAGATTCTTTACAGAGATACTGGTACCGGAAGTCATACCAACTGGTTGTTGATCTTTGATTATGTTGCCCTCAATTTCTATCAACGTACCAATTTCTTCATCAGCTCGCATGGTTTTTAACTCAACTTGTGCAATAGATGCAATAGACGCTAAAGCCTCACCACGGAATCCTTTTGTTTTGATGGCAAAGAGATCGTCGGCTGAGCGAATTTTAGAAGTAGCATGTCGAGCAAACGAAAGGCGCGCATCGGTCGAACTCATTCCAATGCCATTATCAATTATTCTAATTAAAGTTTTCCCAGAATCCTTTACAATTAGTTCAATGTTTGTTCCTCCTGCATCTACTGCATTTTCCAAAAGTTCTTTTACAGCAGATGAAGGCCGTTGAATTACTTCGCCGGCTGCAATTTGATTAGATACCGTCTCCGGTAATAGTTGAATAATATCCGTCATACACCAATCTTTCTTCAGATAATAAGAGCCATTTCTTTGATCAATTCTGATTCAAACAATATACTGCGAATTTAATTGAAAATCCTCAAATTTTTACGATTTCTCAAGATTTTATCCTCAATTCAAAGTTAATCAAATAATCAAAATAGCCCTCCCATTTCTTTGAAATACAATTACTTATCCTAACACATCGTTGAATGATTAACTTGAGATGTAAATTCCCATCAATAAATAAATAAAAAAAATTCCACTCAACAGAATTGAGCAAAAAATTCGTCATAAATAATTACTAGAATATTTTTTTTTGATAAAAGAATGAAGTACTTTAAAGTAGTCAAAATAAGCATCGAATGGAAACACTCAAATTCAATAAAGCAGAAGCCGGCTATCATTTACTTCAACTGTTATCTGTAATTGACGGAGATTTTTCTGTAAGCGAAGATTTGATAATAAGAAGATATTTGGTAGAAAATTATCCGTTTCATGTAAATCTTGATGGAGCCATGGATGAAATTTCAGTATTGAAACCGGCAGATTATATTCTACATTTTCAAAAATGCATGGACGATTTTTACCAAGATTCTACGCCTGAAGAACGTACCCACTTTATGGATTTTGCTGTCAAGTTAGTCAGTGCCGATGAAAAAATCACAGCAGAAGAAAACAATTTTTTACAGATTCTCTTTGATGCTTGGGATAGTGAACATGCCGAATAAATCAGCCGTCTTTTAGAGTTAATATTAGGAGCCCACCAAGATATCCACATCGAATTACTGATACTTGGCCAAAAAGTGATTCTTGGAAGCAAATAAATAGTTAATTTAGCAACACAAAAATAATCATATTAATACTGACCAATGAAAAAAATCATATTCGTTATCGTAACATTAATTTGTTTTACAGGAATTGCATTTTCCCAGACTCAAATTCCGCATCATGTACAAGATCAGTTCAAACAAACCAATCCGACTGCCGATCGAATTACTTGGTCGGTTGATGGTGTAAACTATCGCGTTCATTATTATGACCAAGATATGAACGAACATTTTAAAATATATGATTCAAATGATAGTGTGATTCGCCACGATTATGAAATTTCGGGAAGTTCAATTCCTGCAGCTATCGCAGAAAAAATAGCAAAAGATAAGTCTACTTCTGCTACGATTAAAGTTTGGGGTTTTATCGACCAACAGAATAAAACGACTTACTATTCAACAAACGGAGAGCAAATTATTAATTATACTATTCCTGAAAAAGTAACGAAGTAAATACTTTACATGATTATTGAAAAAGCCGAGAGATAAATTTCCCGGCTTTTTTTATTTACCTACCACAATGTTCAACCTATTTAAATGTGCAAGACGCTTCAATTTTTTTCAAAAGATTAACAGCTCTCATCGTTAGTTGATCATTCATTGTGGAACTTATTTGTCTCTAGCGAATCTCCATACCACTTCCGGATATTTTTGAATAGCTTCAATGGTGGTTTTAGAAGGAAGTTTTTTAATTTCAGATTTCACCAAATCGAAAATAAAATTTTTCTTATTGCCGGAAGCCTTTTGGTTTTGTGGACTTCGACCTTTCACATCAAATCCTTTTTCATTAGAAACATTTTTTTTCTTTTCCATCGTTACGTATTTTTCAAGTAAACGTATTCACTATAATATGTAAAAAAAGCGTGCCAACAATTCTATGTAAAGATTAAAAATCAATAACAAGATTTTAGAGCCTTAAAAAGTAAATCGTTAGTTTAAAAATGTTTCTAAATAGAGCTGTTTTTTATTAAAAATGAAATCTACCTAAAAGCATGCAGAAAATCAATTGCGCATTATGAGTAATAATTGTCCATAATAATCCACAATTAAAATTGATGCCACGACCATCTAATACGATCAACAAGTGAATATTATTTTTAATTTTCCTTTAAAAGATTTTTAAACACCTTTTTAAATTTTTCTATTTTTGGTGTAATAATATACTGACAATAGGATTGTTCACCATTCATATTGTAATAATTTTGATGGTGATCATCCGCTTTGTAAAAAACTGTAAAGGGTGAAAGTTCAGTCACGATCGGATAAGAGTAAACCTTTGAATCATTCAACTCAGAAATTATTCTTGATGCAATAGCTTTTTGCTCGTTGGAGTGGTAATAGATTACGGATCGATATTGTGTTCCAACATCATTTCCTTGTCTATTTAATTGTGTGGGATCGTGCGATTCAAAGAATGCTTTGAGAATATCGGTATAAGAGAGCTTGCTTGCATCGAACGAAACCTGTATTACTTCAGCATGCCCGGTAATTCCTAAGCAGACTTCTCTGTAAGAAGGATTTTTTATTTTTCCACCAGAATAACCCGATTGAACAGATAATACACCATCTAATAAGAGGAACTGTGCTTCAGTGCACCAAAAACATCCACCACCTACTGTTGCAATTTCTATTTCCATTCAATTTTACCTTTTTATAAACTTTAAAATTATTCGTTCGAATCTACTTATCATTTTTAGTAAACAAAAATGGACTCTTAAAGTTTGCTTTATTTTGTAATAATAAAAGTGCCTTCTGCTAAAATTTCATTGCCAATTTCCGGACCAATAATAATTTTATAATTACCAATCGATGAAAAATTGAATGCAGTCATAACATAAGTACTACCAATTTTAATATCAATTACACGATCATCTACCCATTCATCTTTACCGGAATCAGTTTTGTAAGCAGTAAATTTAAGGCTGGGATTTCTCAAATTTAGTGAATCAGTTGAATTCAATTCGACATAGAATAAAACCTGAGTTCCTTTATCAGAAAGAATATAAAAATGATCTCTAGCAGGCGCAGGCTTTGCTTTCCCATAGGAAAAACGACTAGATGCACTTAAATTATCAGTAATAGTAAGCTTTGTAACTTTCTGTGCAGAGATGCTGTTGGTTAGAAGAAACGCAGCAAAGTAGAGGGAGATCAATTTCATTATTTCAAATATAATTCAATAATATAACTTTTATACTTTTATTCCAAATGCACAGAAATTCACCAATTCCGTTTGTTCTCCATTTGGTAGTGTAATTTTTTCTGTAAACGTTTCAAACTTAAAATCAGCAATTTTAGAAATATCAAAATGCTCTTGTAGAGTTTCATTAGAATAATGAGCAAAGCCACATTGTGTAAAAGGAAGCAATTTCATACTTTCCATTGTTCTGCCACAAATTATAAATTGGCCTTTCGGTTTAACAACTCGAAGCATTTCACTGATTCCTTCACTTAAGTTTTCCCAAAAATAATGAGTATTGATAGTAAGAAACGTATCGAAAGCATTATTATAAATTTCAAGTGCAGAAATATTTCCTTCTTTAAATTGTATGTCATGTATTTTTCTCAACTCTTCATTTAATTTTTTCGCTTCATCCACCATATCGGTCGAATAATCGACTCCGACGTAAGCAATATCACTTTCAAGCCCAAAGAATTTGTTAACGAAAAACCCATCGGCCATTCCAAGTTCGAGAATTTTCATTCCGGAAAAAAAATTAATTTTCGACAGAACGAAATCGTACATCTGCATGTTAGCCTTAGCCATAAAATTTGTCACTTGCTTAGCACCAATGCCCGAAGGTTTTCTTAATTGGCCTGAGAACTCTACAAAATCAACCATTTTTTTTATTAAATAAATTCAACAAAACATAACCAATAACACCTGATAAAAAACTAGCAAACATGATCGATATTTTTGCATTTGCAATGAATCCTTGGTCTTTAAAAGCAAGCATCGAAATAAATATTGACATTGTAAAGCCTATTCCAGCTAAGAAACCTAGACCAATCAGAGTTTTTAAATTCATTCCATCGGGCATTTTCCGTTTCAAAATAAACAGAGTAAGCAATACGAATAGAGTAATGCCAATTGGTTTTCCCAATGCCAGACCGAAAATAATGCCCAAGCCTTCATCCGTTTGAATGTGATTGATAAATCCACCATTTATTACAATTGCAGTATTAGCCATTGCAAAAATTGGCATAATTAATAAATTGACCGGCTTATGCAATGCTTGCTCAAACTTCTGCAATAAAGAATCGCTCTTCCCTTTGAAAGGAATTGTAGCAGCAAGAAGAACTCCGGCCAAAGTAGAGTGAATGCCTGAAGAGAATACGCAAAACCAAAGTAACATTCCAAGAAATATATAAATAAATCCATTCTCAACGTTTTTTTGATTTAAGAAAATCAAAAGCATCATGATAAAAGTAGAAATTAATAAGTAAAATATTTTCAAGGAAGCAGAATAGTATATCGCAATGATTAAAACAGCACCTAGGTCATCAACAACTGCCAGCGCAGTGATAAATACTTTTGCAGTATTAGAAATTCGATTTCCTAAAATAGATATAACACCAATAGCAAAAGCTATATCGGTCGCCAAGGGAATTCCCCATCCATTTGAAGTAGACGATCCATAATTAAAATATGAATAGATAAGTGCCGGGAAAAGCATACCGCCCAAAGCAGCGCTAACAGGAATAGATGCTTTTTCGAATCCCTTTAATTCACCATCTCTTAGTTCTCGTTTTATTTCTAGACCAACTAAGAAAAAGAAAATGGTCATTAATCCCTCGTTAATAAAATGCAAAATAGAAAAATGTACCGTACTGGTTAGCGAAATTTCCTTTTCCCAAAAAGCACAATATTGATTTGAGTAATTTGAATTAGCAATATAAAGACTTGATAGGGTTGCACAAAGCAAAATCAAACCTGATACCTTTTGGCTAGAAAAAAAATTTCCGAAAGTTTCACTTAAAAATGTATTTTTTGACTGAAGAGAGTTCATAGCTACAAAATAAGTTTTATTTTGCAATAATAAGTTGATTTGCCACTTTCTTCAATGAAGTTTCCTTAATTTTTGCAGTATATCGCGCATCAACCAATCTCAAAAGTGCTTCTTCAAAAAGTCGTTGCACATCTTGAAGTTCAGTTACATTAATAGTTCCTAATTTATAACGCTCTTGTGCAATATGATAAATTTCTCTAGCAATAATAATATTGGCTTCTTCTAAATCAAGTATTTCTTTCTGAGTAATAAATTCGCGAAAGGCATTTAACATGTCTCCATTAACTTCACTTTTGATGCGTTGCAATTCCAATCGAGCACTGAGTAAATCAATTTTAGAATTAGAAATTTGTCGGTTGGTATTAAAACCATGAAACAAAGGAAGTGTGGCAGTAACTCCAAAAGTGTAACCGGAGTTTTGATTCAGAAGCGTGAAACCGGCATCGCTCGTAACTTTATTTTGAAAGTAATGACTATTCAACGAAATTTTGGGAGAACGTATTGCTTTTGTTTCTTTTAAACTGAGTTCACTAATATTTTGATTTATCTCATACAAGCCAATTGATGAATTAACGGAAATTTGCGAAGTGAGTTCGTTGATATCAGGAAAATAATTGATGATTACCGTATCGGAAGGAAAAAATTCTGTTGTAAGTGGTCGTGCTAAAAGTTGGTTCAATTTAATTTTTGCTGACTCTGCATCAGATTTAGCAGATAACACGACCGATTTTTGTTTGTTATAATCTGCTTTTGTTTGAAGGTATTCATATTTTGATCCTGAACCATTTTTCATTTTTTGATCTGTAATACTGAGCCGTGTATTCGAAAAATCAAGTTCTTGTTGCGTTGCGGAAACTAATTGATTATTTCTGATGATTGAATAATAAACAGAAATTATTTCTTCCATAGTATTCTCCATCTGAATCTTTAATTGCTTTTCAGAGTAAGACGACAATTTACTCAATTTGTCTTTTGTGAAAAACATTTTCATTCCATCAAATATCACCCAGTTGAGAGCTAGATCCATCGCATAATTTTTCGAAACGGAACCATCTTTATTCACTTCTGATCCTGTAAAAAAATTTTGCTTCAGATTTGTTGTCGACTCGGCGTAACTTCCATTGAGATCCAAAGAAGGTAACATCCCTGCATTGCCAAGAGAATTATTGTTTTGATTAACGTCTAAATTATTTTTTACTATACGTACATCAAAATTATTTTCTAAACCAATACTTATTGCTTGTTCAATAGTAAGTACTCCTTGAGCATTAACACAAAATGAAATTAAAAATAAGAAAAGAAGCAAGTTAGTTCGTTTCATTTATCTTTTTTCTAGAAATGAAGGTATATATAGCAGGTATTACATACAATGTAAGCACAAGTGAAAATAATAAACCGCCAACAACTACGATTCCCATAGGTATACGACTGTGAGCACCGTTACCCAAACCAATTGCAATTGGCAGTGCACCTAAAATAGTAGCAATGCTGGTCATTAAAATAGGACGTAAGCGATTTGTTGAAGCATCGATTACTGCCTCGTTCATTGAAAGTCCGGCAGCTCTTCTTTTGTTTGCAAAATCGACAATTAAAATTCCGTTTTTGGTAACCAAACCAATAAGCATAATAATTCCAATCTGACTAAAAATATTTAATGATTGATTGAATAGCCATAAAGAAAGTACGGCTCCGCCCAAAGCCAAAGGCACCGTAATCATGATAATGAATGGATCAATAAAACTTTCAAACTGAGCCGCTAGTATCAAATAGATTAAAACGATTGCAAGGAGGAAAGCAAAAAGTATATTTGATCCTGATTCAACAAAATCCCGTGATGGTCCGGTGAGAGCTGTTGAAAATGAATCGTCGATAACATTCTTCGCTATTCGATTCATTTCATCAATTCCATCGCCAATCGTTTTTCCTGATGCTAATCCGGCAGAAATTGTAGCCGATTTATATCGATTGTAATGATATAATTGCGGCGGACTACTTTCTTCTTTTACATTTATAACATTGTCGAGCTGGATAAGTTGACCATTATTGTTTTTCACATAAAGTGAACGGAGGTCGATGGGCTCGTTACGGTCGCTTCGTTTAACTTGAGCAATAACTTGGTATTGCTTGCCACTCATTGTAAAATATGACATTCTACGACCGCTATAGGAGTATTGAAGCGTTTGAGCAATGTCGTTGACTGAAACACCAAGTTCAGCAGCTCGATCGCGATTAATTGAAATATTTAATTCAGGTTTATTGAATTTTAAATTTACATCGACACCTTGAAATACCGGATTCTTATTCACAGCATCAATAAACTTAGGAAGCACTTCTTTGAGCTTTTCGAAATTAGGAGCTAAGAGTACAAACTGAACAGGTAAACCAATTCGTGAAGCACCACCGGCGCCTATTGTTTGTTCCTGCAAAGCAAAAACTTTTCCTTCCGGAAAGTACTTCATATTTTTGTTGATGTAGTCAGCAACTTGCTGTTGACTTTTATTTCGTTCATTCGGATCTTTCAATGCAATTCTCATAAATCCTGAATTAACCGCACCGGATCCTGTAAAACCTGGAGCTGTCACACTTAATGCTATTCGTTTTTCAGGGATTGAATCATTTACAAAATTCACCAAACGATCCATAAAATTATCCATGTAACCATAACTAGTTCCTTCAGGAGCGCTAACAGATAATCGAATCAGGTTCCGATCTTCTAGTGGCGCTAATTCAGAAGGAAGATTTGTTCCAATAAAATAAATCATCAACACCGTAGCTCCTAAAATATACCACGCCCATTTCCTTACATTGATAAAAGCTGTTAATGACGCTTTATACTTTTCTGTCATTTGTTCAAAGAATGGTTCAGTCAAATTATAAAAGCGTGAATGTTTTTGATTTCTTCTGGCAAGCTTTACATTTAAAACAGGAGTAAGAGAAAGTGACACAAATGCCGAAATTAATATGGCGCCGGCCATTACAATCCCAAATTCTCTAAACAATCGACCGACAAAGCCTTGTAAGAAAATGATGGGTATAAAAACAACAGCGAGTGTAAGTGAAGTGGAAATTACCGCAAAGAAAATTTCATTCGAACCTTTTATAGCCGCTTCTTTAGGTTCCATACCACCCTCTATTTTTTTAAAAATATTTTCCGTGACTACAATTCCGTCATCAACAACTAAACCTGTAGCAAGTACAATAGCTAGTAAAGTAAGTATGTTAATGCTAAAACCTGAAACATACATAATGAAAAATGCACCAATTAAAGAAACAGGAATATCAATTAGTGGTCGTAAGGCTATTAACCAATCACGGAAGAACAAGTAAATAATAAGTACAACTAATAAAAATGCAATCAGAAGTGTTTCCTCAACTTCACCGATAGACTGGCGAATAAATTTTGTATTGTCTAAGGCAATATCTAATTTAAAATCTTTTGGAAGTTCTCTTTTGAGTTGATCATACCGTTTATAAAATTCATCTGCTATCTCAATATAATTTGAACCCGGTTGTGGTACAATTCCTAATCCTATCATTGGTGTACCTGACTGTTTTAATATTGTTTCATCATTTTCCGGACCGAGCTGCGCCGTTGCAACATCTTTGAGTCGAACTGTTACACCATTATTTGAAGATATGATCAAATTATTAAAATCGTCTTCAGTTACCAATTTGCCCATAGTATTAATGGTAAGATCTGTTGCTTGACCAGTAATTTTACCTCCGGGCAATTCAACATTTTCTCGATTCAATGCATTTTGAATATCCATTGGCGTTAAACGATAGGCAGCGAGAAGGGAAGGGTTTAGCCAAATTCGCATGGCATATTTTTTTTCTCCCCAAATCTGAATGGTACTTACACCTGGAATTGTTTGCAATCGTTCAAGTAATACGTTCGCTGCGTAATCACTCACTTGCATTTGATTTTTAGTGGTGCTCTCGATCGTCATAGATAAAATTGCATCACTGTTTGCATCCGATTTAGTAACAACAGGTGGAGCATCTATGTCTTGAGGCAATTGGCGAACAGCCTGCGAAACCTTGTCGCGAACATCATTTGCCGCAGCTTCAAGATCCACATCGAGGTTAAATTCAACTGTAATATTACTTGTGCCCTGATTACTTGCAGAAGAAATGGAGCGAATCCCGGCAATTCCATTGATTGCTTTTTCTAAAGGTTCGGTAATCTGCGACTCAATTACCTGAGAACTCGCTCCGGTATAGGCGGTGCGTACTGTAATAATTGGGGGATCAATAGATGGATATTCTCTTACACCTAAAAAATTAAATCCTATTGCACCAAACAACATGATGATGATTGAAAACACCATCGCCATAACTGGACGTCTGATACTAATTGAACTTAATGACATTATTTTAAATTACCGAGTTATTGAGTAATATTAATTTTAAGAGGCATCTTTGGTCTAACCTGCATCATTCCGGAGGTAAGGATAGTGTCGCCTGCGTGAATTCCTTTCACTATTTCAACTGTAGAATCGAATCTCATCCCTGTTTCTACGCTAATTTTTCTTGCCATTCCTTGTACAGAAATATAAACGCTCTGACCTGACAATTCTGGAATTAATGATTGAGTTGGAATTAATATAGTAGAAGGAATTGTTTTCAGCGGAATAGTAATCTTTGCAAATTCACCTGGTAATAATTTAAGTTCACTATTAGATGTCTTTGCTCTGATTTTTAAACTTCGATTTGAAATTTCAATTTCAGGTTCAATTGCATAAATCTTTGCATTGTAAACTAAAGTGTCCGATGAGGTAGTAAAAAAAATAGGGCTTTCATAATTGACTTGATGTAAAAATTTTTCAGGGATTGAAAATTCAACTTTTATTGGATCAATATCATAGAAAGTTGCTATGGTAGAATTTACTTGAAGAAAGGCTCCTTCAGAAATATTTTTGAGCCCAATTTTTCCGTCGAAAGGTGCTTTGATTTCAGTTTTAGAAATAGCGGTTTTTAATATTTCAATGTCAGCTTTAAAAGTATTCAATTCATTTTGAGAAATCTCATAGTCTTGTTGAGAGATTCCATTAACAGATAAAAGATCTTTTTGACGCAATTCGATCTTTTGAGCTAGCTCTTCTTGAAATAATAATTTTTTAAGTTGACTTTGAAGATCGTTATCATACAATTTCACTAATAATGAACCCCGCTTTACAAAGGCTCCTTCTTTAAAATTAATCTTAACAACTCTACCTGCTATTTCGTTTTTTAATTCTACTTCTTCATTTGATAAAAGAGTTCCGTTAGAATAAATTGGGTATTCTAATTTTTGATTTTGGGCAACTACAACATCAACCGAAAGAGCAGGCGCTGATGCGATTTTATTATTTTTATCAGATGATGATGGGTGTTGGCATTTATTCAAAAAAATAACAACCCCAAAAAAGATTACAATAACTATTAATAAAATTCTTCCTGGTTTCATAAAGTAACATGATAATAAAACAGCTTAATTTCAAGCGACCAACTTTCATTCAAAGATAAAAATAATTAGAGAACTTCTTAGAACCAACAATCTACTTGAATACGTCCTAAATTATTATAAAGAATAATTTAATTCTTGTTGTAATAATCAAATTGAATTAATTGAGTACCACTTATTTGAGCAAAAAGGAGAGGGACAAAAATATTTTTGAATTTCCTTATTTGAAAGTAGCATAAAACAAATTTGTATCGTGGCCACCTTTGTTATTGCGGTTCGATGAAAAGATAAGATGCTTACCGTCGGGCGAGAAAACAGGAAAGGCATCGAATGTTTTATCAAACGATATTTGTTCTAATTGCTCACCATTTAAATCGCACATCCACAAATTGAAATGATAGCCACCTGTTAAATGATTGCTCGAGAAGATTACCTTTTTCCCATCAGGTGTAAAAAAAGGTGCCCAGTTTGCATTACCCAAGTGCGTAACCTGATGCAAATCGCTTCCATCTACATTACATGTAAAAAGTTCCATCTCAACAGGCATTACTAATCCTTGAGCTAGTAAATTTTTATACGTCTCAATTTCTTCTTTAGAAGTGGGACGTGAAGCTCTGAAGATTAATTTTTTTCCATCTGGCGAAAAAAATGCACCTCCGTCATAGCCCAATTCATTCGTGATCTGTTTTACATTACTGCCATCTATATTCATAGTGTAAAGATCTAGGTCGCCGTTTCTGGTACTGGTAAAAACTATTTTGTCACCTTTAGGACTCACGGTAGCTTCTGCATCATACCCTTTCACATTTGTAAGTTGCTTAATAATTTTTCCATTTAAATCAGCCATAAAAATGTCGAAACTTTCATAAACCGGCCAAACATATTTATGATCTGCTCTAGGAGCGGGTTTAGGGGGACAATCTTTACCTGACAAATGCGTACTGGCATAAATAATAGTTGTGTCGCCCGGCAGGAAATAAGAGCAAGTCGTCCGTCCTGCCCCTGTACTTACCATTTTCGGATTGAATACATTCAAATCAGAATAAAAAATTTGATCACACACTGCGTTAAAATCGGTGTTTGTCATTTGAAACACAATTTTTTTACTGTCGAAACTATAATAAGCTTCGGCATTATCGCCTCCAAATGTCAATTGACGAATATCCGATAAATGTATTTCTTGTGGAAAATGAGTTGTTGTATCTGGCTTTATGGGCTTAGCATTCTCTTGTCCGAAAATGGAAGTGTTAATGACAATTAACAATAAACAGGCACGCAAAAAATGTAGATAGTACATAGATTGTTTTTTGTGCGAAGCTATGAAAAGAACATCAATTTACGTGTCACGGTACTGTTTCTTTGTGACATTTTCCGACTTTTATCATCTGATTTTTTGAATAGCTTTGCAATCACAAACAGCAATAGAATTTATTCACCTATAACTAAAACCGCATGCATAAGCTAAGAAAATTTCTTTTATTAATGATTCCGGTAATTGCTCTCTCATCTTGTACTACAAAACCAAAACAAGACTTGAGTAAAGTAACCGAAGATGATTTCCTTTTTCAGTACATCGATAGCACCATTAAACCGGGGGATGATTTTTTCAAATTTGCTACCGGCAATTGGATGAAGAACAATCCGATTCCTTCGAGTGAACGCCGTTGGGGAATTGCAAACCTAGTTCGAAACGATATCTATGATAAATTGCAAACATTGAGCAATGAAGCTGCGAATTCTAAATCAGAAACGGAAAGCAATGCTCAGCGTATTGGAGATTTTTGGCACACAGGAATGGATAGTGCAGTTATCGAAACGCAAGGGCTAACACCTTTGAACAAAGAATTCGAAATAATTAATGCTATCAAAACAAAGCAAGATGTGATAAATGCAATATCGCATTTTCAAATATATGCCGGTTCTCCATTATTCAGTACAGGTATTTATCAGGATGAAATGAATAGCACGAAATACGCGATGCATTTTTATCAGGGAGGTATAGGTCTACCTGAACGTGATTATTATTTTAACACCGACGAACGCACCAAAACCATCAGAGCAGAATATAAAATTCATTTACAGAAAATGTTCATGCTTCTAGGTGACAATGAAAAAATAGCAACTGCGAATGCTGTAACGGTTTATAAAATAGAAGAAGATCTTGCGAAGGCTTCCAGAAAGTTGGAAGATCTACGCGACCCTTATGCTAATTACAATAAAATGGCTATTGCCGATTTTAATAAAATTACTCCTTCAATTAACTGGATGGATTTAATGAAGTCGATGAACATAGCCGGCGTTGATACAGTTATTATTGGTCAGCCGGAATTTTATAAGCAAGTGGAAAAAAGTTTAACCACTGTTCCTATTAACGATTGGAAAACTTATTTGAGATGGAATTTGATAAACAGTTTTGCTACAGAACTGAGTTCGAATATCAACGATCAAAATTTTCATTTTTTTGGTTCAGTAATGACAGGTACGACTTCGCAGCGCCCTAGGTGGAAAAGAATACTCGATTCTGAAGAAAGTTTTTTAGGCGATGCTTTAGGACAATTATATGTGAACAAATTTGTTTCTCCAGCTATGCGCGATCGTTACACGATTTTGGTTAAAAATATGTTAGCTGAATACAAAATCCATATTGAAAATCTTTCATGGATGAGCAAAGAAACAAAAGCGAAAGCACTTGATAAACTTGCAAAAATCAGTTACAAAGTTTGCTATCCGGATAAATGGAAAGATTATTCGTCGATGAAAATTGATAGAAGCTCGTTTGTAAATAATGTAATTCAATGCAGAACATGGCAATTCAATTATTATGTAGACAAACTCAATAAGCCTGTCGATCGCACAGAGTGGGACATGACTCCTCAAACTTACAATGCATATTATAATCCGTCGAATAATGAAATTGTACTTCCTGCTGCTCAATTCTTGATTCCCGGACTTCCGGATTCTTTGGCAGATGATGCTATCATTTATGGTTATGCTGCTGCAAGTACAATTGGTCATGAGCTAACACATGGCTTCGATGATGAAGGCCGTCAGTTTGATGCAAACGGAAATTTATCAAATTGGTGGACGAAAGAAGATTCAATCAATTTTAGCAAGCAAGCGAAAATACTAGCTGATCAATTTAGTAGCTATGTTGTATTAGACAGCTTACATGTAAATGGCAAAGCTTCATTAGGTGAGAACATTGCAGATCTTGGTGGATTGGTAATTGGACTCGATGCCTTTAAACGCACCGAAGAATTTAAGAAAGGGGAGAAGATCGATGGCTTAACTCCGGTACAACGATATTTCTTAGGTTATACTTTAGGTTGGCTAGGACATGCAAGAGATAAATCGTTAGCCATGCAAGTAATGACAGACGTTCATGCACCAAATTTTTTGCGTGTAAACGGACCAATGAGCGATATGCCTGAATTCTACGAAGCGTTTGGAATAAAAGAAGGAGACAATATGTGGAGAACAGATTCAATGAGAGTTAAAATCTGGTAATCGATCAACTCACTTACATTAAAAGGCCCCGATGATTCAAGTTCACCGGGGCTTTTTAATTCCTGAATACAAAAGCTCACTTAACATAATAATTCGCAAAAAAACTATTGCCCGTAAACTTTTAAATCAAAGTCGTTCATCTTGCCAATCTTCTGATTCAAGTAATTTACCTTCACCTTATACGTTCCACTTTTCACCATAATGGATTGCCAATCGGTAAGTGGAATAGAAGTTAACTCTTTTGTTGCATCGTAGATTCGCATTTTGATAGTTGAATCCTCGCTCTTTAATGACAGTCGAATTTTCTTTGCAGAAGGCAACATAAACGAATATTCTTTGGAGATTCCCGGAAATAATGTTCCATGAAATCCGGTAAGAACTATTTCGTCGTTATTTATTCCGAATGGAACTTTTCTATAAATATTTTGTCCTGAAGAATCCGATAGAATCATTTGTGATTCATTTAGCGAATCAAGATGGTATTTAAGAACTATATCTTTTTCATTTTGTGAAAAGGAGAGTACTAACAAGTCCTTTCCTTCCAATTTCCAGCTACCAGATAAATCGCCTGTAACAAAATCGATAGTGCCATCCGGTTTGATATAAAAGCCAACATTTGTAAGTGATCGATTGCTGTCGAGGCTCCATAATCCACAAATAAATTCATTTATGAGTTGAACATTCTCTTGAACATTTGACACAGTTGCTTGACTGTTGCTTTCTTCTTTTACTTTTTGAGTGCAAGCAAGAATACAAACGGAAATAATAAGTAATGGGAAGTAGAATCTATTTTTTGTTTTCATGAATTTAGATGTAATAAGTCTGCTCTTAAAATCAATATCTCGCTAATGGAGTAACATTTAAACCTGAAAATTGCTTTTCCAAGAATTTAAAATATCCTGTAATTGCAATCATAGCTGCATTGTCAGTACAAAACTCAAAAGCGGGAATGTATACATCACAGTTATCAGATTCGAGTTCGAGAAAGGCCTTTCTTAGGGCACTGTTTGCACTAACTCCACCGGCAAGAGTGAGTTGATTAATTCCAGTTTGGACTCTTGCCAATTTAATTTTATGCATCAGAATATCAACGATGGTTTTCTGTACAGATGCACAAATGTCATTGAGATTATTCAAAACAAATTGCGGATCGTTTTTCGTATTCTCTTTGATAAAATAAAGTATCGCTGTTTTCAATCCGCTGAATGAAAAATTTAATCCTTCCACGTTAGGGTGTGTAAATTTAAATCGTTCGGCATTTCCACTTTGTGCATGCTTATCGATCAAAGGACCTCCCGGATAAGGAAGGCCAAGTATCTTAGCCGTTTTGTCGAATGCTTCACCAGCTGCATCATCAATTGTCATCCCAATAATTTCCATTTCTAAGATTGAATCGATTCGAACAATCTGTGTGTGGCCGCCAGAAACCGTTAAGCATAAAAAGGGAAAGGAGGGAACACTTTTTCGTGTATCAGGTTTTTGAATAAAGTGAGCAAGAATATGGCCTTGCATATGGTTCACTTCAATTATTGGGATGTCTAATGCCATCGCAAACGATTTGGCAAAAGAAACACCAACCAATAAAGCACCCATTAATCCGGGACCTCTTGTAAAAGCTACTGCATTAAGGTCGTTTTTAGTTATATTTGCCTTTATAAGTGCTTCTTCTATTACCGGAATAATCTTCTGTTGATGCGCACGTGAGGCTAATTCAGGAACTACGCCACCATAAAATTGGTGTACAAGTTCTTGACTAGCAATCACATTCGACAAAACAGTATCATTGCAAATTACTGATGCCGACGTTTCATCGCATGATGATTCTATTCCTAAAATGAAGACCTTATCCATGGTATGAATGTTGTCAAAGTTTGTCGTTATTAAAATTCAAAATTATCAAAAAATTTAGACGATTTCTATATTGGACACTTGGCCTGATTTTAATTTTTCTGGTTTTTGTCCTTTTGGTATTGAGAGTCGATAGCGTACAAACATTTTTTGCACGGCGAGTGGCAGCGTATATGTCGTCCGAACTCAATACAGAAGTAAGTATTCAAGGCCTTAGTTTTAGATTAGTGAAAAATGTAAGGTTAGATGGTGTACTTATTAAAGACCTACACAACGATACATTAATTTATGCTCAAGAAATTGATGTCGACATTTCTGATTTTTCAGCTAAAAAACATTTATTAAAAATAAGTAAGCTTACAGTAGACAAAGCTATTTTTAATTTAAACAAATATAAAGGCGAGGAACATGACAATCTGAACTTCATTGCAGAATATTTCTCCTCTAGCGATACCACAAGTTCGGCTCCTTGGAAAATCAATGTGAAAAACCTTTCACTGATTGACCTTCGCTTTAAACGCCTAGATGAAAATGATACCTTACACGTAAATGGAGTAAATTTCTCCGATCTTTTATTAACAAACATAAATGGTTCTTTCAATAACTTTCATCAAGAAAATTCGAACTTTTTCGTAAACATCAATCAGCTGAAGTTTAAAGATAAGTCAGGCTTTCAAATTAATGAGTTAAGTGCTGAGGCAAAAATATCATCACAAGAAATCAATGCTAAAAAATTAATTCTCCGTACTCCAATTAGTTTAATACAAACCGACCTTTCATTTTTCTATTCAAACTTTTCAGCTTTCAATGAATTTACACATGAAGTACATTGGAAATCGGATTTCACTAAATCTGTTATTTGTTTCCAAGATATCTCTTATTTCACCGACGATCTTTGGGGAATGAAGGATTCTCTAAGATTGGATGGAAATTTCCGAGGAACTGTAAATAGATTTAAAGGAAAAGATGTTACAATTGAATGGGGAAAAGAATCATATTTTAAGGGCAATATTGCGATGAATGGTCTTCCGAAAATTGAAGACACGTATATCGAATTAACTGCTGAAGCCATTAAAACAAACAAGAAAGATATAGAATCAATATCGGTTCCACCATTTTCAACTCCTAACCATATTCTTATTCCTGAAAATTTAGCGCAACTTGGAACCGTTACATTTAAAGGGAAATTCAATGGATTCTATAATGACTTTGTCGCGTATGGTTCAATCAACACCGACCTTGGCTTATTAACATCAGATTTAAATTTAAAATACAATCGAGACACTAAACAAACTACATACAGCGGGCATTTATCATCTTCACAATTTAATGCAGGCGTGATTGCAAAATTGCCAGATCTAGGAAAAGTCTCGTTAAGTTTAGATGTAAAAGGTTCAGGACTTAAATTCGATAATTTAAATGCTACTATTAATGGTAAAATCGCAGCTTTAGATTTTAAAAACTATACTTATAGGAAGATAAATGTGGACGGGCAGTTTGCAAAAAAATTATTCAATGGAACTTTATCTGTTAATGAACCAAATGTTCAATTTGACTTTCTTGGGTCGATAGATTTCCGATCGACTCTTCCTGAGTTTAATTTTGTGGCAGATATAAAAAGAGCACAACTCGATTCACTAAATTTATTTAAACTGAATGGAAGCAATGTACTTCAAACCTATATCAGCACACGATTTATCGGAAATAAACCTGACAATATAGTTGGAGAAATACTTATTAAAAACACGAATCTCAAATCGGGTAAAAAACTATATCATATCAACAATATCGATATCCATTCATCGCAAGAGAATGGAACGCGAACAGTAGATATTAACTCCGATAACTTAGATGCGCATTGTGTTGGAATTTTTGAATTTGCTACAATAGGAGATGCCTTCAAAGAAATTATTCCACGTTATTTACCATCAGTTATACTTCCAAAAAAATCTTTTCAAAGCAATCAAAATTTCACCTATGAAATAAAGTTGAAAAACTTAAATGTAATTACAGAAAATTTTTTACCATCGTGGGATTTTGCACCAAATACAATTATATCCGGGCATTTCAACAGCTCTCAGTATGATTTCAATTTGAAACTTAACACACCCTATGTACGATTTAAAGGATTAGTTTTTGATTCGCTGTCAATTACTTCATCAACTGACCGCGACAAAATGGATCTCATTGCTAAGGCTAAACGAGTATCCGATAAAGATGCCAATTCAATCATTGAGTTACCAGTAATTAATGCACTTACAAAAAACAATCAAATTGGATTTAAAATTCAATTGGCAGATAGAGATACTTTCATAAACCGAGCACGATTAAATGGTAGTATTCATTTTGATAATTCTTCGAAATTCGATTTAAAAATTGATAGTTCTTATTTAGTAGTAGAAAATCAGCAGTGGAAATTAGACGAGCTCAATTCAATTGTGTTCGATTCATCATTGATTGATATTAATCATTTATTTTTTGTGAAAGGTGCAGAATCAATATCGGTGAGTGGAAGAATAAGTGAAAACCCTTCTGATAAATTAAATGTATTGCTCTCTAATTTCGGTCTTTCGCATATAAATACAATAGCAAAAGCAGACAAAGATTTTCTGAGTGGAGAAATGAGCGGACAATTACATCTGTCTGATGTATATCACAAATTACAAATAGAATCCGATCTGCAAATAAATACCTTAACGGTGAATAAAGATACAATAGGAAATATGTCTATTACTTCAGCGTACGACAATGAAAAGGAAATTCTAACATCAACTATTTCTGCAGTAAAGGGAACAGCAAAAATTATAGACATAACCGGTAAATATTATTTATCTAAAGAAGAAGATAATCTCGATTACAAAATTACTCTTAATAATTTGTATATCCACCCAATAGAAAAATACATCGCCGATATTTTTACAAATCTATATGGAAAAATTAACGCCGACCTTCATCTTACCGGAACTTTTTCAAAACCGATGTTCAACGGAAATTTAGTACTTAATAAAATGAGTTTACTTATTAATTACTTACAGACACATTACAGCTTTACAACAGAAGTAAAAGTAAATGACAATAATTTTTTAATAAACAATTTGAAACTTAACGACGATAACGGAAACGAAGCAATTGTAAATGGTAAAGTTACTCATCGATTTTTTAGAGACTTTAGATTTGATGCGGATATGAATGCGGAAAAATTTCAAGTGTTAAATACGACAGCGCTCGACAACTCCCTTTATTATGGCATAGCAAATGCTTCTGGCTATGCACATTTTTATGGCCCCCTTGAAAATATGAATATGGATATATCTATGAGTCCAAGTAAAGGGACTGTTGTAAACATACCATTAAACACATCAAGCGATTTAAGTAAGAGCGAATATATTAGTTTTATTGACAAGTCAGCTGATTCAACATTAAAAGGTGGCAGAGGCAATCGTGTTGACCTTTCAGGGGTAAAATTAAATATGAATTTGGATATGAATAGAAACGCGTTGATCAATATTATCTTTGATGAAAAAATTGGTGACGTAATTTCCGGAAGTGGAACAGGTAGTTTAAAACTCGATATTAATACGGCAGGAAATTTTAATATGTATGGAACATATATTATTGAAAAAGGAGATTATCTATTTACACTGCAAAATTTAATCAATAAAAAGTTTACGATCGATCCGGGAAGTAAGATTACATGGGCCGGCGATCCATACGAAGCGAATGTAGACATGAGTGCTGTTTATATTGTAAATACATCGTCGCTCTATAATTTACTTGCAGACAGCAGTTATAAGCGAAGGATTCCGGTTGAATGTCGTTTGTTTCTTACCAATAAATTGATGAATCCTACAATTAGTTACGAAATAACAGTTAAGGGACTTGATCCAACAGCAGAAGGTTTAGTGAAAACTATTCTTAATTCTGAACAAGAAATTAACAAGCAGATGTTTGGTTTATTGGTGCTGAACCAATTTATTCCGCAAACTGGTCCAGGACAAGTTGGGCGATTAGATGCAGGAGCAGGAGCAGGAGCTAGCGCAAGTGAATTGTTGAGTAATCAAGTGAGCAATTGGCTTGGGCAACTGAGTAAAGATGTCAATATTGGTTTTAATTACCGCGCTAAAGACACTTATAGTAGCGAAGAGTTTCAGGTAATTTTGAGTAAATCAATTTTAAACGATCGACTTACCTTCGAAGGAAACGTAGGTTATTTAAGTAGCACACAAAGTTATGCGACAAGTTCTGTGGTAGGTGACTTTAATGCTGAATACAAAGTAAGCGAAGATGGTCGATTTAGGATAAAAGGATTTAACAGATCAAATGCCGATAATATTATTAATTATTCTCAATCACCCTATACTCAAGGTTTGGGTGTTTTTTATAGAAAAGATTTCAATTCATTTTCCGATTTAATAAAAAATTGGCGAGCAAAAAATAATGAAGCTGAAAACAATACAGCTATCCCTAAATAACAAAAGATGGAAGTCTTACGGGACTTGCCATCTTTTGAAGTCAACCTTACGGGGTTGTAGTTAAACCATTCAATGTTTAGGTTATGAATACAATATTATAGCTTTCAAGAGTTGATAGTAGCTTCTTTTTCATTCAATCTTACATTTGCAATCACTTTCGAAAATTGAAACCTCCTCAATTACTTTTCTCTGATTTTTTCACTATTAACTAATTTTTTAGCACTAAAACTTTGTAAGGAGGGAAGTGTTATTCTGCTATAATTGGATTTATAATTAAAAATCAGACAACCAACTAAGTTTATTAACTTTGTCGCCTATAATTTATAGCTATGTTTAAGTTTAATACGATCGACCAGGCCATTAGTGATCTTAAAAATGGCAAGGTTATAATAGTAGTTGATGATGCTAATCGCGAAAACGAAGGAGACTTTATTACCACGGCAGAAAATTCAACACCTGAAGTCGTTAATTTTATGGCAACTCATGGAAGAGGTTTGATTTGTGTTGCATTAACCGAAGAACGATGTGCCGACTTGAATTTGCCATTAATGGTTAGCCAAAATACTTCTTCACACGAGACGCAATTCACTGTATCTGTCGATTTAAGAGGTTATGGAACAACAACCGGTATCTCTGCTTCAGATAGGTCAAAAACAATTAAAGCACTTATTAATCCGGATACAAAACAAGAAGAGCTAGGACGACCAGGACATATTTTTCCATTACGAGCAAAAAAAGGTGGTGTACTAAGAAGGGCGGGACATACCGAAGCAACCATAGACCTAGCAAGACTTTCGGGAGCTGCTCCAGCAGGAACATTGGTTGAAATTATGAATGAAGATGGAACGATGGCTCGCTTACCAGACCTTATTCAGATCGCACAAAAATTTAATTTGTCGATTATCTCTATTGAAGATCTTATTTCTTACCGATTGCAAAAAGAAAGCTTGATAGAAAAAGAAGTAACAGTAAAACTACCTACAATCTTCGGCGATTTTGATCTGATAGCCTACAAACAAGTTACTACCGGCCAGGAACATCTTGCGTTGGTAAAAGGAACTTGGAAACCCGACGAACCTGTATTGGTTCGCGTTCACTCATCATGCATTACCGGTGATATTTTCGGATCGTGTAGATGCGATTGCGGACCACAACTTCACAGCGCGATGGAAATGATAGAGAAAGAAGGAAAGGGCGTCGTAGTTTATATGAATCAAGAAGGAAGAGGAATAGGACTATTAAATAAATTGAAAGCTTATAAATTGCAGGAACAGGGGCTCGACACAGTAGAAGCAAACATTCAACTTGGCTTTGAAAGTGATGAGCGTGATTATGGTGTAGGTGCACAAATTATTCGTGATTTAGGAATTACAAAAATGAAATTGATGACGAATAATCCCAAGAAGAGAGCCGGATTGATTGGTTACGGATTAGAAATCTCTCAAGTTATTCCTATTGAAATTCAGAGCAACAGTCACAATGAAAATTATTTGATTACAAAGCGCGATAAATTAGGTCATACAATTAAAATGAAAAGTTAATCGATAATATTATTATTCTTGCTTTTTCTTAAAAATGCTATCTGCAATTCCTCGGTTTACTGAATAATTGCTGAGAGAAATGAAAATTTTTCCCTGCTTTTCTTTCGTCTCCTTTGTTGGTTTTGAATTATTGATATCGATTGTAACACTTTTAGGGATCTTAAATTTTTTAATATCTACGGTGAAAATCATACGATCAGGTAATCCAAATTCAGATTGACTTCCATAAAAATATTCGGTGAGAATTGTTCCGTTACTTTTGCTGGTTAATTGCGATTTAAGCACTAATAAATTTAGAGGGTCAATCCAAAGTCGACCCAGTATCAAATCTGTAGTGTCAGAAAATGGAAGAATACTAACAACTTTGGTTTCAGTATTGCCAATCATTTCCGTATTTTGGATCATTGACGAAAAAGAAGTTGGGTTTTGGAGCAAAGTTGTAAGCTGGTCAAAACTTTGTCGTGGTAAAATAGAAATAGATTTAGAATCGATCTTAAACTTATCCTTTTGTTTGAAATAAATTTTGGCAGTAATAGGGAGCATTTTCAAAAAAGGTAAATCAACTTTTATGGCAGCGTCTACAGAATAATCTTTCGCTTTTAATGTTTTTTTGTTGACAAGTTCGAGCAACAAAGGAGCAGAAATGCCTTGGCCAAAGACATCATTAAACAAAATAAAAACTAATAGTGGTAGAATTATTTTTTTCACGATAAAATATCTTTCTTATTGAACTTAACTAAGGCGATGGTAAGTAACACGACAATATGACCAACTAAAACCATGATAGAAGTTTTAATTTGCTCGTAGGGGATAGGATCTTCAAAGAAACTTCTCCATGCAGCCATATGAGTAGTAAATAAAAAAGGTTGTAGTCGAGTAAAAACCGGAACATCGAGCGTACTGATAATAGTAAGTAAAATAATTAAGCCCATAGTAGAAACAATAGGTCCGATAGAATTATCAGAGAAACACGAAAGAGTAAGAGACAATGTAGCAATCATTACTAAAGCTAAGTAAGCAACTGTAAAGCCATAAAAGAAACGGATGCCAACATCATGTGCTTGAATAATAGTTAAACCATCACTTTTAAGAACCATCAAGTCGCCGCTACCAAACATTACTTTCCCAACAAATATGGCCATCAGCGCCATCCACAACAGTACAATTAAGGTATAAAAGCAACCGGCAACATATTTACTAAGTAATATTCCTGAACGAGAAATTGGCTTTGTAAGTAGTAAACGAATTGTACCCATTGCACCTTCACCTGAAATTAAATCGCCTGTTACAAATGCAATTAATAGCGGTATGTGAATGATGAGCATCTGCAGAATAATAAATGCCATGAGATTACCATTCAGAATTTCACCACCGAAACTTAACGATTGCTCGAAAGGAGCAGTGATAAAGGAAATGTAAGTCATTCCATCTACTCGCATTGCAAAGAGGATAACACCTATTATTAGTGTGATTGCACCTAAACCAATATAACTTCTCGGCTTTGAAGCAATTTTCAGAAATTCATTATAAACACTTTTTAAAAACATCAGTTGTTTATTAATTTTAAAAAATAGTCTTCCAATTTTCGTTTCGCTTCTATACCACTAACTTGAATATTATTATCACAAAACATTTTATTAATTTCTGAGATCATATCTTTCGATACAGATACATTAACTTGATCATTACTTGAATGCTCAAGAGTAGAAGGAAAGTGTTTGTTTAAAAGTTGAATAGCATCTACACTACGATCTACAGAAAAAGTAACAATTAGTTTACTTTCATCTAGTAATTCCTTTACCTCACCTTGAACAATAACTTTTCCTTTATTAATAATTACCATTCTATTTGCTATCAATTCTATTTCTGATAAAATATGTGAGCTTAATACAATTGTTTTATTGCGTTCATTTTTTAATTGGAGTATTAGATTTCGGATATCAATTATACCTTGTGGGTCTAGTCCGGTTGTTGGCTCATCTAAAATGATAAGTTGTGGGTCATGAATTAATGTTTGAGCAATTCCGAGTCGTTGTCGCATTCCATGAGAATAGCTGAGAACCTTATCCTTTTCTCTACCTTTTAATCCTACGAATTCAATTATTTCTTGAATTTTTGATTGGCTAACTTTTTTATTTGATAAACGCGCTAAAATTTCAAGATTTTTTTGAGCAGAGAGATATTTATAGAAATCTGGTTTCTCTACAATACATCCAATTTCCGATAGAATAGAATTTCGATGGAGGTGAAGGTCTTTGTTGAAAATTTTTATTTGCCCGGAGGTAGACGAAATCAAAGAAAGCATTGAACGAATCGTTGTGCTTTTACCGGCACCATTGGGGCCTAAAAAACCAAATACATCGCCTTGAAATACATCGAATGAAATGTCCGAAAGCGCACAAATTTTTCCATAATACTTAACAAGGTTTTTTATCTCAATAATTTTTTCTCCTGCCTGCATATATGAATGGAACATCAACAACCGATAATTGTTCAGTTAGAATTGGGAATGATAATTTGCAATAAAGATAGGTTATTGATGGTTGAATTATTAAGCTAATTGCTTGTGTTAGATGAGAATGCTAAAAAAAACTAAACGAAAACGAAAAAAAAGTGTACTTTCGCCGCAGATTGACAATTGTCCGGCATGAAAAATTTGATAATTTATGCTTTTTAGCTAAAGAAATCGGTTTTATTGCTGAATATCCAGGCAAAAATGGAACATGATAGATTGAAATAGTAGCTTAAAAAATAAAAAAACAATTAGACTGATTAATAAAAAACGATGAAAAGGATTCTTGATAGTAGAAAATTATTTAATGTTGATCAAAATGCTGATCTCAGCGTATTAAAAGTTACTTATCGTAATTTGATGAAAGAATGGCATCCCGACAAGTTTCAAGTAAACGATGAGCAAGCGGAAATGGCAGCGGAGAAAAGTAAACATATTATTGAAGCGTATCATTTTTTGGTGAGTATCTCTCCGGAAACTCACGCTCAGAATTCTGAAAACTATACACAAACTACAAGTACTTCGGGTATCGATGATTTTTCTTATAAAGGACAAACATTGAAAGTAACTTTTCAAGACGGAAGCGTTTATGAATATTTTGGAGTTCCTAAAAAAATATATGGTAATTTAATTAGCACGCCTATTCCAGCACGATTTGCACGTCGTCATATATTTCATTCTTACCTCCATCGAAATATTAAAAAAAGCGAATTGGTAGAAGCGTAGATTTTTTTTGAGTAGGAATCTGCTTTTTCAATTTTATTTCAGGCTAAATAATTTCTTGTTGAACAATAAAATATTTATTTGTTCAACTTAATCTAATTTTATTTTTCAAGTCATTTATTTCAATCGAATACTTAATAAATCCTTAATGCCTTTTTCCAATTTAGGCTTATCGCCGGCTTTACTAAAAGTATTAGTTGAACAAAAGTATTCGGAGCCATATCCAATACAGAGTGCTGCAATTCCGCTCATCTTAAAAAAGAAAGATGTATTAGGAATTTCTAAAACGGGCTCAGGAAAAACTGCAAGTTATGTGTTGCCCATCTTGATGAATCTTCAAGATAAAAATAAGCCCAAAAACAGAAGTGCTCAAATTTTGGTGTTAGTACCGACTAGAGAATTAGCAGTTCAAGTTAATCTCGTCTTCCAACTTTTCAGCAGCGGCCTAGATCAAAAGATTAAATCGTTGGCCGTATATGGTGGAGTATCTATCAATCCTCAAATGATGGCGCTTAATCAAGTGAATGTATTGATTGCAACACCTGGAAGATTATTAGAATTGATTTCATCGAATGCCGTTCACTTAGATGAGATAGAAACATTAGTACTCGATGAAGCCGATAAAATGTTGAGCATCGGTTTTGAAGAAGAGATGCAAAGAATACTGGAGTACTTGCCAAAGAAGCGTCAGAATTTATTATTCTCTGCCACATTGAGCAAAGATTTAGATGCACTCAAAATGCTCGTCTTGCATAACCCTGTAGTAGTTCAAATTGAAGAAAAAGAAAATGAGGAGCAATTAGATCTCATTCAACAAATCGGCTACTTTGTAGAAGAGGAACGAAAAGGACCATTGTTGAGATATCTGATTAAGCATAAGGAGATGAAGCAAGTTTTGGTTTTCACCTCGTCAGTTTATAAAGCCGACAATGTAACCGACAAGCTTTGTAAAAATGGGATTGACGCAATGGCTATTCACAGTAAGAAAAGCCAAGGAGCAAGAACCGATGCACTTACTAAATTCAAAGCAGGGAAGTTGAAAGTGTTGGTTGCAACCGACTTAATTTCAAGAGGAATAGACATTAGTTTTTTACCTTTTGTAATCAATTATGAATTGCCACGCTCACCGAAAGATTTTATTCATCGAATAGGACGAACAGGAAGGGCTGAAAATCCGGGCGAGGCTATATCCTTAATAACACCGGAAGACCAACATCATTTCAGAGTTATTCAAAAAAAGATGGGGAAGTGGGTTACAATGATTGAAAGTGAAGGTCTGGAACTTTGATTCCAAAAAGACACTTATCAAACATTTAATTCCGAAATTCTTCTTTTGTTTTCATTTTTAGTGGATCTAAAAACAGAGCGAATCCTTTTAAATAAAGCCCTTATCCTGCTTTTAAGATAATATTTTCACTTAAAGCAATATTTATTAGGACATTAAGAATAAATAGTAGTACATTTGTACACTTCTCAGAAGATTGTATACCAAGTAGTTTGTAATTAAAATAATCACAATTCGCGTTTTTACACTTTTCTAGTAGTTTACCGCTGATCAAATTCAATAGTGAAAACCCTTCGGTAACAACAAATTATTTTAATACCAGTTAATGACATTTACAAATTTAGGAGTAAGTCAATCCCTGATCGAAACGTTGATCAATAAGGGATATTTAGTTCCAACACCCATTCAAGTACAATCAATTCCAATCGTTTTAAACGGAAAAGACATTTTCGGTTGTGCTCAAACCGGCACCGGCAAAACAGCCGCTTTCGCTTTACCCATTCTTCAACTTCTTCAAGAGAAAAACAATCCTTCTACCAAGAAGACGATTAAAGCTCTTATTCTTGCGCCCACACGTGAACTTGCACAACAAATTTATGATAGCTTTCGAGTATATGGAAGCAATTACAAACTGAATGCTTGCGTAATATTTGGTGGAGTAGGCCAAGCCGCTCAAGTATCGTCTCTTAGAAACGGAACCGACATTGTTGTTGCAACACCGGGCCGTTTATTAGATCTGATGAACCAAGGTTTTGTGAAATTGAACGATGTTCAACATTTTGTTCTCGATGAAGCAGATCGAATGCTCGACATGGGATTTATCAATGACATCAAAAAGATCATTTCTAAATTACCGAAGCAAAAACAAACATTATTCTTTTCAGCGACAGTTTCGCCTGAAATTAAACAACTCGCTAACAATATTTTAGTGAGCCCATCTTATGTATCAGTTTCACCTGTTTCATCGACAGCCGAAACAGTTAAACAATCACTTTACTATGTGAATAAGGAAGATAAAAGATCTCTTTTGAAGCATGTATTAAATAACGATACGATCGAACATGCATTAGTTTTTACCAGTACAAAGCGAGGAGCAGATAAAGTAGCTCGTGATTTGAACAACGACGGGATAAAAGCAGAAGCAATTCATGGCAATAAAAGCCAAGGTGCTCGTGAAAGAGCATTAAAAGGCTTTAAAGGCAGAAAAATTCGTGTTTTAGTGGCAACTGACATTGCTTCCAGAGGAATAGATGTTGACAAACTGACGCACGTAATCAATTATGAAATACCCGAGCAGGCAGAAACATATGTTCATCGTATTGGCAGAACCGGCAGAGCAGGAAGTTCAGGAATTGCACTTTCATTTTGTGCGAAAGAAGAAGTTTCTTATATTCGGGATATAAATAAACTGATCAATAAGAATATCGAGATTGTAAAGTCTCATCCATTTGTAAAATAACAAACCCAATAACAACTAATAACAATTAAATTATCACAGCAATGAAAAACGGAGTAGTAAAATTCTTCAACGAACAAAAAGGTTTCGGATTTATTAAAGACGAAAACGGACAAGAAATTTTTGTTCATGTAACAGGTCTAACACAAAAAATTCGTGAAAATGACAACGTAACATTTGATGTACAAGACGGAAAAAAAGGTCTTAATGCAGTAAATGTTAAGCTTGCATAATTGAACCGAAAAGAAATGAGAGGCTACTATTAGTAGCCTCTTTTTTTTTGTTATTAGTCGAAGTAAAAAATTAAAGTAATAGTATATGAAAAAAAATATTTTTATCCTTCTAATATTAAGTTTAATTTTCGCTAATCAGTCCTCTGCTCAGTCTGTCCAGTTGAAAAAATTAGCTAAGGCGATGAAAGGATCCTATACCAGCACGGCTCAACATTTAAAAGACACAACGAACTATTTCGATATTCGTCTTCAGATAAAACCAATTTGGAAAAAGCAAAAAGATGGCTTTTGGTTTTATGTTGAGCAAGCAGTTGCAACATCAATCGACAAACCTTACAGACAAAGAGTATATCATTTAATAGAAAATAATGATGGGAGTTTTTCTAGTTTCATTTTTACATTCAACGACCCTCTTCGGTTTACTCATCACCCTAAATTACTCGAAAAAGTATTGACGATAGATTCATTGCAAGAACGAAAGGGATGTGATGTAAAATTAAAAATTGACGAAAAAGGAAATTATGCTGGTTCAACAGATGGAAAAAGTTGTCCGAGCGATCGTAAAGGTGCTAGTTATGCTACTTCCGACGTTATCCTTATTCCAAATGAATTGCATAGTTGGGATAGAGGATATAATATGCAAGGTGAACAAGTATGGGGCGCGACAGAAGGAGCTTATATATTCATAAAGTAATGATACTCTTATTGACATTGTTATAATTGATCAAAAAACAAAAAATGCGTATAAGTATTATGAATTCATTAAAAGATAAAGGATAATTTCTACACATAAATGCAATAAACACTTCATTTAAAAGATATTAATCTCATTAGATAAATATCTTGTTTTGATCCCAAAATCAAAATGCTAAGTTTAAATAAAAATCTAAAAAGCACTTTTACGAGGTAAAATCATAGCAAATCGACTATCTTTACACCCAAAAGAAACATTTAAAAGAAGAAATATTTTGACACTTATAAAATCAATTTCCGGAATAAGAGGAACAATAGGCGGGCGCCCGGGAGATGGATTAACACCGGTTGACATAGTAAAATATACGGCAGCGTATGGCACGTGGCTTATAAGGAGAAAAACGACTACCGACAAACCAGTAATTGCTATTGGAAGAGATGCTCGGATTTCAGGAGAAATGGTTCAGAATTTAGTAGCTGGTACTTTGAAGGGATTAGGAATAGATGTGATCTACCTTGGCCTTTCTACTACACCAACTGTTGAGATGGCGGTAACTGATTTCAAAGCTGATGGTGGAATCATTCTTACGGCAAGTCATAACCCAAAACAATGGAATGCTTTAAAGCTATTGAATGAAAAAGGAGAATTCCTCTCGGCCAACGATGGAGCAGAAGTGTTGAAGATAGCCGAAGCAGATGACTTTACATTTGCAGAAGTAAATAAATTGGGAAAATATATTAGTGTTCCGAATTATCATCACAAACATATTGAAAAGATACTTGCACTACCGTTAGTTGATGTAAATGCCATTAAAGCAAAAAACTTTAAAGTTGTTATCGACTGTGTAAATAGTAGTGGCGGAATTGTAGTCCCGGCGCTCTTACGTGCACTTGGAGTAGAAGACATTGTTGAATTGTATTGCGATCCGAACGGTCAATTTCCACATAATCCGGAACCGTTACCCGAATACTTAGGAGACATTTCAAAAGAAGTAAAAAAGAAAAATGCACACCTTGGAATTGTAGTAGATCCGGATGTAGACCGCCTTGCATTGGTTTGTGAAGATGGAGAAATGTTTGGTGAAGAATATACACTTGTAGCTGTAGCCGATTACGTATTGAAAAACAAAAAAGGAAATACAGTCTCTAATCTGTCGTCGACTCGTGCCTTGCGCGATATCACTGAAAAATCGGGAGGAACATATTTTGCTGCTGCTGTAGGTGAAGTAAATGTAGTGGAAGCCATGAAAGCACACAATGCAGTAATAGGTGGTGAAGGTAACGGCGGAATTATTTATCCTGAGTTACATTATGGGCGTGATGCATTGGTTGGTATTGCATTGTTCTTATCTCATCTTGCGAAGTATGGGAAGAACACTTCAATGTTAAGAGCTACTTATCCGAACTATTTCATTTCGAAGAATAAGATTGAGCTTACTGCTGAGATAAACGTTGATAAAATACTAGATCAGATTCAAACCAAATACAATCGTCAACCAATTAATACAATCGACGGAGTAAAGATTGAATTTGATAAAGAATGGGTTCATCTGAGAAAGAGTAACACCGAACCTATTATTAGAATTTATGCTGAAAGTCAATCGCAAACTACTGCGAATAATCTAGCTGAAAAAATCATTTTCGACATTAAGGATATGATCAATCAAAAGAGTCTTCAAAATTAAATTAACAAGGATATTCAATGAAAATTTATTTGGATAATGCAGCGACGACACCAATGGATCCTGCTGTTATTGAAGCAATGATACCTGTCATGCAAAATCAGTTTGGGAATCCATCGTCAATCCATTCATGGGGTCGCGAAATAAAAACTGCACTTGAAAATGCAAGAAAAAGTGTAGCTAAATTTTTGAATGTAGCACCAGCAGAAATATTTTTCACAAGCGGAGGCACGGAAGCCAATAATATGGCTTTGTTTTGCTCCGTTCGCGATTTGAACGTGAAGCATGTTATCTCGAGTAAAATTGAACACCATGCCGTTCTTCATACTTTAGAGGAACTGGAAAAAGCAGGGAAGATCAAGCTTAGTTTTGTTCAACTCTCTTCTAATGGACATGTCGACATCAATCATTTGGAAGAAATTCTAAAAAGTTCAACCGAAAAAATGCTTGTTAGTTTAATGCATGCAAATAATGAAATTGGAAATTTGCTGCCAATTAAAAAAGTGGGAGAATTATGTAAAGCATATAATGCATTGTTTCACTGCGACACAGTACAAACGATGGCTCATTATCCAATCGACTTGAAAGAAATAAATGTAAACTTTATTACTTGCGCTGCTCATAAATTTCATGGACCGAAAGGAATTGGTTTTTTGTACATTAATCATAATGTGAAAATAAACCCATTCATTTTTGGAGGAGCTCAAGAACGAAATATGAGAGGCGGTACAGAAAATGTATACGGTATTGTAGGCTTAGCGAAAGCATTGGAAATTGCTGAAAGAGATATGGCGAAACACGAAGAACATATCACAGCGATAAAAAAATATATGGCCGATAATCTGAATGAACATATTCCCGGATTGCAATTCAATGGAGATTCAAATGGGAACAGTTTATATACGGTATTGAATGTATCTTTTCCTGCAACCGATTTTTCCGAAATGTTACTTTTCAATATGGACATAGCCGGCATTGCTTGTTCTGGAGGATCTGCCTGCAGTAGTGGAAGCAATTCAGGATCTCATGTTTTAAAAGCGCTTTATGGAAATACAGATCGCCCCTCAATTCGATTTTCATTTAGTAAATACACGAATAAAGAAGAAATAGATATTGTAGTTGAAAAACTAAAGGAACTTTATTCAGTAAAAGTTTCCTCTTAAATAAAAACAAAAAAAGCACTCGTTGGAGTGCTTTTTTTTTGAGAATTATTTTCTTGCTTATTGCTTCATTTCTTGTCTATCATCTTTTCGTTTGTCGCGAATCATTTGAAGCAGTTGTTTTTTAAATTCCTCTTCAGCCCGATAAAGCTTAGCTACTTTTTTCATCGGAAGTACTTTTTTGAATTGTGGATGATATTTTTTTTGAATATCAATTTCACTTTGGTGGAAGGCCAATTCACCATCAACGATTTTCTCCAATTCTGCATCAGACATAGAATCAATGGCTACCTGACCTTTCATAAGATTATCCCTTCTGCTTTTACGAAGTTGATTCAACTCGTCTTGATATTTATTATAAACAGGCCAAAAATTCTTAGCTTCTTCTGTAGTCAAGTCTAAAAAATTTGTGAGGTAACCGATTTTCATAGCATCAACTTTTTCACGCATCGGTCTGCGTTCCTGTCCTCGAAAACCACCTCGTTGTGAATACGAATCTTTAGTAATACCAATAATTATTAAAGCAATGAGTAGATATTTTTTCATAGAATTATTTCCAATTGTGAAGCATCAACATTATTATCGAGTAGATATTGTTCCAACTCATTATTTTCTTTTTCAAGCCCTTGATCTGAAAGAAAATCAATTAAATCATTTTCATTGAGTGCGTCCAAATATTTTGAATCTCCAAACTCTTGAACACTATATACCGGATGGTTAATTATTATTTGTTGAGGTCGTTGAAAGTAAAAGAAACCGATAATTACCATAGCTGCAGAAAGCAGTGAGGGAGTAAACACAGTATGCTTCAATAAAACGAATATACTATTCTTTGTTTCATTCTTCGACTTGATGCGATTGCTAACTTGGCTGCTTAAGTTTTCAAAATAATGATCAGGAATTTCAAAGGGAAATTCCTCAATGGTAGGATTTTCTAGAGAAAGAGAAGAAATTTTCTGAATTGAATTTGTGATATCGGAAGGCAACACGGAAAAATAATTTACCGGAGTAGAAAATGCAGAATCTGTAGTAGACGATTCTAGCATATTATTCAACATTTTTTCTATGTTTTCTTCCTTTTTCATTGTTTATTAGATGCTGTAAGTGCAAAAAGGTTTAATTACCAATCAGATATTTTTCAATTTTTTTAACTGCATGATGATAATTTGCTTTCAATCCACCAACTGAGAGATTCAGGATAGCAGCTATTTCCTCATACTTAAGTCCTTCAAAATATTTCATGTTAAAAACTATACGTTGTTGTGGCGGTAATTTCAATATGGCTTGTTGAAGTTTAAGTTGGATTTTATCACCTGTGAACAATGGATCACTTACGAGCTTTTCTGAAAGCTCGTTTTCTACATCATGGAAAGAAACAAAAAATCGTTTTCTTTTTGAATTGAGAAAAGTAATGGATTCATTCGTAGCAATACGATAAAGCCAAGTAAAAAGTTGTGAGTCGCTCCGAAAATTCTCTAATCCTTTCCAAACTTTAATAAAAACATTCTGGATTACATCATTAGCATCGTCGTGATCTATTACAATTCGCCTAACATGCCAATAAAGTTTTTTTTGGTATTTATTTACCAATAAATTAAAAGCATAATGTCTGGTTCCTTCATCCTTATATTTTTGGAGGAGTTCCTCATCACTGAATTCTTCGACCATCGTTTAAATTTGGACTAAGAAAAAACAATTACATACTAACCAACTGATTTTTTCTCAACATTACTTTCTCAACTGCAGCTACAATATTCACTGCTTCTAATCCATATTTTACCATCAATTGCTCGGGAGTACCACTTTCACCAAAAGAATCTTTTACTCCAACATACTCTTGAGGAACCGGATGATTTTGAGAAATAACATGAGCTATTGAATCACCTAAACCTCCAAAAACTTGATGTTCTTCTGCTGTAACAACGCAATTTGTTTTACGGATACTTTTTAAGACTGCTTGAATGTCTAATGGTTTAATAGTATGTATATTGATAATTTCGGCATCAATTCCTTTCTCAGCCAATATTTCTCCGGCTTCGATTGCTTTCCAAACTAAATGACCCGTTGCAAAAATACTTACATCAGCTCCTTCATTAAAAGTGAGGGCTTTTCCAATTTCAAATTTCTGATCAGCAGGAGTGAAAATAGGCACAACAGGCCTACCGAATCGTAAATATACCGGACCTTCGTATTCTGCTATTGCAAGTGTTGCGGCTTTAGTTTGATTATAATCACATGGATTAATAACTACCATTCCCGGCAACATTCTCATCATTCCTAAATCTTCTAATATTTGATGCGTTGCTCCATCTTCTCCAAGGGTAATACCGGCATGAGATGCACAGATCTTTACATTTTTACCCGAGTAAGCGATGCTTTGACGTATCTGATCATAAACACGTCCTGTAGAAAAATTGGCGAATGTTCCTGTGAAAGGAATCTTCCCACCAATTGTTAAACCTGCAGCAATTCCCATCATATTGGCTTCAGCGATTCCAATTTGAAAAAATCTTTCAGGAAATTCTTTTTCAAAGGCATCCATCTTTAAAGAGCCCGTAAGGTCGGCACAAAGTGCTACAACATTTGGATTATTACGGCCTAATTCAACCAATCCAGCTCCAAATCCTGAACGTGTATCTTTTTTTTCTGTGTATGTATACTTCTTCATATTTATCTTTTTCAATTTAAAGGAACAATACTTGATTCACCAGAAACAACAGAAAATTCTTTTTCAATTGTATAAAGACTTTCTCTTGAATTCTTTGGTCTATAAATAACTTTATATTTACCTGGTTGCAAAATTATGGTTTGCTTTGGAACATTACTATCCAAATTACAAACCCATTTTAACAACGATTTCTCATAGGTATAAATACTTCCAAAACCTTGGTTACTGGTGAGTAACGTAAGTATACCTGGATGAGGAACAGCAACAGTTGTCAATTTAGATTGAGCTACGTCTACATTCTCTAAATTAATTCTTGGCAAGGTTAAAACCTCTAAATCATATTTACCTACAAGATATTTATCCGTGCTATTTACATCTTGAACATTTAATGTTACCAAACTACCTTTTTGACGGATGATACATTGTGTTTTTTTATATTCAGATGGCCCGTCAAATTTTACTAAGAGATCACCTTGGGCAGCATCAATTCCTACGATAGTATGTTTCCCGGGTGTTAAAAATATTGAATCTTTAAAGACAGGAGGAATAGTATGAACAACAATTTTATAAAAGGGGAGAGGGTCAATTACCAAAGTATCCGGATTGCCTTTTGAATTAATCGTATGGATAAAATTATATTTGTCTTGTCCCGTAAACTTATCATAAAAAGTCATGTTCACATTAGTCTCTGTCGGGTTGTGATTTACATCCAGCAAATTTACTTGAAGAGTTGTGTTATTAAGAGCTTGCGATATCACAATATTCAAAGCATCTCTGAACATAGTTTCATTTGTAGCATCAAAATACCTACCCACACATTCAAATGTTTTCTTCAGCAGATCATCTAATCCCAATCCAATTACAAATGGTTTTAGAAAAATTCCTTTTTTCTGAAGTGCTTGAGAGATTGCACAAGGGTCGCCACCACATTCTTCAATTCCATCAGTTATTAAAATAATTATATTTCTAGAGGAAGTAGAAGGAAAATCATTTGCACACAATTCGAGTGATTTGGCAATCGGTGTTGTTCCTCGCGGAATAATATTTTTCAGAACTTCCTGAATTCTCGAAATATTACCTCTGGAAAAAGGAACTTCCAATTTACTATCGTCGCAATCTTGCGGAGGAAAAGGTTTTTGATGACCGTAAACCCTTAGGGCAACTTCAATATCTCTAACATATCTTAAGCTGTCCATAAGTTGAGCCATAAGTCGCTTAGCAACATCGATCTTGGCACCCGATTGCCATTTGCCATACATCGATTGAGAAGCATCGAATAAAAATTCAATACGCGTAAGTTGTGGCTTTTCATTTTTTTGCTGAGCAGAGCTATGATAGCAAAAAAAGATAAAACCAATAAAAATAAAAAAGCTATGTAGTTTAAATTTTTTGATATGAACGTAAATTAAAAATCGCCTAATGTTTCTTCGAGTTGTGCTAATGCTTTTTCTGTTTGCTCAGCATTAGGGGCAATGCCATGCCATTTATGCGACCCCATCATAAAATCTACACCTTGCCCCATTTCGGTTTTCATAAGAATGCATATAGGTTTACTGTTTCCACAAAGCGCTTTAGCTTTATCAAGAGTATCGATTGTATCTTGCATATTATTTCCATTCATCTCCAATACTGTCCATCCAAAACTTTCAAATTTAGGTCGTAAATCACCATAAGGAAGTACATGTTCAACGGAGCCATCAATTTGCTGCAAGTTTACATCAACAGTAACAATAATATTGTCAACTTTTTTTGCACCGGCATACATTACAGCTTCCCAAATTTGACCTTCTTCCATTTCGCCATCGCCACAAAGACAATAGACGAGATGCTCGTCTTTCAATAATTTTTTTGAAAGAGAAGCACCAATAGCAACGCTTATTCCTTGTCCTAAAGATCCGCTGGCCATTCGAACTCCGGGTAAATGTTCGTGCGTAGTCGGATGACCTTGTAAGCGAGAATTGATTTTTCTGAAAGTATTTAATTCAGCAATTTCAAAATATCCTACTCTTGAAAGCACGCTATAGAAAGCCGGAGAAATATGACCATTACTCAAAAAGAAAAGATCTTCATTAATTCCATCCATTTTAAATTCACTAGAATGAATAGTCATTTGACGAAAATAAAGAGCAACTAGAAAATCTGCACAACCGAGAGATCCGCCAGGGTGACCAGAATTAGCCAAATGAACTTGACGAACAATATCACGTCTAACTTGAAAAGCAATTTTTTCTAATTCTTGAGTCGATTTCATAGATTGGTGTTGAAATGAATTTGCCTTAAAAGTACAGTTATGAGATAAAATCACCCACTGAAAAATTGGTTTTTTCCCAATAAATATTAACAATATTTAAACGGCATTGTAGAGAAATAATTGCACCCTAGCTAAGCAAATAGCACTTAGAAATCAAAAAAGTCGTCCAATGCTCGTCGATCGTATTTAGTTGGTCGTCCGGTTCCCGGCTCACGATAAATACTGATTCTGGAAATACGCGATTTATAGGCTTCAATATCAGCCTGAGGTGTAAGGTCTTCGCAAAACTCAGGAACTAATTTGGCCGCCATTCTGGTTGTTGGTATTTGCAACACTTTGAATGTTTGAGTTAAACCGGTTCTTTTTATTTTAATTAGATCGTTCAGATGGATGGTTCGGCTTGGCTTAGCTGATTGTTCGTTGATCAAGATTTTGCCTTGATCACAAGCTGTAGTGGCAAGAGTACGCGTCTTATAAAGTCTCATCGACCACAACCATTTATCAAGTCGAATTTTAATGTCCTGATTTTCCATTCAGCCAAAGATAAGAAGTGGAAGTATATAAAATAAAGATTATTTTAGCTACGGGAATTAAACTGATTTTACATGTCCTAATTTAAAAAGTATTAACAAAATTTTATGCTGGCAGAAGAATACAATAAAAAATTTGCGCGTCGATTTGTAATCACTTGCCTATTGATATGTTTGGTGCTTTTTTATTTTACACTTCAAATATTTTTGGATGGCTTTCTAGGAGCAATTATCCTTTACGTGTTATTTCGTCCAATGATGAGAAAATTGGTCGAGGTGAAAAAATGGAAGAAATCATTAGCTGCACTTTTGATTACATTAATTAGTTTTTTCATTGTTTTTGTTCCAGTCTATGGTATAGGATCAATGATAATCCCAAGAATCTACATTTTATTTTCGAAAGGGTCTCTCCTAATGGAAAGTGTTTTACGAGCAGATCAAAAAATTGCCGATTTAACTAGCTATCATTTACTGACTACAGATAATATTACTTCTTTGCAATCTGCTGCAACAGGAATGATATCAAACATTCTAGGTGAATCGTTGAATATCATAACAGATCTTGCTTTGTTGTATTTGTTTTTTTACTATTTATTGGTTAACACCGGTACTATAGAAAAATTATTAGAGAGAATTATTCCATTTTCAAAAGAGAAATTCGATCAATTTGCAAAAGAGCTCGAAGGTCAAACCAAAAGCAATGCAATCGGAATTCCATTACTTGCGTTATGCCAAGGAATTTTTGCATCGGTAGGTTACTGGGTGTTTGGAATTCCTGAACCATTTTTTTGGGGAATCATGACCGGATTTTTTTCGTTGCTGCCAATTTTAGGTTCAGCATTAATTTGGATTCCTGCAGCTATCTATCAACTTTCACAAGGCCTTACTTGGCAAGCAATCGCAATTTCTGTCTATGGAATTGTAGTTATTGGTACAGTAGATAATGTTTTCAGATTAGTATTTCAAAAAAAGTTTGCAGATGTACATCCATTAATAACTATCGTCGGATTGATCGTTGGACTACAACTCTTCGGGATTCCGGGAGTAATTTTTGGGCCGTTACTCATTAGTTATTTTGTACTATTACTAAAGATTTTCATTAATGAATTTCTAGAAGGAAAAACGGAAGAATGATTATTCTCTCCGTATAAAAATATCTTCCTTTTTCGTGGGTTTATTTTCTTCCATCCATTTGAAACCTTTTAGTCTAAGTTCATTAATTGCTAACTCTTTAATTGGAAATAAAGTTCCATCTGGCTCATTGAGCAATGAAATTCCTTTCACTTTATTATCATCAACATAAATAATTAAGTCGCTACATTCGGCTCTATTAACTCCAAAATTTTTCTGCTTTTTATTTTTGGTATAGTAAATGGTTTGACCATTTCCATTCACGTCTATCCGATTAAGTTTATTATTTGTCAAATAACCAATCATACTTTTTCCTTTTATTTGATTGAATTGAAGTGAGTCTTTATTTGCATTTTCAACGCTGTCGGCCTTGGCCGCAATAAAAGAATTACCGACTAAATAAATATTTTTAATCTCTGAATTCGCAACTTGAAGTGTAATACTGTCGGCCAACAATTGATTTGACCCCGACCAAATAATAGGTGAATGAAACAAGCGGATCGTCGAATCATTTGCAGCATATACTAATGAATCGCAAGACCCTTGTAAATCGCTTTTAAATAATTTTACGTGATGAAATGCAAAGATGTCCTTCTTTCGATTCGAAGTATCATTTAGTTGATTTCCGATAGCAAGCAGAGTATCGCCATGTAAAAATAACGAATCATTGTCAACTAGCTGAGTCATTATTGCATGTCCTGTAACCCAACTACTATCTGTATTTTCATGATATTCGCCATAATCTCCACCAATAATAATTTTGTTAGTAGTATCAGTGATCGCCACATTTCCAAAAACTTTTCCAATTCCCTTTAATCGGTCGTAATAAACAGAATCGCCTTCAAGTTTTTGATCTTTTGTTTGTAAGTATGAATTTTTTTTGAAATTAGACCGCTGCGAGTCTGTATTGTACCATCCACTTTCACAATAAATTAAATTTTCTTTCGATCGAATATATGTTGGTCCTAAAAAGTAAGCGGTTTTATTCAGCGTATTATATTTCAATGTGTCACAGTTCATCGTATACTTTGGATTGACTAAGAGCACATTTTTCCGAAAAAAAAGATCATGAGATTGACTATAAAAATAACCAATTTTAGATGTCAACGTATTTTGTCCATCTACGATATGCGCGCTGTCGTTATAGAAAGCAATATCTTTTTCGAGACTATAGTCGATTTGACTTGTATTCAACGTCATTTTTCGATCAGACATAACTACGTTTTCGGTAACTCTAGCGTTTTTTGTATTTCCATCATAATTGAGATGCTTTCCGGTAAGAGTGATCGAATCACCTTGAGTGATACGAATATTATTAAAGGCTTCTAATCTATTTTCATCACGGTAGAGGTAAGCGCTATCGCAGTACATCGTTGCATTTTGATGTTTAAATATTACATTTCCAAGAAGCCGAGTAGCCTTTGCATTAACGGCTTGATCAAATTCACTTACGTCGGCATGTACTAATTCTATTTTCTCTGGCTTTTGTCCCAAAGAAAAAAAAGAAAGAAATACGAAAATACAGAGTAGACGGCAGAAGGGAAATATTCTTTTCACGTTCGAAAAATACAAAAAAGAGTGGAGCTTTTTAAAAGAATTAGATGACTAAACTATCAACGAGAAGCCATAAAATCCCACACTTGACTACTAACTTTAGAAAGGACATGCTTCAATTCATCCTGCTTGGTTCCTTTCGTCATTACTGTGAGTAGATACGGTTTGTTGTTACAATAAATAATTGCAGTCTCATGTAATTGTTGTTCGGAAGGGGTAAATTTTTCGCCAAACTTATGTGCTATGTCGACTCCTTTTGGCAAAGAATTTTCAATTCCATCATGAAATTTGCTTTTAGACAACAAGGTCATTGCATATTCAGAATTGTCGGTACTTAATACACCTGAGTTATAAATAAGGCGGAGCAATCGACTAGTTTGAACAGCAGTCAAGGGATAATCGGCTTGATAAATTGAAGGTAAGTCAAGATTAATCCCTTTTAAAATTGTGAAATATGTAGAAAAGTCCATCATTGAATTTAATAACGCGGTTGCATCGTTATTTGAATCAGTAATCATTCTAGTAAGCAATTCCTTTACAGAATAATACTTTCCTTCTTGTAATTCTTCAACTACGATTGATTGAGTAGGTAATTCAGAGATATGCTTTGAAAACTTAATTTCCTTATTCAGTAGGCTTGGGTCACGTTCAGATTCTTTCAAGAAGGTGATTAGAGTCATAATCTTCATTACGCTTCCCGGACTATATTTTTCATCGGGGTTGATTGCAAACCATTTACCCTTTTCAAAATCTCTAACATACACCGAAGCAGAAGTAAGTGAACCACTTGATTTTTCTTGAGAAAAATAATTGTTAATTGTTGACTTTAAATCCGTAAACATCGGATCTTCCTCAGCCGTTTCAATCATTAAAAGCGGAGCAATGTATTTGTACGATTTGTCGCGCAACAATTGAATGTCACAATTATTTTTGCTTTCGATTTTCTCTATTACTTTTACAGGGTGAAGACTAATATAAAAAAGCACTCCTGTAAAAAGGATAACCGTTATTAAGAGATAAGATAACGGAATTCTTTTGGATAAAAATGTCATTTGATTAAAAACAGAGTGTAAAAATACTGCTTTTTTCAACACATCATACAGCATTAATGATAATTCATTCTTAACACAGCATCTTAAAGTGCAGATTTTCACCCGCTTATATGTTGAAGTTTTATTGCCATTACCTTTGGGAAAGCTATTTACCTATGCCGTACCAGAGGAATTTGCAGATGAAATGATCGTGGGAAAAAGGGTAATTGTTCCATTTGGCCGGTCAAAGATCTATTCCGGCTTAATAAAAAGAGTTCTTTCGAATCATCCAGAGCCTCAAAATTTAAAGAGTATTCAGGGGGTTTTGGATAATGAACCGTTGGTGAATGAAAAGCAACTTTCATTATGGGAATGGATGTCGGAATATTATATGTGCAGCCAAGGCGAGGTCATGAATAGTGCTTTGCCTTCTGCATTAAAGTTGGCCAGTGAGACAAAGGTGGTTATTGCTGAAGATGTGGATCTGGAAAGTGAAGATTTAAATGACAATGAAGAGCAACTAATCCATGCACTTTTGAAGAATAAAGAAATGACCATTGATGAGATATCCAAACTTCTCAACAAAAGTTCAGTACATCATTTACTCAAAAAGGCAGTTGAGAAAGGATTAGTTATTTTAACAGAAGAAGTGAACCCAAGGTATAAACCAAAATATGAAACACGACTTCGATTATCAGAAAATTATAAAATAGAAAAAGAACTGTCCAATCTCTTTATAGAATTAGAACAAGACCCTAGAAGATCGAAACAATTAGAAGCGTTGATGATCTTTTTAAAATATTTATATGAAGAACCAGATCGGCAATCAATTAAAAAATCGGTCATAGTAAATCATGCAGATATTTCTAAGAGCTCGCTAGCAACATTAGTTAAGAATGGAATCTTAATTGAGTTTAATATTAAAGTTGATCGAATTCCTGTAGCTAAAGGAGAAGTAGTTCCACCTGCGAATCTTTCAGTCAATCAAAGAGTGGCCTATGAAAAAGTAAAAGAAACTTTTTTGGAGCACGAAGTTACCCTTTTGCACGGTGTTACTTCGAGTGGTAAGACAGAATTGTATATTCATTTAATTGATGAAACAATAAAAAGCGGGAAACAAGTTTTATACTTACTGCCGGAAATCGCTTT
>JAYTOX010000020.1:0-2116 GCA_043747595.1 Bacteroidota bacterium | reverse complement strand
TGACTATTAAAATTATTTTTCTCCCTTTTTATTAACACCGAAGCAAATTCTATCCGTGCTTCACTTTACAAAACAGCAAGAACCACATTCAATTCCCATAATACAGGCCAGCGCTCAGCCTGGGTTTCGTGCAACATCGACTTCATGTTTGGCCGTTCCGGCCACAGGAAGTCTTAATTATTAGGCGATGTTCAACTTAAGGCTGTTTGGATGGGCTTCTTCTGTTATCAAACAACGACACAATGTAAATTGTCATTTCAATTTCTTGGTAGTAAATTGTAGTTTGTTTTGATAGTACGCACCGTCTTAAATTTTTCCTAAAATTGGTTAATCTAAAAAATTTAGGTCGGGTCGAAATTAATGAAATAGCTTTTTCTAATTTGAGTTTGAAATTCCTAACTTCCTTTTCTGACCAGTTTGTTTCATGGTAGTGAATAATGTTTTCAAGATCTTTAATTGCTCTGGATGACCAAAGCACTCTAGGCTGATTTGCCATACTTTTTCATTACTTCTGAATGTGGGGTTGTTCTTCCTTCCTTAATATCATTTAGTCCTTCATCTATTGATTTTATCTCATCGTCAGTTAATGTTTCCCACCAATCAGACTTTTCTAATAGATTTTCTTTGAAAAGTTTTAATTTTTCTATGATCGACTGATCTGATAAGTTCTTCAGCCATTCAATTAATTTAAGTTTTTCAGCTTGTATATCCATAATTGGATGTTTTTCCAAATTTACTAAAAAATAGTCAACGGTTGATCAACGCTGTTTTGAATATCGCCTAACGAGCGGCGTATTGCCGCAGCACTTTTTATCAAAGATAAAAATAAAAAGAGAAAAAAGTGTTGTGGCCTAACGAGTGTTATGCGATCGCCAAGTTGTTCTATGAAACCCTCTTTATAATTTTGCGATGCAATCTATTTATTGTACTATAAGTTTTGCAACGAATTGCTTTTCTCCATCTGTAACTTTCACAAAGTAAATGCCCGAAGGAAAATTCTCGTAAATTATTTTTTCCTCGTTAAAAATTGTTGAATAAATCTTCTTTCCATATGTATTGAATATTTCTAATGCCCCGTTGCTTATTTCTGAATTGATTTTGACAATGAAATTATTATAAGCAGGGTTAGGATAAATAATTAAACGAGAGTCGATAATGGGTCCAATGCCGATTGATGTATTAATTGAACAAATGATATTTTGAGTAAGAGAAATAGATTCACTATAAAGAGTATCACTGTTAATGGAAGGATTTAGATTAGTAACATTCATGGAGAATGGAGAAAATACATTATTTGTAACTGAGTAAATGGCAGGCAAATATGAAATTTCGTTGCATCCGCTATTTCCATTCGAATCTGTTTTTACCATATAAATGTCAACTGAATCTGCGCCAAAACTTTCGGTTCGTCCCACATGACAAAATCCACTATCGGCTGCAAGGCAAAATCCAAGAGAGTAATCCCGAAATGTACTTCCAAACTTTTTGCTGTTCAGAACATTCCCAGATGAATCAACTTCAATGAATATTGCATCAGTATTACCCGAGCTATCCGGACAATAGCCTGCAAGTGCAATTTTGTTTTGATTAATCAAGAGGGAGGCCTCAATCGATATATTATAATCAATAAATCCCTTTTCCCAAACAAGACTTGCTGTTGAATCAAAACAGAACATTTGACTTCCACAAGCTAATAAAAATGAATTGTTGTTAAGGTGCTGTAAGTGATTCTCAAATTTTAACGAGAGATCGTCAAATTGGTTGGCGTGAAGAATATTGCCATTGGCATCAAGCTTTATTGAAAAATTGATGTATACAAATCCCAAATAGTCGAGATTAGTTCCCAGAAAAAGATACCCTCCGTCTTCTATTTGCTCAACTGCCATACAAAGGAGGTTGAGACTATCTACATGATAACTTTTACACCAGCCGACATTTCCGGCACTGTCAGTTTTCATTAACCTGTAGCTATCAGGGTTCGAAAAGCCATCGAAAAATGGAACAATAAACCCATGATCATTCGTTTCCTGGATTCCTCTTGATGATGCTCCACCCGGAAATGCATATGACTTACTCCAAATCACATTGCCCGAATCATTAACTTTAAAAAGAGACA
>JAYTOX010000019.1:0-21881 GCA_043747595.1 Bacteroidota bacterium | reverse complement strand
CTCGAAAAGTAAATTATATTTTATCGGATCAATGTTCGTGATACCTATACAATAGGCAACAGCAGAGCCGGCAGCAGAACCACGACCCGGACCAATGAACACTCCAAGATCGCGACCTGCTTTTATAAAATCGGCCACAATTAAAAAGTAGCCTGCAAAGCCCATTGTCTGAATGGTAAACAATTCGAAATTGATTCGTTCCTCCACTTCAGGTGTAAGTTCTTTGTATCGGTCTTTGGCTCCTAAAAAAGTAATGTGTTTCAGATATTCATCTTGCGAATAAAAACCATCGGGTATTTTAAAATGAGGAAGTAAAATGTCCTGCTTCAATTTTAAAGGCTCTATCTTATCTACAATTCTATTTGTATTGTCAATCGCTTCAGGGATGTCGGAAAATAACGCTCCCATTTCTTCCGTCGTTTTAAAATAAAACTGATCGTTGTAAAATGCAAATCGTTTTCCTTTTGTAAAAGCATCGTCATCCGAAAATTCTTTCATCGAAGGTGTACTTTGTTTTTCCCCGGTATTTATACAAAGTAAAATATCATGTGCATTATAATTTTCTTGATCTACATAATGCGAATCGTTCGAAGCAATTACATGAACGTTATATTTTGCAGCAAACTTTAACAAAATTGCATTCACTTTATTTTGCTCCGGTATATCGTGACGCTGAAGCTCTACATAGTAGTCGTCGCCAAAAAGATCGAGCCACCATTTAAATTCTACTTCTGCTTCCGCTTCACTTTTTCTAAGAATCATCTGCGGAACAGAAGCACCTAAACAACATGTTGTAGCTATAAGGCCTTTGTGATATTTCAAAATTAATTCTTTATCGACACGCGGATATTTTCCATACAAGCCGTCGATATAACCAAGCGAACAAATCTTTACTAGATTATGATAACCTTCAGAATTTTTCGCGAGTAATAACTGATGAAAACGTTTGTCTTTGTCGTCTTTCGTAAAAGCTCGTTTGTGACGATCTTCCACCACATACACTTCACAACCTACAATCGGTTTAATTACATGACCGTCTTTATTTACTTTCGAGGCTTCAGCAACAAATTTAAAAGCACCAAACATATTTCCATGATCGGTGATAGCAATGGCCGGCATTTTATCGGCAACTGCTTTTTTATAAAGGTCTGATATATTTGCTGCACCGTCGAGCAATGAAAATTGAGTATGGACGTGCAGGTGAGAAAACGTAGGCATTTCAGAGAGGAATTGAATCGTAAATTTAACGATTTTAAGTGTGCTACCGTTGATATTTTTTCAACAAAATCGATACTTTCAGCGCTGTTTGGGTAGTTGACTCAAATTGAAGCTAATGAAAAAATATGCTTTTAAATTTTAGAAATCACAAAAAATTACTTGCGTGAAAATTTCAACTTCTCTCTTTGCCTCAAAATTACATGCTCACAAAAATTGAGATGCCTATTGCTCTATTTTGAATCGAATGCATCTCTAAGCCCATTCGCCACAAACGTAAACGCCATGGTCATAATCATAATAGCAATGCCGGGAAGTATAGCCAAATAAGCCGAACCGGGAATAATGATGTAGCCATAATTCTCTTTAATCATAGACCCCCAACTTGGTGTAGGTGGCTGAGCTCCTATCCCAAGAAAACTTAGTCCTGCTTCCAATAATATTGCTGTTGAAAAATTTGCCGCTGCTACTACTAGTACCGGCCCAACGATATTCGGCAACATGTGAAAAAGTATGATCCGTGAATTTTTATAGCCCAACGCTTTACCTGCTGAAACATATTCTAATTCTCTCACTGCAAATAATTGTCCACGTACTATTCTGGCTACATCCACCCACATCGTTAATCCAACTGCTATGAATACTTGAGTAAATCCTTTTCCCATAACTAATGTAATGGCAATTACAAGTAGCAATGTTGGAATCGACCACGTAACATTGATCAACCATAGCACCAATGAATCAATTTTGCCTCTGAAAAATCCGGCCATTGATCCCATAAAAACTCCTACAATTAACGAAATCAAAACCGCTATTAAGCCAACGCCAAAAGTAACGCGAGTGCCCGATAAAATTCTACTTAGCAAATCTCTTCCGTATCTGTCGGTGCCAAAATAGTACGTTCGATTTATCAACGATTCGTTTTTTAATCGAAGCGTTAATTCTGAAAGAGAATATTGATGCATAATATTATCAGAACCTATGGCACTTATCAGATTACCGTTGAATGTTACTGCTGTCTTATCTTTTATCGACGTAGCTATTCGTGCAATATTCATAGTATCGATGGCTGCCATTTCAATTCCATCGCCAGTAAATTCGCGATAAACAATTTTGTCGCCAATTAATTTTGCATCGTAAACAGGAACAAAATCATATCGGTCTTTCTTTCCAAAGAATAATTGAACGAAAATATTTTCTTCTTCTATCGATTTTTTAGGAAGCTTCAACATTTGCACAGTAAAACCGGGCGACTGATTACAGAGCGCAAGATTCATACGATTGCTTAGTGGTGTATTATCGGGAATGAAAATGTAGGCAAAGAGTGAAATAAAAATTGCTCCACAAATAAAAATTAATCCAAAGAAAGCAAGCGGATTCGATTTGAAACGACGCCAAACTTTTCTTCCGGGCGATTCACCCGTTTCTATTTTACTTTTCTTCCTTTCCATTGATAATTTGAAAACGGCACTGCCGCTCCTATGATTGTAATGTAAATCCAGTACAGAGGTTGAATAATAAATATTAGTAGTAAATTTAATTTTACTCCTAACCCTTTTCCGACCTTTTTAAGAAACAACGACTCTCCCGATGCTTTAATAAATACTGACGCTAAAAATATTAAATAGTTCTTTGGACAAATCAACAGCGAGAGCATTTGAATGAACAATCCGACGTGAACAAACCAAGCTAAAATTGACATTAGAACAGTAAAGAACGAAAGTGTAAAAGGAATTTTCGTTGCCCATCGCCTCCGCTGATGCCAAAACAAATGTATTGAATTCTGAATTTCGCTACGAACGATTGCCGATGGTACGTTTTGATAAAATAGAGATGCCGGATTATTGCCTGCCAGTTTCTGCATCAATTGCGTATCGTCGCCAGAAGCAAATGTATTACCGGAAAAACCATTTACTCTCAAATAAGAACTACGTCGATAACTTAAATTTGCACCATTGCACATCATAGCTCGTCCATTGTTCATGGCGCCACCAGATATACCCGTGAGACCAATCATTTCAAGTTGTTGTAATACTCCCAACCACGACTTTTTACCCGTTAACAAAACCGGGCCGGCAACCATTTCTACTGATGGATTTGCAAAAGGCTTTACCATGGTCAACACCCAGTCCTTTCCAACTATACAGTCAGCATCTATCGTGAGAATTATTTCACTCGTAGAACTATTTACGGCCTGATTGATCGCTTCTTTTTTTCCTGTTCCCGCAGCAGAAACCAACTGAATGCGACTGGTAGGATTGATAGCAAAATAATCGTTTAATACTTGTACCGTAGTATCATCAGAATGATCATCGACTATTACCAGATTCAATTTTTCCTTTGAATAATTTTGGAACTCCAATGTTTTCAAAAGTTGAATAATGGTACGCTCTTCATTTCTGCAAGCAACAATCACTGTTACTGTAGGCAATAAAATATTAACTGAAGTATTATTTTTAATAGTTTTCCACCCTTTCAAACACCAAAAAAGAAAGCTGATATAAAGAGCACATAATGCCAGCAAAAGTAAAGCGTAGATCATTCTGCTTTCTCCTTTCCAAATTTGAAATCGATCATTAGCACTGCGCCAATAAGTGCCGGGAGTGCCAGATTAATTATCCATAATGCAAAAACCGCATTTAATATTGGCACATTATCATTTCCAACCAATGAAAAAAAGTAAACGGCAGCAGCCCCTCGCACCCCAATTTCTGTCAATAAAAAAGTGGGCACAACAGTTATCACTAAATAAGTCATAGAGATCATGACTAACGATGGAAAAATTTCTACCTGAGCTCCGAACATTTTAATCAGCAGAAAAAATTGTAGTGTAAAAATTGCATACCTAACTATTGCGCCGGCAAAAACCTTTAATAATTCGGCTGTCTGATATTGTTCAAGCACGTGAAACATTTGTTTTCTCTTTTCAGAAATTTTTATTCGGCTTAATGGCTTTACTAACAAACGAACATTCAAAAAACCAATAATGGATACCAACGCCACAACGAAGAGCATTACAGAAAACAACATTGAAAAATAAATCGGGTAATCGGAATAGCTCTCAAAAAAAACAACCGAGGCAAAAGCCCCGAAAAGCAAGGTAACAATTAGCTGACTAAAATTTTCAATTACTGTTACCAAAGTTGCCTGAATTTTATCTGCACTCTCAAGATGAAATACTCTTCCGGCATACTCGCCAATTCTGTTTGGCGTAAAAAGACTGACCGTGAGGCCGGAAAAAATTGCTTCAAGCGAACGTGACATAGAAATCGGTTCTAATTTTAAGATCATTAGTCTCCACTTCCATGCTTCTACTAACCAATTTAAGAACATTAGGATAATGACGATCGACAAATAAAAGAGCGTAGACGATTGTGAAAAAGCGTGAGCCAATTCAGCTAAATAATGACTGGCATCTTTTTCATTCGACACTTTATAATAGACAAAATAAAAGGCAACTGCAGCCAGTACAATTTTGAAAAGTCGGCGTCCGTAAATGGAATATTTTGTCTTACTTTGTTGCATAGAAAAGTTCTCCAAGTTAATGAAACATTCAATCAACAATTTAGAGAAAAAAATTAATCATCCACAGAATTGACAACAAGCGAAAAAATAATTTTAGGCATAGATCCCGGAACAAATATTATGGGATATGGAATTATTTCAATCAATGGAAAAGCAGTAAAATTAATTTCTTTGGGGGTAATTTCACTTGAGAAATACGATGGTCATTCGTTGAAACTAAAAAATATTTTTGAAAAGACACTTGGATTAATTGATGGTTATCATCCCGATGAACTAGCAATTGAGGCTCCATTCTTTGGAAAAAATGTACAGTCGATGCTTAAATTAGGCCGAGCGCAAGGCGTGGCGATGGCTGCCGGTTTATACCGGAGTATTCCCATTTTTGAATACTCGCCAAAAACAATTAAGCAAAGTATTACAGGCAATGGAAACTCCTCGAAAGAACAAGTAGCCGCCATGTTACAAACGCTTTTAGGTTATCACGAATCACCGCAGTACCTCGATGCTACCGATGGATTAGCAGTGGCCTTATGCCATCATTTCAAAGGCAATGAAACGGCAGTTACACCAAAAGCCAAAGCAGTAAAAAAAGGAACATGGAGTGCTTTCGTAGCTGCCAATCCTGATAAACTGAAAAAGTAAGTTATCAATTTAGAAACATCTTGTATTTTTTCCTCTCTGAAAATGAAAATTTCCTGTTCATGAAAGATTGAGGGACTCAGAAAAATATTAGTGTCATAAAAAAGAGCGGCAACTACTTTTGAAAGTAACTACCGCTCTTCAATTATTATTATACTTTTTATCTGCCTACAACTATTTGTTTAGAATAGCTTGATGCAGCTGTGATTATTTTCAAAGAATAAACTCCTTCTGCAAGTTCTGAAGTATTGATCAATTGCTCATTACTTCCTTTCACTCCTGTTTCACCTTGAAGACAAACTTTTCCAAGCGCATCAATAATCATCCAAGTTTGAATATTCTCGTTGTTTTTTAAATTAACACGTAGAACATCCTTTACCGGATTAGGATAAATTGATAATTGCTGAGACGAAATATCTTTAACACCTGCAAGCACATTAATCATTGAACTTGATGCAACATTTACAGGATAGAATATTTCTTGATTGCCGTTAGAGTTTCCATTGGAAATAAGTTTTACTAGTGGATCGAAAGTAAAGTTCATGGTGCCAATTACAGAAGAACGAAGAATAAAATTCAACTGAGCAATCTGACCATTTCCGGAAACTTTTGTTCTAGTATTACGAACCATTCCGAAATCGACATACCCATCTGCAGGGAAATCTTTTTTCAATGTGATCATATCGTATCCGTCGTTGCCTAACCAAGAGTTGGAATAAGTAATGCTCAACGTTCCCGGAACTACATACGCAGCATCGTAATACAAGCGAGCAGCAAATCCGTACACATTCTGAACGCTGGTTGCAGCACTAAGATCGATCGGAAGTGAAACAACATCACCTGCGTTATAAGTTCCCCAGCCATTTATGACCTGTAAAGTTGGATCAGTAGAACGCGTTTTTACCGGTGACATTCTATCGTTCTTGCGATAGTTCGGAACTTTGTTTCCATAGTTTTGCTGAATGGCAAGCACATCGTTCATGTCAACAATTCCATCGCCGTTACAATCTGCATTCTTTTTGTCAACCAAGCTTTGTAAATACATCAAATTAGTATAACCACTCGTATTCCAATTTGTAGCCGGTTGAGAATTCCAATTCATTGTAGCGCCTAAACGAGCAGAACCGGTATTGCCATAGAATATTCCTATAGCAAAAAGATCTTCCATATTTACTTCTCCATCACGATTGGCATTTCCCGGATAAACTGTACAGTCAATTATGTTTTCAAGGATGTAGAAAGTAGCAGAATGAGTACTATCAGAAATAGTAAGCGTCACTAAAAATATTCCGGTAGATGAAAATAGATGCTGCCCAATTGTAGCAGTTGATGTATTAGCTGCGCCTGATGCTGTATCGCCGAAATCCCACAGATATGAAGTTGGATTTCCTGAAATACTCGGAGAAATAAGTGTGGTGTCTTGCACACAATCGCCACTTAGTTGATTATAAAAAGTCGCATTCAAACAATTTGCATCTACATTAACAATCTGAATAATTGTATCAGATTGCAAACTCAAGCTATCGCTCGTAATAAGCGTTACCGAATAAGTACCGGAAGCAGAAAATGAATGCGAAGGATTTGTAAGAGTAGAATTGTTTGTTGCAGAAGCAGTATCGCCAAAATCCCATGAAGAACTTGTGTAATGTCCGGTCGATTCATTTTTAAAATTCAACCAATTAGATCCGGAGCATGTTGATGAAAAAGCTGCGTTGAAACAATCGGTACCAATCGTTATTATTTCTGTGCGATAATCCCACGATGCTCCAATATTTACAAATAGCGAAACGAAATATGTTCCAGGAGTTGTATACACATGCACAGCATCTGTATCGTGCGAAATATTTGCGACTCCGGATGCAGAGTCTCCAAAATCCCAAGTGTACACAGCATACTGATCGGCTGCATTGAAGAAGATTGTATCGCCTGCACATGCATAGGTATGTGTGAAGGTTGCGTAACATGCTTTAGATTGGTTCGAAGAAAGCACCAATAAGAAGCCAATAAAAAACGCACTTAATTTTAAGTAATTCTTTTTTTCCATGGGAGTTTTTTGGTTAGAGATTGCCAAATGTAGTATAAAAAATGAAGTACTAAAATGCAATTGAACCCTCTCACAAGAAAGCGGCGTAAGTGCGATTTTCTGAGAGGAAAAAAAATAGTTGAAAGTAAAGATTTGAAAAACCCATTAAAAGAGCTTTTAATCAAAATGCAGCTTTGATAGCAATTGCTGTTTCATTCATTCTTTCAGAAGGAAACGACAACTTCGGATTTGCAAAATTCATATCAGAAACTTTGTTCATTGGAATCAAGTGAATATGTGCATGAGGAACTTCCAGACCAATCACTGCTACGCCAACACGTTTGCAAGGCACTGCTTTTCCTAGCGCTTTTGCTACTGTTTGAGCGAATGCCCAAAGTGCTTTGTAATCATCGCTATCAATGTCGAAAATATAATCGATCTCTTTCTTCGGAATTACTAATGTATGTCCGAGTGCCAACGGACTCACATCTAAAAAAGCCAAAAAGTTTTCATCTTCTGCTACTTTGTAACAGGGTATTTCTCCATTTACAATTTTAGTGAAGATAGAAGCCATCGTTAGTTTTTTTACTTGAATAAAAAATTACTCTACCCTAGAAATATTGATAATCTCGAATTGCAACTGTCCGTTAGGCACTGAGATTTCAGCAACTTCTCCAACTTTTTTTCCCAACAATCCTTTACCAATAGGCGAAGTCACAGAAATTTTCCCTGACTTAAGATCAGCTTCGTTTTCTGCTACTAAAAGATAAGTCATTTCAGAATTATTGGCTTTGTTGCGAATCTTTACTCTCGAAAGAACCATGGCCTTCGATGTGTCAACTTTAGTCTCGTCTAAAATTCGCGCATTGGCAACTACTGCTTCCAACTTCGAAATTCTCAGCTCTAACAATCCTTGCGCATCTTTTGCTGCATCGTATTCTGCATTCTCCGACAAATCTCCTTTATCGCGTGCTTCTGCTATCTGGCGTGAAATAAATGGACGCTCTACTGTTTTTAGTTGATGCAGTTCATCCTGCAACTTTTTTAGTCCTTCTGCTGTGAAATATTGTAATGACATCCTCCGATAATTTAGGTTCTGACTTGTTTATAAATTAAAAAAACAAGACTCCGCTTCGGCAGAGTCTTGTTCGTCTTGCAAATATAATAAATTTATTTTTTACAAATTAAAACGGACTCCAAAACTGTGAATACCGTCCCATGGTTTGGTTGATCGATACGAATAATCAATTCCGAATTTTTTACCTGAAGAACCCAATGGTACTTCTACAGTCAAACCGGCTGAAGGACCCGAATAAACTGTGGTACGTAAATCGTTGTTGAAGAGATTATCTTCATAAGTAAAACCTCCGCGCAACATGAACATTTTTCTGAATGAATATTGTAATCCGGCAGAATATTGGTCGTTTGTGAACGAGTTAGAAGTAAAATTTCCTGCCAATGTTAATTGATGATCTTTTGCCAATTCAAAATCGTAAGCCGCGCCAATATTTACTAATGAAGGCATTTCAAATCCTTCGGTACGCTGATTTACTGTTAAAGAATACACCTGACTTGTATTTGGTGCATTTACACGAGTTGACAATCCATCGCCGCCAAAATTAAGTGGCGTTCCTACGTTACGTAAGGCAATTCCGAAGTGAATATTGTTACGATCGTCGTTTGTTCCTGTTAAATATTGAATTCCGGCATCTAAGGCCAATCCTGAAGCATTTAAGTTTGAGATACTCTCATCGATGATGCGAAGTGTGAAACCTCCTGAGATCGAATTAGAGAACGTTTTAGCGTACGATATTCCCAAGTTAATGTACTGTGGAGAATATGTTCCTAAGGCAGGCTCAGGCTGATCTACTGTTGTTATTTGAACTTCTCCAAACGACATTGAAACCAAGCTAACGCCCAAAACTCCGCTCTCGCCCATTTTCTGAGTTATGCCGAATGCATTCAATGTTATTCCCGACCCTTGTAAGTAGTTGGAATGACTAAAAAGCACTTCTGTCTTTTTAGTAAATGCTGTTCCAGCAACATTCAGGAATTGACTTTCCAGTCCTTCTATTGAACCGCTATTGGCGCCTCCCCATCCCGATGAACGAGCCCAGGGATTAATCAATAATTCTGTTGCTCCTGCCTGGCCTGCACGATCAGGATTTCCTGCTTCTACTTTTGTAGCAGGAACGAGTATCGACATTGCAAGTGCCAGGGTAAACAACTTTGATATATAAACAGGTTTCATATGACTTGTTTTTCTGTAGCTAGTGAATGTGTAAATTAGAATGTATCAAGGTCAAGAGGACGAATAACTCCAAACCATTTCAACGTACGCTCTCCGATTCCATCGGCAGCAATGTGGAAAATGTAAATACCACTTGAAATTGGAACTCCTTTCGAATTTTTCAAATCCCAGTCGAGCGACGACTCTAGATTGTTATTCGGATAAAGAGCACCATCAGAATTATTAGTTCCTACATCGCGCTTGAACTGACGAACCAATGTTCCGCCAGGAGTATAAATTGAGACTACACATTTAGACGGAAGGTTAACGATTTTCACTCTATTATCAAGCTGATTTACTTCGTATGAAGAATAAGCGTAATAAGGATTCGGAACCACGTTAATTAATCCAAGTGCATTCTTAGCCACTTCTGCTTGAGTTACTTTTGGTTTTAATCCTTCTGTGCTAAATTTATAATAAGGGAAATTATTGTTTACTGAATTCTGCGCCCCTGTATCAAATTGACGGTATGGCTTGTTTACTCTTAATCTAACTTTCGCCTGATTATCAAGTACGCTTTGCCCCGGGAAAAGCATTGTTGTTCCAACCCACATACAATCTTTCCACAGTTTCTTTACCGCTTTCTTATTGTTGTTGTTTACAACATTTGTTATAGGCCACAAATTGAAATGTAGGTGAGCACAACCATCGTATGCACCTCCATAATAACTTGTATCTCCTCTAGAAACTCCCACATTTGTTAACGATGCTGAAGCTAAAACGGTATCTACTTTATTAATCTTGTTTCCGAATACATAAATGAAATGACGACCACCACCTATAACAGTGATTGCACCCGATCCATCTTGAGAAATTAAATTAGAAGTAGGATTCCATTTCATATCGTTTCCATTGTCATTAACGAAACGACTGTCTTCACCAAAGGCTATGTTTAATCGCTCACCTGTTTCCATATTTACGGCATAACCAGGGAAATAAGAATAGCCATAATCGACTGTTGAATATGTTCCATCTAAATTCATTGATGGATGCTTTCTGATAAGTCCATGGTATTGTCCACCTTCTGTTTGAAGTGAGTTTGTTCCTTCTTCAAAAACTACGCAACGACTCCATTTACTCTTATCGTTTGTGAATACAACATCCACACTGTTTAAGAATGAAAGATTGTCGTACGTCACGACACTCGGTGATCCGTAAATATTTGCAGCCGGTGCCGGTGCTAAACGTTCTCCTGTGGTAATGTTATTCGTTAATCGGAAAGGTGCCCATGAAGCATTCAACGATTTTGCAAAGTTCTCCGATGGATCTAATGCTGCATTTCCAACTTTGTAATCTGCTTCTACATCTTTACCTGCGTTAATCCAATTCAACTGAGGGAATGTATTGATGTCAGGAACTCCCGATAACCAACGATTGTTTGGATTTGAATAAACAACTGTAGCTTCTGCAAATCCATTTCCATCAACAACCGACTCACCTGTATTTTTAACCTGTGTCATTGATACAGACAAACCATATTTAGAGAAAAGTTGATCGTAAGGAAACTCCAACGATTTTTCAGATACGGTTTGATCGCCTGTTTGAACATTTCTTAATACCCAACGAGCTCCTGCACTGATTGCTTGTCCCGTAACTGCATATGTACTTGCTGCCTTAATTGTGTCTGCCATCACTACATCGTAAGGTCCGGTTCCATTAATTGCAAGAATTTTTGTATTCTGAGGAAAGGCATCTAGCGTTGCATTTAAGTATTGGCCTACTCTCAAATTACCAAGTGAAGTAACATTTGAAATTGTATAAGATCCTCCTTGAATGTTTCCGGTGAAATCGATACGTGTAATTGTATCATTTAACCACAACTCAAAGTCTCCGCCGTTAACTGCGAATGGATCGTACACACGAACATCTACCGGACCATGACCTCCCAAATAAGTCGGATTGTCGATGCGATTGTTTGCTCCTGACAATAAAATATTATCGATTTGATCTTGGCGAATATCTAACGTTCCACGACCGCTTCCTGTAAAATAACCATTACCCTGACCGGTGTAACGTGTAATCTCAGGACCATCACCATAGGCAGCACCTAACTCTACACCATTCTCCTCAGGAGCAGAAATGTGAGGTATACCTGTCGTAATATTTATCGCAGAACCAGAAGCATTTTGACGGCTTTGGTAATAAGGCTGTCCGTAAATTCCAGGTCCGGGAGGAAAAAATGGATCAAGAACGTCTGCTGCCCCGTCGAAGGCATAAGCAACGGCCATGTAATAATATGTTTTATGATTCACCAATTTCGGATCGCCTGTTGCAAAGGCATCTGTAGTTAAGCGAACGGAATGACGTAAACCTGCATCTGCTCCATAAACCATTTCTGTAGGAACGAATGAATTTAAGTTTCCATCCAATACTTTATTCACGATCTGACTTACACCATTTTTCAAATCACATTGAAATACCAGACGTGCTTTATCAGCATTCAAAAGATCGTTAACTGTAATTGAAGGATCTTTAACCTGATATACTTTGTATCCTTCAAAACGGAAGATCGCTGTAGGATCGGTAGGAATGTTAATGTCTTTCTCTCTGTAATCTTCTTTTCTATTGTTCGATCCATCAGGATTGGTAATTGATAAAATCAATTCTTTGTCCAATTCACGAATAGATAAAAGTGGAGCCGATGGTCCATTGATTACTTTGAAACAAGACTCAAATAAATTTTGAGCTTTTACATCGGCCAACTTCAATAATTTTACCGATGCCTCAGGTCCTCCTGAAGATGTTCGAGCCCATACAACTCCTGTTGTAATATAATTAATGGCTCCCGGCTTTAATGTAAACGGCCCTGCACTTTGTAAGAAACGACGATCGCTCGGCTCATTTGGAACACTGTTAGGTCCTAGTGGCTGCGACTCTGTCCAAATGAATGGCGGCGTTGTGCCGTTAGTTCCAAAATTTAACGGATCAGAAGTTCCGGGGAACATGAAATCGCAAGAGTCAGCTCCTGCTGTCTGATAACCATTTCCGCCATAAACCAACGGCGAATTATCTCTCCAAATACCACGCAAGTAGTTATAATACTCTTGTGCACCATTCGGATTTCCAAATTTTGTGTTATCGTTATTGTAGTAAACGAATTTCGACATAATGATCTGCTCTCCCGACTCGTCAATAACTCCATTACGGTTATTGTCTATTCCGTCGGCTGAATCTGCAAGTGGTCCTTCAAAGAAATCGACTCCTACTGCCGGCGGATTTAATCCATAACCTAAGGCTCCATCATCATCAGCATCTCCATTGTAACAGAAACCTAATCCTCTTTCAACATCACAACCAACATAATCATCAAGGTAATTTCCAAGATCCGGATCTACCCATGCTCCAAAATAAGTTTCATTTAAATCTGTGGTAGCACGATTGGTAATTTTATAACGATAAAACGTCATATTGTTAATCTCATCGTTCGTATTAAAACCAAATGCTTGAGCTTGTATTTCAACTTTTACAGGAAACTGACTTGCAGTTTCTCCGTGAATATTACCTACATCATTAAATACCCACCAGATTGTTTGATCGCCTAACAATAAACTCTTATCGCATGCATCAAGATCCCCATCAATATTGTAACGAGGGTAATCGCCGTCGGTATAGTCATAAAATCCATCACCGTTTTTATCATAAAATGGCGCAAGAATATGTTCTTGATTAAAAAGTGAATCTCCATTTGCCGGCCAGTTCTTAATGATGTCAGGCACCGGATAATTTAAATCAGGATTTTCGCCCTGGTAACTTCTGTGAAATTCTTTTACTTCAGCAAACGTAATCTTAAAATGTTTGTCCCATTTCAAACACTGATCGGGTGTAATATCTGTTGTAACTTTATCAATTGGTCCCGGCCAGAAATCACTTCCTGACTGACGATATGTTTGAGCCGCTACTTTTAAGTTTTGCGATCCAGCTTCTTTTCCACCAATCCAAATTGCTCCTGCAAAAAGCGAATGCTTACCCGAGCCAAGCGGAATTTCATATAAAGCATTTCCTGAAAGATCCCACCACATATCACCGTTAATCCAAATTGGACAACGTACATTGTTGATGTCAAGATCTACGCGCGACTTTGAAGGCGCACAACCGGAAAGCGTTTGGTTACCTTGCTGCGGTCCGGCGTAACGTTGCGTGTGAACGTTTTCCTTGGCAGTTATACTCCCTGCACAACTCAGGAAAATAAAGGCGGTATATATATATCTTTTCATTAGTTAGAAGTGATTTACAAATTAGAAATTTAACTGAATACCTAAGTGAATACGACGTGGCAACTGATAGTTGGATGGATTATTCACCGCTGCATGATAAAGATCAATGTAAGCTTGAGAACTTACCTGATTAGCAATTGTTGTTTGCGCCCCAGGTGATGTAATATATCCGTCGTCGCTTGGACTTCCTGTTGCTGAATAAACGGTTGAAATATTTAATGTATTCAACACATTTAATACTTGCAAATAAACGTTGGCATAAAGAGGTTTACGAGCATCGCCTTTTTTATCTTTTCCTCGTCCAATCTCAAAATCTTTGTCAATTTTTCCATCGATCTTAAATGACCATGGAAGACGAGAACCGTTTAGTGATCCTGCAATTACTGCTCTGCTGTTTGCAGTAGTCGTAAAATCTGCTTCAGGAGTAATGTTCGACTTACGAGTGTAAGGTGTTCCTGATCCTGCACGAACCACTAAATTTAAGCCGGCATTAGCGAACACTTGTTTGTTAAACCAAATTGGTCCTGAATAATCTTTCCCTTTTCCATAACGGAAATCGATCGAAGCCACTAAAGTATGACGCTGATCGAAACTCAACGGCTTTATCTCTCGCAGATTTGTTTGTCCTGCTTGCGATAAAATTCCGGAGCTTGTATTTGGATCGGATCCTGTACCATCGGCAAATGATAGCGTGTAACTCAAATTCATACGGATGTTATTCGTACGACGAAGATCATACGCAAACGACAATCCTTTTACTGTACCAAAGTCAATATTTCCATAAGTAGAATACTTAATAGGAAATGCATATTCTAAATTGATAATCTGAACCATGTTTCTAAGCTCTTTGTAAAAAGCAGAGATTGAGAAGGCAGAACTGCGAGAAACTTTTTGTTGGAAATTAATCTCATAATCTGTTGTACTCTCTGGCTTCAAATTCGGATTGCTGAATGTTCCGCCATTCCCTTGCGCCCAATTCAAATAAGTGATCGGATTAAAACGAATTAAACTTGTGCTCTGTGGACGTTGCGTTAAGATATCATAATGAGCAGCAAAATATGCCTCATCAGAAATTGGGAATGAAAATGCAATACGAGGCATTACATTTACTTGTGGAGTGTAATCAGAGAATGCATTTACATTTACTGTATTGTTTTTTACATCGTCGTAGTTAGAGAAAAATGGTTGAATACCACCAGTTCCATTTACTACTAACTCTGATAGATTTTTAATTTCAACTCCTTGCTTATTGTACCAAATGTCGCCATTACGATAACCTACTACACTTGTTGGGTTCGCGCTATTGTTCACATACACTTTGTAATCGCCACCAATGTTAGAAGGAATAATTGTATTTGGCATTGAAGCAAGTAAAGCTCCATCTGACGCACTACGTATTTCATAAATAGAATACGGATCGCGTAACACTTTTTGATTGGCATCGAAACGATCGATACGTACACCGATGTTAAAGATGATATCGTTGAATTGGAATTTATCTGAGATGTAACCGGCAATGTAATTTGGACGGAAAGCATCTACTTTACGAATAAAATTATTGTCGTTGTTCTTATCTACATAGAAGCTATTCAAATTCCAACTATTCAAATAACTTGAATTATCTAATTTACCTGTATAATCGTATCCATAATAGCCAACAAGCGAGTTTCCACTGTTCAATAATTCATCGGCAGAGAACATTCCTAAATTATAGGTAGAAGGATTGTAGGCATCTGTTTGAACCGTATCCCAATTATTTAATCCAAGCGATTCACGAATGTTTTCGAAAAACGTTTTAGATCCTGTGGCTACATAATTAGCACGAGAATAAGTAATCAAATTTGCAGGTGATCCGTTCACAATAATTTGACTCACTTGTGCAGACGTTGGATCAACCCCAGACAATTTCTGATTTCCTAACTGACGCATTAACAACCAAAGGCTATTGGCACTTACATTGTAAGCTCTGTCTGTTCTTTGCTCATATTCCAATCCAACTATGATGTTATGGTTTTTGATGTCGACAGAACCATTTGTACTCACACGAATCTGGCTATTGTCGCTCATATTATATCCTGAACGTATACGTCCCGGCTGTGCCCATAAACCATACGTCGTTAATGCATTTCTATTATCACCATTTAACAGTCCACCACCTAACTGAATGTCGCTTAAGTTATCAGTAAAACCGAATGTTCCGTAAGGGTCAGTTAATGCATAATATTGAGAAGTGTAATTAGATGTATTTATATTTTGCGTTCCTGGTGTATAAACTACCGCTGTATCGAAATTTGCAATTTGCTCGTAATCTCCATTTGCATTTAAAATGCTAAATGGAACAGAGTATGTCTTAAACGTTCCGATGAATCCATATTCAAACGCATTTTGTTTGTGAATTGGGCTTTGAGAGATCGAATTATTTTTCGAATAATCAACTTGAACAGAATAGTACGCATTCTTTAAAACAGACGATGATTTTTCTTTCGACTCATTCACAAAACGCTGTGTCAATTTGGCAAATGCTCTCCAGTTCGTTTCTGTTGTTTGAGGATTTTGATCGTAATTCATCAGCGAGTAAATGCCGATGTAGTCGTTCGACTTAGTTCGTTCAATTGAACCTCCTAGTGTTAATACAATATTTTTTGCCGGACGAACTTCGAATTTAGCATTCAGACGAAATGCATCTGCCGACACATTCTCACGATATTTTTGTTTTGTTAAACTATCTTCTGTAAAATAATTTGCACGGCTAATGTAATTGAAACCTCCTGGCGATCTTACCAATGGACTATTACGAAGGTTGTTTAGAATTTCATCTTTTACTTTATACACTTCTATTCCCGGAGGTGCCGGATCTTTGTCATATTGATATTCTCCTGCTAAAAAGAATCCTGCAAGAGCTGATTCATTTTTCTTCGTAGAATCTTTTGAAGAGAGAAGAGGACCGGAAAGATCGAATGTTGCTAGGTTATAGCCATACGAATCCAAAAGCTGAGACGTAGCAAATTCAACACCACCTGCCCATTCTTTTGAAGGGCCGCGAGTTGTTACACTTATGATACCACCTGTTGCATCTCCATATTGTGCAGGAACTCCACCTGTAATTACGGTAATCTGCTCTGTACCTTTTTGAGAAATCCCTACTCCACCACGAACTTTAATACCATCTACATAGTATGAGGTCGCATCAGAACGTGAACCGCGAATATTTAATTCTCCACCATCGTCTTTCTGAAAAACTCCGGCACTAGTTGATGCGATTGAATTCACATCACGCGTTGGAGCCTGTGCAATTTGATCGCGGTCGATGGTAACTTGCGTCGCCGGACTACCTTTATCGATCAATGGAACTTTGTATTCTGTTATTTCTACAGTTACAAGATCAATTCCTTTTCCAATTTCGATGTCTGCATAAGATGCTTTATCGACTGAAACGATTACGCCAACTTTTTTAGCTGGTTGAAATCCAACAGAAGTTACTTGAACATCGTACTTGCCCGGATTTAATGGCTTGATTACGTAATTACCGTCTATGTCGGTAACAGCACCTTGTACAATGCTATTGTTCATCAAAGCAGTAACGGTCGCAAAGGCTGCGCCCATTTTGTTTTCTTTTTCGATGACTTTACCGCGGATTTCTCCTGTCTGTGCACTGACAGTGAGCCCTAACAGAAAAAGTACGACGAGTGAGAGGTATAACTTTCGTCCCATATGAATAGTTGGATTTTGTTAATATTTCGTTAATGTGGGTGGTAAAAGTATAAATTGAACGTTAGAAAGCAAAACATTTTTACCAACGCACAATACACTGAAACAGAACCTATTTACTATTTGAGTCGACGTTTTACAACTTCAACTCTACTATTTACTCTTTATTTAATCATTAATTCTTGAGGTAGATTTGAAATCCTACCAAAAATATGCAACATGATTAAAAACATTCGTTGTGAAATTTCCTGACTTTATTGCAAGAAAATGTCATTTAGGAGTCATGATTATGACTGGCCAATTATATCCTTACTTTTTACTGCTGTCTGCATTAGCCCGAAACCAATTCACAAGATTCTTGAGTTATTAACAATTCTTTTGATGCTAAGTAATAAAGTTATTTTTGCACGTTATTCACAGATCAAACTATTTTTTATGCGCTTAACCAGTTTAGAAATTAAAGGCTTCAAAAGTTTTGGAGATAAAGTAATCATTCACTTTGATAAAGGTGTAACCTCTATTGTTGGACCGAATGGTAGTGGTAAATCGAATGTTGTCGATGCCATTCGTTGGGTATTGGGCGAACAGAAAACTCGGATGCTTCGCTCTGAGAAAATGGAAAATATCATTTTCAACGGAAACAAAAATCGTAAACCTGCTTCTCTTGCTGAGGTGTCGTTGACTTTTGAAAATACTAAAAACATTCTTCCTACGGAATATAGTACGGTTGCAATTACTCGTCGATTATACCGATCGGGCGACAGCGAATATTTATTGAACAATGTTACTTGTCGATTAAAAGACATCACCGATTTATTCCTCGATACCGGAATTGGATCTGACAGTTATGCTATCATTGAATTGAAAATGGTGGATGAGATTTTGAACGACAAAAATAATGCGATCAAAAATTTGTTGGAAGAAGCTGCCGGAATTTCTAAGTATAAAATCCGCAAAAAGCAAACGCTTCAAAAACTCGAAGATACCGACACTGATTTGAAACGTGTTGACGATCTTTTATTCGAGATTGAAAGAAACATGAAGCAGCTAGAATCGCAGGCTAAAAAAACCGAACGATATTACAAGCTGAAAGAACTTTACAAAGAGCTTTCTACCGAGCTGGCTTTATTTACTATCTCCGGAAGTAAAAAAACGTTTGATGAACTTCAATCGCAAGAAGCAAAACAGCAGGAAGAAAAAATAATGTACGACACTCAGCTCGACACAAACGAAGCCGAGTTGCAACACATAAAACTTATTTCACTTGATAAAGAAAAAGAACTTTCTGAATCACAAAAAATATTAAACGACAAGGTAGGATTCATTCGACAACATGAAAACGATAAAAAGGTAAGTAACGAAAAACTTAATAGCCTTAGAGATAAAGAATCTTCGCTTTCCAATCAGCTCACGAACGACAAAACTAATTTGATTAGCACACAAGATCAGCTAAAGCAAATTGATGAAGATCGTTTTAACGAAGAAATACTTTTAGAGGAATTGCAAAACCAATTGCTCGAATTAAAATCAACTCTCGACGAAACTCGCAGCGGCCATGATCAGATGAAATCTGATATCCACCGGATGACTTCAGAAGCACAAGGGCTTCAGATTTCAATGCATGAATCAGAGAAAAGCTTAGCTGTTACTCAAACAAAAAAAGAATCGCTACAGAAAGAAATTGACCGTTTGTCGAGCGACACTACAAATAAAGAAGTAGAGCACGACGACTTGCATGCAAAAGCAGAATCGAGCAGAACGTTAAAAGAAGAAAAAGAAAAAGGACTTACAGACCTTTTACAAAACGAAGAAAATTTAGCCAACGACATTATACGCTATGACGAAGAGCTAAAAAAATATACTGAAGAGGTAATTTCAGAAGGACGGAAATTAGATGCAAAGCAGAACGAATTTAATCTGACGAAAAGTCTGGTTGAAAACTTAGAAGGATACCCTGAATCATTACGCTACTTACGTAAGAATTCTCCTTCGGCAAGTCGTGCTCCTTTGTTTTCTGAAATATTGAATTGCCAAGCGGAGTATAAATCCGCAATCGAAAACTACTTAGACCCTTACATGAACTACTTTGTGATCGATAATATCGAAGAAGCAAGTAGAGCAGTAAATTTATTAAGTGAAGCATCTAAAGGCCGTGCAAATTTCTTTATTCTAAAGAATTTTGAAGGCAATGAAAATACGACTTCTGATTCGATGCAAGATTGTATTTCTGCTTTGAGCATTGTTGATGTAGAAGAAAAATATCAATCGCTATGTAATTATTTACTTCGCAATGTATATGTAGTTACCGATAATCAAGATAGAACACCATTCTTAGAACAAGACAACTCAGGAAAATCGTTCATTAGTAAGAACGGTAAATATTGCAGAACACGTCACTCTCTGTCTGGTGGTTCAGTAGGACTTTTCGACGGAAAAAGAATTGGTCGCGCGAAACAATTAGAAACGCTTTCTCAAGAAATAGGATCACTTACATCTGAATTAGAAAAAACGAAATCGAACCGCGATCAGCTGCAAAATAAATTCCAAGCAGCTAAACAGAATAAAGAGCGATTAACTTCCGACAAAAACAGATTACAACAAGATGCAAATAAAGCAACGCACGAATTCTCTTCATTGAAGAATAAGGCAGAACATTTATTTACTTCTATTGAAAACAATAAAAAGATAATTGAAGGACTGTACGTTCAACTTCATGCAATTGATGACACCCTTCAACAAAACAATCTAAGCTTCCAAGAACATATTGTACAATTACGCTCTCAACACGACGATATCAGCGGACAGCTTACTAATCTGCAAGCATCTTTTAATCAGCTTACCGAGACAATGAATGTACAGAGTGCAGGTTATAATCAGCACCACATTCATTTAATTCAGCAGCAAAATAAGATCGCCAATATTATTCGTGATCATACTTATAAGACAAGCTTACAAGAAACATTAAATAAAAACATTGTCATCAATTCTCAAGAACAGGAAAGTGTACAGGGAAGGATCAAAGAATTGTTAGACTCATCTACCGATTTCGATACACAGTTATTGGAATTATATGGCGAGAAGGAAATTCTAGATCAGACAGTGTCTTTAATTGAAGCAGATTATTTTAAATCGCGCGGAGTGATTGACGAATTAGAAGGAAAGATTCGTACCATTCGTCACCAACGTGAACAATGCGATCAGTTAGGGCAAGCTCTAAAAGATAAGACGATGGAGTTAAAGATCCAGTTGAACTCTTTGAAAGAACGATTGAGTGTTGAATTCAACATTGAGATCAACGACATTTTAGATAAAGATCCTAATCCGGAATTTAAAGAAGATGAGCTGAAGGAGAAAGTGAATAAACAAAAAGGTCAGCTTGACAATTACGGACCAATCAATCCTATGGCCGTTGAAGCTTATACAGAAATCAACGAGCGTTACACTTTTATCATTTCGCAGAAAGAAGATTTGGCAAAAGCGAAAGAGTCACTTTTGAAAACGATAGAAGAGATAGAAATTACGGCACGAGAGAATTTCATGACGGCGTTTACGATGATTAGAGAGAACTTCATTAAAGTATTTAGATCATTGTTTACACAAGACGACGACTGTGATTTAGTTTTAATGGATCCGTCGAACCCAACAGAAAGTGATGTACAAATTATAGCGAAGCCGAAAGGAAAGCGTCCGTTATCGATTAGTCAACTTTCAGGAGGAGAGAAAACATTAACAGCCACTGCTCTTTTATTTGGAATATATTTATTGAAGCCGGCACCATTCTGCATCTTTGATGAGGTTGATGCTCCATTAGACGATATGAATATCGATAAGTTCAACAATATTATTCGTAAATTCTCTAAGGAGTCGCAGTTTATCGTAATCACTCATAACAAGCGTACGATGGCCGCGACAGATATCATGTATGGCATCACGATGATCGAGCAAGGAGTAACGCAAGTTGTTCCGGTAGACATGACGGAGATGGTGGGGTAAGTGTTTCGAGATTCGTAATTTGAGATTTGTAATTCGAGAATCGTAGATCGTAATTCGAGAATCGTAGATTGTAATTTGAGATTTGTAATTCGAGAATCGTAGATCGTGGTTTAACCACCTTGGTTGATTATTGATATCCGTGTTTTCGAGAATTGTACGTCGAATTTAAAAATATTTTTTCTGCGCTTGTCTGCGGTTTTTGCGGGAAATTAAATTCCGATCTTGCTAACACCAGATAAAGCAATTGTAAACATGCTTTGTAAAAACTTGCCTT
>JAYTOX010000018.1:0-1920 GCA_043747595.1 Bacteroidota bacterium | reverse complement strand
ATATTGAAATTATTTATTCACGTCGTTTTCAAAAGAAAAGACGAAAATGCTATCTTTCACGTCTTAAATTTAATCGATGAAAAGAATTATTACGCTCGTTTTCTTGTTGGCAAATTATCAGTTTAGTTTTGCACAAGAAACTTTTCCGGTAAATGGTACTGCCGATCAACGCCACACCTTGTATGTATTCAAAAATGCAATACTGCATACTGATTACAAAACGGTTATTAGTAACGGAGTCTTGATTATTCAAGACGGGAAAATTGTTGATGCCGGTGAAAACCTTACTTACCCAACAAATGCTGTTGTGTTTGATCTCAACAAAAAGCACCTCTATCCGGGATTGATCGATATTTATTCCGACTACGGATTTCCGGAAGTAAAACGATCGAACGATTTTGATAAAGGTCCGCAGTTTATTTCGAATACGAAAGGTGCTTACAACTGGAATCAAGCGGTGCGATCGGAATATGAAGCGCATAAAAATTTTAACGCTGACCCAAAAAAAGCGGAGGAACTTCGCAAACTTGGATTTGGAATTGTAAATACGCTTAACCGCGATGGTATTGTGAGAGGAACTTCTACGCTGGTAACTCTCGGCGATGAGCGCGAAAATGATTTGATACTTGTCGATAAAGCATCATCTAATTTTTCATTTAATAAAGGATCGTCTACACAGGATTATCCTGCGTCGTTGATGGGAAGCATTGCTTTGATACGTCAGACGTATTTAGATGCTGATTGGTATTTAAAAGGTGGCTACAAAAAAGAGTTTAACATTTCTTTGAGTTCATTCAATGCAAATTTATTGTTGCCACAAATTTTTGAAGCAGGGGAAAAACAAAATGATTTGCGTGCTTCTAAAATTGGGAAAGAATTTAATTCAAATTTTATTATTAAAGGTGGTACCGATGAATATGAACGAATTGAAGAAATAAAAAACTCGGGCAATGCGTACATCCTTCCGTTAAATTTTCCTGAAGGATTTGATTTTACCGATCCTTACGAATCAATTAATTTAACGCTCCATCAAATGAAATCGTGGGAACTGGCGCCAGGTAACCCGGCTGCACTGGCAAATAATAATGTAACGTTTGCATTAACGACTTCCGATTTAAAAAACAAAAGTGATTTTTGGAAAAATTTACGTAAAGCTGTTGAGAATGGTCTTACAGAAGAAAAAGCAATTCAAGCGTTAACAAGTACTCCCGCTTCAATGTTAAAAATGGATAATCAAATTGGTGCGCTGAAGAAAAATATGCTTGCCAATTTTATTATTACTAGTGCTAATTTGACAAATAAAGATAATGTGATTTATGAAAACTGGATCAACGGAAAACGTTATCAGATTATCAATACTGCGCTGAAAGATATTCGAGGAAATTATTCGTTGAAAATTGATAATAAGAAATCAATTCGCATGAAAATTTCGGGCGACCTTGCTTCTCCTGAAATTTTTGTTTACGAAGATACTACTGCCAATAAGGTTTTATTCTCTCGACAAGGAGCGTCTGTTCTATTTTCTCTCGACTTAAAAAAATCGGACCCTAAAGGCAACTATCGTTTTACAGGTGATACTACAAAAACAGGATGGAGCGGATATGTTCTTTTACCGAGTACAGAATGGGCAAAGTGGTCGCTGGTGTTTGATTCGACTGCAGCGGTAACAGTAAAATCTGATACTACGAAAGCTGATTCAATTAAAGGTGTTGTAACATATCCAAACATGGCTTTTGGTTGGAAGGAATTGCCTAAAGCAAAAACATATTTAATTACGAATGCGACAGTTTGGACAAATGAAGCTGACGGTATTTTGAAAAATACGGACATTCTTTTTTCTGATGGGAAAATAAAACAGATCGGAAAAAATATTTCTGCTCCCGCAGGCGCCGAAATTATTGATGGAACTAACTTACATGT
>JAYTOX010000017.1:0-18901 GCA_043747595.1 Bacteroidota bacterium | reverse complement strand
GCAATTCGGCCTCCCAAACTGTAGCCAATTAAATCATATTGATCGGCAGGAAATCGCTCGAATATCTGCTTGTGAAGTTGAATGAAATTTGCTTCGTTAAGTCCGGCTTGAACGTGTTCTGAAGATGCGAAACTGCCACCATGAAAATATAAGTTTACAGAAATAATGGTGTACTCTGCTAGCAACGTGTACAGCGGCTCATATTCTTGTGCTTCATTGTCGAAACCATGAAAAGCAATCAGCTTTTTAGGCCCATTGCCAAAAACAAATAATTCAATTACGGAATCACCAAATTTCAACTCTAATCTCACAAGGGTAAAGATACGTTTTCAATCAAGTCGATTCGCGACTACTGTCATAATTGCTGAGAAAAACGTAGATTTAAAAAGCAAGTATTTTCTTTCTTTAAATATTAACACCTTGTCGATAATATTATCAAAAAGAAACGAAGTTTAAATGTAATTTTGCCTGACTTTTAAAAGCCGTCGTCGGCAGGAAGTCTCTACTAATTTTCAGCCTTATGCCAAGAGATATTTCCATTAAATCTGTACTTATTATCGGGAGTGGCCCAATCGTTATAGGTCAAGCTTGCGAATTTGATTACTCAGGTTCTCAAGCGGCTCGTTCGTTACGTGAAGAAGGAATTGAAGTTATTCTTATCAATTCAAATCCTGCTACAATCATGACCGATCCTGTTACGGCCGATCATGTTTATCTCAAGCCGCTCACAAAAAAATCGATCAGCGAAATTCTCGAGCAGCATAAAATCGATGCAGTTCTTCCAACTATGGGTGGACAAACAGCATTGAACCTTGCTATTGATTGCGATAAAGCAGGCATCTGGAACAAATATGGTGTACGCATTATTGGTGTCGATATAGATGCTATCAATACCACTGAAGATCGGGAGAAATTCAGATTGAGAATGATTGAATTAAAGGCCGGTGTTTGTAAAGGTAGAACAGCTACTTCTTTTCTGGAAGGAAAAGAAATTGCACAAGAAATTGGTTTCCCTCTTGTAATACGTCCTTCTTTCACTCTTGGTGGTACCGGCGGTGGATTCGTACATACGAAAGAAGAGTTTGATGAATTTCTTCATCGTGGTCTTCATGCGTCGCCAACTCATGAGGTACTTATTGAACAATCTATTTCTGGTTGGAAGGAATTTGAACTGGAACTTCTTCGTGATGCTGCCGGAAATGTGATCATCATTTGCTCAATAGAAAATTTTGATCCGATGGGAATTCATACCGGCGACTCAATCACAGTTGCTCCTGCTATGACGCTCTCGGATGTAACCTATCAGCTAATGCGCGACCTAGCCATCAAATGCATGAACGGTATCGGAAACTTCGCAGGGGGTTGTAACATTCAGTTTTCTGTTAATCCTCTTGATGAAACTGAAATAATAGTAATTGAAATCAACCCGCGTGTATCTCGCTCTTCTGCTTTGGCTTCTAAAGCAACAGGATATCCAATTGCAAAAATTGCAACTAAATTAGCTATCGGTTATCACCTCGATGAATTGAAAAATCAGATTACAAAAAGTACGTCTGCCTTTTTCGAACCTACACTCGATTATGTAATTGTAAAAGTTCCTCGTTGGAATTTCGATAAGTTTCAAGGAACTGATCGTCACCTAGGATTGCAAATGAAATCGGTTGGTGAAGCAATGGGTATTGGTAGAAGTTTTCAAGAAGCTCTCCAAAAAGCTTGTCAGTCGCTCGAAATAAAACGTAATGGACTTGGTGCCGATGGACGAGAAATACGTGAGCAAGATGAAATTCTAGATAGTCTCGAAAAGCCACGATGGAATCGATTGTTCCATATTTACGATGCGTTTAAGTTGGGAATTCCATTTCAAACAATTCAGCGATTAACAAAGATTGACTCGTGGTTTCTTCGTCAAATAGAAGAATTGATTCAACTCGAAAAAGAAATAGAAAAATTTACAGTCGATTCCATTCCTCGCGAACTATTGATGGAAGCTAAGAAGAAAGGATATGCAGATCGACAGGTCGCTCATCTACTTCGTTGTTTAGAAAGTCAAGTCTTCAAAAAGCGTGGAGAATTAGGTATTCGTAGAGTATGGAAAATGGTTGATACGTGCGCTGCTGAGTTCGAAGCTAAAACACCGTATTACTATTCTACATTCGACGAAGAAAATGAAAGTCATCGTTCAGACAAAAAGAAAATAATTATTCTTGGCTCCGGACCAAATCGTATAGGGCAAGGAATTGAATTTGATTATAGTTGTGTACATGGTGTACTTGCTGCCAAAGAATGTGGCTACGAAACGATCATGATCAATTGTAATCCTGAAACAGTTTCAACAGATTTTGACATTTCCGATAAACTTTATTTCGAACCTGTTTTCTGGGAGCATATTTATGAGATTATCGAACACGAAAAACCGGAAGGGGTCATTGTTCAGCTAGGCGGACAAACTGCTTTGAAGTTAGCTGAAAAATTAAATAAGTACGGAATAAAAATTATTGGAACAACGTTTGAATCGCTCGACCTTGCTGAAGATCGCGGTCGATTCTCTACACTCTTACAGCAGCTGGGAATTCCTTATCCGAAATTTGCAGTAGTTGAAAATACAGATCAAGTAAGAGGACTTTCGAAAGAAATAGGGTTCCCGTTATTGGTTCGTCCCTCGTATGTATTAGGTGGTCAAAGTATGAAAATCGTAATCAACGACGATGAATTAGAAACACATGTAATTAAAATTTTACACGATATTCCCGATAATAAAATTTTGCTCGATCACTTTTTACAAAATGCCATTGAAGCGGAGGCCGATGCTATTTGTGACGGAGAAAATGTTTATATCATAGGAATTATGGAACACATTGAGCCGGCCGGAATTCATAGTGGTGATAGCAATGCTGTACTTCCGCCATTTGATTTAAGCGATAATGTGATTAAACAGATTGAAGAAATTACTCATCGTATTGCAAAGGCAATGAAAGTTATTGGACTTATCAATATACAATTCGCCATTAAGAATGAAATTGTGTATGTGATCGAAGCGAATCCGCGTGCATCGCGAACGGTACCATTCATAGCGAAAGCTTACAACGAACCGTATGTTAACTACGCAACAAAAGTGATGCTTGGCGTGAATAAAGTAACTGACTTCAACTTTAATCCTAGAAAGTCAGGGTATGCGATCAAAGTACCGGTTTTCTCGTTCAATAAATTCTTAGATGTAAATAAAGAACTAGGGCCGGAAATGAAATCGACCGGTGAGGCTATCTATTTTATAGATGACTTAAATGACGAATTCTTCCAAAAAATATATTCAGAACGCAATTTATATTTATCACGCTAAACCGATGCAAGAGTTTCTAATTATCTCGATCGTTGTCTTATTGTTTTTCGGGGCTATAAGACGGTACATTTTTTTTAACGCTCACAATGCTTTCAATAAAGCTGCCGAAGATTTTATGAAACGACAGGAAGAGGAAGACAAGAAACGAAAAGAAGATGGCAGAGTATATGTCGATACCAAAAAGAGAGTAAGTAAGAATGAAAAATTCGACGATTACGAAGAAATAAAGTAATCGGTAAGCGTTTCATTATACTTTACCATTTCAAGATTACACCCACCTTTTTATTAGCTTTTAGGAGGTAAAAATCGACGCTATTTTATAGCTAAAACAATCATATTTTACATATATTCGCCTTTCCATATAAGACAACTATGAAAAAAATCCTTCCTCACTTAATTGCTATTGGTGCATTTTTAGTGATCACTTTTATGTATTTCTCGCCGATGCTAAGCGGCAAAGAAATGAAACAATCTGATATTGCCAATTGGGAAGGGATGTCGAAAGAGATCACAGATTTTCAAGACCAACATCATGAATCTACGTATTGGACTAACAGTATGTTTGGTGGAATGCCGGCATATCAGATCTCGGCGGTTTATCCTTTTACAATAATAAAATATGTAGATGAAATTGTTACGTTAGGTTTGCCAACGCCTGCGAATTATCTTTTTCTCTTTATGTTGGGATTTTATTTTCTGCTACTCACTTTAAAAGTTGATAAACGACTAGCTCTTGTAGGAGCCGTTGGATTTGCTTTCTCATCCTATTTTTTAATTTTCATAGGTACTGGACATAATTCTAAAGTTCATGCTATCGGTTATATGGCTCCAGTGATTGCCGGAATTATCATGACTTTTCGTGGCAAACATTTACTGGGTGCTTCTATTACCGGATTGGCACTTGCATTAGAGCTTTATGCAAATCACTTGCAAATTACTTACTACTTAATGATGGTAGTCGTTATCTTAGGTCTTATCTTTTTATACGAAGCTATTCGTGAAAAAAAGATAACAGATTATTTTAAAGCTGCAGGTTTACTGGTTGTTGTTTCCGGACTTGCTGTGATGAGCAATATTACCAATTTGTGGGCTACACAGGAATATGGTAAATACAGTACACGTGGTCCGTCGGAACTTACAGCGAATAAAGAAAATCAAACATCAGGTCTCGATAGAGATTATATAACTGATTGGAGCTACGGAATTGGCGAAACATTTACACTCATAATACCAAATTTTAAAGGTGGTGCCAGTGAAGCGATCTCGCAAAATAACAAAGAAGTCTTGAAAAATGTCGATCCTAATTACCGTCAGTACGTTTCCGGATTTGGCGCTTACTTTGGTGATCAACCATTCACAGGCGGGCCGTTGTATATCGGTGCCATTTTGGTTTTATTATTCGTAATCGGATTATTTGTTGTAGAAGGTCCGTTGAAATGGTGGATCGTAGCATCTACAGCTTTATCGATCATGTTAAGTTGGGGAAAATATTTTATGTCGTTCACGAATTTTTTCCTGGACAATGTTCCCGGTTATGATAAATTTAGAGCGGTAACTACAATTTTAGTGATTGCTGAATTAACGATCCCATTGATGGCGGTTCTTGCTGTGGATAAAATGATCAAAGAAGAAAATTTCTTTACTCAATATAAAAAGAAATTATTTATAGCGATGGGAATAGTAATCGGTTTTGTTTTGTTAGTGAAAATTTCTCCGTCAACTTTTACAAACTTGTATACTGATAGAGAATATGATCAAGTTTTATCATCGGTAAAAGGACAACAAAATTCGCAGCAGATAGCCGATGATTTTTTTGCAGCCGTTTCAAGTGCGCGCGAGCAAATTGTTAGTTCTGATGCAGGTCGATCGTTGATCTTATTGCTTTTGGCTGGAGGATTGATTTTTGCTTTTGCTAAAAATCGTTTTAGAAAAGAGTTCTTGATCTATGGATTATTTCTATTAATCATGATTGACTTGATAGGAGTAGATCGACGTTATGTAGATTCAGACTCATTTGTTAAAAAGACTGCGAACAGTGCGCCATTTCCGGAAAGTTCTGCCGATGCTTTTATCAAAGCCGATCCAACATTAAGTTATCGCGTTTTGAATATAGCAGCAAATACGTTTAATGATGCCAGTACATCTTATTATCATCAGTCGATAGGTGGTTATCATGGAGCAAAACTAAAGCGTTATAAAGAATTGATCGACGCTCGGCTTAGCACAGAAATGGCTACGATCAGAACTGCTATGCAAAAACCTGATTCATCTTTTGAAAAATTAATGAGTAGTCAGTCTGCTTTGAATATGTTGAATACAAAATATATTATTTACAATCCGGAAGCACAGCCACTAGAAAACAAAGGTGCTTTAGGAAATGCTTGGTTTGTTAGTGAAGTAAAAGAAGTTGCTAATGCCGATTCAGAACTTTCGGCATTGAATAATTTTAATCCGAAACAAACAGCAATTGTTGATGTTCGTTACAAAGATGTATTGAATGGTTTGTCGATTCAAGGAGATAGTGGAGCAACAATAAAAATGACTTCCTATAAGCCGAATCATTTGCAGTATGAATCGAATTCGACTGCAGAGCATCTAACCGTTTTTTCAGAGATCTATTATGATAAAGGTTGGAATGCTTATGTTGACGGAAAGAAAGTAGATTACGTACGTGCTGATTATGTGTTGCGTGCAATGAGAATTCCGGCAGGCAAGCATCAGGTAGAATGGAAGTTTGAGCCGGAAGTAGTAGCTACCGGAAGTAAAATGACATTGGCAGGATCTGCCTTATTAATTTTGTTCTTTCTAGGAGTTATGTATAAAGAATTAACCGCACAAAAAAACCAGGCATAATAATTTGAAAAAGGTGCTGATCATTACCTACTATTGGCCGCCGAGTGGTGGTGCGGGTGTTCAGCGTACGCTTAAATTTGCGAAGTACCTTCCTGAATTTGGAATTGAACCTATTATAATTACTGTTGACGCTTCTCACGCCACTTATCCAATTCTTGATCATACATTGGAAAAAGAAGTTGATCCGTCATTAAGAGTTATTTGTACGCGTTCGTTTGAGCCATTAAAAATATTATCAGCTTTGAAAGGGAAAGATAGTATTCCACATGGTGGATTTGCAAATACTAATGCGGAATCGATCACACAAAAAACGTTGCGATTTATAAGAGGCAATTTTTTTATTCCTGACGCACGTCGGGGATGGGTTCGGTTTGCAGTAAAGGCTGCGAGTGAAATAATCGATAAAGAAAAAATTGATACTGTTTTTATTTCATCGCCGCCGCATAGCAGCCAGTTGATTGGTTTGGAATTAAAAGAGAAATATGGCATCCGATGGATTGCAGATATGAGAGATCCGTGGACAGATATTTATTATTATCGAGATCTCTTGCATTCTAAATTTTCGGCTGGAAGAGATGCTGTGTATGAACGGAAAGTTTTAGAGAATGCAGATGCGATCGTAAGTGTGAGTCAGCCAATCAATAAGTTGTTTCTGGCTAAGTCGAAGAAGCTAGATGAGAAAAAATTTCATGTTATACCAAATGGATATGACGAGAGTGATTTTGCCGATAAAAAAACTATTCGCGAGAAATATTTTCAGCTGACGTATGTAGGTACAATGGCAGATAATTATAAGCCAGCTGTTTTGTTTGATGTGATTAATCAATTCGTAAATGAATTTTCTGTCGAGAAAAATGATATACGATTAACAATGGTTGGTTCGTCAGCTGCGGCAATACAACGTTTGATGGAAAAAAGTGGTTTGGAAAAAATTGCAGAATTTATTCCTCACGTTGATCATGCTGAGGCAATAGATTTTATGTCGAAGGCAGATGTATTGTTGTTGGTTATTCCTGATGTGGAAAATAATGAAGGAATCTTAACTGGAAAGTTGTTTGAATACTTAGGAGCAGGGAGTCCGATTGTTGGTCTTGGGCCTAAAAATGGAAAAGCTGCGCAAATTATTAGTGAATGCGGAGCGGGTAAATTATTTGAGCGAGAAGAGAAAGAGGAATTGTATCTTTACTTGAAGGATAAGTTTTTGAGTTGGAAAGCGGGGAATAAATTCACCTCCAACATAGAAGAAGTAAAAAAGTATTCTCGAAAAAAATTGACAGAAAAATTAGTTGAAGTATTAAAGTGAAATGAAAGAATAGAATGTGTGGAATAGCCGGATTTATTGACTCAAAATTATCGAAAGAAGTTGCGGAAGGAACTATTGCAGCTATGTTGAAAAGCATAGCGCATCGTGGTCCCGATGGAAGTTCTACGTGGGTAAATATGCCGGTAGTTTTTGGACATAATCGTTTAAGCATTATCGATCTTAGTGATGACGGAACACAGCCTATGCATTATTTTGATTCTGCCATTACATATAATGGAGAGATCTATAATTACATTGAAGTAAGAGATGAGTTGATTAAGAAAGGTTACCAATTTAAAACACATTCAGATACAGAGGTGATATTGGCGGCTTACAGGGAGTATGGTAGTAAGTGTGTGGATCATTTTGTTGGGATGTGGGCATTTGCAATTTGGGATAAACTTACCGGTGAATTATTTTGTTCACGTGATCGATTTGGAATAAAACCATTCTATTATATTTTGGAAGGCGATCGTTTTTATTTTGGTTCAGAATACAAAGTTTTAAAGCAAACGCCACTGTTCACCAACGACTTGAATTTAGACCAGGTAAGTAGAGGTTTGCAATTGGGATGGGTGTGTTATGAAGACGAAACCTATTATTCAAAATTGAAGGCGCTGCCTGCGGCGAGTAATCTTATTTTTAAGAGAGGGGAAATTAGTATTCAAACTTATTGGAAGATTGAAAGTAGCAATACAAAATTCGGTAATGTTGAAGTAGCAAAAGAAAAATTACTTGAGTTGTTGAAAAAGAGTGTTTCAATTCATATGCGCAGTGATGTTGAAATTGCAATTTGTTTGAGTGGTGGAATTGATAGCTCAAGTTTAACAGGTTTGATTGCGGAGCATTTCCCTGAGCAGAAATTCAAATCATATTCTATTTATTATGATGGGAAAGATGAAGTGGATGAAAGACCATATATTAATGAGGTAATAAAAAAATATCCTTCGATACTTCCGCATTATTATAAACCTACACATGAAGAAATGTTAGAGAGATTTCACTCGATTTTATATCAAGTGGATGTTCCCTCAACTGGGTCTTCTAATTTTTCGCATTCATACCTGATTGAAAAAATTCATACTGATGGAATTAAAGTTGTAATTGATGGTCAAGGTGCAGATGAGTATTTAGCTGGTTATATGCATTCAATTTATAGAAATAATGCAGATTCATTAAGATCTTTTCGTGTTAATGAATTTTTGACGAATGTAAATGCAATACGTCTAAATCAACATCAATCTCCTAAAGAGTTATTAAAATCACTAGGAAAAACAGCTTTGTCGATATTCTATAATGAAATGAAATTGTATTCACTTGAATATAAACAATATTTGCCTTTTGCTTTGCGGAAGGAAAATATCAAAAATGTTCCTTTTAACTTAAATGAGACATTTGCTGATAATAGATTGAACGAATTTCTTTACCAGTTGCTATTTACAAGTAGCCTTCCGACGATTTTACATTACGTTGATAGAATGACAATGTCGCATTCAGTGGAATCTAGAGTTCCACTTTTGGATCATCGATTGGTTGAGTTTGGTTTTACTTTGGGTAATAATTTGAAAATAAATCGAGGTGTTACAAAATATATTCTACGTGAAAGTGTAAAAGAAATTCTTCCACAAAAAATTTATCAAAGATATGATAAGAAAGGGTTTGTTACTCCTGGTGAAATAAATTGGCTTCGAGGGCCAATGAAAAATTTGCTTGAAATTGATTTTAAAAAACTTGATTTTCTCGATAAAAATATAATAAATAAAGTTATTTCGGAGTATAAAAATGGTAACAATGCAAACTCTAAACTTGTATGGCGTATTGCTACACTAAATTATTGGATTAAAAATTTCAAATGATATGAAAGTATTTGTTGAAAATGACAACTTGTATTCAGCTGAGGTAAAATATATTTTTAATTTATTTTGTAAAAATATGAATATCTCATTTCATTTTGTTCCTGAATATTTAGATGCCGATATTAGTATTGGTGATTTGGAAAGAAATAAAATTAAAATAAATCGAAATTTTTTTGATTTATTGTCGCAAAATATTTTTGCACACCGAAAACATTTTCAAAGTGAGCCTTATATTAAATTTTCAAATGGAGAAGTTGATTTCTTATCAACGGGATTTTATATGATTAATTGCCTTCAAGAAATTGGTTCGGAAAACATTGACAAATACGGTAGATTTAAATATGAAGGTAGTTACCAAGAAAAGTTTAATATTGTTACGGATAACATTGTTCAGAATTGTTTTGATAAATTGGCAATTGAACACTTTAACGTTCAAATTCTCAAAAAAAGATCTAGAATATTTTTGAGTCATGATATTGATACGATTTATGGATCACTATTGCAAGATGGTTTTTATTCATTAAAGAAATTGCGTATAGATTGGATTATTAATGTTTTTATCCAGAATGTTTTGAAAAAACCATCTTGGTTCAATATTGATAAGATAATGGAAATTGAAAGTGAATACAATTTTCGTTCTACGTTTTATTGGTTGGTAAATAAAGGAATCGTTGATTCTAATCTATCTAATTCTGATTATGAGATTAATTCTCGGAAGGTAAAAAAGGCATTACTTGATGTAGAGAGTTGTGGGTGGGAAAATGGGCTACATAAAAGTGCTTCGGATGATAGTTTTCAATCTGAGATAGAGCGATTAAATGTAAAAATTATTGGAAATAGGTTTCATTATTTAAAATTCAATCCTGCAAAAGATTTTTTACAAATTGAAAAAAGTGGTTTGAAGTTTGATTCGTCATTAGGGTTCGCAGAAATGTATGGATTCAGAAATAATTATGGGTTACCTTATCAACCGTTTAATTTAGAAACAAAAGAAGTTTTTAATTTTATAGAGTGTCCTTTGAATATAATGGATACAACATTTTTTAATTATTTGAAATGTGATGCAAATAAATTTTTAAAGGATACTATTGATTTTATCAATAAAAACGACCAAGGAAGTGTCTTATCAATTCTTTTTCATAACAATTATATTTCAGAGTATAAGTTCAAAGATTATTTTATCGCATTTAAGAAACTTTTACTTTATTTGTATGAATCAGATTTTAAATCAATTAATCAAACAGACATTATAAAGGAGTTTAAATATGAATATTAATATTAGACTACTGGAAAATAGTGAATTGGAATTAGCTAATAAGGTCTATAATGATGCCTATGGAAATATCCGTCCTGATAATTACTTTAAGTGGGAGTTTGTAGATTGCCCATCAGGAAAGGCAATTTATGTTATTGCAGAAGATCTTGATAAGAAGGAAAATAAGATTATTGGAACTCAATGTGCTATTCCAATAGAATTTATTGATAGTAGTGGTTCAATAATTTTGACAGCTAAATCAGAAGATACTTTCGTACACCCTGATTATAGAGGACAAAAGTTATTTGAAAGGATGTATGAATTGTTATTTGAAGAATGTAAAAAGTCAGGTATAGCTTTTTTATGGGGCTTTACCTATGCTAAGAAACCATTTTTAAAATTGGGTTTTGAAATACCTTTTGAAACTTTGCAAGGGATCTGTGTCAAGAATCCTTTTAAAACTTATAAATACTTAATCAATTTAAACAAAGCGAATAGGTTTATTGATAAATTAAAGATATTTGGATTTGTTAATCTTGCTTGGATATATTCAATCAAAAGATTTCCCCAAGAATTAATTCGCCTTAGTGAAATTGAGAATACTAAAATACCCCAGAAATTAGATTTAGTAAATTCAATCCTAAATTTAAAAGATGTAAGTATATCAATAAAACAGGATGAAGATTATCAGAAATGGAGAATAAACGATAACCCCTACGCAAATAATTATATTCAATTTAGCGATTCTTTAAATTACTGTTTAATAGGAAATTCAAGACCTGAAGGCTTTGCTTACATTGAGGAACTATTGATCGATCCTTTATTAAATAAAAAAGAACAGTTGGCGTTGGTCAATTCATTTACTAAGAAATTGTTTGAAAGCGAGAATAAATTCTGTATTCGTTTCTGGGGTTTCAATACAAATACTTACAATAAAAATGAAATTAAATTATTGAAAAAAAATGGATTTGTTTTCATTAAAAAGGGTACTTCATTCGTATGGAAAAATTTGGGAATTTATTCTGATAAAATTGATGCATTCAATCTACTTTTGTCACGAATTTATACACAAGGGAATAGATAAATTAATAAAGAACCAAAATTTTACCTTCAATTTGAATGTCATTAATATTAAGAAGGTAGGGATATATTCCTGAAGACACTCTTTTCCCTTGGTAAATCCCGTCCCAAAATAGATGTAAATTTTTTGTTTCATAAATACGGGTTCCCCATCTATTAAAAATTTGTAATTCATATTCTAAACAATTTTCAATTCCCACAATTTCAAATAGATCATTTTTATCATCAGCATTAGGAGTAAAGGAGTTGGGAATATAAAGATGTTTTTCTATCGTTCCACTGATATTGATTTTTTGTTTTGATGTTTCGGAGCAATTGGTGCCTAGATTCGTAATTAAAGTTACTTCATATTCACCGGGCACTTTATATTGATAGGTTGGGGATACTGCAGTTGAAGTATTTCCGTCTCCCAATAACCAATAGTAATTATCTGATGAGTTTTGAGAAATATAGTTTATGAGTTTAGTACAAGTGTCATAAGTATATGTAAAATCGGCAGGAATATTTTCAATTATTTTTATTTTATTTTTGATGGTATCAGCGCATCCTTTATTATCAGATGTACATAAAATTACTTCATAGTTTCCTTGAGATGGATATGCATGAACGGGGTTTGTTAAAAAAGAAGAAGTCCCATCACCAAATAGCCACGTATAATTTGAAGCTCCAATTGAATAGTTTGTAAACGATTTACTGAGCCCACATAAATTATCAAATGAAAATCCTGATAGTGGCTTTCTGCCAATATTCATTTCTGTGATTATAGTGTCAGTGCAAAAATTATTGAATGCAACTAATGTAATGGAATACTTTCCTGTATCAGGAAAAGTGTAAGATAAATTTGCAGTATTGGTTTGGTAAAGACTACTGATTGACCAAAGGAAATTGGTAGAATTTGTTGAAAGGTTAATTAAATTTACATGTGGCGAACACTCAAGTGTTGATGAAGAAAATTGTGCATTTGGAATAGGAAATATTTTGACTTCACTAGAATCACTATTTTTACAACCATTTACAGATTGTACTTGTACGGAATATTTTCCCGATGAAGAAGCAATTAAAGTATCCGATGTCTGATTTATTATTGGTACAGAGTTGTAATACCATATTTTATTCAAATTCGGTGATCCATTTAATATTAGTAAACAAGAGTCGCCAGCACAAATTTCAAAATTAGGAGTAATTGTTAAACTTATTACTGGTTTCGGTTTAAAATTTATGGCTGAAAATGTTGTATCTAAACAAAAAGTATCACTTACCATTACTGAATAATTGCCAGTGGTATTCACAACGATTGATGAAGTTGTTTCATTTGTTGACCAAAAATAAGATTGACCCCCAATTGCATTTAGAGTTACAGAGTCGCCTTCACAAAAATTACTCGTTCCATTAGAAGTTATTGAAGCAGTTATAAAATGTGGTTGGACGTCTACAGTTTGAGAAAGGGAACATCCGTAAGAATTAGTTCCAATTACTGTATAAATTGTTTCAAAGCTTGGATTTGCAACTACTGTTGATGTTGTTGTTGAATTAAGACCAAGGGAAGGTGACCAAGAATAAGTTGAAGCTCCAAATGCTTGTATGGTTGCCGGTGAATTATTGCATAAATGAATAGTAGGGGGTACGTTTAGTATTACATTTGGCAATGGATTTACGACAACATTAATTGTATCAGAATCAGAACATCCATTTGTAAACCCATGAACTACATATTGTCCTGATGTACTAACTAAGATTGTTGGATTAGTTGAATTCGTTGACCATAAGTAATTGTTGGTGCCTTGTGCTGTTAAATAAATTGATTCTCCGGCACAAAGTATAGTGTCGATAGATGTGCTAATTATTACGTTGGCATTTATTGGTGTTACAGAAATAGAAGTAGAACTGGTACAACCATATTGGTTTGTTCCTGTAACAGTATAAATTGTTGAAATAGATGGACTAGCTGTTACAATTGAATCAGTGATTGAACTTAGTCCAACCGATGGTGACCAAAAATATGCATTTGCACCTGTTGCTTGAATAATTGTGTTGTTACCATTGCATATTATTATTGAAGGTGCACCAGAAATTGATAATGTTGGAATAGGATTAGCAATAATAGTTATACTATCAATATCTTGACATCCATTTTCAAAACCGGTTAAATAGTATACTCCTCCTGATGTAGTATTGATTGAAGAACTAGTTTCGCCAGTAGACCAAAGATATTGAGTAGTACCACTTCCTGATAAAGTCACTGAATTTCCTGCACAGGTGGGTGTACTGGTTGATGTTGTAATGGTAACATTAGCAGAATTTGTATTAACAGTAATAGTTTTAGTTGAAGAGCAACTAGAGGAGAATGTACCAGTTACTGTATAGGTTGTCGTAACAGTTGGATGAGCAAAAATAATTGAATCAGTTGAAGAGCTTAAACCTATGTTAGGTGACCAATTATAAGATAAGGCACCATTTGAAGTAAGTAAAGTTGAATCTCCAACACATATAGTTACATCTGGTGAAGCAGTCAAAATCGGTGTTGATATGTTTGCAGATAATGGGTGAGTAATTGTTAGAGTATCTGAACAAGTGAGTACTTGTAACGTGACATTATAATTTCCAGAAACAGAATATTGGTGAATAGGGTTTTCATTAAATGAAAATTGACCATCACCGAAATCCCAACGCTGCCATGTACCTAAACAGGATGAGTCGAAAAATTGAAAATTGTTGCATCCGGTTAAAGATGAATAAGTGAAGTCAATTTGTGTTGGAACATTTGAGGTTCCAATTGGTTCTCCGTCTATGGTATTGGAAAGACCAGGCCGACAGCCACCTATGTTAACTAAATACGCATTTCGCGTATATTGAATATTTGCTAAAAGTGGATTGTTAGGATCTGCAATTTCACTGATGTAGTTTTCTACATAATTTCCAGCGATATAGATTCTGCCATTTCCACCTAATTCCGGATCTGATTGATACCTAGTTCTTGTATTATCTATTATTTGATTAGTGGCAGTAGTTATATCATAGCGCCCTAAAGTGGATATTGAGGAAGTATTTGTTTGATAATAAATTTTTGAACCATCAGGTGAAAATTCAATTCCTAATATTGCTTGATTAGTTACACTAAGTGGTTGTCTAGAGAAAATAGTTCCGGTTTCAAGATCAAAATTATAAAGTAAAATATCAGGGTCTACAGGGTTAACGGAAAATGTAGAAACACATAACCGTAAATTGTCTGATGATAATTCAATTTCATGTGGAGTAATAATTGAAGAAGCCATTGGATAAGTATCTAAAATAATTGGCCCACTGACATTTGAGTTTGAAATTTTAAATTCTTTGATGAGAAAATTATTTGCAGTATCAAATCCTGGCACTAGTAACCATCTACATCCATTGCGCATCTGATGAGAAATGGTCATTCCTTCTCGAACGCCACTACCTAAATAAATATTTTTTTGAGTAACAGCTCCTAGTCCACCATTCAAGGACATGTCTATAATTGAATAAAAAATTGAATCTTGAAAAGTCGAAGGGTCCATTATATAATTGAAAAAATAATATTGATCAGTAGTACATGGAATTTTACAAATTGCCGATTCTAGAGAAGAATTATCACCTCTAATAATTCCATTCTGCATAGGCAACATTGATGAATTTAAAACGGTAATATTATTTGCGGCATCAGCTGCGGTTAAGAATAAAATATTATTGGCTTGATCGGTCATAATATTTACTTCTTCCTCAACTGCACCGCCACCTCCACCAAAGCTGGGAATTTGAGCTCCAATTACTGGTACAGGGCCAGAGAGATCCATTATTTTCACACCAGTTAGGGTCCTAACCAACATTTTCTTAGATTGAGAAATGGCTGAATTAAGAAAAAAACATAAAAATATGCCAATAAATGCGGCTATTAATTTCATCTAAAGAGTTATCCTGTTTACAAAGATAAAATATAAATGTAATTAGGCAAATGTTATTTGGTTGATAGTGAGGGGTAATATGACAAAAGTGACAAAATAATATTTTGCTGCTCACACAAGACCAGTCGAAAATAAAAATAGAATCTGTGAAAGATGTTTAGATAATCTAATTCGAAACTAATTTTAAAATGTTGTGATTAATTTTCACCAACTAACTTTTTTCGAATCTAGCCTAAAATTATATGTCAGAAGACTTTTTGCAATAATTTTTGATTTCATTTGAAGAGGTAGTGTTTGGTAAGTAATATTTTTCACTCGCAGAATCAGTAGAAATACTCAGATTTTTTTCCAACTTAATTTATGTGAGTAGTAATTAATATTTAGTAAGTAAATAAATCATTATTTGGTTTTCAGATTTCTTTTCATTTCTACTTTCTACTTTCTACTTTCTACTTTCTACTTTCTACTTTCTACTTTCTACTTTCTTACTTCTTACTTCTATAAGTGAATAGTGATTAGTAATTGGTAAGTAAAAAATTACTACTGAGCTTTGACCCTTGACCCTTGACCCTTGACCCTTGACCCGACTTCCTTACTTCAAAACCCCTACTGCCTTACCATCACTTCAGAATAAAACTTCCGTGTCTTTAAATCATAGTGATTTCCTTTGGCCATTACATGAACAATTAAATTCTCTATGGAAATTGGTGAGCCTTCTTTTAAGTCTGCGATATTGCTATGCTTGATATTATGCCCATCTATAATAATTACTAAGCCACTACCCATCGCTTCCATATACCTGCCTTCGGTTATTATCACTCCTGTATCTTCTCCTAAGCCGATTCCAATACACGACGGATTCGACGCAACTGCTTGTGTCAATCGCCCAAATCGCCCACGTGTAACAAAATGCGAATCGATTATTACGTCTTTAATAAATGCTAAGCCAGTCGTAATCTTTACCTCTCCTTTAAACAATGCTTCTGTACTATTGCCTTGATAAATCATTGTGTTCGACATAGCCATTGCTCCTGCACTTGTTCCTGCTATCACAAATGTTTCTTCTTCCATGTAACGATTCGTAAGGATCTCTAAAAAATCGGTGCCGCCAAAAATAGATGACAACCTTAATTGATTTCCACCACTCATCATTACACTGTCGCATTTAGAAATTCGCTCTATCATTTCAGGCTGCATCGCTTCTTCACGATTTCTAATATTCATAATATGAACATTCGTACATCCCAATTTCGCAAATGCATCGAGATAATTATGCCCTATCTCTTCCGGTATGGATGATGCACTTGTTATAACTTCAATGCTCGCATCTTTTCCTCCGGCTTCTTGTACAATACGACTCAGTATCTGTAACTCAAAAAAATTGAGATTGTTCTTCTGAATAAAATTCGGTTCCGGTTCGGTTCCTTTATCTTCTGCCCCCCCAATTGAGATTAACTTTCCTTTAGGAATCATATTGGTATATTATCTAGAATGGACCGCAAATATAGGAATCTAGAATTTTATAGGTTTGCAGATTTTACCTTTTATTTACTCTTTTTTTAACATCTGAAATGGCTTATTCTCTACTTTTTGAAAGTTTTTTTTGTCATTCCATAAAAACTTGCTACTTTGAAACGGTAAATACACGAAAAAAAACTTCTTTATGGATATTCTTGAAATCAGGGTTATGAAAGGACCCAATTATTGGTCGATTCGTCGTCATAAACTTATTGTGATGAAACTCGACATTGAAGAACTGGAAGACCTGCCTACCAATAAGATACCGGGATTTTCTGAACGAATAGAAAAGAAATTTCCTACTATGTATTCGCACGAATGCTCCGAAGGGCATGCCGGTGGATTTTTTAAGCGCGTAAAAGATGGTACATGGATGGGCCACGTTGTTGAACATCTTGCTTTGGAAATACAAACGCTTGCCGGAATGGATTGCGGTTTCGGACGTACTCGTGGTACTGGGCAACATGGTGTATATAATGTTGTGTTCAATTATATGGAAGAAAAAGTTGGTGTATACGCAGCTAAAGCTGCTGTGCGAATTGCCGACGCTCTTGTAAAAAATGTTGAATATGATTTAACCGACGATATTCAAAAAATGCGTGAGATCCGTGAAGACGAACGGCTTGGTCCTTCTACAGGCTCTATCGTTGATGAAGCAATTAAACGGAAAATTCCTTGGATACGCTTGAATAAACATTCGCTCGTTCAACTTGGATATGGTGTAAACCAACATCGTATTCAAGCTACTGTTGCCAGTACTACTTCAAGTATTGCCGTTGAAGTAGCATGCGACAAAGAAGAAACAAAAAATCTTTTAGAGAATGCATCTATTCCTGTTCCTCGTGGTCGTGTTGTGTACGATGAAGAAGATTTGGAAAGTGCTATGAATAAAATTGGTTATCCTGTTGTTCTAAAACCTGTAGGTGGAAATCATGGTCGTGGCGCAACTATCAATGTGCAAACTTGGGAAGCAGCCAAGGAAGCTCTTGCGATTGCTAAAAAAGTTTCGCGTGGAGTGATCGTTGAAAAATTTATTACCGGATACGACTATCGTTTGTTGGTTGTCGATTATAAATTCATAGCCGGAGCAAGGAGAACTCCTGCAATGGTAACCGGCGATGGAACTCACACAGTAAAACAACTTGTTGAAATTGTGAATAGCGATGAACGTCGTGGTTATGGTCATGAAAAAGTTTTGACGGCCATAAAAATTGATGATACAACTATGGGTATGTTAGAAGAAAAAAGTTTAACTCTCGATAGCGTTTTAAAGAAAGGTGAGGAGTTGCATTTAAAACGTACGGCTAATTTAAGTACCGGCGGAACATCAACAGATGTAACTGAAATTGTTCACCCGTATAATGTTTTCATGGCTGAACGTATTGCTCGTATCATCGGTCTCGATATTTGCGGTATCGATATTATGTCGCCGGATATACGTGAACCATTGCATGAAAACGGTGGCGCAGTATTAGAAGTAAATGCTGGTCCAGGTTTTAGAATGCACATTGCCCCTGCAGAAGGATTGCCGCGTAATGTTGCAGAGCCTGTTATCGATATGCTTTATCCTCCCGGAAGTTCGGCACGTATTCCAATCATTGCTGTTTCCGGAACAAATGGAAAAACAACTACAACACGTCTGATTGCACATATTGTAAAAACGATGGGGCATCGTGTAGGATTTACAACTACCGATGGAATTTATATTCAAAACCAAATGGTAGAGAAAGGCGATTGTACCGGACCATTAAGTGCTGAATTTGTTTTGCGTGATCCTACTGT
>JAYTOX010000016.1:0-28648 GCA_043747595.1 Bacteroidota bacterium | reverse complement strand
TTGCAAAGCGTTCAATCGAGGTGCGGAAAGAATTTAATGTTGCTTTATCTGGAGGAAAGTCTCCTAAACAATTATATGAGTTATTGTCGTCAAGCGAATTCAAAACGAAAATCGATTGGACGAAAGTGTATTTTTTCTTAGGTGATGAAAGATATGTTCCCGCCGACAATTCACAACGTAATTCACAAATGATTCAACAAATATTATTTGATCCTCTCGGTATTTCCAATACAAATATTTTTAATATGGATACCACTCTTTTGCCTGATGTCACAGCAAACGACTACTACGAGAATATTTCAGCACACTTTAAAAAGTTACCGATTCGTTTCGATTTAATTTTATTAGGTCTTGGAGGCAATGCACATACTGCCTCATTGTTTCCGTTTACAGAAGTATTGTCGGAACAATCTGCTACTGTTAAATCCGTTTTTATTCAGGAACAAAATAGTTACCGGATTACATTCACTGCTCCGTTGATCAATCAGGCTAGGCACATTGCTTTTCTTGTTTATGGCAAAGAAAAAGCAACAGCCGTTCATCAAGTGTTAGAAAATCCAATCGACTTTGAAAAGTATCCGGCTCAATTAATTCGTCCTATTGAAGGAGATTTGAATTGGTTTCTAGATGAAGAAGCGGCATCATTATTAAATAAATAAGTCAAACGAAAAATATAATGCAATATAAATGTTATCGAAAATAAATCCCACCGAAACTTTATCCTGGAAAAAACTAGCTGCTCATTTTCTTGAAATGAAAAATATAAACATGCGGTCGCTTTTTATAAATGATAGTACAAGATTTGAGAAGATGTCAATTCAGTTTAATGAATTGCTTTTTGATTATTCTAAAAATATAATCACCAATGAAACCATTCAGTTATTACTCAAGTTAGCAGAAGAGTGCAAATTAAAATCGGCCATTGAGGCTATGTTCATCGGTGAAAAAATTAATGAAACAGAAAGCCGCGCAGTTTTGCATACTGCGTTGAGAGATTTTTCAAGCAAAAGTATAGTGGTTGACGGAGCCGATATAGTTCCGGAAATAATAAGAGTGCGAGAGCAAATGAAAATATTTAGTGATAGCATTCATCAAGGAACATGGCGAGGATATACAGGGAAAAAAATTAAGCACATTGTGAACATTGGAATTGGAGGTAGTGACCTTGGACCTGTAATGGTAACAGAAGCACTCAGACCATATTGGGTAGAAGGAATTCATGCACATTTTATTTCGAATATTGACGGAACACAAATTGCTGAAGTATTGAAAGAGTTGAATCAGGAAGAGACGCTTTTTATGATAGCATCAAAAACGTTCACTACGCAGGAAACCATGACCAATGCAAATACAGCCCGGGAGTGGTTTTTAAAATCTGCAAAAGATGAAAAAATGATTGTTAATCATTTCGTTGCTCTATCGACGAATAGAGAAGCGGTAATAAAGTTCGGAATTGCGCCGGAGAATATGTTCGTTTTTTGGGATTGGGTAGGAGGAAGATATAGTTTATGGGGAGCAGTTGGCTTATCGATTGCTGTTACAATTGGCTATGATAATTTTGAACAGTTATTGAAAGGGGCTCATGAAAGCGATTTGCATTTCAGGAATACTTCTTTTGAAAAAAATATTCCGGTTATCATGGCATTGATTGGTATATGGTACACAAATTTTTTTGGCGCACAAACAGAAGCTATTTTTCCTTATGATCAATACATGCATCGTTTTGCTGCTTACTTTCAGCAGGGAAACATGGAGAGTAACGGTAAGCATGTTGACAGAAGCGGAATGGATGTTAGCTATACAACAGGACCAATTATTTGGGGTGAGCCGGGAACAAATGGGCAGCATGCATTCTACCAGCTCATTCATCAAGGCACACATTTAATTCCTTGTGATTTCATTGCACCTGTTATTTCTCATAACCCGATTGGTGAGCATCATACAATTCTACTTTCAAATTTTTTCGCACAAACGGAAGCTCTCATGAATGGAAAAAATAAAGAAGAAGTAGCAAATGAGTTAATTGATATGGATAAATCTAAAGTGGAAAAAATAATTCCGTTTAAATTATTTAAAGGGAATAAACCAACCAATTCATTTCTTGTGAAAAAAATTACACCATACAATTTAGGGTCGCTTATTGCCTTATATGAACATAAAATATTTGTTCAAGGTATTATCTGGAACATTTTCAGTTTTGATCAATGGGGAGTAGAGTTAGGGAAAAAATTGGCCAATACTATTTTTCCTGAATTAGAAAAAGAAAGGGCTGCAGATTCTTACGACAGTTCTACGAATGGACTAATCAATAAATATAAAGAGTGGCGTAATTAAATTAAAAGACAAGTTATGCAAATTAGTCTATTAGCAGGAAAACCTGCACCTCCGGAGTTACTTGTTAATGTCCCAAAATTGATCAGCGCATATTATTCACAGTCGCCCGATCCTTCAATTCGTGAACAACGCGTTTCATTTGGCACATCCGGACATCGTGGTTCATCATTCGATGCTGCATTTAATGAAAATCATATTATAGCAATAACGCAAGCGATTTGTTTGTACCGATTGAAAAATAAAATTGGCGGTCCACTATTCATTGGAATGGACACGCATGCACTTTCTGTTCCTGCACAAATCACTGCCATTGAAGTATTGGCTGCAAACAATGTTGAAGTTATGATTGCTAAAGACGATGAGTACACTCCTACGCCGGTTATATCGCATGCAATATTAAACTATAACAAAAGTAGAAATACTGGATTAGCCGACGGAATTGTTATTACTCCCTCGCATAATCCACCGCATGACGGAGGATTTAAATACAATCCACCGAATGGTGGCCCTGCAGGAACTGATCTTACCAATTGGATAGAAGCAAAGGCAAATGAATTGCTAGAAAATAAACTTCAAGGAGTAAAGCGATTTACTTATGAGAAAGCAATTCGTTCGGCCACTACACATTATTATGATTTCTTGAACAATTATGTCAATGATCTTGGAAATATAATTGACATGGAAATAATCAGGAATTCAAAAATAAAAATGGGAGTTGATCCGCTAGGCGGTGCAGGCGTTCATTATTGGGAGCCTATTGCCGACCGTTATAAACTTGACTTAACAATTGTAAATAAGTTAGTGGATCCTACATTCCGTTTTATGACAGTAGATTGGGATGGACAGATTCGCATGGACCCTTCGTCATCGTATGCAATGCAAGGATTAATAGCAATGAAAGACAAGTTTAATATTTCGTTTGCTTGTGATACAGATCATGACAGGCACGGAATAGTAACGCAGAGCGCAGGATTGCTGAACTCTAACCATTATTTGTCGGTAGTAGTATCGTATTTACTTAAACATAGACCTCAATGGAATATCAATGCAGCGATTGGAAAAACAGTTGTTACTACACAACTAATTGAGCGTATTTCAATAAAGCATTCAAGAAAATGTTTTGATGTACCGGTTGGCTTTAAATATTTCGTGGATGGATTGCTCGATTCTTCAATTTGTTTTGGAGGAGAAGAAAGTGCGGGAGCATCATTTTCAAGAGTAGATGGAAGTGTGTGGACGACCGATAAAGATGGATTTATTCCGGCATTACTTTCTGCAGAAATTACTGCTAAATTAGGTCGTGATCCCGGGGAAATCTACAAAGAACTTACACAAGAGTTTGGCGAACCTATTTATGATCGTATTGAAGCAAAAGCCACACAAGAACAAAAAGAAAAATTAAAAAATATTTCGACAAAAGAAATAAAAAGTAGAGAACTTGCCGGTGAAGAAATAAAAAGTATACTCACACATGCTCCGGCAAATAATTCTCCAATTGGAGGAGTAAAAGTAATAACAGAGAATGGTTGGTTTGCAGCTCGTCCATCAGGGACAGAAAATATTTATAAAATCTATGCAGAAAGTTTTTTAGGAAAGAGTCACCTGGAGAAAATAATTGAAGAAGCACAGGTAATAGTTAATGAACAATTAGAAATAAAAATATGAATTTGAAACCATCAGCACACGAGGTCATTTCAGAACTGAGAACTTTTTTTCAAAGTACAACATCTAGACACGTTAATCAGGATGAGGAGCCATTGAAAGCTGAATTATATAGTTCAGATCAAATGGAACGCTTTGGCGATTTGTTAGCCACCATCCATAAAGTAAGTCGTCAGAAATCGAAAGAACATTTATTGAAGCGTCTTGCCGATAATGAAATATTGTTGAATGAGGTGCGCAATCTTCTCACAGAATCAATAAAAAATAAAGTTCAAATAACGCCTGCCGGAGAATGGCTTATAGATAATTTTTATTTGATTGAAGAACATATTCGAATTGCTAAGATTCACTTTCCAAAAGGATATAGTGAAGACCTTCCTCAGCTTTCGAACGTTTCTTCAAAAGGAGTAACGCGAATTTATGATATCGTTCAGTCGGTAATATCGCATAGTGATGGAAGAATAGATATTGATAACCTAAGTCGTTTTATCAATGCGTATCAGAAAGTAGTAAAGCTGAAGCTTGGAGAGTTGTGGGCGATACCAATTATGTTGAGACTCGCATTAATTGAAAATCTCAGACGAGTAGCAGCTCGAGTAGCCGTAGATAGAGTGAACGGAAAGTTAGGCGATTACTGGGCTACCCAAATGATAGAGACAGTAGAAAAAAATCCAGCAAAGCTGATACTTGTAATAGCAGATATGGCAAGGTCTAATCCGCCAATAGTAGGTGCATTTGTAGCTGAACTGATACGACAGCTTCGAGGAAAAGGTCCTGACTTGGCAATGGCTTTAAATTGGATCGAGCAACAATTAGCAGAAAGTGGACTAACAAGTACGGAAGTTGTTGATGCCGAAATCCAGAAGCAGGCTTCCAATCAAGTTTCTATGAGTAATAGTATTTCTAGTTTGCGATTGTTAAATACAACAGATTGGAGAAGATTTGTGGAGAAGCATAGTATTGTAGAGCAGATACTGAAGGAAGACAATGACGCAATTTATGGTTCAATGGATTTCTCTACGCGTGATATATATAGACACGTAGTTGAACATATATCTAAGAAAAGTAAATTAGAAGAACACGAAGTTGCACAGTTAGCTATACAATTGAGTAATGAGAGTGCAAAATTAATTACTCCCGATAATAGGAGTTCTCATGTGGGCTATTACTTGATAGGCCCCGGCGTTGCACAGACTAGGACAATTGCAAAAATGCGAATACCACTTTCTAAAAAAGTTCTTGGTTTTTTGCAAAAGCACAGACTATTTTCCTACCTCACCTTTTTTCTATTAATCACAATTTTCCTTACTAGTTGGATAATGCTTCGTGCAGTTAAAGACACGAATAGTTACTGGCTACTTTCGATAATTGCAATTCTCACTCTTATATGTGTGAGTCAATTTGCCGTTTCATTAGTTAACTTTTTTTCTACGTTATTAATAAAGCCGCATTTTTTACCACGAATGGATTTCTCCAAGCAAATACCGCCAGAGTCGCGCACTATGGTGGTTGTTCCTGCGATGCTCTCAAGTATAGAAGCAATTGAAAATCTGGTTGAATGGTTGGAGGTTCGTTATTTATCGAACCGAGATAACAATTTGCATTTTGGTTTGCTAACAGATTTGAACGATGCATCGGAAGAAACTCTTCCGGGAGATCAAGTACTTATCGATTTGGCAAAAGGAAAAATAGAAGCGTTAAACCGAAAGTATAAAACGGAAAAAAATAATTTATTTTATCTTTTTGTTCGTCCCCGATTTTGGAATCCGAAAGAAAATGTGTGGATGGGTTATGAAAGGAAACGCGGTAAAATATCTGAGCTAAACTCACTCTTGCGAGGAGATAAGCAAAACCGTTTTTCATTGATCATCGGCGATCAATCCATTTTATCATCTATAAAATTTGTTATTACGTTAGATGCAGATACGCAATTGCCAATGGGCACAGCATGGAAATTAATTGGTACAATGGCGCATCCTTTAAATCATGCTTGGTTCGATGAAAAGAAAAAGCGAATTACAAAAGGTTATGGAATCATTCAGCCAAGAGTAACAGTTAGTCTACCTGAAATTTCCGGATCTTTATACGCACGGATGAATGGAAATGAACCGGGCATCGATCCATACACTCGCGCATCATCTGATGTTTATCAGGATTTATTTAAGGAAGGTTCATTTATTGGAAAGGGCATCTATGAAGTCGACACATTTAAAAAAGTGCTGGATGCTGAATTTGCTGAAAACAAAATTCTAAGTCATGATTTGTTAGAAGGTTGTTACGTTCGTTCGGGTTTGCTGAGTGATGTGCAATTATTTGAAAAATATCCTGACCGCTATCAAATTGATATGAAACGGCGCTCTCGTTGGGTTCGTGGCGATTGGCAAATAATATCTTGGGTTTTCCCATATAATAAAGGATCACAAAACCGCTTACATAAAAACCTGCTTTCAGGATTATCGAAGTGGAAAATTTTCGACAATATAAGAAGGAGTCTTGTTCCGATTGCACTTACATTACTAATACTTTTAGGCTGGCTTGTTTTGCCTTCTCCGTTTTATTGGACAATGATCGTATCGGCAATAATTGTAGTGCCGGATATTATTACATCGATGTGGGACTTGATTCGAAAACCGAAGGACGTCATTGTATCACACCACCTTAGAAACTCAATTAATAATACCATTGACATTTCCATTAAAACATTATTTAAACTGATTACCATTCCTTATGAGGCTTATGTAAATTTTGTTGCAATATCACGTACCCTCTGGAGAATGCTCATTACAAAAAAACATTTACTAGAATGGAATCCATCTGCAAACGAGAGAAACGAAAAAAAGGATAGTTTGATTTCGACTTATCTTGTAATGTGGATAAATGTTGTACTGCCAATTGGTTTATTTATTTATTTGTATTTACAAGCGCCACAGAAATTAAGCATAGTAAGTCCTATTGCGTTTATTTGGCTCTTGGCACCTTTCATTACACGTTGGGTAAGTAAGCCACAGGCGCCACAAGTTTCAGAGCTAACTCATCATCAAAATATTTTTTTAAGGAAAATTGCAAGAAAGACATGGGGCTTTTTCGAACGATTTATTAACGAAAATGATAATTGGTTACCACCTGATAATTTTCAAGAGCAACCGGTTTTAGCTCTTGCACATCGCACCTCTCCAACTAATATTGGTCTTTCGCTTCTTGCAAACATTACGGCTCATGGCTTTGGGTACATTACTACTGCGCAATTAATAGAGCGAACATCAAATACGTTAGGTACCATGAAAAAAATGGAACGGTATAAAGGTCATTATTACAATTGGTATGATACGGAAACATTGACACCTTTATTTCCAAAATATATTTCGACGGTCGACAGTGGAAATCTAGTTGGTCATTTGTTTGTATTGCGACAAGGGCTGTTGGCAATTCCAAATCAAAAAATTGTTAGTCCAAATTTAATTGAGGGACTTCGTGACACGCTTCATGTAATTACAGATATTCTGAAGGCTGAAGACGTACAATTATTACAATCATTCGAAAAACAGTTAGATGCTGCAGCGAAGTTTGATCCGCAGTTGCCTCATGACGTAAAAATAAGTATTGAAAGTTTAAGTAAAAGTAGTGTTGCTTTACTTGAAAAACTTCATTCGTATTCAGGTAGCGAGATGAATTGGTGGGAACAACGACTTAAAATTCAGCTCGAACAATTAAATGAATCGTTTCAGATTTTCACACCTTGGGTTTTATTAAAAACTGCTCCGTCGAAATTCAGCGACTTGGGTTCATTTGATAAAATTTCAACGTTGATGGATTTATTGGAAACGTCACGGAAATTAATTGATGAAGTGAATCAAAAAAATAGTCTCAATAATAACACCGACGAAAATAAATGGCTTGATTCATTCCTGATTGCATTGACAGCATCCGTTGAACAGGCGGAAATACAAATAAATGCGGCTGAAACTTTGGCTAAACAATGCATTGGATTAACGATTGTGTTTTGGGATTTTCTATATGATAAAAACACAAAACTATTTTCTATCGGTTACAATGTACATGAACACCAATTAGATTTAAGTTATTATGACTTGCTTGCATCAGAAGTAAGGCTTGGAGTCTTTATTGCGATTGCGCAGGGTAAACTTCCTGAAGAAAGTTGGTTTGCTTTAGGTCGTTTGTTGACGAAGATCGATAAGGATCCAATTTTGCTTTCGTGGAGTGGATCAATGTTCGAGTATCTAATGCCACTCTTAGTGATGCCAACGTATGAAAATACACTTTTAGATCAAACGTGTAAGGCTGCTGTGAAATGGCAAATTAAATACGGAAAAAAATCAGGGCTGCCCTGGGGAATTTCAGAGTCAGGTTATAATATGATTAATGCTGATTCTCATTATCAATACCGTGCTTTTGGTGCACCAGGGTTAGGGTTGAAGCGGGGACTAGAAGAAGATTTTGTGATTGCTCCGTATGCTACAGCTTTGTCTTTAATGGTTGCACCGGAAAAAGCTTGTAAGAATCTGGAAGTACTTCATGAAAAGGGAATGGAAGGCCAATATGGATTTTATGAAGCAATTGATTACACTTCTTCGCGTTTACCTAGAGGTCAATCAAGTGCAATTGTTTATTCTTACATGGCACATCACCAGGGTATGTGTTTGCTTTCATTAGCTTATTTGTTACTCGATAAACCAATTCAAAAACTTTTTGAAGCAGAGCCGCAATTTAAAGCTACGCTTTTATTATTGCAGGAGCGAATTCCGAAAGCAACAACATTCTTTACACATACTACAGATATATCAGAAATTAATTATTTGTCTAGTGCCGTTGAAACACGAATTATCACTACGCCAAATACTCCAATTCCTGAAGTGCAATTACTCTCTAATGGTAAATATCATGTAATGCTTACTAATGCAGGTGGAGGAAATAGTCGATGGAACGATTTGGCAGTAACACGCTGGCGCGAAGATGCCACGCGAGACAATTGGGGGACGTTTTGTTTTATCCGCGATTTAGACAATAATGTTTTCTGGTCAAACACTCGTCAGCCTTCACAAAAGAAAGGTGAAAAATTTGAAGTAGCCTTTTCACATGGGCATGTTGCTTACCGAACCTCCAACAGCGGCATAGATACAAATACAGACGTAGTTGTATCGCCTGAAGATGATATTGAATTACGACGTGTGCATATTTCTAATCACTCCGATGAAAAAAGAACGATAGAAGTTACAAGTTACGCCGAAGTAGTATTAGCACCTGCGGCTTCCGATTTGATGCAACCTACATTCAGCAATCTTTTTGTACAAACAGAAATAAACGCTGCTCAACATGCTATTTGTTGTTCTCGCAGACCGCGATCGGCAGATGAAAAATCGCCATGGATGTTTCATCTGATGACGCTTCATGGAAAAAATGCCGATCAAATATCCTTTGAAACAGACAGGATGGAATTCGTTGGACGAGGAAACGACATTAGCAATCCGCAAGTAATGAATAGTGCTGGTCCACTAAAAGGAAATGCCGGCGCAGTACTTGATCCAATTGTTTCTATACGATATAAAATAACACTGCAGCCGGAAGAGTCGGTTACGCTTGATCTAATTCTCGGTGCTACAGAAGATAAAGAAACTTGTCAGCGCTTAATTGAAAAGTACCAAGATAAGCATCATAGAGACCGTGTGTTTGAATTGGCGTGGACTCATAGTCAGGTTATACTAAGACAAATCAATGCATCAGAAGGCGATGTACAATTGTATGAACGTCTTGCAAGCTCTGTGATCTTTGCCAATGAAGTTTTTCGTGCCGATCCATCCATACTAATTAACAATCGAAAAGGACAATCCGGTTTGTGGGCATATTCCATTTCCGGCGATTTGCCGATTGTTCTTCTAAGAGTGGAAAAACAAGTGAACATCCAACTGGTAAGTCATATTATTAAGGCACATGCTTATTGGCGTTTGAAAGGATTAAAAGTCGACCTAGTTATATGGAATGAAGAACATAATATTTATCGTCAAGATTTTCATGAAGGTATTCTAGATTTAATTCCGACTGAATTAAAAGATAAACCGGGAGGAATTTTTGTTCGTTCCTCCGACCAAATATCTAGTGAAGATCGTATCTTATTTCAATCGGTTGCACGGATAAATATTTCCGATAATGGCGGAACATTAGTTGAACAGATTAATCGCAAGGCTCCGGCTAAATTTATTATTCCATTGCTTATACCTGAAAAAAAATTCAGGCCCGATTTAAAACAACTTGTTGCTCCGGCTAACTTAGTATTTGATAATGGACTTGGTGGCTTTTCTCCAGATGGAAGTGAATATGTTATTGTAACCGATGCTAAGAAGAAAACTCCTGTGCCGTGGGTAAATGTAATTGCAAATCCAAATTTCGGTACAGTTGTTTCTGAAAGTGGATCATCATACACTTGGGTAGAAAATGCGCATGAAATAAGACTCACTCCGTGGAATAATGATCCGGTAACAGATGCTGCGGGAGAGGCCTATTATATTCGTGATTATGAAACCGGTCATTTTTGGTCTACAACATTGCTTCCATCTGGGGGCAAATCGTCATACATCACTCGCCATGGATTTGGCTATACAACTATTGAACATCTGGAAGATGGTATTTATTCTGAGATGAAAGTTTATGTTGATTTGGAAGCTGCCGTAAAATTTACTGTTATAAAAATCCGTAATCAATCAGACCGAACTCGTAAGCTTTCAGCAACTGGTTATGTTGAATGGGTACTTGGAGATAATAGAGTGAAAACGGGTATGCACATTCGCACAGAAATGGATCCTGATACAGGAGCTATCTTTGCTCTTAACCATTATAATCCTGAATTTACAAATCGTATAGCATTTTTTGATGCCGATTATCTGAAGAAATCATTTACCTCCGATCGTACAGAGTTTATTGGACGCAATGGTAGTTTGAAAAATCCGGATGGAATGTTGCGACAAAAGCTTTCCGGAAAAACTGGTCTTGCTTTAGATCCATGTGCTGCCATTCAAGTTCCATTCGATTTGGCTGAAGGTGAAGAGCGAGAAATTATTTTCAGACTAGGTGCAGGTAAAGACGCTCAGCATGTAATTGATACAGTTCAGAAATTTCGAGGAAATGAAACAGCAAAAGCGTCGTTTGAAAAGGTGAAAAAATATTGGCAAGAAACGGTTAGTGCATTGCAAATTGAAACACCAGATTCTGCAATCAATATGATTGCAAACGGTTGGTTGACCTATCAAACACTTTCATCGCGACTATGGGGACGTAGTGGATTTTATCAATCAGGTGGAGCTTTTGGTTTCAGAGATCAGTTGCAAGATGTATTGTCGCTTCTTCATCCTGCACCACAGTTAGCTCGTGAACAAATTCTTCTAAGTGCATCACGTCAGTTTATTGAAGGAGATGTTCAACATTGGTGGCATCCTCCTTTTGGCAATGGTGTACGAACACGATGCTCCGACGATTTTCTTTGGCTTCCGCTTGTAGCAGCGATTTACATTTCTCATACAGGCGATAAAAGTATTCTAGATGAATCAGTTCATTTTTTAGAAGGCCGACCATTAAATAACGACGAAGAATCGTACTATGATTTGCCTGTAATTTCAATTGCATCTGCAAAACTTTATGAGCATTGTGTACGTGCAATCAAAAATGGTTTTAGATTTGGTGAACACGGACTGCCACTAATCGGTACCGGCGATTGGAACGATGGTTATGATAAAGTAGGTTTTGAAGGAAAAGGAGAAAGCGTATGGATGGCATTTTTTCTTTACGAAGTACTTCAACGATTTTCAGTTATTGCTAAGCTAAACAACGATTCTGCTTTTGAAGCAGAATGTGAAAAGCAATCGATGCTATTAAAAGAAAATATTGATAAGCATGCGTGGGATGGTGAATGGTATAAGCGAGCTTGGTTCGACGATGGAACGCCTTTAGGTTCTTCGGTGAATGAAGAATGTAAGATTGATTCGATTGCACAAAGTTGGTCAGTATTATCAGGTGCAGGAGCGCCTGAACGTTCAAAAGAAGCCATGGAATCGGCTTACAATAATTTGGTAAAAAAAGATATCGGAATTATTCAGTTGCTCATACCTCCATTCGATAAATCAGATTTAAATGCCGGATATATTAAAGGCTACTTACCGGGAGTCAGAGAAAATGGTGGACAATATACACACGCTGCAGTTTGGTTAATTATGGCCTTTGCAAAACTTGGCGATAACCAACGAGTATGGGAATTGCTCAACCTTATTAATCCGGTAAACCACGGAAAAACTTCAGAGAAAATTGCCATTTATAAAGTAGAGCCGTATGTTTTAGCCGCCGATGTTTATGCAAGCAAATCGCACGCAGGTAGAGGAGGATGGACTTGGTACACAGGTTCGGCAAGTTGGTTTTATCGTTTGATCACAGAAAATTTTCTTGGTCTTCAGAAGGAAGGAAACATATTAAAAATCATTCCTTGTATTCCGAAAGAGTGGCAATCATTTACTTTGCATTACCGCTATAAAAAATCAATTTATCACATTGTTGTTAACCAAGACATGAACATTCAAAATAAATCGGTTGAAGTTGATGGAGTGATGCAAGAAAACAACGAAATTACTTTGATGGATGATTCTTCTGAGTACAACGTAAAAGTATTATTACCGATAGTAGAAAGTATTAGCTCGAAGTAAAAATAACTTCTATGGTTGAATTAATATTTTAATCTAGCGAATGATGAATTCAATTATATGAAAAGAAGATGCGTTTCTTTTGCGAGATGAATTTTGTTAGTCATAGATGTAATGTGTAAGTAGAAAAATATTTTTTGCATAAAATAATTGGAAGATTTTTATTCAAAAGGTCCGCCATTTTTAATAGAAAGTGATCCGTAAATAATAATAACCGCTTCAACAAATGGCTGTTTGTTGAAGTGGTTATTATTTTTTATTTATTAATCGATATATGAAAAGAAATTGTGTAACAGAAAGGGCATAAAGCAAGTGTTTCTCTGGAAATATTAGAGGTTAATGAAAAACTAATTGTATCGGAAATTTGACTGGATTTAAGTTAGATTGAAAATATTTTTAATGGATTGTAGGGTTGTTGCTTGAATCTAGTAATCATAATATGATTACTATTTTGGACTTACTATTTTACGATTGCAGTTTTTTTAATTCCATCCGCATATAATACAACTTTTCGCAAAGAAGAAGGCTGGAGAATGATATTTCTCTTTTCTATTTTCTATCTTTGAATTTTATTAACAAGTAATGAAGACCGAAAAAACAGAAGCATTTGAGCTTGCTTTAAAATTTATTACCGAGACCAATGTGAATGTTTTTCTTACTGGGAAAGCGGGAACGGGAAAAACGACTTTTCTAAAATATTTAAAAGATAACCCGATGAAAAATATGGCCGTTGCTGCTCCAACAGGTGTTGCTGCCATTAATGCCGGCGGAGTTACTTTACATTCTTTGTTTCAGCTTCCATTCCTTCCGTTTCTTCCTGTATCAAATCCGGAATATATAGGAAATGATAAAAAATCATTATTGGCGAGGATGCGATTTAATACCGAGAAGTTGAATTTTTTCAACGCTCTGGAATTATTGATCATCGACGAAGCTAGCATGGTTGCTGCACATACCATCGATGCCATTGATACAATTTTACGAGCCGTCCGTCATAAGCAACTGCCGTTTGGTGGAGTGCAAATTTTATTCATAGGCGATTTATACCAATTGCAACCGGTAATAAGAGAAGATGAATGGAAAATTCTGAAATCATTTTATTCTTCCAATTTCTTTTTCGATAGTCATGTTTTGCGGGACAATATTCCTGTTTTGATTGAACTCAAAAAGATTTTTCGTCAGAAGGATGAGTCTTTCATAAATATCCTGAATGGATTACGCGAAAACAAATTAACTACCGAGCATCAACAAGTTTTAAATAAGCGGTTGAACAGGAATTTTATTTCTACAGAAGGCGATGGCTACATTACACTAACAACTCACAATGCAAATGCGAATCAGCTAAATGAAATAAAATTAAACCGACTTAAAAGTAAAGGGGTAAAATTTTCAGCAACGATAGAAGACGAGTTTCCTGAGAATATGTTTCCGGCAGAAAAAGAATTGTTGCTCAAAAAAGGTGCGCAGGTAATGTTTATTAAAAATGATTCGGAAGGTAAAAAATACTATAATGGAAAAATAGGAGTGATAAGTGAAATTACAGAAGAAGAAGTTATTGTAAAATGCGATGATGAATTAATAGAAGTTCGCCGTTGCATTTGGGAGAATCTGAATTATTCTATTGACTCGGAATCAAAAGAGGTAAAAGAGAATGTACTAGGAACATTTATACAATATCCACTTCGATTGGCTTGGGCTATTACCATTCACAAAAGCCAAGGACTTACATTTAATAAAGTGGTGATTGATGCAGAAAACGCTTTCGCTAACGGTCAAGTGTACGTTGCGCTAAGCAGAGCAACGTCGCTCGAAGGTTTAATATTAACAAGCCCTGTGAATAATCGTTTCTTAGGTCCGCATGCCGATTTAAAAAACTGGCAGGAAACTAAGCACGATGAAAAGTCGCTTCCTGTATTGTTTGAAAAAGCCAGACAAGAATACATGAAGCAGCTTTTGTTTGATGTATTTTCATACGAACAATTTATTTTTAACACAGAAAAATTAAAACGCGATTTAGTTGAATTGAAACAAGAAAATGAAGTTGTTGAATGGTATAAAAAAGTTAGAAGTAATTTGGATAACATGAATGCAACCGCTTCTAAGTTTAGACAACAGTTGCAATTGATATGGGATGAAAATCCAGATCAGGTTACAAATAAAAAGTTGAATGATAGAATAAAAGATGCGGCAGTTTATTTTTATGTACAATTAAGCGACGTGAGAAAATCGATTGTAGAACATCCTTTGCAAGTTTCAACCAGAAAGTTGTCGCGACCGATAGACAAGATTTTGGAAGAGATAAATGAGCAATTAGAATACAGTTTGACTAAGGCGATGATTTGTAAAGACGGAATTGTTTTACATGAACTGTCGATATGGAAAAAGGCATTACCGCAAAACGTCGAGAAAATTAAATCGTCGTATATGTCGTCAACGGACGTAAGTGAAGCAACAACACATTCGGATTTATATTCATTACTTGTTGTGTACAGAAATGAATTAGCTGAAGAAAATGACATTCCTCCTTATATGGTTTTTTCGAATAAAGCAATTAAAAGTTGTTGCGAGTTATTCCCGGGCGATAAAGAAACATTACTTAGCATAGAAGGATTTGGAAAGCGGAAGGTGAAAGATTATGGAAATGATGTCTTGAAAATTATTGCTAATTATTGCCAAGAGCATTCAATTGCGATGAATTTTTCAATAGGAAAAGCTAAGCTTACTTCAAACGATCGTGCACAAAAAGGAATATCGCCAACTATTTTGGAAAGCGTTCAACTTTTAAACTCCGGAAAGAACATAACAGAAATTGCCAAAAGTAGAAAGATGGCAGCTTCAACAATCGAAGGACATTTAGCGATAGCGATAAAATATAAGCTCATAACCATCGATCAACTGTTAGCTGAAGACGAAATAGCGGCGATATCAACTTATTTCACAAATGGATCTTTGGAGTTGAATGCGGCCAGGCAAAACTCTGGTGGCGATGTTCCTTTTGGAAAATTGAAGATGGTTCAATCTTGGCTAATTGCTAAGAAGAAAGAGAGTTGATTGCAAAGCTTTAAAATGGAATTTCACTTGAAGAAGTATTGACTTGATTTTATTGACGGATTTAGTTTCGAAATTAATGTACAAGCATTCAGCAATCTTTCAATAGTAATAGATTTGAAAGAGTTGACACTTGAAAATAATTATAACATTTACTTTTTTATACGGGAGTGATTGGGATAAATAGGAATCCAGCATTAATAAAAGCTAGTAACATAATCTTATTATTTTTGCGTTATTATAATGTATGGAAGAACCAAAATGCAAGGCTTTTTTCCTCAAGAGATGAACTAAAAAACATTTCGCAATGAATATGAATTCTCCTTTTCTTCTACTAACTTGCGTAAGTAATTTATTCTAACGGCCATCTATGATTCATAGTTCCATATTTAATGCTATCAAAGGAGTAGAAATATTTTCTGATTTGCCGGACGATTTGTTAGAAAAATTTGCCTCCAGATTAGAAATAGTTGATTATGGATTTGATAAAACAATCATTCAGAAGGGAGATTTCGGAGATTCTATGTTTGTCATAGCTAGTGGAAGAGTAAAAGTTCACGACGGCGATCTCGTTGTTGCAGTAACAGAATCAGGAAATTTTTTCGGCGAATTTTCTTTGCTCGATGCAGGGCCAAGGTCAATGTCTGTTACAACGATCGAAGAAACGAAATTAATAAAATTTACCCGTGAATTATTTTATGAGCTCTTGCAAAGTCAACCGGAAATTGCGCAAAAAATTATTAGTGCTCTAACACGACGGTTGAGAAAACAAAACGAATCAATTATTGGTCAGTTAAGAAATCGTGAAGAAGAGTTAACAAGATTAGTTGACGAGCGAACATTTGAATTGAAAGTTAGAAATGAAGAGATCTCAATTAAGAATAAAGAGATTACCGACAATGTAAACTACGCCAAAAGAATTCAATCGGCTATTCTTCCTGACCTGAAAAAGATTTACGATTCACTTAGAAACTCATTCGTGCTTTATTTACCTAAAGATATTGTAAGCGGTGATTTCTATTCGTTTTTTCAAAATGAGAATAAAGTAATTTTAATTGCAGCAGACTGCACCGGACATGGAGTAACTGGAGCATTTTTAAGTGTTGTTGGAAATTCTCTTCTCACTCAGATTATTCAAGAACGAAAAATTGAAGAGCCAGGGAAAATTCTAGATTACTTACATGAAGAAATGATTGCTACATTAAATCAGAGAAATTCTGAATCGACCGACGGAATGGATATTTCTATTTGTTCAATTAATTTGAAAACGAATACCATGCAATTTGCAGGTGCAAATCGTCCATTATGGTTGTATAGAAATAACGAATTGACAATAATAAATCCGAATAAATACCCGGTAGGAGGATTGCAGATTTCACATGAAGAAAATTTTGAAACACATACGCTGCAATTAGAAAAAGGCGATACGTTTTACATTTTTACGGATGGATATTCAGATCAGTTTGGTGGTGACAACGGAAAAAAATTGATGACAAAAAAATTCAAAGAGACATTAATGTCAATTCAAAATTTGGATATGCAAAAGCAGAAAGAATTTCTCATGGAATATTTGGAAAAATGGAAAGGCAAAAATGATCAAGTAGATGATGTATTGGTAATGGGGGTTAGGATTTAGTTCGTAATTGAAATACTTACTAACTGATTTTCAAATTTTGCTTACAATTAAATTTACCGCTTTAGAGAATTCCATTACAACTTGGCATGAAAAAGCAGGAAAGATTGATTCTAAAAATTTAGAAGAGCAAAGTGTTTTTATCGGACAGCCAAATAATAATTGGAATGATCAAGAAAAGGGGGATTGCTTGTCGCAAATAAAAAAACATTTTAAAAATTCAATTTACAAGTGAAAACACAATATGGAATGATAGCAGTGGAGTAAAAATTTTCACAAGTACTTCTTCATTTTATTATCTGACAATAATGTAACTTTTTTCTATAATTATGTAACAAAAATGTCAACTTACTTTAGAACTTTGGCATAACCAAAATTGAAATTATTTCAATTTTATAAAACACATACTTATGGCCTGGACTCAAATCAATTATCCGATAACATTAAAAAAATTGCCACTGGCTGTGCGAAAAAAAGCCATTGAAATAGCAAATGCACTTTTGAAAAAAGACAAGAAGATGAAGGAAAGTGCTGTTATTTCAACTGCAATTACAACTGCAAAAGCATTTATTGCGAAAAAGGCTAAAAGCATCAAAGTTGCATCTAAAAAGAAGATTGCAGTGAAAAAAGCAGTAGCTAAAAAGGTGGTAGCTAAATCGAAAGTTAAAGTTACTGCCATAAAGAAAGTCGCAGTGAAAAAAGTAGCAAAGCCTACCAAGAAAAGTAATAAAGTGATTTCAGCTACTAAAGTTAAAGTTGCAGCTAAGTTGCCAGCGAAGGTTATTGCAAAGGGAAAAGTGAAGAGTGTAGTTAAGAAAAAGTCGAAAGTCATTAAAACAAATCAATCACTTTCTGCTACAGATATCAAAAAGGTTAAAACAGTTTCGAAGAAAAAAAGTTCTGTTCCGAAAGAAACAGTTATAGATTCTTTTATCATTGAACCTTTAATTCCAATAGAAGAGGCAAGAGGAGAAGATCAAAATTATATTCCTGATGCTGGCGATGTGAAACCGGTTAATGCGTTTCAGATTCATAATTTTGAAAATGTGTTTCATCATAGAGAAGAGGTGACAATGCATCAAGAGAATAACAAAGTCAAAGCAGCCAGATCTTCACGTAAAAACGATAAGAGAACGTATCGCATGAAAGGAAATAGATAGTGTTTATGATTCCGGACTCTAGAGTTTAAGAAGTAAACATTTTCAATTCCCGCACAACGGAGTCTTCAAAAGTAGCCCATACAAATTATAGTTGCAAGTAATTTGAATTGGAAAAAATTGAAGGCTCCACGACGACGGACTTGCATAATATCCATAGTTAATTTTCATTGTTCTAAGTTAGAAAACTTTCCGCCGCTTCGACGATTACGATAGCTATCGGAATCGTACGTTGCATTAAAAGTAAAATTGATTCAATTTTTTACAAAATCTGTAAATATCCCGCTCGGGGAATCTTTAGCATCAATCTTTCCGCACGTTCCATTCCCAAGCCTCAGCGAGATTCCGCCGGGAATTGGCGACACAGTCTTTTCAAGGAAACAATTTTTCATTCTTCAAAAGAATGTAGAAAACATTTTGATAGGAAGCCTAATCATTTAATTACAATTCTATAATTGTTTGTCTGCAAAGTGCCTTCGAATTATATTTGATTAATTACACCTCTATAATTATTTATCTGCAAAGTGACTTCGAATTATATTTGATCAATGTTTATAAAATCTATTATCAAGTAGCTGCTTGCTTTATAGCAGTGGTTGTTTTTGATTTATTCAATGTAAAAATTCCAAGAGGAGAAATGAAATGGACTTGTTCAATTTAGGTAGCGATTTATTTTAAAAGAATCATTCACAAGAATATTTAGAACAGATCGGTCAAGTAAAAGTCTAGGTGATCAATTTGCATAGTTTGCAATAGATTTATTTTGCGTATAGGAAAGTGTGTACGTTGAGGTCGGCGGAATCTCGCTACAGCATGCGTAATTAGAGAACCAGAGGGATTGACGCTAACAATAGGGTCGAGCAGGTTAAATGGATAAATCTATATCGTCAATTTGTCCGTAATATCTATTTACGTTAGGTAATGTTTTATTTGCATAATTCATTACCACATTCGGTAAAAGAAACAGGATGAAATTTAACAGGATTACAACACTGGCAAGGAATTGATATTTTCTTCATTTTAATGGAGCTCATTTTACTCTGTGAAAAGAATAAGCGGAAGAGATTAGCAGACCTCCTCCGCTTTTAATTTTCTTCAAACAGGTATTAGTTTTGCTCTACTAACATATCGCGCATTGATTTTACTTTGTCGTGGTCGGCTTTTATTAATGCGTGTTGTGCGTTTAGCATTGTTTGTTGTTCGGCAGTGATGTCGCTAAGATTATTTCTTAGTGCTTTGTTGTAAGTGTCAACTGCCTGGTCTTCGCCATACTCGCATGAGTTGAGAATTCCTTTGCGGTCTTTGCCTGTGAGTGCAGCTTTTGCATCCATCCATACACGGAAGAATTTTCCTGATGTCATGGTTTCTTCAGATGGTTTGCCACCTAATCTATGAACTTCATTTACTAATTCCTGTTTGCATTTGTGACTGGTTTGTGAAAATTTAGCGAACAAATCTTTCAAATCTTGTTCGTCAGTTTCTTTGGAAGCAGTTTCGTAACCCTGAATACGGTCGTTGTTAATAGTAATGAGTGTGTTTAGCACTTCGATTGTTTTTTCTTTTTCCATTTTGATGATTATTTACTTGTGATTTAAAATTATTTATGAATTGAATTGATTTTATTTATTGCTTATTTATTTTTAACTAACCACTTCTAATTACAGTGCCCTAGTAACATCCATATTATTACAAATACTACAATAGTTCCAAAACAGCCACTTCCTAATTTTGAGGCACCATAACTCGCTATTAATCCTTTGAAAATATTATTCATTTTTATAAATTAAATTTTGTGATGTATTATATGAATAAGTCGTTGCCCTTATTTTGAAAGTGTTTTTTTGATTCTTTTCTGTGTTTCAAAAAACGTAAGAGTAGATTTTCTCCTATTGATTTAATGTTGTCAGTGTGTTTCGATACAATGTTTGCGATTGTGAATTGCAATAGCGTTCCGACTAATTTTGCTATCGGGTAGCGCGCTGAACCGAATAAAACTTTTTTTGTGAGGTATCCGGTTGCTAATCCGATTGTATTGTTTACGATGTTATTTTTAATTGCTGACGATTCCGTTACTTCATGAAATGTGTTTTTGATAAGGTTGATAGGTTTTAAACTTTCATAAGTAACATGAAATTGTTCCTTCAGTAATGTAAATTCCCGTTCTTGCTTACTTTTTAGCAAAAAAATCTTTTCGATTAACGTATCTGTTTTACTTTGATTTTTCATGCTGTTCTTTATTTTTGCAATTGTTTAATGATTGAATTGCTTATAGGATATTTAATCCATGAATGACGGAATTCATGAAGCAGCATTGCAACAATTGCATAGAACCCACCAATAATAAAAAAACCATAAAAGGAATTGTGAAGTAATTTACCAATCCATAAAGCAAAACCGATGTTGATAATTAAAATAGACAAGGCAACAGCCATAAAAACCGCAAGACGTGAAAGTAAAGAGGAAACAACATCCGCTGATTTGTCAATAGCTTGTAACTTGTACAATTCAAGAGTTGTTTTAGTATAGACCTCCGCTCTTTCAAATAGCGATTCTATAGGCGTTGCATTGTCGGTCATGATTTAATTGTTTTATACATGATTTAAAAAAATTACGATTTTGCGTTTTTGTTTCCTAATGCGCCATCGTGTTTATAATCTGATGCTACATTTTTTAACCCTTTTTCTACATCCTCGTATTTTGCCTTTCCTTTGTCGACTAATTCTTCTACCTCTTTTTTAGAGCTTTCAAATTTTTCGGCAATGGAATTACGGAATTCATCATACTTTGATTTTAGTTCATCCACATAATCATCGCCTTTGTCCATGATCTGTTTACGTGTGGTTGAACCTTTTTCTAGAGCAAATAAAATTCCCAATACTGCACCTGCGGCAAGACTTGCCAGCATACCTAATACTACTTTTCCTGAATTCATTATTTTTGTTATTTATGGCCCCCAATCCACCAATGGCGGATTTGTGAAGCGGATTAATTAATTGTTAATTATATTTATTTTACTATTTTATTTCCTGAGATAATTCTTATCCAATATTAAGATAATGTCAAATAGAAGAAGTACGTGAATGTGCGAATCGTTATGAAATTTTTATAAACTAAAACAATCTTTCCCGATTTTCAGCGGAAGGTTTGCGAAAAATAGTTTTAGCTATTTCCTTTTTGTGAATTTCGATTTCCTAGTTTTTGTGAATTTGTTTTTTCAGTTGATTCTTCTTCGTTTTCTTCGGGTGTCCTGAACATCGATATTCGGTTGAACTTTTGTTGAACCTGAATCTTTGCTTTGCTGGTTTCCTTTTTGCGGGCCTGAACCTTGATTATGTATGTTGTCCAGTTGTAAACCTTGCTTTTGGTCTTGGTTTGCTTGAGGTTTGTCAGGACTGGCTTCTTTTTGGTTACCGTTCTGTGTTGATGTTTGATTTGAATTGCTATCTGATTGCTGATTGCGTTGGTCGTTTTTATTTTCTGTCATACTATTTTCACATTAATTTTCAACTGAATTATCATGGCATAAAGGTGCGTACACTATTACGAAAAGTGTTACATCATTTTTGAAAATAGTTTCATGATTCACACTTTTTATTTTTCGAAAAAAAATATAAATGATTTGATCTTTAAAAGCGGCTATCTTTTACTGTTTCGTTCTACATATGCAATGATGTTTTTGTCAAGGTCAGTAAACAAGTTTTTATTCTCAACCCTTTTGTAAAAAGTTAAACTTTTTATGAAATCATTATCTCTAAATTTTAATCTTGCTTTTCAATTCTAATAATTTCGTAATGGTCGCTTTTTTCATTATCCTTTCATTCCAAGCGCATGAACCACCTCCTAAGATCAACAATAAAATACGAAAAAAGAATCAAACAGTCCGCTGACGGAAAATATGATGTGCAGTACTTCATGGGTAAAATACACTTGTCAACTAAAATTGAAAGGACTAAAGTGAAGAAAACGGGCCTAATTTATTTTCTATAGAAAAAAGGTTCTTTTTTCTATTTATTAAAACTTCTTCAACATTTTTAAATTACACAATTGAAATTCTCTCCCAACACAGTTTCCCTCCCTTCGCATCAGTTCAATACAGGATTTAAATGCACCTTCGTGTAAAACGGAGCCGCAATTAATCTTTATATATTATCGGCAATTCGTTCTTTTTTCGGCACAGGTTGTAATATTATTCTTTTCTGATTCTGTTAGGCGTCTAATTTGTAGTTTATTAATGTGGTAATTATATAACTTGCTTTAAGTAAAATGTAATATTAATTCTCAGAACCTTACTCACCTTTGCAGAATTATAAGCAATGGACAGATTAAATTTTATGTTTATGGAAAAACAAGCTACAAATACAATTGAAAGTCTTTATGATACATATAGTGGCATGCTTTATGGCATTGTTTTGGAAATTTGTCCTAGCACTAAGGAAGCAGAAACTGTTTTAATTAAAACATTTAAGAAGGTTGATAAGCAAAATATAATTAATCAAGTAAGCTCGTCAATATGTGTTACACTTATTAAGTTGGTTATTCAAACAGCGCACGAAGTGCTGATGCCTGAACAACTACAGCACAATTTCAAATTAAAACGTTTTGAAAACGCTCCATTATTACATCAATTGATTTGTGAACAAATAAGTGTAGATGATATTTGTGTGAAACATAAATTGACACCTTTAGAGGTATCACAAAAAGTTCGTGAAGAGTTTAATTCTATTCGTAACTTGTTGAATGAAAAAAATCTTTCTTTGAAAAAACATTTGAACATTGCTATTTAAACTAGTCCTTTATTAAATATTCTGTATAGCATTTCAATATTAGACAAGCAATCGGGATAATGTATTCTAATGAATTGAAATTGGAGATTCCAAGCGAATTTGATAAATTATACAAATCAAAAAGAGCAAAAAGATTTTTTATACTATTAAATAGAGGATTTCACTCTCCTTTCTAATTGCTAATCCCCCGCTCGGAGATTTCATTAGCGTCAATCTTTCCGCACTTTCCATTCCCAAGCCTCAGCGAGATTCCGCCGGGAATTGGCGACAAAGTCTTTTCATGGAAACATTTTTTCATTCTTCAAACGAATGTAAAAAACATTTCAATAGGAAACCCAATCATTTAATTACACTTCTTTAATTGTTTATCTGAAAAGTGACTTCGAATTATATTTGATTATTTACCCTTCTATAATTGTTTGTCTGCAAAGTGACTTCGAATTATATTTGATCAATTACCCTTCTATAATTGTTTGTCTTCAAAATGACTTCGAATTATATTTGATCAATGTTTATAAAATCTATTATCAAGTTGATACTTGCTTTATAGCAGTGGTTATTTTTGATTTATTCAATGTAAAAATTCCAAGAGGAGAAATGAAATGGACTTGTTTAATTTTGGTAGCGAATTATTTTAAAAGAATCATTCACAAGAATATTTAGAACAGATCGGTCCGGTAAAAGTGTCGGTGATCAATTTGCATAGTTTGCAATAGATTTGTGTTACGTATAAGAAAGTGTGTACGTAGAGTTCGGCGGAATCTCGCTATGGCATGCGTAAGGAGTGAGCAAAGGGATTGACCCTATCGATAGGGCCGAGCGGGACTTGGGGATGGAAAGTGAAGAAGTATTGAGCTAAAGATTCTACAGAGCGGAAATGCCAGAAACAACTGGGACTTCTTAACTTGAGAGCGGACCCCTTAACGGAATTTTTTTTCACTCTTTGAAAAATGTAACATTTTTTTATAATTGTGTAACAACTCATGCAGTTCATATTTGTAGATTTGATTACATAGATTAAATCTCAATGGAGACAGAAAAAATAAAAGGCAGTAAGAAATCTGGCTTAATGAAGGTCTACTTTGTGATACTTCCTCTTTTCATGGTATTTATCATCTTTCAGCCTCTTCCTTCCTTCTCATATGGATTGCTTTCGCATGAAGCTATTATTGATGCGACGTGGGAAAAGTCAATTCAGCCTTTACTAAAATCTAAATATCCCAACTCTACTAAAGAACAATTAAAATCAGCACATGCTTATGTTTATGGTGGGTCTGTTATTGCTGATATTGGTTATTATCCATTTGGCAGTGCATTATTTAGTCATCTTGTTCATTATGTGCGCAGCGGCGATTTTGTAGATGCACTACTTGTAGAAGCACATGATATAAATGAATACGCCTTCGCACTCGGAGCCCTTTGTCATTTTGAAGCAGACCAATATGGACATCCGCTTGGAACCAATAAGACAGTTGCAAATATGTTTCCCCGGTTAAAGAATAGATATGGTAAAGAAGTAACTTTTGAACAAGGTCGTGATCAGCATGTGAAAGTTGAATTCGGTTTTGATGTGTTGCAAACGGCAAGAGGAAATTATGAATCGAATGCATATCACGATTTTATTGGCTTCCAGATAAGTGATTCTGTTTTAGATCGTGCTCTAATTAAAACGTATGGCATTGGATTGAAAGATCTTTTCACGAGCCTTCCAATAGCCATTGCAAATTTCAGGTTTTCTGTTAAAATATTTATCCCAGAATTAACCAGAGATGCATGGAAGATAAAAAATTCATTTATTATGAAATTAAATCCTCTAGCTACCGAAAAAACATATAGATACAAGTTTGATAAGAAAAATTACAGGAAAGAGTTTGCTACGCTTAAGGTTCAATCAACGTTATTGGAAATAATACTAGGTGGGTTGCCGAAATATGGTCCCTTGTCGCGTTTTAAACCAATGGTGCCAGATTCTGTATCTGAAATATTATTTGAGCAAAGTTTTGAAACCATTCTAGCGAATTATTCCGGGACGCTGAAGAAATTAAAATCCGGTGAGCTTGCTTGTGATAATGTTGATTTAGATACCGGCGAAAAAACTTCAATGGGTGAATATGAACTTGCTGATAAGACGTACTATGATTTGCTAATGAAGCTTAGACGTGATAAGTCAGCTAAGATTAATGATGCCCTAAAGAAAAATCTTATTGCCTATTACAGTAATCGTGATTCATCTTCGAAATACAGAAGTAATACACATAAAGGGAAAAAGATAACTAAGGCATTGATAAAATTGAATGTCGCGGATGCTGCTCAACAAGAACTAAATTAATGAAAATTTAATTTCACCCCCCACTCGGCGATTTCTATGCGAATCAATCTACTTACCTAGCGTCTCCTTCCCGATAGCTATCGGGATTATGGCTTCTAATGAATTGAAATTGGATGTCCCGAGCGGATTTGCATGGTCTTTATATGCGCTTGGTTTGCTTGCCGATGCAGAGTGGGGATCTGAAAAGCGAGTCGTGGGCGAAACGAATTGGATTAGATTTAATAAAAAATTAAAAGCGTCTCTTTATTATTCGCTACCCTCTTGCATCATAAACAAACATCACATCAAAGTCAAATTTCTCAATCGATGCCATGATCTCAACTTCTACCCGTATCGGATATTCGTTCATCTTAAGTGGCTTCATTGTAACACCTAATGGAATATTTAAAGCTTTCGTGAAATTGAATATTGGTTCATAGTGCATTGGGCCCACGTATGCACCTATAGGGTACGTATCCGTAAGCGTTCCACCTCTACTTGTGTATCCTTTAATGATGAAATACAATCCCTGATCTAACAATCTCTTAGACCAATCTTCTGGCCTTTCCCATTTGAATAGTGGAGTCAATATAATTTTATTGATCTCAATGTACGAGCTATTGTTTAGTAAGATGAATTCCTTCTTGCGGACTCCATCGGTGAGCTTAAACATTAAACCCGTTTTTAACGTGGTTTGATTTTCTACTACATAGTTAGTTCCTGCACCGATGCCATACTTAGAGATTATTTTATTTTCAACCATGTTATTAAGAATTCTTTTTACTGTTGGTAATGGGATATTTAAACTCTTTGCTATTTCGCTCGACTTACTTCCGGGTCGATTATCAATGAACGAAACGATGTTTTTTTCTTTAGGCCCCAATGGAGAAGAACTTTCCTTTGTTCTTAATTTCTCCATTAAGAGTTCTTGTATATTCATTAAACAGTCTAAAAAGAAAACGACCCATTCATCAACATTTTCTCCCGGTCTTTTCCTTTGTGTTTGCATCAGTACTTTATAATACTCTGATTTTCTACTTTCAATTTCATGTTCGAAACTGATGTATTGAATCCATTTATATCCTTGCTTTAATAGTAACAGGGTGCCTAACAATCTACTTAGTCTTCCATTGCCATCTTGAAAAGGATGTATACTCAGAAAATCATAAACAAATATTGCGGACTTTACTATTGGTAAAGTTTCTTGATCGGATTGATACCATTCGATCAACTGTCGCATCGCTTCTTCTGTTTCTATCCCAGGCTCAGCTGTTTTAAAAACTATTTGTTTGCTTCCGTCAACATGATTTGCTTCTACGGCATTTGAAACTTGTTTGTAATCTCCTCTATGCCATTCGTCTTTTTCGTTATGAAGCATCAAAATCTTATGTAGATTTTTAATATTGCCTTCTGTAATTTCAATGTCATTGAATGACTCTGTGATTGCATTTAAAGCATCAAAGTATCCGGCTACTTCTTGCTGGTCTCTTTCCTCAAGTTTTGATACTTTTAATTTATCAATTAGTACTTCCACTTCTGCATCTGTCATCTTGGAGCCTTCAATTCGGGTTGATGCCCCAACGCTTCTGACTGTTGCAATTGCTTTTAATTGTTTCAGGCTTTGCCCTTCTCTCTTCTCAATGGTTGTCCATTCAGCATCAAAGCGATCCACTTTGCTGATGCCCTTCATGAGTGACATCGTTAAACTGAGAGAGAATGAATGTATTTTTTGAGCCATTTGATACGATATGATGCGCAAATATACGACAATCAATATCAAAAGTCAAAGAAAGGTGATACGAAATGATACAATAATATCCGAAAAACAATGCGAAATTCTTGAAAACGGTTTAATTAAACAAAAAGGCAATATTCCTGAAACTTACAAAAAATGCAGATAATGTACATGTGGTTCAAAACAATCTAAAGCTTTCCCCGCACCGCCCAATCCTTCCTGAGCCATTCCCAGACAATTCCTGACCAGCCTTTTTTCGAAACGTTTATTTCGCACCGCTAAACCAACCCTAGTTCAAATAAACCGAAGTTCTGGTATGCTTAACTCCTGGTAAGAATTTTGGCCGCTATAGTCACCGCATTATTCTTATAACCCTTTTCAAACAGACGGAAAAATAGTCTGAATAGGGATTTGGATGATTAGGGGATTTTCATGATTGGTATTGTTTCAATATGCATCATGATATCTTCTCCGCTTATATTGGTTGTTAAAAATGAAATAACAAATGAAATTTGTTTATGATTGATAACACATATAAATATTCAGAAATAACCGGAGAGATAATTGGCTTAGCCATGGAAGTTCATAAGCATCTTGGAAATGGATTTCAGGAAGTAATTTATCAACGAGCATTAGAAATTTAATTAGCTAAAAATTTAATTCCATTTGAAAGAGAATTCAGAATGCCTATCATGTACAAAGGAGGTCGAATTGGAACACGAAGAGTAGATTTTTTAATCAATAATACTATTTCAGTCGAATTGAAAGCAGTGATTCAATTGGAGCCTGTTCATTTAGTGCAAGCGATCAACTACCTTGAAGCATATAATTTAGAAATTGGGTTGCTGTTAAATTTCGGTGCGCCAAGTTTGCAAGTGAAAAGATTGTTGAATCGTCACAATGTCGGCACTGGGATTTAGCTGATTGAAGTAAAATGTCTGAATCTGGATTAAGCAGATTAAAGGATTTTCAGGATTCGCAATTCTAAAAATTGCACATGGCAATCTGTGCAATCCCCAAATCAGCTAAATCCCAGTGCCGACATTTGTTTACCCCTTCACAATTTTTCCCGATAACTTTTCTTTCTCAGTAACAATCGTCACCAAATAAATTCCCACTGCAAAATTATCCCGCTCGTCGGACTCTTTGCGCGACTGCCTTGTGCGACTGGGGATTCCGACGCGCACAGTATTTCAGTTTCATCGAGTATAAATTTATTCTTGGAAAAAAACTTTCAGCTTCGACGGTTCCGATAGCTATCGGAATCGTCCGTTGCATTAAAAGTAAAATA
>JAYTOX010000015.1:0-4133 GCA_043747595.1 Bacteroidota bacterium | reverse complement strand
AAAAAAAATAATGATCAAAAGCGAAACTCAGATTAGAGTAAGGTATGCAGAAACAGATCAGATGGCATACGTTTATTATGGTAATTATGCAATTTACTTCGAAGTAGCGAGAGTTGAGTTACTTCGCCAACTTGGTTTTACCTATAAAAAACTAGAAGAAGAGGGTGTTATGTTGCCTGTTCTCGATTTTTCTATTAAATATTTTCGACCAGCATTTTATGATGATCTCTTAACAATCAAAACCACTATTTCAGAACTTCCAACTACACGAATAAAATTTTCGTATGAAACGTTTAATGAAGCAGGTACTCTCTTAAACAAAGCTGAAACAAGTTTAGTCTTTATCAGCAAAACAACGAATAAGCCAATTCAAATTCCTCCACATATGAAAGAGGCTTTTAGCTGGTAATTAATTCCAACGAATAACTTCAGTGTATCGATATATCTCTACCATCTGGATAAGAATTTGAAGTAGGTTTTTGTTAAAGCTTGTTTAGAAGAAATTGATACAAAGCAACCATACTTTCTATGTCTTTTTTGTTTACTTTTTCATCGGGCGAGTGTACATTTTCTTCTGCTGCACCTATAAAACACCAATCGATTGGAAAGGGTTGTTTCTGGATTTCTGTTCCATCGCTTCCGCCTGAACCTTCAACTTCCAATTGAAATGAAACTCCCGATTCTTTTGCCAACTCAATAATTTGGTCAACATATTTTCTCCGAGGAATTCCAATATCGCGCATAGAAATTACAACGCCACTTCCCTGACTAACGCCTTCGGTAATCCAAGTTATGTCGCTGATCAATGCTTTTCGAATATCATATTTTTCAAAAAGGAATTTAGAAAGATAGCCAACACTACCCCCGCCATGTTCTTCCCAACAGGAAAAAACTATTGCGCCATTTTTTATTGTTTCACATAATTGCAAAGCATTCCACACCCCTAATCGATTGTCCATATAACAACATTGAACGCTACTTTCATCTTCGCGCCAATGATGCTTAAAAGAAAGATCGGTTCCTCGATTAATCGTTCTATTGAACTCATAAGAAATAGTTCCTTCTTCGTCTTTTTTTAATACACATTCAATTTCTCCTACGCTATCTTCTCCGGTTAAAGCATAACCATTTTCAGTACGAGGGCCGCCAACTTTCACCAACTGATTATTGTAACGGACTGTAAAACCGATATTGTCAATATGAGCATAAACAGCTGTGGTCGGTTTTCCAAATACTAAAATAATGCAGTCCTGAAAATCGGCTCCGGCAATAACTTTAGGTTGCACCGACCAGTTTTTACTATTTTTAGAAATGTAGTTTAATAAAAATTCTGTCATTCGACTTTCATTTCCAGAAGGAGCGTGAATAGAACAAAGTGTTTTTAATAATTCGGTATTCATAATGGTTTTTTACGTATTAATTTCTATAAATTGTAATTAGATCCTCACCTAATTCAATCTTTTCTGAAGAGATGCCGGAAAAGTTGGGTGAAGACAATCCTTTGCTGATTGTATGTGGGGAAGTTATGACTCTCAATTCGTCGCATAATTTTAAATCGATAAATTGTTGTATCAAATTTTTTCCGCCTTCCACAAAGAGCGATAGAATTTGGCGTTGATAGAGTAGAGTTAATAGTTCTTGAATAAAATTCTCGCCAAAGGAACATTTAATAAATTGAATGTGGCCATGCTCCTCGTTTTTTGTTTGATTAAATACCCAAGTTGTCGATTCTTTATTAAAGACATTATGGCTCAAAGGAACTTTCAAATCTTTATCGATTAGAATTCTAATCGGGTTTTCACCACTTACATTTCTTACAGTGAGTGAAGGGTTATCGATAATAGCCGTATTTGTGCCTACCATAATTGCTTGTTCTTCGCTTCGCCAATGGTGAACGAGTTGATTGCTCAGTGCATTACTGATTTTTCGATTATCTAGAGAAGGAATTTCGTGAGCTATAAATCCATCGTTTGATTCAGCAAATTTTAAGATAACGTAAGGACGTTTTTTTTTATGGAAGGTGAAAAAACGTTTATTTAATTCAAAGCCTTCTTCCGAAAGTAGGCCTTCAATTACTTCTATACCGCTTTTTTTAAGAAGCTCAATACCCGAACCGGCAACGAGTGGATTTGGGTCGCGGTTGCAAATGACAACTCGTTCAATTTTTTTTTCAATGATTAGATTTGCACAAGGTGGCGTTTTGCCAAAGTGCGAACATGGTTCTAAATTTACAAACAATGAAGACCGATTAAAAAGATGTTCATGTCCATTTGAAATTGCATTGTTGATTGCAATTACTTCAGCATGTGGCCCGCCAAAAAATGAATGATAGCCTTCGCCAATTATTTTATTATCACATACTATTACGCAACCAACCATTGGATTAGGAGCAACTTTTCGAATTCCATTTGCTGCAAGAAAAAGGCAGCGGCGAATATATAAATCGTGTTGCATAAATTTGTTGAAGGGTGACGAAGTTAATGATTCTACTCAATCTTTGCCAAGAAATAAACTTCTTTAGTTGAATAAATTTATACTGTTTTTTAGTATGAAAATGGCTAAATTGCACCTCTGCTAATTTATGAAAGTTTCTGAATTCCAAGCTATTTTTAAAAGTTCGTTGACAAGCCATTATTCTGAAGGCGAGCTCCGGCAATTATTATTTATGGTTTTGGAAGAGGTTTGCAATTATACAAGAATAGATGTAGGTATCAAACAAAATGATTTTCTTGATACCAATCAACTTGTCAAACTAAATAATACGCTCACTAAATTAAAATTGGGGGTGCCAATTCAATACATTCAAGGCTTTGCGTGGTTCGATAATTTGAAATTCATGGTTACGCCCGATGTCCTTATACCTCGACAAGAAACAGAAGAGCTCGTTCATTGGGTTTTAAGAGAATGCAAAATTACTAACCCTGTGATTCTTGATTTGTGTACAGGAAGCGGTTGTATTGCTTTAGCTCTTAAAAATCGTATGAAAGAAGCAAAAGTGATAGGATACGATATTTCTAATAGTGCACTTTCAATTGCTAAAAAAAATAGTTTCGATTTAAACTTATCTGTTGATTTTTTGGAGGAAGATATTTTGAAGATAGAATCGTTTGGATTCGATGCAGATATTATAATTAGTAACCCGCCTTATGTACGATATTCCGAGAAAGAAAGAATGAATAATTTAGTGCTAGAACACGAACCACATCTTGCACTTTTTGTGAGTGACGATGACCCTTTAATTTTTTATAAAGCGATTGCGGTTTTAGGCATGAAATCTTTAAAAGCAGGAGGGATACTGTTCTTGGAAATTAATGAAGCATTGGCTAATGAAACACTAGAAACTCTTTCGAATATCGGCTTCAGTAGTTGTGAGCTAAGAAAAGATTTGAACGAACGGAATAGAATGATTAAGGCAATAAAATAAAGGCAAAAATGTTTTAGTACTTTTGGTTTCCAATAAAACATGAAATCCAAATTCAATAATAAATAGTAATTAAGTTTTGTATGACAAGCGAATCAGCCATTCATAAGCGAATAATTCAGTTAAGTAAAATGATCGATGATCATAATTATAACTATTATGTGTTGGCTAAACCGACTATTAGCGATTATGATTTTGATATGTTGTTGGAAGAATTGATAAAATTAGAAAATGATCACGCTGAATTTGCTTCACCAAATTCTCCAACCCAACGTGTCGGAGGAACCATCACCAAAGAATTTCAAGCAGTAAAGCATAAATACCCAATGCTTTCTTTAGGCAACACGTATTCAGAAGAAGATTTGAAGGCGTTTGATGAACGAATAATAAAATCGATAGAACAAGGATATGAATATGTGTGCGAATTAAAATTTGATGGTGTGGCCATTGGCTTAACCTATATTAATGGAATTTTAGAACGAGCAGTGACGCGAGGCGATGGAATTCAGGGCGATGATGTAACAGCGAATGTAAAAACAATTCGATCGATACCTTTGAAATTACGTGGATCAGATTTCCCGGCTGAATTCGAGATTCGAGGAGAGATTTTTATGCCACGTGCATCGTTCAACAAAATAAACAGTGAGCTAGATGTTCAACTTACTGAAGATGGTTATAGTACTGAAGAAATTGCGGATAGATTATTAAAAAA
>JAYTOX010000014.1:0-6398 GCA_043747595.1 Bacteroidota bacterium | reverse complement strand
TCAAAAAACACAAAATTGAAAACCTTAACAGGGGGTGGTCAGTTGCCAGTGAAATGACTGGTCAGTTCGAGTGAAATACTCAGTACGTTCTTAATTGCTCAGTAATTTCATCCGGTAAAAAACTTCCGCTTAATAATCCCAAGGTGTGAAGCTTTTGTATCCATTGACAATCTTGTACATCGCTCTTCTTTCCTTTAATATTTTTAGTGAATTTTCCATTGCAGAGGATCACTTGAAATCCTTCTGCCTGCAATACTGCAAATAAACTTTGCCAATAAGTTCCTGTGCTTTCCATAGCAACCGACTTTACACCATGACAAGAGAGCCATGCAGCGATTGCATTGAGATCTTCGTTGTAAACACCAAACTCTTTCACATCCTCATCACTCTGTCCTACAGCAACAAAGTGCGAACGACTGCCAATATCAATTCCGGCTGCATGGGAATTGATGACATCCATTTTTACCTTTTTCTTTTGCATTTTATTTATTTTAAAAATTGTTTTATAAAATGCCCTAAGGGAATGTATCTTTGTTGTGTTATTATTATGAACGGGATCTCCGAAGTAACGGAGTCACCACTGAAGTTTAAGTCAAAGCCTTTCTGTTGTTGCAGAAAGGCTTTTTACATTCCAACCAGGATTGCGCCCGGACTATTACGTGCCAGTTCTAAGATCGGTCTTTCAAAGGGCGATGAAATATAAATATTTTTTCCATTACGTAAAACGTTAGCTGTGGAAGTTAATGCTCGGGGGAATAAGAGGGGTTGACGCTAACGTTTTGCAGCTACAAGAAGTTGGCGATTTCGGAGACGAAAACTGTCTGCCACCACTGAACTTGATACGAAGCACAAAGCTTCATGTAACCACTGAACCGCCAATTTCTTGTAGGTGCTGTTATGGGCTGGGCTATTTCTCAATTTCATCACCGTCTGTCGTTTTAGGTTTCGAAAGTTTAACCTTTGCCAATTCGCTTGCAGTAGGATTTTTAGAGCCGAATTCATGTCTTGCAAAACACATTTTAATGAGTAAGGATATCTCTCTGCGTTCTTCCTCTGTAATAAAATCAAAGTTATATTTTGCTAATAATGCATTATAGGTGTCGAATAAATAAAATGAATTTTTTTGAAGCGAAACAATATAGCTATGAATCTGTTTTCTCCATTCTCTAGGGCGACAGAAAATTAGTAACAAAGCAAGTTGATGCTTTTTGTTCGGGTTTGTCTCATTATTAAAGTGTTCGTATAAAAGCGGAGCAATTTTGCTTGAGTAGATGTCGTCCTTAAAAAAACCAACAACATTGGTCATGTTTACTTGAATAATTCGATTAAGTCTAGTTTCAAAACTATCCCCAAAATCTCCTTGAAGTGTAAAGCTATGCCCATCAAATCCGGCTTGTCCTTTGTCTGCAAGAATTGGTGTCAACGCAAGCAAAACATTAGAAATTTGTTCCCAACTTCTTAAAATTTCAGTCAACATTTCCCTTTTAGCTTCGGGCTTTACATAGTCGCTATTTCTTAATGCTCTTGAAGAAGCTCGTATGTTTTGCATTAAATTATGCAGTGAGTATTCCGCGAAGAACGCTTGAATGCTTTGGTTGTAAGGCTTTATTTGGTTATAACTTCTATCAGCATGTTGGTCTTTAATATTTTCTGGTAACCCAGAATTTAATACATTTTCGCTTAACTGTGTTTGGGCAGTTTGAATTTGTTCCTCAGTCGGTTGCCATCGAATTGCGGAGAAAATATTCATGTCACCCGTTAACCTTACTTTTGAATTAACGATGTCACAAGTTTCTTTGATGTCTTTTGTTAAAGTTTCTAATGCATCAAGTTTATTTCTGTCTATGCCAGTATAAAATTCAATTATCTCAGGATATGCGATATATTTCTTAGAAGAAAAAATGTATTTCGCAAAAACATCATCGTTGTGCATTCGTCTTGCAGCAAAGTAATAGACCCAATATGCAGACCTAAAGCCAAAATCAAATTCTTGTTTGACAATTATGTGATTTAAGAAGAGAACATCAAAAACGACATCAACTTCTAAGTCAATGAGTTTTTCTGTGCAATAGGTTTTTAACTCTTTTATAAATTCATCTCTAGTAAAATTATATTTTTCTTGGCGAATCAATTTTTCGCAATAACGTCCTAAAACAAACTCGCAATCTTTTAAATCGGGTTTTGTTCTATATCTTGGTATGCCGTCCATATTGAATAACACAAATAAGACCTTTTCAATCATATCTGTTCTATTTATTGGACTTTCATCAAAATATTTTTCTGCAACTTTTAAAAGAGTTAAACAGTTCATTGGAGTTCTGTGAATATTTAGAACCTCTAAGTCTGTGATTACTTTGGTTAAGACTTTGTCCTCAATTCCAATCTCTTTTACTTTATTGTATTCAGATACAACTTTTCTAATTTGGGTTCTTGGCAGAGCCAATAGAAAGAGTGGTTTAAAATTTCTTTCAATTTTTATTTCATGTGGTTCTTTTAAGAACTTGGAATCATCAATTGTGTGCATTACAATAATTGGAATGTCTTTATATGAATCTGATAAATTCTTCAGTTTTTTAAGGCTATCTAATTCATAACTTTTCCATGAATCAAGAATGATTGCTTTAATGTCTGCTAATTTATATCCAAGTGATTCCACTTCACGAATCACAGCATTATGGATATTGTGGGATTTAGTATTATCTGAATCGAGGTAAAGAATTAAATTTTCTTTTTCCCAAGCTTGTAGTACAATATGGTGAGCCAAGCAAGTTAGCCCAAACTGCGGGGGTGCATTGACTATTATTGACTCGGGGTTCTCTATTATTTCGTTTAAGTCAATTCGCTTTGTGTAGTTTTCATCTGCACTTTGAGAAATTTCATTTGTATTACTCAAAATTGGGTCTACCCAAATTATTGGTTGCGAACTAAACGCTTGGAGAGAATTATTCAAACGTTCTTGAAATTTTGCTCTTAAAATTTCTATTTGAACATTTGCTTTTGTTGAACTAGTTTTGTTTTTTCCATAAAGTTTTAGAAAAAAATCAGTCAAATGTGTTCTGAAAATATTTTCAAATTCAGTTGCTCCATTATATGTCCAATGATATGTTCCTAAATCTCCTACCTTCTTCTTAAATGCATTAACCCTATTTATTTCGTCAGTTACTATTTCACTTTTTTTAATTGGTTCGTCATTGAAATAGAACATTATTTCAACCTTGTCTTTTTTTGTAATTCTATCATATGCATTGTCAAATTCTTCCTCTGTTCCCGAACCTGCTTTTTCAGTCTTTGTTCCAAATTTATTGTTCATTATTCCAATGAATACATCATAGTCGTCACCTAATTGGTCACTAACAACTGCCTGACTATATGTTCCGATGCTTGGTCTTGTATTGTGTTCCCACATTCTTTTTTCGATTACAAAACCAAAACTGTCACCAATGCCTTTGTTCAATTCTTCAAAAACTTTAACACAGATTTCTCGTTCCGCTTTTGTGTCGCCAGGTGATGCAACAAGACATTTTAATATTTTCTTTTCCATTCTGTTTCTCTGTTTGTTTTATTCAGTCAGTTCAATGTTCGCTGTGTCACCAAGCCTTGCACCTAACGTAAGGCAAATTCGTGAAGTGCACGACGAAATGCTACTATGAAACAACCTGTTATTTTGCATTTCATGAATTTGCCTGTCAGTCATTGTTGTGCTGGGTTTCGAGCAAGTAGTTTCTAATTAATTCGGTTTTAATAAAAAGCGTTTGCGTTAATGTTTGATTGACGCAGTCGCTTTTTATGGCAGACGCTGACGCTCTACTTGAACCGGGTAATGAGCAATCACTTTTCATAATAAAATAGATTTTAGTTTATTTTATGAGGTAATAAATGTAAATTATTTCCGCGAACTTTGCTATCCCGTTTTGGAGAACTCATCGAAATAAATTTCACTCTTTCTCCAAAACGGGATAGCAGTCTCTTCTCTTCAATCGTTATTCGTTTTCCCGGTTCAAGTAGAGCGGCAGTGTCTGAAAACCGTTTATGTGATAGATACCCGTGCCAGTTAAGTACAATAACGATTAACGTTTTGCAGCTACAAGAAGTTGGCGATTTCGAAGACGAAAACTGTCTGCCAATACTGAACTTGATACGAAGCACAAAACTTCATGTAACCATTGAACCGCCAATTTCTTGTAGGTGCTGTTATGGGCTGGTTTTATTTAATGCATTTGACTAGTGAAATCCCCTCTAGAATCAGTAGCTAAATCCTAATGTTTTATTTCCTGTGCAAAGGAAAATGTTGTTGATAAAATCAAAATGATAAGTGTTAGAAATAATTTGTTCATTTTATTTATTTTAGAATATCATACTTGTATGTCTTTTGGTTGTCGCCCTGTTTTTGAGTGGTTGTTGGTCTCCATTTTCTCTTGCACTTGTTTAGTCCTTAATACAGCGTATAGGATAGCCCAATGTAGATGCAGTATGCCAGGTTATTTCGTCTGCATTCAGCTGAAAAGCCTCTCCCGTGGCCTTGCTTTCTTTCTTGATAGTCCAGAAACAACCAAACTGTCCCCGAAAAATATACGACCCAAACTCATTCCTCATTCCCGTTGGGGTTAAATTGAATCCGCTTGTATTAGTTCCGTTCTGGTCTTGCATCCACAAAAAGGTTGATTTAAGTGCATTTGCAACCAATGCATCCTTTAAAGCAGCAGTACTAATCCCCCGCTCAGTAGCCGCATCATAAGTCTGCCGATCAGCAACACTAAGGCTAGTCAGTGCTACTTCTTCAATCGTCTTAATAAGTAACCGACTTTCCGCAGTGCTGGGTATGTGCCATCCAACAGGACATACATTCCGTGCATCATTAATGGTGTAGGTATTATAAAACAAATCAACTCCAAAGTCTAATTCCTTATCATTGTTATAATAACAAGCTGCCCCTGTTTTGGTGCTTGCCCATGTTTTATTATCGGTAACTATTTCAATAGGATCACCATTGCGGTAATGCTGAACAGTAAGGTTAGATGCCATCCAAGTTTGCTTTCCTATGGTAACAGTAAAATATTTCTTACCATCCACATCGGACATGGTCCCTCGCTCAATTGGTTTTTTAACAACAGTCGTTGTTCCTTCAATCCTCTTCCCTGTTACGTCAATAGAAAACCGTTCGCCTTTTAATTCAACAACGGCCACTCCATTTTTGAATTCCTCTTTTATGGATTCAAACTGGAACGGAATGATTATTTTGCCTGTGGAATCTGCAAAGCCCCATAATCCATCTAGGTTAAGATCCGCCAGGCCGCTCCCTAGCATGAATCTGTAAACATTTATATCGTTACCATACAAAGTAGGGATAAATAATTCATAATTTTTTTTCATACAGCCATACTTGCCATTCTCTTTAACAATAATGAAATTAGTAAATTGGGGCTTACTAACAGACTCATATTTGGCTGGTATAAACGATTCATAATTTTTAGTAAGCCAGCCATACTTGCCATTCTCTCTTATTTGTATGTATCCGTCTTCCTGCAAATCAGCTAACTCATATTTGGCGGGAATAAATGATTCATATTTGCTGTTGAGCCAGCCATACTTGCCGTTCTCTTTTATTTGTATGTACCCATCCTCCTGAAGTTTAACTGATTGATATTTGATAGGTACTATTTCTTTTCCGGTTTTGTCAATATAACCATACGAGCCATATCTACTTACTTCGGCAATGCCATTTTTAAACCTTTCAACAGCAAGGTCTCTGCTACTGAATACTTTTTTGCCAGTTTTGTCAATAAAATACGTTTTTTGACTGTACCCGTATCCCTCAGCAACATGGGCAAGGCCTTCGTTAAAATTGTAAGCCCATTCGTATTTAAAAGGGATGATTTCCTTTCCTTCTTTGTCAAGAAAACCAACTTGCTTCTTCAATGAAAAAGCGATAAGCCCCTCGGAAAAATAGTGTTCAGAGACTGCGTATTTGTCATAAATAAGGGGAATGGCAACTTTGCCTTTTTCATTGACACACCCACATTTTTCATCGTCATTGCAGACCACCGCCAGTCCTTCAGAAAATTTATACGCTTTTTCGTATATGGGTTTAATCACCACTTTGCCATTGGCATTTTTATATCCAAATAATCCATTGTCGCCTTTAAATGGTGCAGGCGTTTGAGCTATTCCATTTAATACAGAACAGCAGACAATAAAAAATAGCATTGTTTTTTTCATAAATAGAGGTTTCATTTGTTAATTAATATATTTAGTATTGACGTTCTTTTCTGTAAGTTTCACCCACTCTTGTAATATTGATTTTACTGATAGTGCTGCAAGCTTCTTAAAATTGGTCTGCGCGAAAATAGACTTTTCCATTAAAAGATTTTTATTGATTCAAATTTTCATACCCATATTTT
>JAYTOX010000013.1:0-4671 GCA_043747595.1 Bacteroidota bacterium | reverse complement strand
CCTTCTTGATCGCTCAACTGGCTAATCAATTTTAATAACAATACGTCTTCTATTCCGATGGATGCAGGCGACATTCCACTTATATTTTTATCGTCTTCTACATATTTTTCTAAGTATTCCAAAAAACTCAATTTAAGATCCAACTCAGATAATCGGATATCAAAATCGCGAGCACTATTCATATAGCCTTGCGCCTCAATATTCAGATCGGTAATTCCTTTCGCTGATCGAAATTCTTCAAATTCTTTTTCAATAGTATTCAGATCTTGAGAAACAAATACAATTTGTTCGTCAATAAACTTTAAAGAGTTTGTCGCCAATTCATTTTTCTGATCTATGCCGCTTTGCAGCCAAATCTCTATTAATTTATCGATGAAATCTACGGCTTTTGTAGGAACAATATCTTCTGTATAAACACTCACCATAGAAGAAGCTTTGGTAAGAATTCCAACGGTTAAGCTCGACTGATAACGTTCAACGAGCGATTCGAGGTTTTGAATTTTAATAAAATAATCTCTCTTATCGTATACCGGATTATTAAAAGCTTTTGAATTGAAAAACCCTCTCTTCACCACTCGGAAATTACCCAATTCATTTTCGATGTTTTGATCGAATGAATATATTTCGCTAAACTTATTTTTACTTTTGTTATTCTCGTAAGAAATTCGAAACTTTTTATCGTTGATAATATGAATGTAAATTGGATCTGCCATTGCCTTTAACTTAATGGCATTGTCGATTACTTTAAAAGGACAATCTTGATAAACTTCACGTGTTTTTACATTGCCGATATAAAAATAGGATATGTCGAACTCGAGTGCTTTTAATGTTCGAGTAACGAGTGTACGCGATTTCAACACTTCCATTTCATTTTGAATGTTACGATCGTCGTCGAACTCACTCATTGCATTTAAAATGTCGCCTTTTGAAGGAGCCGGATTTGACAGCTTGACTAAAACAGTTGCACGAGCACTATAAACTGGTGTAGTATACCACAGGTAATAATAGCCAATCATCAATGCAAGGATGAGACTTAAAATATACAAATACCAAAAGCGAACTACGTAATCAAAAAAGATCTGCTTTATATTTATCTTTTCTGATTCATCGTTAAAATCGCTCGATGAATAATTATCGTCCTCTGACATAATAGTAACTTGATTATTTTTTTGTAAGCTGAATTATCGATAAAAGAAAAGTAACACTTCCGAGAATTACAGGGAACACTCTGTAATAATTTTCTCCCAAAAATCTTTTCTTCTTATTAGGTTCTATGTACACAATGTCGTTCGAGTGCAAACTATATGCAGGAGTAGAAAATATACTTCGATTACCAAGGTCAATTTTAAGGAACGTTTTAAAACCTACACTGTCTCTGATAATCATTACCTGATCTCGCTTACTGAAGATGGTTAAATCGCCGGCCAAAGCAATTGCTTCCGGCAGAGTGAGTTTTTCATTTTGAACTGTGTAAATTCCCGGATGAACTACCTCTCCAAGAATCGTCACTTTAAAATTTCGAATACTTAGTTTAACCGATGGATTTACAAGATATCTCGACAATCTTTTTGAAATGGTATCTCTTGCATACGCTGAATTCAACCCTGAAACTTTTACAGAACCAATCAATGGCGTTTGTATTTCGCCATGTAAATCGACTAAATAACTATTTAATAATCCTCCTCCGGTATTTTCCGGGCTCTCCGAATAATTAAAGTACTTGCTTGCTTCGGGACTCGTACTTGTTACGTAAATATCCAAGATGTCGTTAGGTTGAATAATCGGGCGATACGTTTCATCGATTCGATTTGGTAAAGTATCTTGAGCAGAAGGCTGAAACATTACAGTTTTTCTGTAAGGTGTGCAACCAATCATTCCTGCAATGAGCAGTAATAGCAGTATCGATATTCTTGTAAATTTAGTCATTTTCTATCTTCCGGCCATTAAATTGGTCAGATTACTATCTACTATTTGAAATTGAAAAGGTTTCGACTTTTACACCAAATGTGACCTTGAAAAGCCTAAAAAGAAATTAAATATTTCTTTATGGGTTAAATATTACAGCGCATGTTCTTCCTTGATGCTCAAAAGAACATGTTTTTTGAAGAATTGATCTCACATTACCAAATAAAAAAAAGAGGCTGTCATTAACTGACAACCTCTTAATAAAACCCGTAAGTAGTATTTTATTGAATAATTATTGATTTGTTGATAGCGACTTTATCTGCATTGACTACACGGATAAAATACATTCCGGCAGCTATTCCTTCCAGATCAAAATCTTGAGTAGTTAAGCCTGTTGTACCATTTACTTCGGTAACTTTTAAAACTCTTCCCGTTTGATCCATTAAGCTGATTGAATACTTTTCATCGAATGCTGATTGAATACTCACGGTAAATTTACCATGGTTAGGATTTGGATATGCATCCACTACAAGCTGATTGCTTACTGCAACTTCTGCCGCTGTACGACAAGCAATAGCAACATTTAATGTACGTGTTCCTGAAACACCACAGCCATTCACTGCTTTAACTCCAATGTTTCCTCCTGTCAAGCCCCACTGAATTAGCACGAAGGTATTCGTAGTAACGGTACCACTTAAAATTGTGGAACCTATTGGAGCAGCAATTTGATATTGTGTAGCTCCCGCTACCGGCGACCAAGAATATAACTCTACGTTACCATTGCATACACTCGTTGATCCGGAAATTGCTGTTGGTGTAGACGGATTACCATAAAGAGTAATTGAACGACTAAAACCAGGACCGCAGTCATTATTTCCAGCAACACTTAATACCCCTGATACAAAATTAGAAGTAAATTGTAGGGTAATACTATTTGAGTTTGAAGGACCAAATACTGTTGCGCCTGCCGGAATTGTCCAAACATATCCGAGCGTTGCATTTGCAAGAGACGGGATTGAATACTGATACATTTGACCACAAACTCCTGCTGTTGGATCTCCAACTATATTTCCAGGTGTTGCAAGCTTGCCTGTAGAAACTGATTTACCTCTCAATCCACTCTGTGATCCGCATGGTCCATTCGCCGTAACTTGAACTTGTCCGCTAACAAATGATGTTGAAAAGAAAATGTCTACTGTTTGTCCATGAGAATTTCCAACAAATGAAGCTCCTGGAGGGGCAATCCAGCTTGTTCCGCTGGCTCCTGGACCGGTATTCACTGAATAAGTAAAAGTTGATCCGGGACATACAACCGAAGGGCCGTTAATTACACTTGGCAATGAAGGAGATGATTGTACATTGATACAACGTTGTGGACCCGGTTGTCCGCATGGATTAAGTCCGGCAACACAAACTGAACCGCTTATAAAATTATTCGGAAAATTTATTGTTACCGATGAATTGCCATTTCCTGAAATTGTAGCACCACCGGTTGCAGTCCAAGAATATCCATTTGCTCCGCTAAGATTAGAAACAGAATAATTAAATGATGAACCTTGACAAACTACGAGAGGGGCATTAGAAAAATTAGGTGTTCCTATATCGCCTCGAATCCATAAACATTTTGTATTAGTTGACCCACAATCGTTCGCTGCAAAGATACAAATGTTGTATCCTGACTGACCTGATGGTAATGACCCGAAAGTAATCGTTACAAATGTATCTGTAACATTTACCGGACTTGCCAATCCATTAATTAATGTTCCTGCTGGTGCTGACCAAGAGTAGTATCCTGTATTTGGCACTCTGTTTACAGAAAATATTCCACTTGTTGCGACACATCCTGAATTTGGTCCAACTATCGTTGAGATAGTACCATTTGGTCTGTTAGTGAAAACAGTAATCGTTTTTGAAATACATGCAGTATTTCCACATGATCCTTCTGCGCGCACAAAATAAGTTGTTGTTGAAGATGGAGTAACTGAAATTGAATTTCCTGTACCTACCATTGCTCCTCCACATGATCCGCGATACCATACCCAATTTGCATTACTTCCTAAAGACCCACCTGAAACCTGAAGTACATCTACCGTTCCGGCACATAATGAATTTCCACTTGTACTTGAAATAGAAGTCGCCGCTGTAGAAGGAGATTGAACAGTTACATCGAATGTACATAACGTCGTGTTACCAGAACCATCTATTGCAGTATAAGTTACGGTTGTGGTACCTACAGGGAATGTTGAACCACTGGCATGAGTACTACTTAAGCTTACAGAACAATTATCGCTTGCTGTTGGGGCAGTCCATGTAATTACATTGCTGCATGAAGTAATATTCGAAGGACAATTTGAAAGCATCGGGAACTCATTATCATTCACTGTTACTGTGAAAGAACAATTCACTGAATGTCCTGCTCCGTCAAGTGCTGTATAGGTTACTGTTGTTGTTCCGATAGGAAACACATCGCCCGAATTGTGATTCGATGTTAATGTTACTCCCGAACAATTATCGCTCGCTGTTGGTGCTGTCCATGTTGCAACTTTCGAACATGAGCCGCTTGTGTTTAATAATATGTTTGACGGACAACCAGCAATTACCGGATTCTCATTGTCGAGTACAGTTACTGTAAATGAACATGTAGATTGATTTCCGCTTGCATCGGTGGCTGTTGAATTAACTGTTGTTGTTCCTACCGCAAAGAATGATCCTGATGCTGGTGATGAAATAACTGTTGCTGAACAATTATCTGTTACACCAACTGAG
>JAYTOX010000012.1:0-27541 GCA_043747595.1 Bacteroidota bacterium | reverse complement strand
AGGAAGCAGAAATAGAAATTATCACAAAATTCGATCAGAGTTTGCTTGAAAAAAAATGGTCGCTTTACATCACTAAATTAGAAAATTTAGGTCGTATGTCGCTTGTAGCTGCAATGCAAAAGCGGAAACCAATTATCACCTCAAAGACGGAGTTAACATTTACCGTAGATACAGCAGCAGCAGAAAAAGATTTGAATCAAGAAAAACTTGAGCTTCTTGGATTTTTAAGAAAAGAATTATCTAATACAAAGATCACGTTGACAATTGCCATTGGGATCAATGATTCGAGTGCAGATGTGCCTTATACACCATCCGAAAAATTTAAGAAGCTTGCAGAAATTAATCCGGCGATGAATGAGCTCAACAGCCAATTTGATTTGGAGATTGATTACTAAAGAGTCGATAGTAGATTAAAAAAATGTTACTTTTTTAATAGCAGTAAGAGAGCAAAGGCTAATTAAGTTTTAGAGTTTAGCATTCATCGTAATCTAGTAAGATCAAAAAAAATAAAAGATTGGATTTTGGGCTTTTTTCATAGATAAAATCATCGTTTTTCGGTTTCATTTTTTAAACCAAAAAAGGTAGGTGTTTCAAGTTCTGATTTGATGAATAAATCACCTTTTTACGAACAAAAAAAAGGCAATAAATCTTATAATATTTGAATCATTTTACTTGGTAAGTAGGTGCCTATTTTGTAGATTTACAAACCTTGCGAAAGCCACAGAGAGCGTGACTTTTGCGAAAATTTTAGAGGATAATTAATACAATTATTCCGGGGGGGAAAGAGTTTAAAAAATGTCCGAATTGATAAACGACCAAGTAAACCCAACCGATAGCGTTGGAGACACCACAGTGGCAAAAAACAATCAAAGTTATTCAGCAGATTCAATTCAGGTTTTAGAAGGCCTGGAAGCCGTACGTAAGCGTCCGGCGATGTATATCGGCGATATTGGATTCAAAGGGCTTCATCATCTCGTATATGAAGTTGTAGACAATTCAATTGATGAGGCCTTAGCAGGTCATTGTCGAAACATCAATGTTAGCATTTTACCGGGTGATGCTATTTGTGTAACGGATGATGGGCGAGGAATTCCGACCGACATGCACACGAAAGAAAATAAGAGTGCTTTGGAAGTTGTAATGACAGTATTACACGCAGGAGGTAAATTCGATAAAGATTCGTATAAAGTTTCCGGTGGATTACACGGAGTGGGTGTTTCATGTGTGAATGCTTTATCGATTCATTTGAAGGTAGAAGTATTTCGTGAAGGGAAAATATTCATGCAAGAATACTCTTGCGGAAAACCGCTTTATCCGGTTAAAGTAGTTGGCGAAACAAATCGTACAGGGACTACAGTAACTTTCCAACCGGATAGTAGCATTTTCATCACCACAGATTATCACTACGATGTACTAGCAACACGATTAAGAGAATTATCGTTCCTTAACAAAGGAATAAGTTTAAATATAGAAGACTTACGCAAGCCTGAAGCAGACGGAACTCATCCGCAAGATTCATTTTTAAGCCAAGGTGGATTAAAAGAATTCGTTTTATACCTCGATGAAGCACGCGAGAAACTTACACCTGAACCAATTTACATGGAAGGTGAAAGAAACGGAACGCCGGTAGAGGTCGCGATGCAGTATAACACCTCGTTTACAGAAAACATTTATTCGTATGTAAACAATATTAATACACACGAAGGAGGAACGCATCTTGCAGGATTTAGAAGAGCGTTAACACGTACATTAAAATCGTATGCAGAAAAAGCAGGCTTTTTTGATAAGTTGAAATTTGAAATTAGTGGCGATGATTTTCGAGAAGGACTTACAGCGATTGTTTCGGTAAAAGTTCAAGAGCCGCAATTTGAAGGTCAAACGAAAACCAAATTAGGGAATAACGAAGTTATGGGTGCGGTTGATCAGGCGGTGAGCGACATGCTCAGCAATTACCTGGAAGAACATCCGCGCGAGGCTAGAATGATTGTTGACAAAGTAATACTTGCAGCAACAGCACGCCATGCCGCTCGTAAAGCAAGAGAATTAGTACAACGAAAAAACGTATTGACAGGATCCGGCCTTCCCGGGAAATTATCTGATTGCAGCGACAACGATCCTGCTGCTTGTGAATTATACTTAGTCGAGGGAGATTCTGCCGGCGGAACAGCAAAGCAAGGTCGTAACCGAGCATTCCAAGCTATCCTGCCATTGAGAGGAAAAATTCTCAACGTAGAAAAAGCAATGGAATATAGAATTTACGAAAATGAGGAGATCCGGAATATTTTTACTGCACTGGGAGTTTTCAGAGATGAAAATAAAGAAGGACGACCTCTGAATATTGATAAACTTCGTTACCATAAGATTGTGATCATGTGTGATGCCGATGTCGATGGCTCACACATCACTACATTAATTCTTACTTTCTTTTTCCGTCATATGAAAGAGTTAGTAGAACACGGTTATTTATACATTGCCACTCCTCCACTCTATTTAGTAAAGAAAGGAAAAGAACAGGCGTATGCATGGACTGACGAACAAAGACTAGGAATCATTAAAGCAATGGTTGGCGAAACGGGCAAAGAAGATAGCGTACACACACAACGATACAAGGGACTTGGAGAGATGAATGCAGAACAGTTGTGGGAAACTACAATGAACCCTGAATCACGTACACTTCGTCGAGTAACCATTGATAGCACAGTAGAAGCTGATCGAGTTTTTTCTATGTTGATGGGCGATGAAGTTCCTCCGCGCAGAGATTTTATTGAGAAGAATTCTAAGTATGCTAAGATTGATGCTTAGCATAATATAAAATAAAAAAGGCCGTGAAAATATTACATTCACGGCCTTTTTTTATAGCTATTTTTCATTCTTGCAATTACTCTTGCAATTCACGAATGGCCATCCACGTCATCAGGCCCATTCCTGTTTCGAGTGCAGATTCATCAATATCGAATGTACTAGTATGAACAGAAGATGTTATTCCCTTAGATTCATTCCGCACGCCCAATCGATAAAAGCATGAAGGTGCTTGTTGAGAATAAAAAGCAAAATCTTCTGCAGCCATCCATATTTCAAGGTCTTCAATATTTTCACTACCAACAAATTCTTCAGCATATTTTCTGGCACGGTCGGTTAGATCATCGTCGTTTACTAAAAAAGGATAACCTTTCATAATTGTAAACTCACATTTTCCGCCCATACTTTCAGCAATACCTTCTGCCATTGTAATCATTTTTTTATGAGCATCCATTCTCCACTCTTCGTTAAGAGTTCTAAATGTACCTTCTAGATAAACTTCATCAGGTATAACATTTGTTGCACCATTTGCAATTACTTTTCCAAAAGTTAATACAGAAGGCAATGATGGTTTTGCATTTCTACTTACGATTTGTTGCAACGCAACAATCATGTGTGCAGTAATAAGAACCGGATCGATGGTTAAATGAGGCATTGCACCGTGACCGCCTTTACCTTTTACTTTCACATAAATTTCATCGGTACTTGCCATGTACAATCCTTTTCTGAATCCGACTTTACCGGCTTGAATTTGCGGCATCACGTGTTGACCTAAAATAGAAATTGGGCTAGGATTTTTAAGCACCCCTTCCTTGATCATCATACTAGCACCGCCGGGAAGTTTCTCTTCACCGGGTTGAAAAATAAGTTTCACTGTACCTTCAAATTCACTTTTGAGATCATTTAGAATTCGAGCCACACCTAAAAGCGACGACGTATGAACATCATGGCCGCACGCATGCATTACACCATCGTTGATTGATTTATAATCAACTTTATTCGTTTCGACAATTGGCAGAGCATCCATATCAGCTCTTAACGCAATTACTTTCTTCGTTGGATTTTTCCCTTCAATCAATGCAACAACACCAGTATTAGCCAAGCGATGATGATTTGTAACCCCAAATTCATTAAGTTTTTGCTCAACAAATTTTTGAGTATTAAATTCCTGAAAAGATAATTCAGGATTTTTATGAAGATGTCTTCTGCAGGCAACAATATCTTCTCGATATTTTGAAGCGAAGTTTTTAATTTTCTCTTTCAACATAAGCTATGAAGTACGATAAAATAATTTTTACGAATTAAAAATCCAATCCAAATGAAAAGTAGAATTTACTTGGTTGAACATCTCTATTTTCTACTCCCCAAGCCCAATCGGCTCTTATGAAATAACCAAGCAACCGTGTTCGAAGTCCGAAGCCATAACCTGCTACGATTGGTTCATTTTGTTTCACTAAAGTAATCACGAAAGGAGTTCCGTTTACGATACTTTTATTAAATACATTAGTCGAATCATACGGTGACAATCCATTCCAAGCAGTTCCTACATCACCAAATCCAATAATTTGAAAGTTTTTTACAAAATCAGATTTAATAGGACGATTCAATAAATATTTGAAAATCGGAAATCGAAGTTCGCTATTAATTAATGCAAATGTATTTCCGTTTCTGATGTTCTGTTCGAAGCCACGGAGATTAGAAGCCAATGCTTGGAAATAATAATTTTGAGAGTAATCAATTTGAGTATTGTAATTGAACGTAGGTGAAATCCAATTGTCGGTTCCTCCTAAGTAATAAATTAAATGTTCTTTTCCAAAAGAAGTACCGCTTGCAAAACGATTAGCCCAGATTAATTCTCTGTGAATTTTTAAGTAATGACGAATATCGGCTCCAAGAATTACCATGCCGGTATTTTTCTGATCAATTTGTTTATAGTACTCGCTGAAAATTTTCAAACGCGTTCCATTGTACAGATTCAATCCATAATTAATTGTGTTATCAAAAACATATTCCAAACGTGCAGTACCCCAATGCAACATCACATCCGGTTGCTCAAGAGAGGCTCTGTTAATCGAGAGCGTAACGATTTTATCATTTCTATAAGCTACTGAACCACGAAGAGAAGAGACATCACTAAAAGGATATTTCAAACTTCCACGGAGTTCATGAGAGAATTGTTTTGCACCGTAAGTAGGCAATAAAATTGCTTGACGATAAAAAGTTAATTGGCGATCGACTCTCTTTTTTAAATATTCATAACTCAAAAAATATTCGTTGCTGTTTAAGTCGGCAGCTAATTTTACTCCGCCGGTAATTCTGTAATCTTCTAATAAGTCACTAATACCTAATTTGAAAAATCCGTTTAAACCGGGATTATAATATACAGCACTCCCTCCACTAAAAATTTGATAGCTCTGATTTAACAAAGAGTTGTCGAGTTGACTAACAAAATAATTTGAAGTAAAGGCAATTTCATAATTACGTTGTTTTGGCAAAACAAAACCTATCGTGTCATTTACAGGAGTTGCTGCAGAATCTGTTGTTGCAATAAATTCAGAAGGAGCAGGCTCCTCTTTCTTCTCTTTACCCTTTTCCCTGTCTTTGCGTTTTGATTTCGGAAAATCACTTTGGAAAACATAATTATCAATATTCACTTGATTTGAATCAACGACACCTTGCTTTTTATCGCCATCAACAATATTAACTTCAATAGCTTTATCTTTTTTAGGCACTGAAACAGGATTCGCAAAAGCTCTTTCTTGTTCGTTTCTATATAATGTTTTTGGAACTGGAATTAGAGATAATTGAATTTCTTTTTTATTACCCACATACAATTTATACTTTCCATTTACGAATACCAGTTCACTCACCGACGATTTTTTCTGATTGACATCATACGATAAAATATTCCTAGCATAGTTAGTTTGCGGATGATTATCGACGATCATCCTATAGTGTTCAGTTGTGTCTACAAAACTTAATGCACTATCGAGATGAGCAACAAAGCGATTAACAATTCCATTCTCATCACTTAAGTAAGCAATGTTTGAAGAATCAAAAGCCATTGGTTGAGTTTCGTTAAATGAAGGAGTGTTTGTAATTCTTCTTAAAATTGATGAATGATTTTTAAAGTCATAATAGAAAATGTCAAAATTAGAATGTTCTGGAAGCAGTGCATTTTTATCGACATCAAGCGTATCATTTACTCGATTAGACGAAAAAACGATTGCAGAAGAGTTATTGATAAAGTGGGGATCAAGATCATCATAGAAATCCTTTGTGATCTGTTCAGGTACATGAGTTCTTAAATTATAAACGAAGATGTCACTTTGTCCTTTTTGAATAGCAGACATAACGAGCGATTGTCCATCGTCCGAGTAACTACAATCCAATACTTTCTCAAAATTAAATAACAACCCTTCTTCATATTTTTTAGTACTCAGCGTATACGTTCCTAAATACAACTTACCATGACGTTCTCGAATAACAGCCACTAATTGACCACTTGGATGCCAAGCAAGAACCGGAAAAGAGATATCCGTTTCTTGAGCGTAACTGCGATAGCCACTTCTGAGTATTCGTTTTTTCTTTTTCGTTTCTTGATTATACAAATACACTTTATAGCGCCCTAAATTATTGCTTACGTACACGGTATTTTTTCCACCTGAACTCGTGTGCAATTGAGAATAAATATAATCAGGCTTCGATCGTTTTAGAATATTTTTTGCCTGAATCGAATCGCGGTTGAGGTCAGAATTGGCGTAACGAGCTCTTACAGATTCTCGCCAGTTGTAAGCAAGGTCTTTAACATTTTGACCAAGTACATACATAAGCCCACTTTCAATATTTCTATTAACGCGAGTCATGTAGAGTAAATTGGAAACAGCAGACTCGCTATACGTATCAATAATAAATTTCCAAATGCTATGACCTGCATAAACAGCATCAATACCTGTAAGATGATTAAATTTTAAATAGCGTTTTGAAAGTATCCCATCGCGAACTCGATTATCAATTTCAGTATTCCAAGGGCGGGCAGCATAAGAAATCAAGCCATTCATATACCAATCGGGTAAAGAGAGCAACGCTGAATTCTGCAATCTTTCTTTTACATCGCCACCATACATAATTTGATCGAAAAGAACACGAGCAATACCTTCTCGAATTTGCTCATGAAATACTTCATGATCGCCGGTAAAATAAAGAAATACTTTATTGCCAACGATACGAGTAACGCCACCGGTATTATTCACACCGGCGTCGTCGGTTTCTAATCCGATGTTTGATTGTTTTGCATCTCCAAGTTTGTTATAAATTACAAACTGAATTCTGCCATCTAATTTATAATCGAAAAGTTTTTCAATTTCTTCGAGGTCATTTTGCGCTGTACGTCCTGCAAAGGTTGCTAATTCCAATCCACCGAGATAATAGTAGGTGTCGTAATTTTTAAATTTCATAAACGACCAAAATCGTTCAGAATATTGTACACGATTTTTACCAAATTGCATTGAATAGCCATTGTAAAATTGGCCAAAACTATCCTGACAGAAAAAGGATAAGAGAACAAAAGTCGCAAACGAATAAAGAAAGAATTTTTTCATACAGTTATACTTCTCTCCACAAGAATTAATTTCACTCAACAATTATTTATTCTTTAAAAACGTATTGATAATTATTTTCAGGAAAGGACTTCTTATAGTGCGAATGTACTTAAATTTGTACAATAAGTATTCAACAAACATTGAATCTTTGCATTATTATGACCTTTTAAAACAAATATTTAATGTTAAAAATAGACACGTTTACATTTAACCCATTCAGTGAAAACACATATCTTTTGAGTGATGGCTCCGGCGAATGTGTAATAGTAGATCCCGGATGCTACACAAAAGAAGAAAAGGAAGAACTAAGCAGAACAATAGAGGAAAAATCGCTTAAACCGGTTAAAATTCTACTGACTCATGCTCATATCGATCACATTTTAGGCAATAATTATTTAGCAGGAAAATACAATATTCCCATTGTAATGAATTCGATTGAAATTGACTTGCTTCACGCAGCAAAGACATATGGCGAAATGTGGGGCATCGTTGTAGAACCTTCGCCTGCTCCGGAATTTTTCCTCAATGAAGGAGATGTTTTTACTTTCGGTCAAACTAAATTGGACGTTATTTTTACACCCGGACATAGTCCAGGAAGCTTTTCATACTTCGATAAAAAAACGAATCAACTTTTAGCAGGCGATGTTTTATTTCATGAAAGTATTGGGCGAACAGATCTTCCAGGTGGCAACTTTTCAGAATTGGAAAGAAGTATTCAAGATAAGTTATACATGCTTCCTGAAAATTCAATTGTTTATCCCGGTCATGGTTCGACTACTACAATTGGTCACGAAAAAAAATCAAATCCCTTTGTTCGGTCACTTTCCGCCTAAAAATCTATTACAAAATTGGTATACTAGCCAAGTAAAAGGAATGGCAAATAACACATCGATTGTATAGTGAACATGTTGTATTAATAGTAAAATTGACATAGCAAAAACGCAAAACAGTAAATAGCCTTTACTTTTAGGTAATCGTGTTCCGTAGTATAATGATAATACAGTTGTCATATGTCCGGAGAAAAAAAGATCCTTTGAAATTATTTTACCTCCATTCGTAAAAAACTGTACCAATGGTTCACGTAATGGAACATAACCTATAGGAGCCTCTAAAGGCAAAAGCGTTATGCTTAGCATTCGTACGAAAGTTACAAGAATATAGGTTTGAAGAATAAGTAAAATTGTATATGGCTGGTTTCTATTGGCAAATATTCCTACGAAAATAGCAGAATATAAACATAAAAAAACGACCCAACTAACATTCATTGCCGGAATGGTATTAAGTACAAAATCCTTTATTTGCCATCCCGAACGTGCCTCAACAAAATCAAAAAAGAATGTAAAGATGAACGTAAAAGTTGACAAAGTTAATAGAGTAATGATAAATTGACTTAAAAACATTTTATCATTTAAAGCTATACTCCAACTTATTTTATCAAACTTTTTTCTGTATTTCTTAAAAAATATCACCGATTTAAATTTCATTAATAATTAATTCTTCTATTTCTTTACTGTCCCACTTAGATTCAATATTGGTAATGTTCATCACCTTCTTCATTATCTGATCTTGCTTCAAACCATTTGCCAAGGCGACAGAATAAGGTATGTCACTAAAAGTAACTTGTGAGTAGAGTGGCAACCATTTATCAGGGTACTTTTCATGAATTCTTGCTTCGATTTTTTTTCGTAATAAAAACTCTTTACTACCGACAAGATCGCGCATTTCCACAAAATTCATGACAGCTAATTCAGCAATAGCATCGGCATTTGGTTTTCTTGAAATTTGAAATTCAGCTAATATTTTTGTCCAATCGTCACCATACTTTTCAATAAGTTGATCGAGTATAGTGCAATCTTCAAATCCACAATTCATTCCTTGCCCATAAAAAGGCACCAAGGCATGAGCTGAATCACCAATCAAGCATACTTTGTCTTTATGAACCCAAGGATAACACTTAACAGTAACTAGCGAGCCAATAGGATTTTGAAAAAATTGTTTAGCAACGTCAGGCATTAACTTACAAGCATCAGGAAAAACTCGTTGAAAGAATTCTTCGCACTGTTCTTCACTTTTGATTGAGTCGAAAGAATCTTCTCCTTTAAAAGGGAAAAACAAAGTACACGTAAAACTTCCATCAAGATTAGGTAAAGCAATGAGCATATATCCGCCTCTTGGCCAAATATGAAGTGCGTTTTTCTCCATCAAAAAACTACTCTGAGGACCAGCAGGAATTAGCAATTCTTTATAACCATGTTGTAAGTAATGTTGCGAATATTCAAAACGATCGGTGTGAAGTTGCATGGCTAATCGCCCAGCAGAAAAAGCACCGTCGGCACTAAAAATTAATCGACTCTTTACAGAAAATAATTTGTCGTTGTGAGAAAATTGGGCTGTGGCATTTTCTAAATTGACATCGGTACAACGATGATCGAAATAAATTTTCGTTCCTGCTTTTTCAGCTTCTTCCATTAAAACACAATTCAAAATACCTCTTGAAGTTGCATAAATATTTTGTCCCGCTTCACCATATTGCTGAGAAGTAAGTTCACTTTTTACATTATGCATAATGCGTCGATCCATTGGAATGGCTACTTCGCGAATTGCTTTTTCAATTCCAACACCTTTCAACCCACGCCATCCACGATCAGACAAAGCAAGGTTTATTGAGCGGCCGGCCGACATTGTTTGCAAACGCATATCAGATCTACGTTCATAAATCGATACTTTATAACCACGACGAGAAAGATAAATAGACAGCAATGACCCTACTAGCCCTGCTCCTAAAATTGTTATTTCTTTTTGTTGATCAGACATGTTGTTTGACTAAAGAGTAATTTATAAGTCTAAAATTTCCGTAAGGTATTCTCCAAATTGAAAAACATCGGAGAACGTATTATATAATGGAACAGGAGCCGCTCTTAGAACATCCGGCTCGCGCCAATCGAGTATTACACCTTTATCAGTTAACTTACTATGAACTTCTTTTGCGTTTTCAAGAATGATGATTGACAACTGGCATCCTCTTGCAGAAAGATCAGCCGGTGTAATTATTTTCAACGCTTCATTACCGGTTTTCAGTTTGAAGCGTACATTAATTTCATTTAAAACAAATTCCAGATAACCGGTAAGTTCGATACTTTTCACTCTAAGCAGATCAATTCCTGCTTCTTCGAAAATATCTAATGACGCTTTAAGTGCTGCCATTGAAATAACAGGTGCATTACTTAATTGCCAAGCACGAGCTCCATTAGCAGGAACAAAATTACGCGACATTGTAAAGCGAGTTTCCGGATCATTGCCCCACCAACCGGCAAAGCGAGGAAGTGATTTATTGTTCGCGAATTTATCGTGCACAAAAATTCCGGCAACTCCACCAGGTCCGGAATTAAGGTATTTGTAACTACAAAAACAGGCGTAGTCAACATCCCAATCGTGCAACTTCATCATTACATTGCCTGTTGCATGAGCCAAATTAAAACCAACTGTTGCGCCCACTTTATGAGCAGCGGTCGATATTTTTTCCAGATCCAAATATTGTCCGGTGTAATAATTCACAGCACCTAGCATCACTGTAGAAATCGAAGCGCCATGTTTTTCAATTGCTGAAATAATGTCGTCCGTACTTAAAGTATATTCTCCTTCTTTTGCTTTAAGCATTACCACCGCATCGTCGGGATTAAATCCATGATAAGAGGTTTGCGATTGCAACGCATACAAATCGGAGGGGAAAGCATCATATTCACAAATTATTTTATAGCGTTCTTTTGTTGGACGATAAAATGAAACTAGCAACAGATGTAAATTGGTAGTTAGAGAATTCATTGCGATCACTTCACTTGGCAAAGCACCTAACAAAGTAGCAAGTTGATTTGTTAAAATGTCTTGATAAGAAAACCAAGGATTTTTTCCATGAAAATGTCCTTCCACTCCAAACGTCGCCCAATCTTCCAATTCAGAAAGGATATAATCTTGAGCAAGTTTAGGTTGGAGTCCTAATGAATTCCCGGTAAAATAAATTACTTCCTTTCCATCCATGATCGGAAAATAAAATTGATTACGAAAGTCTTTTAATTCATCAGCTTCATCCTTTGCATTGGCGAATGCTCGATCGTTTTTGAATTCTAACATAGGTGCAAATATGCACCATTTTTGGGAGAATTAACTAAAGAGATCGCAGTACGAATAGCAAATTTTTGGAAATAGTATTTGCCACAGAATAAGTTCGTGATGTAGAACACATAAATACCACATCTATAGGCAATTTAAGAATAATAGTATTTTAGAAGGATTAAATCATTTCGTTTTGAACAATTAACCATTAAATTTGCAGCACAATATTAAAGTTATGAAACGCGAAAAGTCATCAGCATTATTTGAAATAGCAAAAAAATATTTCCCTGGCGGAGTAAACTCACCTGTGAGAGCATTTAAATCGGTTGGAGGAACGCCACTTTTCTTTGAAAGAGGAAATGGCGCTGAAATATGGGATGCAGATGGAAATTGCTTTATTGATTTTTGCTGTTCTTGGGGTCCATTAATTAACGGACATAACAATTCGACCATACGTAAAGCGATAATAGAAGCCGTTGAAAACGGAACTACCTTTGGAGCTCCGACGAAAAAAGAAAATGATCTTGCAGAACTTATTTTATCGAACAACAGGTTCATAGAAAAAATTCGTTTTGTATCGTCAGGTACAGAGGCGGTGATGTCGGCTTTACGATTAGCGAGAGGCTATACAGGAAAAGATGTAATTGTAAAATTTGAAGGCTGTTATCATGGTCATGTCGATTCATTGTTAGTGAATGCAGGAAGCGGACTTTCAACATTTGGAATTTCATCGTCGGCAGGAGTTACAGAATCTGTAGCGAAAGACACGATGGTATTACCATTAAATGACAAGAGAGCGTTAGAAATTGCATTATCAGATTACAAGGACGATATAGCAGCAATCATTATAGAACCAATACCTGCGAACAACGGATTACTGATTCAAGACAAAGAATATTTAGAATTTTTGAGAGAGATTACACGCAAGAATGGGATCTTACTAATATTCGATGAAGTAATTAGCGGATTCAGAATCGGGTTTGAAGGGGCAGCTGGGTATTATAACATACAACCAGACATTATTACATATGGAAAAATTATTGGAGGAGGAATGCCGGTTGGAGCCTATGGTGCAAGTGCAGAAATTATGTCGCATATTTCTCCTGACGGAAATGTATATCAAGCAGGAACGTTATCAGGAAACCCGGTGGCTATGAATGCAGGTATTGCTCAGTTAACTATTTGTTTAGAAAAAGGATTTTATGAAAGTTTGGAAAAGAAGACAACTTATTTTTCAAAAAAGATTAACGACTTTGCATCGAAGAATAAATTGATGTTTAAAGTTTTTAGTATTGGATCAATTTTTTGGTTTGCCTTTACTGAGAGCGAAAAAATTCAATCAGCGTTAGACATTGATTCGGAGAGTATGAAATATTTCCGAATCATGCACCGTGAATTGTTAGAAGCAGGAGTATATTTAGGGCCTTCGGGATATGAAGTTGGGTTTATCTCTTCAGCGCACACCGAGGAAATATTAGATAAGGCAATTGAAAAAATTTGTTCGGCATTAATGGTAGCTACAAATTCATCGACCGAAAGGATTGCCTAAGCTAAAAAGTCCCCAAAAAGATTTTTTTTCTTTTAGCTGATCGCGATCAAAAATTTCTTTGGCCACCATCACCCAACCTTTGAAATTGTTTTTTAATAAAAAAGCAACAGCGGTTTTACTTCCAAAACAAGCTTCTACAAAAGCAGCTAATTCGGGGTGACCATTACGAAGGAGAAATAATTTTGCTTTACTATTTTCTGCTAGTCCGTCAACAACAGCAGCTAATTCGGGGTAATCATTTTTTAAAAGCCATTGGAAGGAAGTTTCTACATTATCAATTGCGTCCAGCAGATGTGACAGTTCTTCGCAATTATTTTCTTTCAACCATATCCGTTCATTATCGCTATCGGTGCGAATCAAAAAAATCAGGTGTTCAAATATTTCTGTATTATAATCTTTCATCACAATGTAATTGCAAGGTACAGAAAAACGAAACGAATTACCATGGTACCATCAACAAATAATTTGTAAAAATATCCTGATTTTTGATTTTTCATAATAAGAATCCAAGAAATTGCAATAAGAGAAGAAAGGTCGAGAGCAAATATCATTTTGATGGGTAGATTTATAGAATGATGCAAAAATAGCTCTAAGAGTAAAAATAAAATTCCAATTTTTCTTGTAAAACCACTTCCGAATACGAGAGGAAATGTTTTTACCTTATTCAATTTATCATTTTCCATATCTCTGATTTCAAATGGCACACAAAGAGCAAACATAAATAGAAATCGGCAAAGCACTTGTTTGAATACGAACGGAGAAAGCAAATCAATATTTTGTTCGGCCAAAGGAATAATTACAGTAGAGAAAGCCCACACAAAAGAAAGTAATGGCAGCTTTAACAAATAATAGTCACGAAATTTTTTCTTGTTTTTTTTACCTATGACAGGAATTGAATAAGGAAAAGTGAGGATAGCACATGGTAGCAAAAAAATAAAAAAAAATGGCTTGAATTGAAATAACTGATAGATGCAAATTAACAAAGACAAGCTATTAGTCATTAAGCGAAATGACGATATTTTAATTGCTTGAATTGACTTCATTAGCATTTTAAAACTTGAAAAAATTAATTCAAAAGAATAGGTATGAAAATTATAAAACAAATAAGTTGAGAAAAAAACAAAGACTACATAAGGAGTAAGTTTCAGTGTTAATCCATTAATAATCCATGTAGAATAGACAAGAGCAACAGCACAAAAGGCTATAAAAAAATTTCCAAAAACAATTTCATCAAAAACCGACTTCACCTTTTTCAAGTACGAAACCATTATTTTGAATTGTGATAAATTAATGTGAAGAGAAAAATTCCGCTGATATAGCCGGCTAGTCCACCGATTAATGAAGTCCTGATTTTATAATCACGCGATCTTTTTTCAAAACCCTCTCTGTAAACTTGATCTTCAATATTTCTGGAGTCGGTACTGCGATAAAGTTTTAACTGATTATTTTCGTTGGAAGCAATTACTCGATGCGATCTAAAACTTTTATTGATTAATGAAATAGCAGTATCAAGAGCAACCGTTTCAGTAAATGTAATTGCTTTACCTGCAATAATAAATTTAGAGTCCTTTTCGAAAACCGGATTTACTTTTTTACCCACTATTGCATTTACTACATTAGTGGAATCGAACCCTGCTGAACTCACAGCGTTTCCTCCAATTTTAAAAGAGAGATTCTTTTTTACATCAGGAGAAAACCCACCGATACCTGTAGAAAAAAGAAGAGGAATAGGCAGCCCAAAAAAACCAAACATAGTAGCTCCTCCGCCTACGGCAAAGCCTACGAATTTGGCGGTTCTATTTCGGTAAAAATCTCTTGCATCTTGTTCGCCTTTAATAAACCGACGCATTTCATCTTCGCTAAAATCGGCAGCATCGAGCGAATCGGATCGAAAAATTACACGCTCGGCACCATTCGGATATTTTATTGAAAAGACACGGCCGGCATCAATCGATTTTAACTTTCTCCCGTCTAACGTTCTGTAGTCAATCGTATAATCATGGAAGTCAACCGACTTAACCGGAATTGTCTTACCAGTAATGAGCACAATGGTATCTTGAGCCTGGCAGAACTGGCAAATAAGCAAGAAAATAAAAAATAGAATTTTTTGAGATGTATTCATACGATGACCAAAAGTACAATAAAAGTCTTAAAATTATCGAAAGAGATTAGGTGATCAATCATTTTTATTGTTGAATAACTTTCAACCAAAGTTACAAGAAGATACAACATAAAGTTGTTATGAACAAGGCGTTTTTCGATCGTCGCTTCAATCATGCTCAACAAACAAAAATCCTAACTACCCATACTTTTTTTTCAACATGGAGCTATCAGTGCATTTTTGAAGTTAAATCATCGTACCTTTGGGCCGTAAATTTAATTCAAGCAATTTTATGTCAAATTCACAGTTTTCTGATCGTCATATAGGGCCAAACGCAGAAGATACTCTTTCCATGTTGAAAGAGATCGGAGTTAAATCGTTAGATGAATTGATAAGTCAGACGGTTCCTGCGAGTATCAGATTGAAAAAGTCGTTAGACCTTCCAGAAGGTCAGGAAGAATATCGCTTCTTGAAAGAGTTGAAAGAAGTGGCATCAAAAAACAAAGTGTTTAATTCATACATCGGTTTAGGATATTACAACACCATTACTCCAGGAGTTATTTTAAGAAATGTTTTTGAAAGTCCGGGTTGGTATACTGCTTATACACCCTATCAAGCAGAAATTTCTCAAGGCAGATTAGAAGCTTTGTTAAATTATCAGACAATGATTCTTGACTTGACAGGAATGGAAATTACAAATGCTTCATTACTCGATGAAGCAACAGCAGCAGCAGAGGCAATGCATATGTTTTTTGCTACACGAACAAAAGAAAAAGTTCAATCGAAGTCAACTAAATTATTTGTTTCTCACGTCTGTTTCCCTCAAACCATCGATGTGTTAAAAACTAGATCGGCGCCATTGGGAATTGAATTGGTGATTGGAGAATCAGAAAAAATAAAACTTGACGAGAGTTATTTTGGTGCAATAGTACAGTACCCAACTTCAGAAGGAACAACACCCGATTATAGAGAGTGGGTAAAAGATGCACATGCGAAAGGCATACAAGTAGCAGTAGGTTCCGATTTAATGGCACTTACACACCTTAGTTCACCGGGAGAATGGGGAGCAGATGTTGTATTTGGAAACTCACAGCGCTTCGGTGTACCACTTGGTTATGGAGGTCCGCACGCAGCTTTTTTTGCTGCTAAAGAAATTTACAAGCGTGAAATGCCAGGTAGAATTATTGGGGTTTCTGTAGATGTCCATGGCAATCGTGCTTTAAGAATGGCACTGCAAACACGAGAGCAACATATTCGCCGTGATAAAGCGACATCGAATATTTGTACGGCTCAGGTTTTGTTGGCTGTAATGGCAAGTATGTACGCAGTATATCATGGCCCGAAAGGAATTAGGGCGATTGCAGAAAACATTCATTCGAATGCATCACGCTTAGCAGAAAGTGCAATAAACATCGGGTATACAATTATCCATAAAACTTTTTTCGACACAATTCTTTTAGATGCGGGAAATGAAATTGCTACAGTAAAAGAAAACGCAATCGCTTCGTCTATAAATTTTCGTTATGTAGGCAAAACTCAATTTTCAGTTAGTATTGGAGAAACTACAGGCGAAGAAGAGCTGCAGCAAATATTTGATGTATTGGCAAAAAGCAAAAAAAGCAAAGCCAATCTAGTTTCAAAATCGTCATCACATATTCCAGATTCATTAATTCGTATCACAGATTATTTAACACATCCGGTTTTTAACACACACCATTCAGAATCTGAAATGCTGCGTTATATAACACACCTGGAAAACAAAGATCTTTCACTGAATCATTCAATGATTGCATTAGGCAGTTGTACAATGAAGCTCAATGCAACAAGCGAAATGATTCCTGTTAGCTGGCCGGAGTGGAATTCTATTCACCCCTTTGCTCCACTCGATCAAACAGAAGGATATCAGCAGATCATTCATCAATTGGAAAAATATTTATGTGAGATAACAGGATTTGCGGCAATGTCGTTGCAACCGAATTCAGGTGCTCAAGGAGAATATGCCGGACTAATGGTGATTCGTGCTTACCATCAAAGCAGAGGTGATAACAATAGAAATGTTTCTCTTATTCCTTCTTCTGCACATGGTACAAATCCGGCGAGTGCAGTAATGGCAGGAATGAAAGTAGTAGTTGTGAAATGTGACGATCACGGAAACATCGACATAGTAGACCTTCGACAAAAGGCAGAACAACATAAGACAGATTTATCATGCTTGATGGTTACCTACCCTTCAACTCACGGTGTTTTTGAAGAAGGCATAAAAGAAATTACAAAAATCATTCATGAAAATGGCGGACAAGTTTATATGGATGGTGCAAATATGAATGCACAAGTTGGCTTAACAAATCCTGCCACTATTGGAGCCGATGTTTGTCACTTGAATCTTCATAAAACATTTGCGATTCCACATGGTGGTGGTGGGCCAGGTATGGGACCAATTGGAGTTGCCGAGCATTTAATTCCATTTCTTCCATCCCATTCACTTATTAATATGGGAGGGAATACTCCGGCTGTTTCAGCAGCACCTTGGGGCAGCGCGAGTATACTTTTAATTTCATATGCATATATTAAAATGTTGGGAAGCAAAGGAGTTACGGATGCAACCAAATATGCGATACTCAATGCCAATTATATAAAGGCGAAATTAGAACCACACTTTCAAATATTATATGTAGGCTTGTCGAATCGAATTGCCCATGAAATGATTATTGATTGCCGACCGTTTAAATTATCGGCAGGGATAGAAGTAGAAGATATTGCTAAAAGGCTGATGGATTATGGCTTCCACGCACCCACTATGTCATTTCCTGTTCCGGGAACAATTATGATAGAGCCAACAGAAAGTGAGCCGAAAGCAGAGCTGGATCGATTCTCAGATGCGTTAATTCAAATCAGAAAAGAAATTGAAGAAATAGAAAAAGGCATTGCCGACAAAAAAGACAATGTGTTAAAAAATGCGCCACATACGATGCAAATAATCTGTTCAGATACTTGGAGTTATGGCTATTCTCGTAAAAAAGCGGCATTTCCATTGCCATATGTTAGTTCAAACAAATTCTGGCCAACTGTGGGCCGAGTAGATAATGCTTACGGAGACCGAAATTTGGTATGTGCATGTCCCCCAATAGAATCGTACATGGAAGAAGTTGTATAACCTTCTTTTTTTATCATTTCAGTTTTTTGAGATATAACTATAAAATAATACATTTGAGTCGCAAAATAAATTAAACAACTAAATAATTCGCATGAAAAATTATACTCGTATTGCTCTTCTTTTTCTTCTACTAAGTTCGGTAACTTCCTTTGGAGCCGGAGTAAAATCAAATCGTCACATCAAAACTAGCAAGGTGACAAAAACCAGCATTCAAAATCGGATGCAAACCATTTCTCCATTTTTTTACGAGAACTTTTCGGCGGGGCTTCCAGCAGGCTGGCAAACAATTGATAATGCAGGGCATGGAGTTAACTGGAGTTTTACAACAACAGGTATTGCCAATCAAGGTTTTTATCCTGGACTTGATTCTTTAAGTCCAACAAATACATCGGCTGCTAATGGTTATATGATTTACGATAGTGATGCAAGCAATGCAAGTGTTGGTGGTGAAAATGCAGATCTTATCACAGATGCAATAGATTGTTCATTACATTCTAACGTACATTTATTTTTCAATGAACTGCTTGCGCATTATTTAGAGACTGCAACAGTATCGGTGAGTACAGATGGAACTACATGGACACAAGTTTTAGATGCAAGTGCAGGTCTTGCGCAAAACGGGGCAACACCAAATCCAAATGGAGTTGATTTAGATATTTCTTCAATTGCAGCAAATCAAGTAACAGTATATTTAAGATTTAGATTTATTGGTGACTATGATTATTTCTGGATGATAGATGATATTACATTGTACGAAGCAGTTGGTACAGATGCCGTACTTTCAAGCATCGATGCTCCACAAAACAGTTGTTCACTTTTATCGAATGCAGAAACAGTAACTGTATCAATTTATAACAATGGCGGAACAAACATTAATAACTTCGATATTAATTTCATTGCAGACAATGGAGCTCCGCAGTTAGAAAACGTTACGACAACGATTATACCCGGACAAACATATTCGTTTTCATTTATAACTACTGCAGATTTTTCTGCACCGGGAAATCACACACTACAAGTTTATATTTCTGTTTTAGGCGATACAGTTCAAAGTAACGATACGGCGAATGCAACATTTTTTACAGGTCCACGTCCAATTGTTAGCCCGGGATATACAAATGGTTTTGAGTTAACCGACGACTTATCCGGTTTTGCGTTAGAAGATTTAAATAACGACAGTATCACATGGGAATTATCGAATATCCTTCCAAGAACAGGAACGTTTTGTGCTCGTATCAATGCAGCAGTAGCCGATGACTACGTTTACACTTCATGTTTTGAGTTAGTAGACACGGCACAATACAATATTACTTTCTACTACAGGGCAACTAGCACATCAACACCTACTTTCTTCGAATCAGTTTTAGCGACAGCTCAAGTAAGTACAGCAATTGTACAAACACTTTCACCGTTAACATTAGTAAGTAACCTGGCTTATGTTCCGGTATCGGCTCCGTTCAACGTTACAACAACTGGAACATATTACTTCGGTTTCCATGCAGTGAGTGGAGATTCACTTGCAGGATTACGATTAGACGATATAAACATTACAACTTCAACAGGAGTTGGAATACGTCCAATTGCAAAAGGCCTGACTGTTGTTTATCCAAATCCATCAACCGGATTAATTCATTTGAACAGCACAATAAAATCAGATCTATACACTGTTACAGTAGTAAACACTATGGGTCAAATTGTATTCAGTAAAGTATACACTTCATTGACGTCAGAAGTAATTGATCTTTCTTCTCAAGCAAACGGACAGTACATCGTTCGGGTTATCAGCGACAAAGGAGTGAGCAATGAAAGATTGAACATTACGAAATAAGAATTTTAGTTAAAAAAAGGCTGTTCCTTCCAAAAGGGACAGCCTTTTTTAGTTTATAATAGATTCTGAATCATTTTTTTGTGTTAAATCCTTGGTATAAAATGAAGATAAGGCCAAATTTGAAAAAACACAGTTGATTATTGGTTAATTATGACAAAAACTGATTGACACAATTGATAAAAAATTTACATTTGCCATTCTTAAAAATCTCTAACCAAAATACAATGAAAAAATTATACGCAATGATCGCATTAGCTGTCGTAGGTGGATTTTCCGCCCATGCACAACTAGCGCGCAAAACGGCTGTCACGAAAAACGTTGGCAGTCAAACTATTTCTTCAAAATCAACTGTTGCTCGTCACGCAAACACCCACAACACTACGAATGCAGTGATTTGGTCAGATGATTTTTCTACACCGGCAAACTGGTCGCTTACTCATGAGGCAGGTACAACAGGTGACTGGGTAATTGGAACTACCGGCCCGGCAGGTGGTTTTCCAATAACAACAATTGCTTCTGCGTCTGCAATAAACGGTTTTGCAAAATTCGATTCAGATTCGATTTGTGGTGGAAATCAAATTGGAAATTTAACAACAGTAAATCCAATTGATGTTACAGGACATAGTGCAGTTAGACTTACTTTTTCTCAATACTATAGAAGATATTACGATTCAACATATATTTTCATCAGTACAGATAATATTAACTGGACTAAATTTGAAGTAAACGGCGCGTTAACACTTAATCAATACAGTGCAAACAGCAATGCAATTAATCCAAACGTTGTAAATGTTGACATCAGTTCAGTAGCTGCAAACCAAGCGACCGTTTATGTTCGTTTTCAGTTTTACAGTCCAACATCAATTGATGCTGTGAATGCAGGATGTGCATATTCTTGGATGCTTGATGATATCAGTATTTCAGATATTCCAAGTTTAGATATTGCGGCATTGCAAAATGTTCGCCAAGGAGAATATGCAATATTACCGATACTAGATGCAGCAGCTTTAATTATCCAAGGTCGTATTCACAATTCAGGATCGCAAGCTATTACAAGTGCAACTATGTCGTTCAACGTATACAACACAACATCTGGATTAGTTTACAGCGGAACAGAAGCATTTTCGGGAACATTAAATCCGGGTGATACTTCTGCATTGATTGTAAACACAGTACCATACACACCGGTTGATACTGGAATTTACTACATAGAGCAAGTTGTTGCAACAGCAGGCGATGTAGACGGAAGTAATGACACAACGTATTCATATGTTTATGTTTCAGATTCAGTTTATGCACGCGATTACGTAGATTTTGATGCAAATAATTTTGCAGGCAGTTTCGGTTTCCCTGGATTTGCAGGAAAACTTGGTCAGATGTATCACAATTATCAAGCTTGTCAAGCCACTTCTGCAACATTCTATTTGGCAGGACCAAGATTAGGCGATCATGTTTCGGTATCTTTATATGATGTAGTAGCTGGATTACCAAATGTTGTATTAGGAGCTTCTAATCCATATACAATTACTGCTGCAGATACAGCAGGAGCATTCATTACATTGCAATTTGGATCTACAGTAAGTACACCAGTAAACCTTTCAGCAAATACTGATTACTTTTTGAGTGTTGATCAATTAGACACTTCAAATATTTCTTTGGGAGCATCGCATGATATTTATACAACAGGTAAAATATTTTACAATGGAGGAACAGCATGGAATGATGTTGCATCATCAAGCATTTTGATAGCATTTATTGCAAGATTAAACACTCCTTCTGCTACATTAGTAGGAATCAGCAATGTTCAGAACAACGATGGTTTCTCAGTGTATCCTAACCCATCAAAAGGATTTGTATACATTTTGAACAATGGAACTAGCACTAATGTGAAAGTTAATGTGATCAATGCAATGGGACAAGTAGTTAAATCAACTTCATTCAATTCATTCTCTAGCGAGAAAATTGACTTAAGCAATCAAGCTGCCGGAACTTACACAGTACAAATGATTACAGACAAAGGAGTAACAAACAAAACAGTTGTTGTTTCTGCTAAATAATCATTAATAAAAAGAAATAAAAAACCGCCTCCAAAAGGGGCGGTTTTTTTATGGCTATAAATTGATTGGGACAATTAAAATGAAAATTTAAAAATATATTCTCAACTTAAACTTTCAGTTAGATCAATCCGGTTTTCTTAATATTCTTGGCAAGCTTACTTGCAAAAATAAAATCATTTAATTCTTTATTATCTGTGCGGAGAATGTCTTCGATAGTTCCTTCCCACCACTTCTCACCTTTATACAGATATAAAATTTTGTCGCCAATTTCCATTACAGAGTTCATGTCATGAGTATTTACAATCGTAGTCATGTTAAACTCTTGCGTGATCTCTTTAATAAGATTATCGATCACGATAGATGTTTGAGGATCTAATCCGGAGTTCGGCTCATCGCAAAATAAATATTTAGGATTAGGAGCAAACGCTCTGGCAATGGCAACTCTTTTTTTCATTCCTCCCGACAATTCAGAAGGGCTGAGTTGATTTACATTGTGAAGGTTTACTCTGTTCAAGCAAAAATTTACCCTTTCCTTTTTCTCTTCCAAAGTCATATCGGTAAACATATTTAATGGGAACATCACATTTTGTTCAACAGTAAGTGAGTCGAACAATGCACCACCTTGAAATACCATTCCAATTTCTTGACGAAAAGGTTTACGTTCTTTTCTGGTTAGATTACTGAAAACATTACTGTCATATTGAATTTCTCCACTATCTATTTCTTCTAGGCCAACCATGCATTTCATAAGAATAGTTTTTCCGCTTCCGCTTCCTCCTATTACAAGATTTACATCACCAGTTTCGAAGACCGATGTAATGCCTTTCAGAATTTCACGATCGCCAAAACTTTTTTTGATATTAGTTATTTCGATCATGTAAGAATCAATTGAGTTAAGATGTAATCGAAAATCAGGATAAGTATACTGCTATAAACAACAGCACTGGTGCTCGATTGACCTACTTCCAATGCGCCACCTTCAGTATGATATCCGTTGTATGCAGAAACTGTAGTGATGATATAGGCAAACGTCAGCGTTTTAATAATTGCAAAAACGATATTAAATGGAACGAATGAATCTTGAATACCTTTTATATAATCGGCAGAGCTAATAACCCCGGCCCCTACACCTGCAATCCACCCACCAGTAATTCCCAAGAACATAGAGATAATCACCACAAAAGGAAAGATGAAAAGCGCTGCAAATATTTTTGGAAGTACGAGATATGCAGAAGAGTTGATACCCATTATTTCAAGAGCGTCGATTTGTTCTGTAACTCTCATTGTTCCGATTTCAGAAGCGATACTTGAACCGATTTTCCCTGCGAGTACAAGCGACATCATAGTAGGAGAGAACTCAAGAATAATTGAATCGCGTGCTACAATACCAACAGCCGAAAGCGGAACAAGTGGGTTTACTAAATTGTAAACTGTCTGAATAGTAATTACTGCTCCCATAAAAACAGAAGTCAACGCTACGATTCCAAGAGAGCCATAGCCGAAATTATCCAGTTCACGTGTAAACTGTTTCCAGTAGATCGAAAATTTTTCAGGCTTAATAAACAGATCTTTCATAAAGATCCAATATCTGCCTAAGTGAAAAAGTGAATTCATATAAGGCTGTAAAAATAATAAAATAGATACGTTTCAAACAGAAAGAATTGGCTTACATCAACAACTTGTTATAGATAACTTTTTATTTAGCATTTGTAAGCAGTGTGATGTATAATCTTACTGTATATTTGTATGATGTATAAGAGGAAGAAATATTTTCACAGTACTTTACTAGTTTTAGGATTGATTCTGACTGTAACTTTAAGTGGATGTTTTGTATTCAAAAAGAAGTGCGACTGTCCTAAATTTAGCAGGAAAAATACGATTCAAAACGAGAAGCCTTCTTAGACTTGACCTTATCAATACATTCAACTGATTTCGGCAAAAGACGGCAAAACTAATAGGCTGATTTTCAAACGCTCAAGTCGCTATTACCAACGATTTGCAAAAAGTATAAATTTCGATGATTTGGGGTTATTTAATGACAAAAATCCTCCCATTATTAAAAAATTAGAAATACTTTTGGCACTTGTTTAAAATGATTCTTAATAAGAACAACTTATATGGTCAAATTGCTTTCTGAGTTAAAAAAAGGCCAAAAAGGGACAATCGATTCATTTACTGACTACGAACTTTCATTGAAATTGTTGGAAATGGGATGTATTCCTGGTGAACCCATAGAGGTTATAAGAATAGCCCCATTAGGCGACCCAATAGCAATTTCAGTATCAGGGTATACACTCAGTTTGAGGAAAGCAGAAGCATCTACAGTCCGAATTGAAATGCATTTATAAAGAGAATTTTTATTATTTGAAGTGAATAGAAAATTAAAAATAGCATTGATCGGAAATCCCAATAGTGGGAAATCGTCGGTATTCAATGCATTGACAGGACTTAAGCAAAAAGTTGCGAATTTTCCCGGCGTCACCGTTGAAAAGAAGATTGGCTATTTAAGTCTGAAAGATAAATTTGGAAATATTATTGATGCCGAGATCATAGATCTTCCGGGAACCTATTCACTTTATCCTAAATCGCCGGAAGAAAGAATTCCATTTCAACTTTTATGTGATCCTCAAAACGAAGCTCACCCAGAACTAACTATAGTAGTTGCAGATGGAGCTAATCTAAAACGAAATTTGTTTTTGTGTTCTCAAATTGTTGATCTGAAAATTCCGGTAGTACTAGTTATAAATATGATGGACATTGTTCGTTTTAAAAAAACAACAATTGATTTTGAAAAATTATCGCAACGATTAGGCATTCCAATTGTAGCAATGACTGCAAGGAAACAAGAAGGGTTGAATGAATTAAAAGCAGTGATAACTCAAACTTTTACCCCTCCTGTAAAAGATTTTATAGATATTCATCCGTTTGCTCCTGAAGTAATAGATACAATTCGAAATTCTGTTAGTGTAAAAAGTAATTACAACGCTTTTCTAGTTGCAAACAATTTGAATCTCATCAGCAATTTTGAAATACCTGAATTTAAAAAAGAGAAGATCCGTGCTGTGTGTGCTGAATACGAATTTGATCAACAGCAGATGCAGGCTAGAGAAACACTTGCACGTTACAAAGAGATTACTTCAATAATGAACGAATTTGTTTCGTCGCCGGAAAATCCTGTACACAAATCATATTCGTATAAAATAGACAGCGTATTAACTCACCGTTTCTGGGGTTACTTTATTTTTCTTGCTGTTCTATTTTTAATTTTTCAAGCAATTTTTGCATGGGCAACTTATCCGATGGATTTAATTGACAGTGCATTTAGTTGGATTAGTTTTCAAGTGAAGAGCGCCCTACCACCCGGATTACTAAATGATCTTCTTGTAAATGGAATTTTAGCTGGCTTAAATGGCATCGTAGTTTTTATTCCACAGATAGCATTACTCTTTTTCTTTATTGCAATACTTGAAGATACAGGCTATTTATCGCGCGTAAGTTTTTTGATGGATAAACTTATGCGAAAATTTGGATTGAATGGACGATCACTAATTCCTTTGATGAGCGGAGTAGCATGTGCCGTTCCGGCCATAATGAGTGCACGAACCATTCAGAATTGGAAAGAGCGTTTAATAACAATAATGGTAACGCCGCTTATGAGTTGCTCAGCACGCTTACCTGTATACACTTTACTCATCGCCTTAATAATTCCTTCGCAATATGTGTACGGAGTAAATCTTCAAGGTCTTGTATTAATGTTAATGTATTTAATTGGATTTGTTGCTGCTATTAGTGTAGCATGGGTCATGAAAAATATAATTAAGAGTAAAGAGCGAAGTTTTTTTGTAATGGAATTACCTACCTATCGCATTCCAAGATGGCATACAATAGGAATACACATAATTGAAAAAGTAAAAGTTTTTCTATTCGATGCCGGGAAAGTCATTATATCTATATCAATTATTTTGTGGGTACTTTCTTCGTTTGGTCCTACAGGAGAATTTGATCGCATCGAGGAAAAGTATATGACAGATTCCATAACACGTACACTTCCAAAAGATGAAATAGACAAGAGTATTCAGATGGAAAAATTGGAACATTCTTATGCCGGCAAATTAGGTCATATTATTGAGCCTGCTATTCGTCCATTGGGCTACGATTGGAAAATTGGAATTGCATTGATTACATCATTCGCAGCAAGAGAAGTTTTTGTTGGAACAATGTCTACTATCTACAGTGTAGGCGATGAGCAATCGACTAAAAAAACATTGAAAGAAAAAATGCGAAATGAAATAGACCCAATAACAGGAGGGCCTAAATATACTTTTGCTGTAGGAATATCGTTAATGCTGTTTTATGCATTTGCTATGCAATGTATAAGTACTATAGCAGTTGTCTTTAGAGAAACAAAAAGCATCAAATACCCATTGATTCAGATCTTGTATATGAGCGGAATGGCTTATCTTGCAAGCTTGATCGCTTATCAACTTCTCAAATAAATTATCTTAATCGTCAAGCCCACTACGAATTTTATACCATGTCGAGAGAAAAGATCGCCAGCGTATTAGCAAAATATTTACCGGAACAAACAGTAGATGAATGTACGGGTTGGATTGTTCAAAAAAATATTCATTTAAAAATTACAAAAGGTCGTGCGTCAAAATTTGGCGATTACAAACCATTAGACAAAGGCAAGGGACATCACATTTCGGTTAATCACGATCTAAACAAATATGCTTTTCTTATTACGTTCGTGCATGAGGTTGCTCATTTACATACGTACACTAAGTATCCTTTCAGGCATGAACCTCACGGAAAAGAGTGGAAAAATGAATTTAAAATTTTGCTAAGTAATTTTTTAATTCAACGTATTTTCCCTGACGACATCTCAATTGCGCTTCATAATTATTTAGTGAATCCGGCAGCAAGTAGTTGCAGCGATCACCATCTTTTTAGAGCATTGAAAAAATATGATACGAGAGATGGCCTTGTAGCGAAAACACATCTTGAAGAGCTTCCGATGAATACGAAATTTAAACTCAACCAATCACGATCAGGAATGATTTTCCAAAAAGGAGAATTGCTTCGCACTCGCTTTAAATGTTTTGAGCTCACAACAGAACGCACCTATTTTGTAAGTCCGTTGGCGGAAGTGGTGGTGGTGGAGTAAGAAGTAAGAAGTAAGAAGTAAGAAGTAAGAAGTAAGAAGTAAGAAGTAAGAAGTAAGAAGTAAGAAGTAAGAAGTAAGAAGTTGACAATGCCTAATACAGGTTGACCGTTTTTAGTAACTCAATTTTATATTCTTGCTGAAATACATCTTGATTCTTTAGGCTTTGTTTGCTCAG
>JAYTOX010000011.1:0-1607 GCA_043747595.1 Bacteroidota bacterium | reverse complement strand
CATGACTAAAAGAGGAAAGAAACGTGCAAGTGCTGATGTTGGATTAATGTTCGTCGCGTACAACTTAAGAAGAATAATGAATATCCTTGACAAAAACATATTCAAAAAGTTCCTTAAAGAACTTGGTTTTTTATTTATTGGAAAATTGATCGATGCAAACGAAAATGGATTCACTAGAGCACTACCTATTTTTGAAGTATCAAAATCGAATCTCTTTTTAAGGGCTGCTTTAAGTGAACGTAATGCGTTTAAATATTTACTATATTTGATGATGATGGGTAGTTATTAGACGGACTGACGTTACCGGAAACCCTATTATCTACAGTGAAAAACAGGTAATTTATAAACTTAAATAACAGTTTTCTGACTACTTAGGACAACAACTTACTTCGTTACTGTGAGTTAAAAAAATCAAGTTCCAGACTACAAAACAAATTTTAATTCTGCTCTACTTCACAGTGTTAATTAAGTAATTAATTCTTAAAAGTAAGATTAAATTAATTAATTTTGGCTCATCTTTTATTGCTTATAAATTCATCTATCCAATTTGTTAAATCTATTATGAACCAAAAAACAACTTCTCTTTTCTCGATTCTTTTTGTAATACTATCAATCGGAATTCTGAAAGCACAAACACTTTCAACTATAATATCAGGCCCCGAAAATAAATTAGAAATGAATGAGCGCACGCTTAAAGTTCTGGGGACCGATGGTGACGGACTCTATGTGCTTAGTTCCTCAAGGAGCCTTACAGGAGGTATGATGGAGAAATTTAAAATTCAAAAATACGATGTCGCTAATTTTACAAAAAAATGGGCGAAAGATTTTTCATTAAATATTTCTTCTGAACCATTTGAAGCCGCCTATTTAGTGAAAGGCAAAGTGTTGGTCTTTTATTCGACATGGGAAAAGACGGATAAAACTAAGACATTAAATATTAAGACTATCTCTTCTACAGGAGAAATCAAAGATGATCCGAATAAGGAGGTACGAATCAAATCAGGGATGTTTGATTTCGCAAAAAGAGATTTTTACTTTGCTTTTTCACCAGACAGTTCAAAAATTCTTGTGGTAAATAAATTTCAGGACAAGAAAAAACCTGAAGAGGTCACGGCAGTGCTTCTGGATGCAATTTCTTTTAAGAAGATTTGGGAGAAAACGATTCCTAATAAATTTAACAATGCTTCAGTATTGTCATATTTCTATCGTACAGATAATGCTGGAAATTTGTATTACCTGTTGTCCTATTTAACTAGTGATATAGTGAATAATGTTTTTTGCAAAACCAAGGCTGCTGATGCAGAGCCGACTTCAATGCCATTGCAATTAGAATCAGGGAGAATAACCAACAGCAATCTTTTTAGTCGTTTGAAGGATTTCAATTACGATAATGCGGGAATAAGATTTATTGAAAGTGCAAATGAGATTTCATATGAATTAACAAGTGAAGGGCAATTGTTCATTGGCGGTATTTTTAAAGATTTCAAGCAAAGAAAAGCTGGGATGTTTCAATATTTGATTAACGCTGAAACAATGAAGACATTAAATAAAAAAGAAGAATTTTTTGATGCATCCATAGAGAACTCGTTTTCCTCATTCGGGAAAGT
>JAYTOX010000010.1:0-19812 GCA_043747595.1 Bacteroidota bacterium | reverse complement strand
ACACTACAGTGTCTTCGCACGCAAATTGATTGAAAGCCGGACGCAAATCTTTTTCGCCTCTAGGGTAGTTTTTCAACAGCTTACTTATTTCGAAACAATGATGAGTTACATTACATCTGCCTCCTCCACTAACTTTCACTTTAGCCAGTAACTTATTGCTTTTTTCAAATATCACAACATTCGCTTGCGGCAATAAAATTTTTGCTCGGAGTGCACCAAAAAAACCCGATGCTCCTCCACCAATTATTGCAATATTTATTTTTTCGCTTTTCACAAGTGTTCAAATATACTAGGAAAAGATTTCATAATTATTGGGTCTTCTTACTTCCGCTAAAACATTTCCCATATTTCATTGTAAAATACTCTCCTAGATGCATTCAAAATCAGTAATCAGACTAGTAAAATTTTAAAATAAGAGACTATCTTTACGGAGTTTTAAAATTATTACAAGTGAATATTTCGGGTACAGACACGCTTCAGTTATTTGAATTTGACAAAGTTAGAGAACTAGTTCTAAACTATTGCCGTTGCCGTCTTTCTCGTTCTTTTGCAGAGAATCTTGGGCCCATTCAATCGCGTGATTCATTATCGGTAATTTTGAAGCAAACGGATGAATACAAACAAAATTTAGCCGTAAGAGGATCTTTTCCTGACACCCATTTTGAAGACTTTGAAAGCGAAGCTGATCTTTTGTTGATTGCCAATTCAATTCTTTCCGAAGCACAATTCAGTCGCATCCGATCTGCCTCCGATACGGTGAATAGCATTCTTCGGTTTTTTAGCGAGCGTGCAGATTCATTCATTCATTTAAAATTATTAGCAGCGAATGTCTATTCAACTCCGGTTATTATTGAGCTTATCAATAAAATAATTGATGCACATGGCCTGATAAAAAATAATGCATCAGATGAATTGCAAAGTATTCGTTCAGCATTAATATCAAAAAGAAGAGAAGCGGATAAACGATTTCGGATGTTTATTACCGAAATGAAAAAGAAAGGCTGGCTCAGAGAGAATGAAGAAAATTTTTATAATAATCGTAGAGTTCTCGCCGTACCGTCAGAGTACAAAAGGGAATTAAGAGGATTGATACACGGTAAAAGTGATAGTGGAAAAACTACCTTCATTGAACCTGACGAACTAGTAGAATTAAATAATGAAATTTCTGAGTTAGAACAAGACGAGCGGAATGAAATCAGGCGTTTGTTATTTGAACTTAGCAATGAACTACGACCACATTCTTTCCTTATAAAAAACTACCACAATTTTCTTAGCCAATTGGATTTCGTAAGAGCTAAGGCAATGTTTGCTTTGGATATCAATGGAAATTTACCTGCTATCAATAAAAACAGTATGGTCAATTTGGTAAAAGCTGTTCATCCTTTATTGTACCTTCAAAATAAAGCTTTGAAGAAAGAAGTTATCCCGCTTACCTTAGAGTTAAATCAGAAGCAACGCATACTTATTATTTCTGGTCCTAATGCCGGCGGAAAATCAATCACTCTTAAAACACTTGGGCTACTTCAACTAATGCTTCAAAGTGGCCTGTTAATTTCGGCCGATGAAAAGTCTGAAATGTGTTTCTTCAATAACTTTCTTGCCGATATTGGCGATAGCCAGTCTATCGAATATGCTCTTTCTACCTATAGCTCTCGGTTAATTCGAATGAATCAATTTTTGAGAACTGCAAACAACCGGACATTGATTCTTATCGATGAATTTGGAACGGGAACAGATCCTGAATTAGGAGGAGCAATTGCTGAAGCTGTAATGGAAGAACTAAACAAACGAAAAGCCTTCGGAATTTTCACCACTCACTATACAAATATTAAATTATTAGCCGATAAACTGGAAGGTGTTTTTAACGGATCGATGCTTTTTGATCCCGAAACTTTGATGCCGAAATACAAGTTAATCGTTGGTCAACCGGGAAGCTCTTATACTTTTGAAGTAGCTGAAAAAATAGGACTTCCTCAGCATGTAATTGAACAAGCAAGAAGTAAAATTCAAAAAGATAAGCTGAAATTAAATTCGATGTTGTCTGAATTACATAGCCAGAAAAATAAGATCGAAGAAGAGCTGAGTCAACTTAAATCGAATCGTGAAAAATCGGAAGCTTCTACGGCAAAGTATAATCTGTTAGCTGAAAAACTCAAAGAAAAACTTGAACGCGATAATGAGAAGCGAGAAGAAACACGAAAGTTGTCGGAACTCGGAAGAAAATTAGAAGCTCTTTCGATGGAATGGGAAAAGACGAAGGACAAAAAAGAAGTGATCAAAAAGTTTGTAAACTCGATGACGGCGGAAAAGAAAAAGCGTGCCGCTGAAAACACACCTGAGAAAGTTTCTAAGCGAAAGAAAGAATTAATAGAACGCTTACAAACAGAAATTCACATTGGAACGATGGTGAGAATGCTCAAAGGCAAACAAATTGGTACGGTTGAAAAGATTAAAAAAAATATCGTCTACGTTAACTTTGGAAATATTATGGCTGAGGTAGCTCTTGAAAATTTGGAGGCGGTGAAGGACGACGGATTATAAATCTGTCGAAGCAGCATAACGACGGATTATAAATCCGTCGAAGCAATCCGTCGAAGCAATCCGTCGAAGCAATCTGTCGAAGCAAACCATCGAAGCAAACCATCGAAGCTTAATCGAAGCGTTTAAAATAATTGCGAAATAATTTTTTCGATTGACACACCGTCGGCTTCGGCGCGATAGTTTCTAACTATTCGGTGACGAAGTATTGGTACTGCAACGGCTTTCACATCTTCAATATCGGGCGAAAATTTACCGTTGATTACTGCATGACACTTCGCTCCTACTACTAAATATTGCGAAGCTCGTGGTCCTGCTCCCCATGCTAAATACGAGTTAACTTCTTTGGTTGCTGCCGGTGTATTCGGACGAGTTTTAGATGCTAATCCTACTGCATATTCTAGTACGTTATCAGGAATAGGAATTCGTCTGATCAAATCTTGAAAGTAATAAATCTCTTCTGCCGAAATAATTTTCTCCAATTTCGGTTTGTAATCGCTTGTTGTATTTTTTACAACCTGTACTTCTTCTTCGAAATTAGGATACGTAAGCATTACATTAAACATAAATCGATCTAACTGCGCTTCAGGTAGCGGATATGTTCCTTCTTGCTCAATTGGGTTCTGTGTAGCTAGTACAAAAAATGGCTGCTCGAGTGTATACCGCTTTCCAGCTGCTGTTACTGCATACTCTTGCATCGCTTCCAATAATGCACTTTGTGTTTTTGGTGGTGTTCTGTTAATTTCATCGGCCAAAATAATATTTGCAAAAAGAGGCCCTTTAATAAATTTAAAATGACGCGACTCGTCCAATATTTCTGTTCCTATAATATCTGAAGGCATCAAATCGGGAGTAAACTGGATTCGATTGTAGGTGAGCCCAAGAGTTTGCGCTATCGTATTTACCAATAACGTTTTTGCTAACCCAGGTACACCAACCAATAGGCAATGACCTCTACTAAAAATCGAAATCAAAACATCTCTTACAACTTCATCTTGCCCAATTATTACTTTGCCAATCTCTGAGCGCAATTTATTGTATTTTACTACAAGATCTTTTACTGCTTCTACGTCTGAATTATAATTTACTGACATACGTCGTTTATTAAATTTATTATTGTTAATTATTTTTCTTCCAATGCTTCAGTAAATCACAACTGATATCATTGTCGTTAAATTGAATGTAAGTAGTTTTTGTTTTTTTTGCAACCCAATCGCTCAACGCCTTATTCTGTTTTTCGCTCGTTGCTATCTCCTGAATTTTCTGGTAATCGTCTTTCAAATTGGCTTTATGCGGTGTCGTACGACTCTTTAGCATCACAATTCTATACGCTGTTTTTCCATCGGTTGAATTCATGATCAAAGAAGACGAGGCCTTTCCTATTTTCATTGAATCAACTTGAAAAAACAAGAGGCGATCTATTTTATCGGGTGAAAGTTTTGTTGTGTTGGTTTCAGGATTAATCATTAAGCCGCCATTGTTTCTGGTTTCTTCATCGTCCGAAAATTTTTGCGCTGCATTGTCGAATGAAATTGTACCGGAATTAATTTGATGAGAGAGCGAGTCTAATTGATGAACACATTGCATTAAAGCTGCATTATCAACTTCCGGTTGCAGCAATATGTGTCGAATGTTGATTTGATCGCCTCGGCGTTCTATTAATTGAAGTATATGAAAACCATATTTCGTTTCTATCACAGGAGATATTTCACCCGGCTTTAACTTAAACGCTGCGGCTTCAAATTCAGGGACCATAGACCCTCTTTCGAAAAAACCAAGCTCTCCTCCCTTTTTTGCAGAACCGGGATCTTTAGAATACAACGCTGCATAAACTGCAAAGTCGGCACTTCCATCGGTAATCTTTTTTCTGTATTCTTCCAATTGATTCTTTATTTCTAAACGAGCGGCAGGAGAAACGGTTGGCTTCCGAACTACTTGCGCTATCTCCATCTCTGCATCAATATATGGCAAGCTATCGGATGGTATACTTTCAAAGTAAGCTTTTACATCGTTTGGTGATGCGGAAATATCTTTACCAATCTTCGACTGCATCGTTTGAACTAACAATTGGTCTTTAATCGTTTCTCTAAATTCAGCCTTCAACTGACGAATTGAGGTATGGAAATAGTCTTCCAATTTCTCTTCTGAGCCAATTTGTTTTATGTAGAATCTCATTCGTCTATCCAATTCTCCTTCCACTTGATTCTCCGAAACATTGACGCTATCGATTGCTGCTTGATTGATCATCAACTTTTGCAATATCAGCTGATCAAGTATTGTACACCGTACATCAGCTGTTTCTGTTCCACCTTGAGCTAGAAACTGAACATATTGCTTTTCAATATCTGAATGCAAAATGATTTTTGATCCGACAACAGCCACAACTTTATCGATTGTTTGCTGACTCTTTACGTTAACACTTACCGAAAGTGCAACCAATACAAATAATATATTCTTTTTATTCATCATAATTGTGTTCAAAGTTAATAGATTAATAGACTTCTACGTCATTCCTTTTTTTTGCGTCTTCAAAGGCTTGTTTCTCCATCTCTTCTATCAATTTTAACTTCCGTTGATTATTAATCATTGTTTTAATATTGTTTCGTTCAAAGCTGAGTGGTGATATGCTATTCTTTATCATAAAACCCTTAATATTTACCAAATAAACTGTTGTTGAATCCTCAATTTCAACCATTCGATTGTTCTGCAAAAACTGCTCTTTGTCGTAGGTTTTGATTGGAATCTCTTTTAAAAGATCATCAAACAATAACCATGTATTGTCGTCTAAAAAATAATTAAGCGCATATTGATGGCAATAATCTTCTAACAATTGCCGATCTTTAGTAGTACTGCTCTTATACCATTCTTTCGCCTTATTTAGTTTTGGCGACTTTTTATTGAGCTTCAGATAAATTACTTTGATAATATTATCCTTTAGCTGAAAATTGTCTTGATTGGTTTTGTAGAAAGATAAAATCTCTTCTTCACTTACAACTGTATCTAATTTCTGTTTGATTAATTCTGTTTCATACGCATAAGTAACAAGCGAATTACGATATTCTAACAGCTTATTCTCTACATCCTTTTTCTCATCATCTAAATTAGATTCGGCTTTGCGAAGTACAACTTTCTGGCGAAACCAATTATCGATAAAGTTTTTTACAATCGAAATACTGTCTTGCCTACTCGCTCCTTTAGGAACTACTCCTTGCAAATCGTCAATATAAAGATAGTAATCGAATGCTCGAGCAATGGCATCTTTCCCCTCTTTATCGCTCTTTCGAAAATAACTACACGAAACCGATGCGAAGAGTATAATGAAAAAAAAAGAATGTCTGATTAAATACTTCAATTATCTATTTTCTTGCAGGGGTTATTAATTAAAATATCCTTCTGTTTATATTTATTATGTGCATTTTCAGCTACACTCTAAATTAATAAACTTCGAAGTATTCAATTAACGAATACTTCGAAGTTTAATTAATATTCAATCCTAAGCTTACTTAGCTGCAATCGAATCAACTATCGGCTGATTGATTTCTACTTTATATTTTTCTCTTAAAGAATTGATCCATTCTTTTTCCAGCAAATTTTGATAGTCGGCAGTAATAAGTCCTTTTGCTTCTTCCAATGATTTTGGAGCAGCTGGTAAAACCGATTTAATATTTATAAATACTAATTGATTATTTATTTTTTTATCTGCCGACATTCCTTGCTTCCATGTAAACTGGTCAGCCGATTCATTATCGCCCTTAGAGAATTTTGCAGATTTTACTTGGAGATTTAACTGCGAACTTTTATTAACTCTTGCCATCAAAGTATCGTCATCGTCTATCTTTTTCATTAATTTGTGAACCTGAGAAGCGATATCTTCATTCGCACATGTATAAACGGTAGCATCTATTCTATCGCCCCACATATAATTGTTTTTATTCTTATCGTAAAACTCTTTTAATCCTGATGTATCTTTCACAGCTTTCGACCAAACTTTTTTATCGGTCAATTCAAAAAGTAAAATTCCGTCGCGATATTCTTGCATTAGATTTCTGAAGTCAGGATACAATGAATCTAATTTCGTTTCTTCATAAGTAACTAGCGATTCATTCGTCCAATCATTGTACATCGTATTGGCCAAAACAAGAGCCGGAATTCCCGATTCACGTTTTACTTGATGATCATTAATGTAACTTGCAAAGTCTTGCTGCGAGTAAGTTTTTGTGCCAAGAACAAATAAATTTCCTTTTAAGGCTGCTGCTTTGTCGGCAGTCCATTTGCCATTCGACAACGATGAGTCGATCGTTTTCATAAACTCATCTTTTGCCTTAGGCACTTCTTTGAAATTATATTTTCCTTTTACGCGAGCAATTAAAGATGCGCGACTCAACTCTGAACGTGAATCTTTCTGTACTTTTTGTTTCAGCTCAGCTTGTAGCTCTTCGTATTTTCCAAGTGGTTTTGTTTCGAGTAATTTGATTATGTGCCATCCGTAAGATGTTTTGATAGGCTTAGAATAGTCACCCGGATATTTCAAAGCAAAGGCCGCCATTTCAAATTCAGGAACCATTCTACCGGTACCAAATGTAGGCAACACTCCTCCGTTTTTTGCCGACGTTTGGTCTTCGGAAAATTGACGAGCTAAGTCTTCAAATTTCTCTCCTGCTTGTAGCTTTGTATAAATCTCATTTATTTTCGCAGCAGCTTTTACCGAATCTTCGCCTTTTACAGAAGCACCGGCTTTTATCATGATGTGTTCAACTTTTACTTCTCCTTGTGCAGGACGAGAATCAACTAATTTGATAATGTGATAACCAAAGCGTGTTCTAACCGGCATTGAAATCTCGTCTTTCTTCAAATTGAAAGCTGCATTTTCAAATGGGTAAACCATTTGCAAAGCAGAAAAATAACCTAAGTCTCCTCCATTATCCTTTACAGATGGATCATCAGAAGAACGTTTCGCAAGCGTTGCAAAATCAGTTCCTTTAACCAACTCTCCACGTATTTTCATTGCTTTATTGAAAGCTACGAATGTATCGCTTGGCAAAGCGTTGATATCACACTTAACTAAGATATGACTTGCACGTACATCTCTCTTCATGTGGTCGTATGCCTCATGAAGTAATTTATCCGTTACATCTTTATCTACAAGATAAGGTTGTGCTAATTGCTTTCTGTAACCGGCCAACTCATCTTTAAATGCTTTCGCTGTATCCATTCCCAATTCTAGTGCTTCACGAACTTTGAGCTTGTAATTAATATACAACTGCAAGTATTCATTCACTGCTTTTTTGTCGAAAGTAGTTTCTTTCGTGTTGTTTTTCTTAAACACTCTTTCGAACTCACTTTTTGAAATGGGCTCGTTAGCAATTTTTAAAATAACAGGATCAGTGTTTGTTTGAGCAAAAATATTTGCTTGCAAGCCGAAAATTAAGACGGCCGATAAAAAGAGATTTCTCTTCATTGAATTTTTTTCTTGGTTTAAGAGGAGCGCAAATTTAACAATCAATTGGTGGTATCAAAACAGGACAAATTTTAAAAAAATCAACAAATCAGAAATGATGGTAAGGTGAACACTTTTTTCAATTCAATGTTTTGATTTTCAGATAGATGTAATAATGTTAAATTAAAATAACACTTAGATATTTTAAACAAAAAATAAACATCTCTGAATTTTCTAGCCTACATATCCTTCAAACGATGGATATAGCTAAATATTCAACTATTAATTTGTCAGTTAGCGATGATAATTCGGAGCTTCTTTTACGATACTCACATCGTGCGGATGACTTTCACGTACTCCTGCAGAAGTGATTCGAATGTATTCTGCTTGTTGTAAAACTTTGATCGTAGCCGATCCGCAGTAACCCATACTTGCACGTAGTCCGCCAACCAATTGATAAAGTTCTTCACGAACAAGACCTTTGTAAGGCACTCGACCAACAATTCCTTCCGGGACCAACTTTTTTACATCGTCGGTCTGTGATTGAAAGTAACGATCCTTCGAACCTTCTCGCATTGCTTCTATCGAACCCATACCACGATAAAGTTTAAACTTACGTCCTTCGTAGATAATCGTTTCTCCGGGCGATTCTTCCGTTCCAGCCAATAATGAACCGAGCATAACAGCATGAGCGCCGGCAGCAATTGCCTTAGCCACATCGCCACTAAATCGTATTCCTCCATCGGCAATCACTCCAACTTTTGTATTCTTTAGCGCTTTTGCTACATCGTACACGGCCGTAAATTGCGGAACACCAATTCCGGCAATAACCCGAGTGGTGCAAATAGAGCCCGGTCCTATTCCAACTTTCACCGCATCGGCTCCTGCTTTTGCTAAAAATAATGCTGCTTCGGCAGTTGCTATATTTCCAACAATCACTTGTAATTTTGGGAATTGCTTTTTTACTTTTTTCAATAGTTCTGCTACGCCTTTTGAATGACCATGTGCTGTGTCGATGGTTATAATATCAACTCCGGCATCTACTAAGGCTTTGGCTCTTTCTAGACTATCGCCAGTAACACCAATCGCAGCGCCTACTCTTAATCGTCCATGTTCGTCTTTACAAGCATTCGGACTCGATCGTACTTTCAAAATATCTTTGTAGGTAATAAGTCCAATCAACGTTCCTTTTTTATCTATTATCGGAAGTTTTTCAATCTTGTAATTTTGTAAAATATTTTCTGCTTCTTTTAAATCTTTAAAACCGGTTGTTGTCACCAAATTATCTTTGGTCATAATTTCTGAGATCGGCCGATTAGGGTTTTTCTCAAAACGTAAATCACGATTCGTACAAATTCCGATTAGTTTTTTATTTTCATCGATAACAGGAATTCCTCCAATTTTAAAATCGCTGATAATAGCTAAAGCATCTTTTACGAGCGCATCTTTGTTGAGTGTAATCGGATCATAGATAATTCCGCTTTCACTCCTTTTCACCTTTTTTACTTCAGCGGCTTGTTGCTCAATACTCATGTTTTTATGAAGCATTCCAATTCCGCCTTCTTGAGCCATAGCAATCGCCATTTCAGATTCAGTTACAGTATCCATCGCAGCAGAAAGTATTGGAATATTCAAACTGATCGTACTTGTCAGTTTTGTTATAATATTCACTTCATTCGGTAATACTTCCGAATAAGCCGGGACTAATAAAATATCATCGTAAGTGAGCGCTTCGCCGAGAAAGCGACTTTTTGCAACTGCCATAAGAATATCTGTTTAAAAAAGAGTTGCACGCAAAGATAGTAAAAAATCGAACTTTATAGTGTCCGAAAAATTATCAAAAACAACATCTACCTATTTCTTAACAAATATAGCTCGGAAATAAACTTGTTTGTTAGTTGAAAGCAGTTGAAATGAATAAATTCCTTCATCTATATTTTGAAGAGTGATTTCTATATCGCTGTAAAATTTTCCTATACTTACAACTCTTCCTTGAATATCTGTTATCATGTATAAAGAATTTTCTTTCACTTCTCCCTGTACTTTCAGCATTTCAATGGCAGGATTCGGAAATAATTTTATGCCGGCTTGTAAAGGATTCTCAATTGCATTTACATTGCTTACGTTGATACAGAAATTACGCAGCCTGCTTTCTGTATAGGGACAACCATTATCATCTACTCTTAAAGTAAAGCAATGTGGATTACCGCTTGTATCGCTTGGCGATGGTGTCCAACAAACCAAAGCTGTATCATAGCCTATTCCTGAATTCGAAAAAATTAAGCCCGAAAATGTGCTCGTTTGTGAAATGGTGGTTTGTGAATAGCTCTCGCCATCGTACGACGGAATAAAAAAACAAGATTGACTATTGGGTGGAATAGTAACTGTATAATTTCCGGGTGTACCGTTGAACCCTAAAAAATTTGGAACAATGTTGCAACTTCTTGCTTGCAATGTTAAATCTCTTTCGACTTGACTTATCAGAACTCCGCTGCGATATTCATTTACTTGAAGTGCATAACACGATACATCTGATTGCAGTGGTTTTCCTGTCATGATTCCGGTAGTCGAATTCAAACTGATCAATGGCGATGAAATAAGTGGCTGGCCTGATGTATAACCTGCATAATAACTTACTGCCGTGCCTGAATTGGTCAACGGATTTATCAGTTGCATTGCCATCGAATCGCCATCGGCATCACTAATCTGTGGATCGATTATGAAAGTATGATTTATGCATGTATATAAATTAGGTTCTCCAACAAATAATGGCGATTGATTTCCACTTACACTTGTGTTGATCATACAATACACAAAAACATTTACGTTTGTCGTCTGCAAAGTAGTAAGAGAATTAGAGCGCGCCGATTCGGAATGACTTAAATAGTATTTACAACTACCGGCTAAAGTTACTGTTCCTCGATAAGTCCATTTCTGAACACCAATAAATGTTCCGCCATTGCATGTTGTAACAGGGTCAGTTGTGCATGTGCTTTCTAATGCTGAGCCGACTCCAAACTTTTGAATAAATAGTGAACGATTACCAAAAGCACAACTATCTGTGATATCTATTTGCACGCTATCCGGTACTTGTATTCCCGTACAATCGCGATACAAAGTATATTCAATTGTATACGTATTGGAACTCGTAGAGAAAAAGGTAAGGCTTGCCCCAAATGCATGTGAAGCAAAACAACTATCGCCTTTAAATAATGTTGAAAGGAAGAATAGAAAGTAAAAAAATTGTTTAGAAGACATTTTTTCCGAACTGTTTGATTGTCATACGTTCAGACAGCTTGAATGTTTCTTTTAAAAAACAACATGAATGTCTTAATTTTAAGGCAAAAGCGTCACCGAATCAATGTAACGGAACCTTTTTTTTCTATCAACGCACCATCGGGTTGCTGAGCTCTCAATAAATAAATATAAACTGCTTCGGGTGCAGAAATGCCATGAGAAGTACCATCCCAGCCAACTTTCGGATCGGAGGTTTTGAAAAAGAGTTCTCCCCACCTATCAAAAATCATAAATGAATAATTATCGCTCGACACAAATGCTGTTGATGGATAAAATATTTCATTTAAAAATCCGCCGGGATGAAAAGCGGTAGGTATAAAAATGTTCGGTTGTTGAATTATGCAAACTTCATTTGAAAAACTTGTATCCAAAAAGAAATACGGATTGCCTTGATTTTCTACTGCCATTATCTTATAACAGAATTTTCCATCGGAATAAAAATTATTCAACACCGATTGTATATAAGTTGAATCGCCAGGTTGAAAACTTGCGGTCGGTAGCGGACTTGTAATTCCATTTACAGTAAGGTATAAATGATAAACATCAACTCCGGTAGGCCAACTTGCATAGCTAGTCCAGTTTAATGCATTCAAGTACCCTTCTTGTGCTTGTCCATTCAACAAAACAGTATGACTTACCTGCGACTCTTTTGATTTCCGACCACACGAATCAATCGTATAAATTTTATAATAATATGGCCCTTCTGATGTAGTAACATTATCAGTAAAAATAATTGTTGAAACAGAATTGACCGTCAATGAATTTACCTGCACAAAATTTCCTGTCTGAGAATTGGATCGCAGTAAACGATAACCACTAACAGACGATAAAGGATCGACGTATGCTTTAATCGTAACAAAATTTTCAGGGCCTACACTCACGCTACGTATGTATGAATAGGCAGGCGGAGGAGGAAATGATGGAGAAAGGCATGATCGATTGCTTGTTGATGTAGTTCGAATAATGGCTGATTGATTGATGGCTCGTACTCTATAACAAAAAGTAAAACCACTTGTTAAATTTGTATCGGTGAAAGAAGTTGATGAAGTAGTTCCAATTACACTTTCTGTTCCACCGTTTACACTCACAAGTACATCGTACATCGGTGCGCTTGGCCATCCAGTATAAGGATTCCAATTAAGACCAATCGATTTGGAGCAAAGATCAAAAGCAGTTGTTAAAAATATGGTTGAGTTAACCGGACTTGCAGCAGATGGATTATTACAACTATCAACAGCTATCACCGAAAAAGTAACTGAACCGGCACCTGCTGATATAGACGAATTCAACAATGTATTGTTCCTTCCTAAATTTGATGCGATTGGTTGATACAAGCCACCAATGAATTGCAATATCGTGTAGGTCTTTGTGTCTTTCGAAGGATTCACCTCCCATCCTATCACAGCATTACCGGCAAGATCTACAGAAACAGAATCTAACATTGGTATTGCAGGCGTAACTAAATCTTTAAAAAGATCACCTTTAAGTGGAGAAATAGAACTGCATCCACTTTGATCCATTACTTCTACACGATATTTGATAGTGTCTGAACAAATCGAAATAAGATCGCTATACGTCATTGGGTTGGGCGACGTGCTTGCGTTCACCGAGTCGATCAATGAAAATATACCGGCAGGATATTCACGGAAAATTTTATACCAAATACTATTCGTTGCAATCAACGGAACTCTTGTTGCATTCCATGCTAAGTTAGCATATCCAATACCGGGGTTGTTTACATTTAATCCAAGTGCCTTGATACTATCCGAAAGTATATCCGCCGTTCCGTTATTGAATTTATAAGCTATATAATAATAAGCAGAATTATTATAGGCATTTGCTCCAACATGTGTTTGAATGGTATCGTTATAAAAAAAGACGCTATCAATAGCTGTAAATGGTCCTCCGGCTGAAGTAGAATGGAATAAATACCAGCACCTGAAATTGGTAGCTGTCGTTAAGTTTCGATCCCATGTAACCGTCACATCTCCGTTGGGAGATACCGTCGTACAACGCATTCCAATCGCTTTAGCCTCTGAATTCAGCAGCAAAATGAGTAGAATAGTTGTTAAATGGCGCAAAAATAGGTGCATGATTGACTTAAGGGGTAAAAGTACATTTTCCTGCAACGACAATCAATTATTTACGGCCAACAACCAATTCGTAGAAGTTAGCAGGGTCAAAATACTTGCGAGATAACTCACGGATCTCCTCCGGTTGAATAGTCCGCACTTTTTCAACATAACGGTCGTAATACGAATAATCAAGTCCGGAAAGATAAAGCGACTTCCACCGTTCTGCCAATGAAAATGCTCCGTCTATGCTTTTCATAAACGATCCTAGCATATAATTTCTCACCATTTCTAACTCTTCTTCGTCAACTAACTCATTTCGCATTTCATCAACTTCATAATAAATTTCTTTGAGCGCATCATTCGTACTTTCGGCATTGACTTCTGTTGAGATAAAAAAGTAACCTTTCTGCTTCATTGATACTACGGCCGATCCAATGCTATACGTATATCCTTTTTCCTCGCGGATATTCGACATTAATCTAGAACCGAAATATCCACCAAACAATGTATTCATTACTGCGCAACCCGGATAATCTACATGCTTACGATTGAAGAATGGCATTCCTATGCGAATGGCAGATTGAATAGCTCCATCTTTTTCGATATAATGTTTCTTTTCACTTTGCGACTCAAAAGGAGGATTTATTGTAATCGTTTTTTCTTGGGTTGATTTAATCTGACCAAAATTTAAATTTAATGAATCAATTGTTCTATCACTTACCATTCCCGACACAATGATTACACAATTTACAACATCATATTTTTTCTTGTGAAAAGCAATAAGATCAGCCGACATTAAGTTATCATAGTCGGTAGGTTTTACAAAATATCCGTAAGGATGCTTTGCTCCAAAAATTATTTCACCGAATTTTTTTCGAGCCATTGAATTGACCTTTTCATTATCAACGATCATTCGTTGTTTGTTATTTTGTCGATAAATACCAAGTTCTTTTTCAGGAAAAATGGGATTTTGAAGTATCTCACTTACGTAAGGAAGAGTTTGACCTAAATAACGATTCAACGAATAAAGAATGAGCGAACAAAAATCAGCATTCTCATCGGTCTCATAAAATGATCCGAAATAATCGATCATGTCTGCAATTTGCTGCGAAGAATATTTGCTAGTTCCGTCCGACAACATTTTATTTGTCGCCGAATTGATTAGTGGTAGTTCAGAATTAAAATCGGGATTCTGAAAAAGTAATTCCACTTTTACTAAATCTTGAAAACCTGTATTGATAGCAAATACTTCAATACCGTTGTCTAAGGTATATTTTTTAGCTTGAGGTACATCTATTTTCTGTATCTCCTTCCGTGAAGGCTGATTAATTCGATCGAGTGTAACTGACATTAATTTGGTCTGTTAGATAAATAATATAATGTTGAACAATTTTCTTTCTTAAAAATTTCTTTCGCACTGTTTTGAATATCAGTTGCACTTACATTCCGGTACAATTTCAATTCTGTATTCACCAAATTAGCATCACCCATGTATTCTGCAATTGCTAAATTCAATGCACGACCAGAAAGATCCATTTCTGAAAATTCCATTGTTGATTCTACTTTATTCAATACTTTTTCAAGTTCCTCTTTCTCAATAATTTCGTTACAGATTCTATTCAATTCAAAATCGATTGCAGCTTCTGCATCCGCAACATTCACGCCTTTCACCAACTTCCCTTCTATTATCATCAAGCCTTTATCGAAATCGGCAGTAGGATAACAACTGACTTCCGAAAATAATTTTTTCTCTTTGATTAATGAGTGATATAATCGTGATGATTTACCTCTACTTAAAATATCGGTAAGTAAGTCGATTGAATAAAACTGAGGATCTATTCTTGAACAAACATGATATGCCCTGTAAATAGAATCGTACGGAATATCTCTATGAACCGTTAATTCTCTATATTCGGTTTGTTTAGGCTCTGCAGGATAAGGTTCACGTGTAGGAGTTTTTCTTTCAATCTCTCCGAACCACTTTTCTGCTAATTGAAAAATTTCTTCAGCCTTCACCCCTCCTGCTACAGTCATGATGGCATTATCGGGGCAATAGAAACGAAAAAAGAAATCACGAACATCTTCTAAGTTTGCATTCTCTATATGTTCAACTACTTTTCCAATTGTTGCCCATTGATATGGATGAACTTTATAAGCAAGAGGTCGAAGCAACAACCAAACATCACCGTAAGGCTGATTTAAATAACGCTGCTTAAATTCTTCGATCACTACACTCCTTTGAACCTCCAAGCTTTTTTCAGAAAAAGCCAGACTCAACATTCGGTCGCTTTCCAACCAAAAGCCTGTTTCAATGTTATTGGCAGGCAATGTTAAATAATAATTGGTGATGTCGTTATTCGTGAAAGCGTTATTGTCGCCGCCTGCTAATTGCAATGGCGAATCATATTCAGGAATATTTACTGAGCCACCAAACATTAAATGCTCAAACAAATGCGCGAAGCCAGTCTTTTCCGGATTTTCATCGCGCGCTCCTACACAATACATAATATTTACAGTAGCCAATGGTGTCGATGGATCTTCGTGAACTAATACTTTTAGTCCATTCGGCAATATTTTAGATTGAAATTTTATCAAAGCAAAGATGTTATTGAAGTAAGAATTATGAAGTATGAAGTATGAATTAGTAAGTAAGAAGTATTAATTATGAAGTAAGAAATAATAATTATGAAGTAAGAAGTGCTAACTGTGAAATATTGTTTATTTTTTTATGTGAATACAGCTTTGTTTATCGTCAATTAAATTTGCTAATAACTTCCTGCTCGTTTTCTTAGGAACCATTCGAGAGTTAGTAGAGAAAGTAGAAGAAAGAATATCGCTTTTATATCTACCATATCTCTCAACTTATAATGTGAATATGTAATTGTTTTGATATCGTTTCGCGACAATAATACTTCCTTGAGTTTATCTAATTCTGATGGATAAAACATTTTTCCACCGTTTTTTTCTGCCAGTAAATTCATTAATGAATGATCTGCCACTGTTTCTGTTAGTTCTGCTTGCAATGGATTAATGCTAAATTCTCCACTGGAATTATAGGCTTTTCCTGAAACAATTACACTTGCTTTATACTTGTAATTTCCCGGAGGCATAAAACCGGCATTCAAATTATATGCTTTCTCGTTTTTTGAAAACGTAAACGGGTACGACTTTCCTTTACTGTTTGTAATGGTCAAATTAATATCCGGAGTGTTGATTAATTCATAACTATCATTGTAAACTTCACCATCAAAAGTGATAGGCTGATTTTCATCAAAACTATTTTTAGAAATTAATCTGAAATGATTTTTATTTTCTTTCACACTTAAATTTTGAACTGTCTTATACAACCAATCGTTGAACAAATCAAAATTCCCATTGGTAGCATAACTGCTAAGTCGCCATTTCCATATTCCTTCACCACAAATAATTCCTGTTTTTCCACCATTCATTTCATTGAAAAGTTGTAACGGTTGATCGGTAGAAATAGCACCTATTTGCTGGTATAGTAATACTGAATTATTGGTAGTAGAACTATATTTTCCGAAAGGACTTAATAAAACCGGAAATGAATTTATTCCTTGCTCCAAATCTGAAGAAACTGTAAATAACGAAAAGTTGTGGTTCACTTTCGCTTGAACCGGATTTAATTTATCGATGGCACCAGAAATAGATAAACCAAGTGCTAAACTGTTAAACTGATTAATTGAAACTTGGCTCCCTAAAATATATAGCATAGAAATTTTATTCGATTTTAATTTTGCGATTACATCGTTGATCGGATGTTCTACAGATGGAAGATTATGTAAGATTACTAAATTGTATTCTGCCAGCTGTTCATTCATTTGATCAGCTAAAACTGTTTTTACTGTATATTGTTGGCCAGACTCTAAAGACATTTTAATTGCCCCTAAATCGGGATGAGGTGAATTGCCTATCACCAATACTTTTTGTTTACTTTCAATCACTTCAATATAAACATCACGACTATTATTAACAGTAGAAATTTCACCTGAAATAGTTGAGAGTTCAATTTTGTAATGAATTATTCCCGATTTTTTAGCGTCGAGAATTACTTGATTCGTTTGAACAAAACTATTTCCACTTATATTGATTGATTTTGAAAAAACCACAGCAGAATCTTGTTTCACTGTAAGCAGTGAATTAGTTCCGGCACAGCGCCTGGCAGCAATTTCAATTTCTATAGGGAAACTATTTCCCAAAAAAACAGTTTTGTTATAATTCAATTTAGAAATTAATAAATCTTTCCTAAATGTTGTGTCGCCTAAGGCAACTGTGAAATAAGGAACTTTTAAGATGTCTTCATTATAAACCGGACTGCTTCCTAGATTATACAAACCATCGCTTGCAATTACTACCGCTCCAATATTTCGTCCTTCATAACGATCATTTACTTGTTGAAAAAGAGATGAAAAATCTGTTTGCTTATCATGAAAAGAAAAATCAATTCCATCCGATACTTTTTCTCCCCAACTCAACTCCTTTACATCATACTTTTCTTTGAGGCCAGTTATAAATGCAGTCAAATTGGTTCGATAAGTATTTTTATAATAAGCTGAATCTTGATTAGCGATGCTTTGCGAATTATCCTGAGCAACAATAATAATTGGTTTCTCTTTTTCCCGGAACATCGTTTTAATTAAAGGAGTCAAGAGTAATACTGAAAGAGCGAAAATTAAAAAAGCCCTCAAGCCAAATAATATTTTCCTTAACCAAGGATGTACATTATCGAATGAATGATCCTTTCTATATAAAAAATAGGCGTACACAAAGCCGGCTAGGGCACAAACTGCTAGCCACCACAATGGTAACTCTGTAAGAAAATGTATGTTCATATATGGGAGGCCTAAAGGTATTATAAATAATCGTCGTAATGACTCCTATTTTCACCAAAATTAAAGACCCTTTGTTAATAAGTCTACCCTATTTTAAATGATATCAAAAGTGATGAGCATGGTAGTTAAAAACATTAACAAGAGCGACACCAAAAATACACCATCGGCAATTTTTTCATAATGCATCGATCGCTTTGTGACGCTCCTTAGTGAAAGAAACGAAAAAATGCAACTCACCATGAGTGAAATCATAGTGATCGCTGTGCATTCGTCGATAAAAGTAGATGAATTTAATTTCAACAACTTTAACGATGTAAGCACAATGAAGCAAATTCCGAGAAGGTTTGAAGATGCATTCAGTATATGTTGTGACTTATCCGATTTCAATTTAATTTTTAGTCGAACATAAGTAATATTTCGGCCATAGTCAAAAAAAACGTTCTTCAATCGAAGAACGTTTATGTCATTGTTAAATAAGCCGGGTTCTGTTACCGCAAGCGGCATCCATCATTTATCTGGGATAATGTTCACACATTACCTCAATCGACCTACCCATCAAGGCTTCCGAAGAAATTGAGCGTGCAGCTCTTTACCTTGACTTATTTGGCCTTTCAGCTTCTGAGGTTTACCCCTTTTGATCATCGCTGACCAACAGCGTGAGCTCTTACCTCACGTTTTCACCTTTTCCTGCAAGCAGGTAGTTATTTTCTGTGGCACTGCTGTCTTTGTCTTTCAACAAATCCTTCCTGTTAGGAAGCAAAATGCACTATGCTGCCCGGACTTTCCTCCCTTATTTTTCAAAGAGCGATGGATTATCAATGACGCTGCAAATGTAGCTCTTTTTAAAGTATAAATTAGAAGGGAATCGTTTGTATAATTAAGAATTTACTTCAATTAAAATGAACCGTTTAATTCAAGTAAATTAAAATGTATTTTTGCACTTGAACAAACACTCATTTTATTTGTTGAAAAACCATATGAAATTTACTTTTAATGCCCAGGTTTTAGCAATTGCAATACTCCTTCTATTTTTTCAAAAAAACACGTTTGCCCAGAAAAATAGAACCATCAGTGGTTTTGTGAAAGAAGAATCTTCCGGCGAATCATTGCTTGGGGCTAATGTATACGTAAAAGAAACAATGAAAGGAACCGTTACAAATCAGTATGGCTTCTATTCATTAACGATACCCGAAAGCAAGTACACTTTGGTGTTTTCTTTTATCGGTTTTCAGAATCAAGAATTTTTAATTGTGCTCGATAAAGATATTAGAAAAAATGCTTCGCTTCAATCAAATGCTATTGAAACAAAAGAGGTTGTTATTTCCGGTGAAAAGCTAGATCGAAATGTGCAAAGCACAGAAATGGGACGAGAGAAAATTGATATTGAAAAAATAAAAACGCTTCCCTCTTTCTTAGGTGAAGTTGATATTCTAAAAACGATTCAACTTTTACCAGGCGTATCTTCTGCTGGTGAAGGAAACAGTGGCTTCTACGTGAGAGGCGGCGGACCTGACCAAAATCTAATTCTGCTCGATGAAGCAAATGTTTATAACGCTGCTCATCTGTTCGGATTTTTCTCGGTGTTTAACGCAGATGCGGTCCAAAATATAAC
>JAYTOX010000009.1:0-27302 GCA_043747595.1 Bacteroidota bacterium | reverse complement strand
AGTACGTTCACTTCTTTCAGGCGATGATCCTCCTTCTTTTTCATTCTCTCCATCACGATTGTATGCACGCTTTGGTCGGTCTTCACTTCCTTCACGATTGTATTCACGTTTCGGTCGATCATCGCTTTCACGATTGTATGGACGAGCTTGTCGCTCTTCTCTACTTCCTTCACGATTAACTTCCGGTTTTTCTTCATCACCTGTGTATGAACGCATCGGACGATCTTCACTTCCTTCACGATTGAATGCAGGTTTATCTCCATCACGATTGTATGCACGTTTTGGTCTGTCATCTCCACTTCCTTCACGATTGTACGGTCGTTTCGGTCTGTCATCTCCACCACCTTCACGATTGTACGGACGTTTTGGTCTGTCATCTCCACTTCCCTCACGGTTGTAAGGACGTGTTGGTCTGTCATCTCCACTGCCTTCACGATTGTAAGGACGTTTTGGTCTATCGTCTCCACTTCCTTCACGATTGTAAGGACGAGTTGGACGATCACTGCTTCCTTCACGGTTATAAGGACGTTTTGGTCTATCGTCTCCACTTCCTTCACGATTGTAGGGACGAGTTGGACGATCACTGCTACCCTCACGGTTGTAAGGACGAGTTGGACGATCACTGCTACCTTCACGGTTGTAAGGACGTTTTGGTCTATCATCTCCACTTCCTTCACGGTTGTAAGGACGTTTTGGTCTATCGTCTCCACTGCCTTCACGGTTGTAAGGACGAGTTGGACGATCGGAATCTCTTGATGTTGAATTGAAAGAAGTTGAACGGCCACGAGGTGCGCTATCGCCATCTCTTTTAAAACGTGGACTAGAACTTCTTGATGATGAAGATGTGCGTTTTCCTGCACTTCTTCCACTACTTCTACTCGATGATGTGCTTTTGCTTCCTTTTTTTGCTGATGAGCCCGGTCTGCCTCCGCCCGCTCTGCCTGATTTTTTCATGGCGCGAAGATAACTTTTTTTGCCGTAAACTCCTCATTTATACTATCATTTTGAAGAATAAAGAAGGTATAAATAATCATAAAACAGTATCGATCATATAAATAGGCAAAATGCCATAAAACGGGGCTGGAGCTCTGGCTCAATCATCTACAAAATCTGAAAGACATGGTACTTCTCTAAAATCAGATATACGCTAAAAAAAATCTCTTCTAAAATGACAAATGTGCAACTGGATCAGCTCAACACATCGGATAAAAAGCATCGACGATATGTTCGATTTTGGTGTACTGAGAATTGGTCACCACAATAACGATATCGAAACGAGCTTCCTTTTCCGGATGAAATTCTTTTAAAAAATAATCGGCCACTTTAATAATTTGCTTTTGTTTACTAATAGGAACCAGCAAAGAAGCATCGCTTAGATAAGCACTCATTCGAGTTTTCACCTCCACAAAAACTATTTTCCCATCGTGTTCGCAGATAATATCTACTTCATTTCGGTTATAGAAAAAATTCTTGGTAAGAATGCGATACCCGTTGAATGCAAGTTCATCGGCAGCTATCTTTTCGCCTATTTTACCAAGTTCACTTGCTTTAATCATTTGAAAAACTCAGCTCCATTTTATCGGTTACATTCAACGTAGCTTCACGACCGAATATTAGCGGATAGTTATTGGGGATATGTCCGGCCGGGAAACCATAAACAACAGGATAATTATATTCTTTTACAGCATCGAAAATTATTTCTTCGGCAGTTTTACCGAACGGAATCGCATTGTCTTTCATCTCCGTCATTCCACCTACTATTAATCCGGCTAACTCACTTAATTTTCCTGTGCGTCTTAAATTCATCATCATTCGATCGATGTGGTACAGATACTCATCAAGATCTTCCAAGAAAAGAATTTTTCCTTTCGTATCAATGTCGGAAACCGTTCCAGCTAAACTGTAGATGAGCGATAAGTTTCCACCCACGAGCTGACCTTTTGCTTTTCCTTTTCTGTTGAGCTTTTCTAACTGAGGCAATTGCTTCGAAGATGAATAGCGGAGAGGTTTTCCGAACAACGTTTCTTTTAAAACCTGAAGACAAGGTGCGCTTAGCTTTGGAATATTGAGAGACATGGGAGCATGCATCGTTTGGACATCGCAATTTTTGTGGACGTGCGAATGGATTACCGTGATATCACTATAGCCGATCAACCATTTGGGTTGTTTCACAAATTTTTTCCATTCAATCTGATCAACAATTCGAACCGTACCATAACCACCACGAGCAAAAAGGATAGCGTGCACATTTTTATTATTGATAGCACGTTGAAGGTCGCCAGCACGATCCTCATCAGAGCCGGCAAATTGATTTTGATCTTTAAAAAGATTTTTACCCGTTTGCACTTCGAGTCCCCAACTTTTGAGTAAATCGATGGCAGGCTTTATTTCAAATTTAGATACTTTTCGGGCAGTGGAAACTATGGCAACAGTATCTCCGGCTTTCAGATAGGGTGGTCGAATCATATTTATATCTTTGCGTCAAAATTACTTTAAAGTTTAGGGATTATTGTTTCATCTATGATGAGTAATCAACATTTAATTTGAACAATCCCGCATAAGATTATGAAACCAACTCTCATTACCGCAGCTTTACCTTATGCTAATGGTCCTGTGCACATTGGGCACTTGGCAGGTGCATATTTACCATCAGATATTTACGTTCGTTTTTTAAGAATGATGAACGAAGATGTGCTTTACATCTGTGGATCGGACGAACATGGAGTGCCAATTACGTTGCGAGCAAGGAAAGAAGGCATTACACCTCAGCAAGTGGTAGATAAATATCATTCGATCATTAAAAAAAGTTTTTCAGATATAGGAATCTCGTTCGACATCTATCATAGAACATCCGAAAAAATTCATTACGATACAGCATCCGATTTTTTCAAAGTGCTGTATGATAAAAATATTTTTACAGAAAAAGAAAGCGAACAATATTTTGATGAAGAAGCCGGCATCTTTTTAGCCGACCGATACATAACAGGAACTTGTCCGAATTGCAGCAATCCGAATGCCTATGGCGATCAGTGTGAAAAATGCGGAAAGAGTTTGACGCCGGAAGATTTAATAAATCCTCATTCGCAACTGAGTGGTAAAGCTCCTGTAAAAAGAAAAACATCGCATTGGTATTTGCCACTCGACAAAATGCAAGAAGAGTGGTTAGATAAATGGATTCGTTCGCATGAAAAAGATTGGAAGAACAATGTTTTCGGGCAATGTAAATCGTGGTTAGATCAAGGCTTGCAACCAAGAGCAGTAACGCGCGATTTAGATTGGGGCGTGCCTGTGCCTTTAGAATCGGCCAAAGGAAAAGTATTGTATGTTTGGTTTGATGCGCCCATTGGCTACATCTCGGCGACAAAAGCATTATTTGAACAGCGCAACGATAAAGACGGCTGGAAAAAATATTGGCAGAGCGAAGACTCGAGGTTGTTGCATTTCATAGGGAAAGACAACATTGTTTTTCATTGCATTATTTTTCCTGCGATGTTAAAAGCGCATGGAGATTTTATTTTGCCGGAGAATGTTCCTTCGAATGAATTTTTGAATCTTGAAGGAGATAAAATTTCCACTTCGAGAAACTGGGCCGTTTGGCTACATGAATACCTTGAGGAATTTCCCGGAAAACAAGACGTACTTCGGTATGTGCTTTGTGCAACAGCGCCAGAGAATAAAGACAACGATTTTACATGGAAAGATTTTCAGGCAAGAAATAATAACGAGTTAGTTGCTATTCTAGGTAATTTTGTGAATCGCACGTTAGTATTGACACAAAAATATTATGAAGGAAAAGTGCCTGCTATCGGCGACCTTAAACCAGAAGACATAGCATGTTTAGATGAAATAAAAAACATTCCGAATAAAGTAAAAGAGAATGTTTTGGCTTATCGTTTTAGAGATGCCTTATTTGAAATAATGAATCTTGCTCGAGTTGGAAACAAATATTTAGCAGAGAGTGAACCATGGAAAATTCATGCAACAGATCCACAACGCGTAGAAACAATACTAGCTGTATCATTGGAAATTGTAGGAGCATTAGCGAATATAATGCAACCATTTCTTCCATTTACATCAGAAAAATTGATGACGATGTTGAATTTGAAAGCAACAAAGTGGGAGGGTTTTCACGGTAAAAAATTATTTGAGGTAGGGCATCAAATCGGAACAGTTGGATTGTTATTCGATAAAATTGAAGACGAGGAAATCGAAAAGCAGATAGAGAAATTAAACGCAAGTAAAATAGCGAACGCAGTTAAGCCAGCGATTGAAGCCGCTAAATCGTCCACCTCATTCGACGATTTTCAGAAGATGGACATACGCGTTGGAACGATTATAGAAGCCGAGCGAGTACCAAAAACCGATAAGCTATTGAAATTAAAAATAGATACGGGAATCGATCAGCGAACTGTTGTGAGTGGAATCGCAGCGCATTACGATCCGGCAAAAATAATAGGACAGCAAGTAGTTATTTTAGTAAATCTAGAGCCAAGAAAAATAAAAGGCATCGAATCGCAAGGAATGATTTTAATGGCAGAAAATAGTAGTGGTGAATTAAGTTTTGTGGCACCCATTAAGCCAATGGAAAACGGTGGCGGCGTGAAGTAATTTCAGTTCGCTATTAATTTTGTTCAGTAGAAATGTTTCTTTCATTTTTATCTTTTAGCAGATGAAAAGTGATAGTAATCCAAACGATAACAGCAGGCAAAGCTTTTAAATGATACGGAACAATAAAATTATTTCGGATAATTTTCGGAAATAAATCGGTTGGCGAAAGCGAAATAAATAATGCGCAAAAAACAAAAAGGGCAATTGTTACAAATGTTTTTTCATTGGTAAAATACCAAATTGCACAAGCAACAAAAGCAAGAATATAGCTCGACGATTCGGCTTTATGATTGAAAATAACGATCCAAATTAAAAGAGAGCAAAGGTAGTTTAGTCGAAAGTAATATTGTGAGTAGCGTTCCTTTTTCACCAGCGGAATGAAAAACAAAATAACTCCAATTAATAGAATACTATTTTTAGAAATTATAATGGAGGAAAAGATTTGCACCAAGCCATAAATCGATACACCGGCCGATTGAACATGGTCGTTCACAAGCAAATTAATCCAACTTTTGTACTGAATTACGAACTCATGTTTTGGGATAATAAGTAATGGCAAAGCAGCGAGAACAAGCAGCCAAATTAACGACCAGGCAATCATCTTCCATTTTTTTTCGTAGAACAAAAAAAATACTATTGCCAAGATACCTGTAAGTTTAGTAAAAAAGCAGAGCATGATAAGTAAAGTAGGAAGAACAGTTTTTTGCTTTTCCATTAAAGCAAAAGCAAGTAACAGTAAGCCTGCAATGAGTGCATTGCTTTGTTGGTTTTGAATGGAAGTGATCAATTCAATTATAGAAAATGCCAGAATGAGAAACTTGGTTTTATCGGAAAGCTGCGGGAGATTTTTAATTCCCAAAAAAATCAAAATACAATTTAATAAATTCCATAAAAGCAAACCGGCGAAGTTGGGTAATATGTAAAAAGGCGCCATTAAAAAGGCGAACGTAGGACTGTATTTATAAAAATCGCCGTACTCTTTTTCGTATAGATCGTATAAGTTTTGATGGTGAAGAAGGTGGCCAAAGGAATTTTTAAAAATGATAAAATTATTATAATGCGTTTGTTCATTTCCCCAAAAAGAAGTTCCGCTTTGAAAATATTTTTGAATTCCGACACCAATGGCACTAGCAATAAATAAAAAGAAAAGAAAACTTAAGCCTTTATTAAAATTAATTTTTGATGCATCAAACATTTTACGAAGAAAAGAAATTAGCTTGAATAAGAATTCAGATTTTTTCTAATTTACAAACAGCCTCAACTGATGCAATAAAAAAAACCACCGAAGAATCGGTGGTTTTGGAAAAAGCATTTACTCACTTTTTCATAGGAGCATGCATTTTGTCGTAATCGCCAATTGTTCCATCCATCAAAACACATTGACCATCCATGAGTTTTGTTTTTTGTCCTTCCTTCGTGGTTACTTCACCCTTGGTAGAAACAGTAGCTCCATTTTTTAGGGTCGCATCCTTTTTCATAGATTCACCCTTAGAACCCATACAATGGACCATTGCACCCTCTTTCATGGCGTAACAATGCGTTGCCATTTTATTTTCCATAGCCGGTTTTGCGACAACCTTTTTGTCTGTTTGAGCCAATGAAAAATTTGCTGTCAATAAAAATACAGCGACAATAATACCAATTATCTTTTTCATGTTTTTGAGTTTTAAAATAGTTTGTATTTAAAAATAAAATTTACAATGTAAAATTAGTAGCAAACGAGAAAAAATGTTCTCGAAAAGTGAAATAAATTTCGAGGTTTCGTATTGAAAAAAGTCCACTTTGGCATACATTAATTTTAGCACGGTAGAGCCTTTTTCAGTAGGCTATTAGGTTAAAAAACGAGGATAGAATAATGAAATGGTCATCCAATATCCTAAGTAATCAATCCAAAAACGAACATTCGGGTTTAAAAAACGGCTAAAATACAAGCATGAGCACTTAGTAGTCATTATTTTTTCAAAAATCGCTGGATTGGCGAGATTATTATTCTATATTTGCCTTCGATTTAAGGAACAGGAAGAAGGGGACAGGAGTCCCCTTTTTTATTGACTATCAATGGAATTACAAAGAGAAATAAGTAAGTTAGTGGAGGAAAAAATTGTCGGTACAGAAAACTTCCTGGTGGAAGTAAAAGTATCGCCAACAAAGATTCTTATTACGCTCGATCATCCGAAAGGAGTTCAAATAGAAGAGTGCGTTAAAATAAGTCGTTTTCTTCAGGAAAAATACGAAGACACGCAAGTATTTGTGCAACACGAGTTAGAAGTAGGATCACCCGGAATGGAAGAGCCATTATTAGTTCTTCAACAATTTCAAAAACGAATTGGCAACGAAGTAAGCGTACTTACATTCGACGGAATTAAAAGAACCGGAACGCTGTTGTCGGCCGATGAAAATACATTAGTGTTGAACGAAGACACAGTAGTAAAAACCGGAAATAAAAAAGAGAAACTCAAACAAATAAATAATATTCCTTTCACAAACATCAAAGAAACGAGAGTTATATTCTCATTCGACAAAATCATTTAATCACAATGGCAAAGATAGAAGCTAAAAACGAGCACACGGAACTAGTAGAAGCGTTCTCGGAATTTAAAGAACTCAAGAACATTGACCGCGCGAGCATGATGAGTATTTTGGAAGACGTGTTTAAGAACATGCTTCGGAAAAAATACGGGACAGCAGACAACTTCGATATTGTAATCAATACCGACAAGGGAGATCTTGAAGCATTTCGAAATCGTTTGATTGTTGAAAACGGAATGGTGGAAGATGAAAACACACAGATTGCGTATTCAGAAGCCATCAAAATAGAACCCGATTTTGAGGTAGGAGAAGAAGTGTCGGACAGTATTAAATTTTCAGACTTTGGCCGTCGTGCCGTTTTAGCAGCGCGTCAGAATTTAATGGCACGAGTTCAAGAATTAGAGAAAGAAGGAATTTTCCGTAAGTATAAAGACAGAGTTGGAGAAATTATTACAGGCGAAGTATATCAGACGTGGAAAAAAGAAACGTTGGTAATGGATGACGATGGAAATGAATTGATTCTTCCGAAAACAGAACAGATACCATCCGACTTTTTCAAGAAAGGCGATGCAATACGTGCAGTTGTTTTACGAGTAGAAATGACAAATACGACACCAAAAATTATTTTATCGCGTACCTCACCGATCTTCCTTGAAAAATTATTTGAATTGGAAGTTCCGGAAGTATTCGATGGACTTATTACCATTAAGAAAATTGTTCGCGAACCGGGAGAGCGTGCTAAAGTAGCAGTAGAATCATACGACGACAGAATTGATCCGGTTGGAGCATGTGTAGGAATGAAAGGTTCACGTATTCATGGAATAGTTCGTGAGTTACGGAATGAAAATATAGACGTTATTAATTTCACCAATAATATTCCATTATTTATTTCCAGAGCATTGGCTCCGGCGAAGATTACATCAATCAAATTAGACGACGAGAAAATGCGTGCATCGGTTTTCTTAAAACCCGATCAAGTTTCTCTCGCAATTGGTAAAGGCGGAAACAACATTAAATTGGCAGGCAAGCTTTCAGGATACGAGATAGATGTTTATCGTGATAATGACGATGAGTCGGAAGATGTGGATCTTGAAGAATTTTCAGATGAAATTGAACCTTGGATTATTGAGGAATTGAAAACGATAGGATGCGATACAGCGAAAAGTGTATTAGATCTTCCGATAGAAGATTTGGTACGTCGTACCGATCTTGAAGAAGAAACGATTAAAGAAGTAGTGCGAATATTACGTTCAGAATTTGAATAATAGTGACGGTAACCGTCAAACAAATAAATAGTAACTTGCAGCTGATTAGCAAAAGTTGATCAATGCGGGGCAAAAACAAACTATGGCAGAAGCAGAAAAGACGATTAGATTAAGTAAAGCGATTAAAGAATTCAATCTTAGTTTGGATCACATTGTTGATTTCCTTACTACGAAAGGGATTAAACTTGAGAACAGCCCGAATACGAAGCTGCCCGGGGATGCCTATGCCCTACTTTTAAAGGAATTTCAAGGCGATAAGTCTGCTAAAGAAGAAGCTCAACAACTAGCACAAAGCAAGGTTCGTAAAGAAGCGGTGGTGTTAGATGCAGAAGAAAAACCAAAGACAGTAGCCAGCAAAAAAGACGAAGACTCTCCGGAGATCCTAATCAAGAATGTAGGCTCTGCAAAACCTACAATTGAGGAAGCTGTAAAACCTAAAAAAGTCGAAGTAGCAATCAAAGAAAAAGATCCTGTCATTAAGGCGAAAGCTGAGAAAATGGAAGGGCCTAAGGTTGTTGGTATGATCGATATTGATGCAGGCAAGAAAAAGAAATCTTCAAAAGAAACAAAGGCTGAAGAAGAAGAAAAACCGGTAAAGAAAACTGTTCGCAAGAAAGAAGAAATAAGCACCGAAGCAGTTGTTGAAAAAGCCGTTGAACTTCCAACACCTGAAGTAAAAGCCGAGGTAAAAGCAGAGATAAAAGCAGAACCGAAAGTTGTAGTTGTAGCTGAAAAACCTATTGTTAAACAAGAGGAAACGCCAGAAGTAAAAGCTGAACCACCGGTAATAAAAGCTGAAGTTGTAAGTGAAGCTCCGATTGTAGTGCCGCCAGCTGTTGAAACACCTATTGCAAATGCAGCAGAAGCACCGGCCGATAAAGACGAGATTCATCGAATAAAAATTACTAAGCTGAGTGGTCCGACGATCATGGGTAAAATTGAATTACCTGTAGATCCTCCAAAGCGTAAACCGGTAGCATCGAGTACAGGATCGGTCGACGATAAAAATAAAAAGAAAAGAAAACGTACAGACAGAAAAGGTCAGCCGATTCCACCAGACAATAGAAATCGTCCGGCAGGAGCACCGGGGCAAACAGCACCAGGCGCGCGACCACCATTCCATAAAGGACCGGGAGGAAGTAGACCACCGGGCAATAGACCACCGGGTAACAGACCACCCGGAACCGGAGAAAATAAAGCGGAGCTTACAGAAAAGCAAATTCAAGATCAGATAAAAGCGACACTTGCACGATTGAGTGGTAGTGGAAAATCGAAATCGTCGAAGATGCGTAAAGCACGTCGTAACGAACGTAACACTGAGAAAGAAGCTCAAGCTCAAGAAGCAGCAGAAAACAAAACAATTCAAGTAACCGAATTCGTAACAGCGAACGACCTTGCACGAATGATGGATAAGTCAGTAACTGAAATTATCTCTGCGTGTATGTCGCTTGGTATTTTTGTATCAATCAATCAACGACTCGATGCAGAAACACTATCAGTAGTAGCAGAAGAATTTGGTTTTACAGTAGAATTCGTTTCGGCCGATGTACAAGATACGATTGGAGCAGAAGAAGATTTACCGGAAGATTTATTACCACGTTCGCCGATAGTAACAGTAATGGGACACGTAGATCATGGTAAGACATCGTTACTCGATCATATTCGTAAAGCGAATGTAATCGCAGGAGAAGCGGGTGGAATCACACAGCATATCGGTGCGTATGAAGTTACGTTAGAGAATCAAAAGAAAATAACATTCTTAGATACACCGGGTCACGAAGCCTTTACAGCGATGCGTGCCCGAGGAGCGAAAGTTACCGATGTTGCAATTATTGTGATAGCTGCCGATGATAGCGTGATGCCTCAAACAATAGAGGCAATTAATCATGCACAAGCAGCAAATGTACCAATGGTATTTGCGATTAATAAAGTTGATAAACCGGATGCAAATCCTGAGAGAATAAAAGAGCAACTTTCTAAGATGAATATTCTCGTAGAAGATTGGGGAGGAAAATTCCAATGTCAGGAGATCAGTGCTAAGAAAGGATTGAATATAGATGCGCTTTTAGAAAAAGTATTGTTAGAAGCAGAACTTTTAGATTTGAAAGCAAATGCTAATCGTCGTTCCAATGGAACAGTGATTGAGTCGATGCTTGATAAAGGACGCGGTTATGTAATGACAGTATTAGTACAAGGCGGAACATTAAAAGTTGGCGACATACTATTAGCAGGATGTTACAGCGGAAGAGTAAGAGCTCTTTACAATGAAAGAGGCTTCCGTATTACAGAAGCAGGTCCATCGGCTCCGGCGCAAGTGTTAGGAATGACAGGTGCACCACAGGCGGGCGATCTATTTAATGTAATGGAAGATGAGAGAGAAGCACGAGATATAGCCAACAAGCGTTTGCAATTACAACGTGAGCAGGGAATACGTACACACCGTCACATTACACTTGATGAGATTGGACGTCGATTAGCGATAGGAAACTTTAAGGAGTTAAATGTAATTGTAAAAGGTGACGTTGATGGATCAATAGAAGCCTTAGCAGATTCATTGTTGAAGCTTTCAAATCCGGAAATACAGATAAATATTATTCATAAATCGGTTGGAGCCATTACAGAATCGGATGTGCTATTAGCATCTGCATCGAATGCAATCATTATCGGTTTCCAAGTGCGACCATCAGTGAATGCGCGTAAATTGGCAGAGTCGGAAGAAATCGAAATTCGTCTTTACTCGATTATTTACAATGCAATCAACGAATTGAAATTGGCGATGGAAGGAATGTTAGCTCCTGAATTCCAAGAGAAGATTGTAGGAAACATCGAGATTAGAGAAGTATTCAAAATACCGAAAGTTGGAACCATTGCAGGATGTATGGTACTCGACGGTAAAGTGAGTCGAAATACAAAGATCAGAGTAGTGCGCGACGGAATAGTAATTCATTCGGGTGAATTAGGTTCGTTGAAGCGATTCAAAGACGATGTAAAAGAAGTAACAACAGGATATGAATGTGGATTGAGTATTGGAGGAAACTTCAACGACATTCAGATTGGCGATATCATAGAAGGTTACGAGCAAGTAGCGGTGAAGCGAACTTTAGCTTAAGCGAGTAGTTGTAAAAATAAAGTGAGAGGTTGTCGAAAGGCAGCCTCTTTTTTTTGGGGTTTGAATTTGGTTAGCCAAAAATTGTAAAAAGAGTAATCGCATTAAACACTTGCTACGATTCATCATTTTTTTTACCTTCGTAGCAATGAAAAATCACAACCTTTTTTTTGTTTGTATGTTTTTATATGCCGGGGCATTTGCTCAAACTAATGTATCGACGTATAACAATGACAGCACATTAGTGATAACAAAAGAAGGGCGCTTTGATCAATTAGTTGATAAACAAAAACGGTTGAACTCAGCGAATCAGACGATGTCGGGGTATCGTATTCAAATTTATTTTGGAGGTGTTCGACAAAAAGCATCAGAGATCAAATTAGATTTCAATTCGAAATATCCGGCACTTGCGGCTTACTTAACGTACCAGCAACCCAATTTTAAAGTACGAGTGGGCGATTTCAGAACACGATTCGAAGCGCAAAAATTTTTAAAAGACATAGAAGGGTTATATCCTTCAAGCTTTATAGTCCCGGAAGAGGTTAAGTTACCTCCTATTAAGTGAGTGGTGAGTAAGTTGTCCTGCCGAATAATCCGGCGTATGTAATGGGGCCGGTGGCAGTGAGTGGTTGAGATTCGTTGACGACTGGGAACGCAACTTACACCATATTATAAATTATTTAAAAATATTTCCGAATCCGGTACACAATCAAGTTGAACTGCACTGGGAAGAATGCCATGTTAATGAATTTCGGCTCTACGATTCAATAGGTAAATTAACAAGTCCTTCAAAATTAAATTTGAATGCAGTAGGCTGTACTTTTTCAGTAGAGTCGTTTTCGCCGGGGGTGTATTTTGCGTTGGTGAAAACTGTGAACGGTTTGCTTACAAGGAAGTTGATTGTACAGTAGGCAAAAATAATTTTATTCCTCTTTCAAAAATTTTCCTTTTCTCTCATTTCCGTCTTTACCAATAACTCGATAAAAATAATTTCCTCGAGTCAAAGTAGACACATCAACTTGCACATCGCTATTTTCTATAGAAATAATTTTCAACTGAATTTCTTGTCCGATCGAATTGAAAACAGAAATGCATTTTATTTCGTTGAAAGTAGAATGAAAAAATAATTTTTCATTTACAGGATTCGGAAAAACAGAAACATCATAATTATTTTCAATCTCCTTTACTCCTACCGTGCTAAAATTCACAAAAATCACTGTATTATTTCCGGAGTTGGGAATTGCCAGAATATCATGAATTGGATCATAGCAAATATCGGCTGGACTACTTAAAGAAGTGGCTACTGTTATTGACGGCGCTATAAAGGAACTATCATATCGCACCACACTTTGATTTCCCCAATTAGAAACATAATATCTTCCCTGCCCGTCTCTTGCAATCCCGTCGCAATTACTGAGTGTAGTATTTATCACATTGGAAACAGCAAATGTGGTAAGATCGATCGCTTTAATAGGCGCATTCGTTCCCCAATTCACAAACACACAGCGGTTATTGTTTGCATCAAAAATAATCCCATTGGGAGACTGAGATAATCCGGAGGCAACAATGGCATACGTTTGTGCAGCAATTGAAATCTTGTAAATTGTTTTTGCTGTGAAATCGGTTACGATCAAATTGCCGGAATTATCGTGAGTAATTCCATTCAGAAAAGTTGCTCCGACATTCAGATTAAAAACCTGTGTTCCATTTGACAATAAAAATCCTTTTATACTGGCTCCACTGCAACAAAAAATCGTATCGCCCACAATTTCGATTCCATAAGGCCCGCTTCCAATTCCTGTAGCGAAAACAGTAAGTGTTCCGACAGAATCTCTTGCAAGGATCTGATGACTGGATGTATTCGCAACAAGCCATCGATTACCGCCAGCATCGAATTCAACGCTTTCCGGTCCGCTATAGATTTGAGAAAATGATGCAGTTGAAAAGATAAAAAAAACGAAAGAGAAGATTAATTTCATATTCTTGATTTGTGTTTAATTTAAAACTGTTTTTTAATGTGAGTTTGCTACTATTTATTATTTGACTCTACTTTTACATCAACTTACTTTTTGATTTCATCTTAGATTCTTTTTTGGGCTTAGGTTCTGTTTTACTTTTTGTTTTTGACTTTGGTTTAATCTTCGGTTTAGTGTTTGCCTTCGGTTTAGTTTTACTCTTAACTACAGACTCCACAATTAAATCATACGAATGATCTATCCATTCGAAGACCAACTCATCCTCTACCGATCCATCTAGCACAATGGTATTCCAATGTACTTTATTCATATGAAAGCCAGGCCGAACTGAAGGATAAATACTTCTCAGTTCTATTGCTTTTTCAGGATCGCATTTTACATTAAATTGGAGCGATTCGGTGTTGAGCGGTAGCAAGAGAAACATTTTGCCTCTGGCTTTAAAGACAAGTACAGTTTCACCAAAGGGAAAGCCCTCTTGTACTTCACTTTTATCTAAACAATACTGCCGAAGGAGTTCTATGTTCATTGTTCAAAGTTAAAAAAGCTGATGGAATAGTAGATAAGAAATACGATTTCCCCCGAAGATTTTGACCTGTTACGACCATCTATCAAAAAAACAAATACGCGATTGTTGAGCTATTCAAATATGGCAGGGTAAAATAAACCCTTTTAACCAAGTTATTGAACAAAGTTCGTTAGTTACTATTGTTCGTGGCGTTAGTAATGAAGATTACTTTTCCGATATTTACACACCAATTATAGCAAAATGAAAAAATTACTGAATTACTTTTTACAAGGTCTTCTCTTTGTTGTTCCAATTGTTGTTACGTTATACGTTTTACTAAAAACAATTTTTTGGATCGACAGTTTATTACCCTTTCAAATCCCATTAAAAATACCCGGAATAAGTCAGTTGGAAATACCGGGACTTGGGCTGCTTACCATTTTTATTTCCATAGCCTTTGTAGGTTATTTAGGTGCTAATTACATTCGAAATCCTTTTTTCTCTTATGCAGAGAAAGCTGTAAACAAAACTCCACTGGTAAAACTTATTTATTCGTCTGTTAAAGATCTTGTAGAAGCATTTGTTGGAGAGAAAAAAAGATTCAACACACCGGTACTTGTTCGCTTAGAAAAAGAATCGGAGATTAATCGAATTGGTTTTATTACACAAGAAGACCTTTCAGAAATTGGGCTGCAAAAAAATTTAGTTGCTGTTTATCTACCATTCTCCTATTCCTTCGCAGGCGAGCTCATCATTCTTCCTCGTGAAAATATTAGTCCGATAAACGCATCCGGAACAGATATGATGAAATTTATAATTAGCGGTGGTGTTACAGAAATCAAAGATTAACTTAGCACTTCAGTAGTATGAGTAAACACAGACGAATATTTAAGCAAGACGAATTTAAAGAGCTGGGATTTGGCAACAAAGTAGTTGAATCTAACCAGCGCCTTATGAATAAAGACGGCAGCAGCAATGTGAAGCGTACCGGACTTGCGTTTTATGAGTCGACTAATTTCTATCATGAGTTGATCACGATGCCTTGGCTCAAATTCATAGCGCTTCTTTTACTTTTTTACATAAGTGTAAATTTTATTTTTGCCGGAATTTATTTTACGGTAGATCCCGACCACATTGGCGGAATGATTTATACAAATACGAGAGAAAAATTTAACGAGATCTTTTTCTTCAGCGCGCAGTCGCTTACCACTGTCGGATATGGGCGATTGAACCCAACGAGTACATTCAATAGTGCATTAGCAGCCTTTGAATCGATGGCCGGGCTACTTGGTTTTGCATTGGCTACAGGATTGTTGTATGGACGATTTTCAAGACCTGTGGCACGAATACTCTTCAGTAAAAATGCAATTGTTGCTCCTTACAAAGGCTTCACTGCCTTGATGGTTCGAATCGCAAATAAAAATAAAAGTGAATTGCTCGACCCGGAAGCTACAATTGTGTTTTCGTATGTATCGATAGAAACAGGAAGTGAAGTAAGAAAATTTTCGACACTGAAATTAGAAATTACACACGTTACTTTACTTACAATGTCATGGACAATTGTTCATCCAATAGACGAAGAGAGCCCTATTTATGGCTGGACAGCAGAAGATTTTAAAACGAAGCAAGTGGAGTTTCTTTGCTTGATAAGAGCTTATGAAGAAACATTTGCACAAACGGTTCATGCCCGATCATCTTATAGAGGCGAAGAAGTAGAATTTGGAGTTAAGTTTCTTCCATTAATAAAACCTGGCGAGAAAAATTTCGTAACGGTAGAACTAAATAAAATAAGTGAAATAATAGATGCGCCTTTATTCGAAGAAATTAATTTATCAGATCCAAAATAATTCATTCACTTGAAATCAAACATAAAAGCTATACTTAAATATATCCTTTTGCTTGGAATTGGCGGGGCGTTATTATGGTTTGCATTCAGACGCGTTGATCTAAAAAGCACAATAGGTGAAATTAAAAATGCAAATTTGTTTTGGCTCTCACTTTCTATTCTTACAAGTTTAATTGCATTCGTTAGTAGAGCCATTCGTTGGAATTTATTGATTGAACCTCTCGGATACAAACCCAAGTTAGACAATACGAGTGCCGCGTTGATGATTGGCTACTTAGCAAATTTAGCAGTACCACGATTAGGTGAAGTAACAAGATGTGGAACACTTAATCAAACAGAAAAAATTCCATTCGAGAAACTTTTAGGTACAGTAATTTTTGAACGGATCATAGATGTTATTTCATTGTTGATTTGTATGGTGTTGGTGGCTATTTCCGAATACAGTTTGTTGGGCGATTTTCTTTCGCAAAATATTTTCATTCCACTTCAAGAAAAATTTCATTCGATAATAAACTCACCGCTCACGATTGGCATTGTAATAGCAATAATCTTGGCAGCCTTTTATTTTCTATTTAGAAGAAAGAGAAGTGTTGCCATGAATGATAAAATAGCACTCATTATACGAGGAATACGAGATGGATTTGTAGCAGTACGAAAAATGAAAAAACCTTATTTGTTTGTTTTTCACTCTGTGTTAATTTGGGTTATGTATTTTCTGATGACCTATTTATGTTTCTCTGCATTGCCTGCCACCTCACAACTTACGTGGCATGCCGGATTATTTGTATTGGTAGTTGGAGGAATGGGCATGAGTGCACCCGTTCAAGGGGGAATAGGAGCCTATCATTTATTAGTTTCAAATGGTTTGATGTTGTACGGAATAACTTACCAGCACGGAATAGCATTTGCAACATTAATGCATACATCACAAATTTTAGTAGTTTTAGTTTTTGGTGGATTATCATTTTTGTATTTATTTTTGAAAAAAAGAAATGGAAAAGTTGACGCATCTTGATATTATCAGGAAAAAAATAATGAGTAAAGAGGAGCTAGAACATCATCTGGCGGTATGGCGATTTCTGGATAAGAAAATTGTTTTCACCAATGGCTGCTTCGATATTCTTCATTTAGGGCACGTCGACTATCTTTCTAAGGCAGCAGATTTCGGTAATATTTTGGTCATTGGTGTCAATTCTGACGCATCTACAAGGCGATTAAAAGGTCCAAACCGACCTATCAACGATGAAAAATCGCGGTCGATGCTCTTGAGTTCTCTTCATTTTACGGATGGAATCATTCTTTTTGACGAAGAAACCCCATATGAGTTGATTAAGTTAGTACGACCAGATGTGCTAGTGAAAGGTTCTGACTATAATTTAAGCAACATCGTAGGTGCCGACATCGTTAAATCCTACAACGGCTTGGTTCAAACCATTGAATTCTTACCCGGCTATTCCACCTCATTAATAGAGGAGCGAATAAAATCCGGAGCTAAATCGTAAATGGATGAATATTAATTTTATATTTACATTAAACAGATAAAGATGAAGACACTTCGACCCTTCTTCAATTTAATTATGTTACTAGGTTTTATTTCACTTTTCTCTTGTGGAAAAGATGAATATTTAAAGTCGGAAGCAGGAATTAAAAAACAATTAAAAGGTTCATGGGATTTGATTCCCATTCCGAGAACTAATCCTGCACAAAATTGGGCGTTTACTGACGATAAATTAAGTCGCACTGAAAGTACAATCAGTTATGTTGGCGATTTTAGTGTAAACACTTCACTTACGAGCGTAAAAATTAAACTTGAACATTTTGCTGTTATTTCTGGTCAGCCAGATTATAATGGAAATTGGGATCTCGTTCGATTAGACAACGACTTTTTAGTGATAGCTACCGACAAAGACGGAACCACCGGTTTATATGAATTAGAATTTCAGAAGAAGAAATAAAAAAACTTAATAAAATATAAAAAGCCAATAACTCCATGAGTTGTTGGCTTTTTTCTTTTAATTTCACAGCTAGAAAAATCGAGCTGTGTCTAAAGTAAAAACAACATTTTTTTGTCAGAATTGTGGAGCGCAAACACCTAAGTGGACAGGCAAATGTCCATCGTGCAATGAGTGGAATACATTTGTTGAAGAAGTAGTTCAACGAGCCGATGAGAAACCGGTTTGGAAACAAAACGATGGCTCAAAAAAAACTGCAGCACAGGCACATTTACTATCTGAAGTTGCACTAAAAGACGAACATCGTATTGCTTTACCCGACCAAGAAATGCATAGAGTTTTGGGAGGAGGAATGGTTCCCGGATCATTAATTTTAATGGGCGGAGAACCCGGAATCGGAAAATCGACTTTACTTTTACAACTAGCGTTATCATTAAAAAAGCAATCTGTTTTATATATCAGTGGCGAGGAAAGCGAACAACAGATTAAGATGAGAGCCGATCGTTTGAAAATGTCGAGTGAAGGATTTTATATATTAACAGAAACATCGCTCGACAATATTTTCAAACAGATATCTGTGATGCAACCACAAATGATTATTGTGGATTCTATCCAAACAGTTTTTAGTAGCAAGATAGAATCGTCGCCGGGAAGTGTTTCACAGATTAGAGAATGTGCAGGAGAACTATTACGCTATGCAAAAGAAAGTTCGGTACCTGTTTTTTTAATAGGACACATTACGAAAGATGGGACAATTGCAGGGCCAAAAATATTAGAACACATGGTCGATACTGTTTTACAATTTGAAGGCGATCGACACCATGTCTATAGAATTTTACGAGCAATAAAAAACAGATTTGGTTCGACAGCAGAGCTTGGAATTTATGAAATGCAAGGTGTGGGGTTGAGAGAAGTTTCAAATCCGTCGGAAGTACTGATAGCACAACGAGAAGAAAGTTTATCGGGAGTAGCAATAGCTGCGACGATGGAAGGCGTGCGTCCGTTGTTAATTGAAACACAAGCGTTGGTAAGCACAGCAGTTTACGGAACACCACAACGATCGTCGACCGGATTTGATTTACGACGACTGAGTATGTTACTTGCAGTATTAGAAAAACGATGCGGTTTTAAATTAGGAGCGAAAGATGTATTCTTAAATATAGCCGGAGGTATTAAAGTAGAAGATCCGGCAATTGACTTAGCCGTAATTTGTGCGATACTTTCATCGAGTGAAGACATTGCAATCTCACCAAGAATTACGTTCTCAGCCGAAGTTGGATTGAGTGGAGAAATTCGTCCGGTTACAAGAATAGAACAGCGAATAAGCGAGTCGGAAAAAATGGGTTTTGAAGAAATATTAATTAGTAAATACAATTTGAAAGGGCTCGACAGAAGTAAACACAAAGGGATTAAGATTATTGCAGTTTCGAAAGTTGAAGAAGTTTTTCAGCATCTTTTTTCGTGATGTGTTTTCATTAAGCTGTCTTTCATTTTGCAACAAAGCTTGAAATAAAACTCAAATTCGTTTGAAATAAAAGAGCTATGTTGATTCTATTTTAGAGGAGAAAAAAACACTCATTTTGGGTGTTTAAAATGAATTAGTTGCTGAATGAGAATATACCTTTATAAAACTTTCTTTTTTTCAAAAAATTAGGCATTAGAAATAGCTGAATCCACCCCAATTATTTTTTATTTGTCTGAAATCGGTTTAGTTTTGCCATCATCAAATAAACACTGATATTCAAATAAATACGAAATATCGTTAGCTCGTATTCAAAACAAACTTTCCACAAAAAATCAATTTGAGATTACAGTTTCAAATCCGTTTGTTTTTTTGCTTTTCAACTTCTTTACTTGACCTAAAATAAAAGTGCTCTTGCTACAATTATTCAAAGCACGAATTGATATAAATGAATACTGATTACTTGAACAAAATTCGGAAAAACTCTTATGTGATTATCATAAGTTTAATTCTGACAATCTCTTCCTTCTCTGCCAAAGCTAGTCATTCAATGGGATCTGACTTAACCTATCATTGCTTAGGGGGAAATCAGTATGAGATTACTTTATCTTTTTATAGAGATTGTGTTGGTATTGATGCAGACACCGGAGCATACATTGTTTTTCAATCGTCGTGCTATCCGGCCGACTCAGTATTAATTTATCAGATAGCGGGAACAGGTCAGGAGATAAGTCCGGTGTGCCCTGCCAATACAACAACATGTAACGGCGGAACATTTACCGGAATACAAGAATATATTTATCGCGGTATAATTACACTAGCGGGCCCTTGTGCCGATTGGCAATTCAGTTACAACTTATGTTGTAGAAACGCTGCGATTACAAACATCAATAATCCGGGAGGAACATTGATGTACATTTATGCGACATTGAATAATACAATCACACCCTGCAATAACTCGCCAATATTTTCGAACAAGCCGGTACCATTTGTTTGTCTTGGGCAACAATTCTGTTATAACCACGGTGCATACGACCAAGATGGCGATTCACTAGCTTACTCGCTGATTACTCCATATAACGATGCAAGTACGCCGGTAACTTATTTGAATCCTTGGTCGCCCACAAATCCACTCTCAACTTCACCGGCATTGACATTCAATTCGCAGACCGGCGATATTTGTATGACACCTACAGCACTTGAAGTAACAGTAATGGCAGTGCTCGTTCAAGAGTTTCGAAATGGAGTATTGATAGGAAGTGTAGAACGAGATATCCAAGTTACAGTGATCAATTGCAGTAATATTATTCCTGCGCTAACAGGAATTAACGGAACCAATAGTTTTTCGCAAACCATTTGTGCAGGAGTGCAAACATGTTTCAGTATTTATTCTTCCGATCCCGATGGTGCTCAGAATACATTTGTAACATGGGACAACTCACTTGCCAATGCAACTTTCACTACACTGCCAGGCAATAGAGAGAATGCAACATTTTGTTGGACACCAAGCGATGCACAAGTAAATCCGAATCCATATTGTTTTACAGTAACAGTGAGAGACGATAATTGTCCGTACGTCGGAAATCAAACTTATGCTTATTGCATAACAGTAGCAGGAGTAAATGCCAATGCAGGACCCGATCTTACTGTTGGTTGTAATACCACTACCCCACTTACTGCAAGCGCTTCAGGAGGAACAGGAGTTTATACGTATCAATGGAACACAGGAGCATCAACACAATCGATTACTACCGGGCCGGGAACTTTTGTTGTTACCGTTTCTGATGGAAGATGCGTTGATAGCGATACAGCGAATGTAGCTCCGGGCACTGCTACACCTTCTGCCGCCTTTAGTTCAAATTTTAATTGCAGCGGATTGAATGTTCAATTTACCGATCAGTCATCCATTGCAGGAGGAACAATAGCAAGTTATGCATGGAATTTTGGTGATGGAATTAGCAGTGCATTGCAAAATCCTCCTCATACATTTGCAGCAGCGGGAAATTACAATGTTCAATTAATTGTAACATCGGCCGGAGGTTGCATCGATACCATTACACAATTACTGCATCTCTCATTAAATCGACCTAGTGCTATTTACACATTGAACAATGGCTGTTCAGGAACACAAATAAATTTTACCGACCATTCAACATCTCCTACAGCCATTGCAAGTTGGTTATGGGATTTTGGCGATGGCTCTACTTCTACAGTTCCTAGTCCGGCACACGTTTATACAACAGCAACAAATTATAATATCAACTTAGTCGTTACAAATGTTGATGGTTGCAAAGATTCGATTATACATACAGTAACTGTTTATCCGTTGCCAACAGCAAATGCAGGAATCAATGACACTATCTGTTCAGGTAATCTGGCTTATCTAGCAGCAACAGGTGGCGGAACTTATTTGTGGAATCCGGGAGCATATTCAACAGCAACAATTAATGTAAGTCCAACTCAATCGCAAACGTATGTAGTTACAGTTACGAGTGCATTTGGATGTACAGCTTCAGATGCAGCAAGTGTTGTGGTTAGAAGACCACCACAAGTAACCGTTCAGAGCAGATCTATTTGTCTTGGCGCTACTGCTACACTCACTGCGAATGTTTTCGGTGGTGGCGGAAGCGGACCATATACCTATTGGTGGACATACCAGGGTTTAACAACACAACAAATAACAGTTGGGCCAACAGTAACTACAAGTTACGCCGGTTATGTTACAGATCGTTATGGTTGTCAATCGTACGACAGTGCAACAGTAACAGTAAATCCTGTTCCAACAGCAAATGCAGGAATAGATCAAACTATTTGTCAAGGAGATTCAGCAATACTTACAGCAACAGGTGGCGGAAATTATCAGTGGTCAGGATTTGGTGGTGGAGGTGGGCAAAATGCACAAATAGTTGTTCGACCAAATACAACAACTAATTACACCGTTACAGTTTCTGCCGCAGGAGGATGCACAGCAACAGATCAAGTACAAGTAATTGTTTCTTCACCACCAATAGCAAATGCAGGACCCGATCAATCAGTTTGCGGAGGAACACCTGTGAGTCTGAGTGCAAGCGGAGGAACAAGTTATAATTGGCAACCCGGAAATTTATCGGGAGCTAACATCAACGTAACACCGGCAGTTAATACGAGTTACATTGTTACCGTTACAAATGCAACCGGTTGTACTTTGACCGATACAGTAGATGTGGTTGTGAATTCAGCAGCAATTGCAGATGCAGGAGTTGATCAAAGTGTATGTGCAGGAGGAAGCGTAACATTAACAGGAAATGGTGGAGGAAACTACACATGGAATCCGGGTAACATCAACGCTCAACAAATTACAGTAACGCCGGTAGGTAATTCCAATTACACACTTACAGTTACCGATATCAATGGTTGTCAATCGGCCGATCAAGTAACAGTCGTAATCAACCAGCCACCAGTTGCAAATGCAGGACCCGATCAAAGTATTTGCATAGGAGCAAACACAAATTTATTAGCTAGTGGTGGAGCAACTTATTTATGGGATGCAGGAAATCAAACTACAGCCGGCATAAATGTAAATCCGAATGCTAGCACACTTTATCACGTAACAATAACAGATAATAACGGATGTACATCGAGCGATTCAGTAAATGTAATCGTTAATCAACTACCGCTTGCCGACGCAGGAATTGATCAAGCAATTTGTTCCGGAGCTAATGCAACATTAAATGCAACAGGAGGAATTTCTTATACATGGAATCCCGGAGGACAAACAGGATCGCAATTAATCGTGACTCCTCTCCTATCCACGAATTATACTGTTGATGTAATCGATGCAAATGGTTGTGCGGCTAGCGATCAAGTAAGAGTGAACATAAATGCATTACCAATTGCAAATGCCGGAATAGATCAGGCAATATGTATTGGAGCCAATGCAACATTGAATGCGAGTGGCGGTGTTCGTTTTTTATGGACGCCAACAAACGATACAACAGCGCAGATTACAGTTACACCAAATACACTTTCCAATTACACAGTAGTAGTAACAGATATCAATGGATGTACAGCAACCGATCAAGTGCAAGTAGATATTAATCCTCTACCAACAATAACAGTCAGCTCTATAAATACATTATGCTTTGGTTCTGCAAATGGTTCTGCAACGGCGCAAGGGTCTAACACAATTGGAGCATATACTTATTCGTGGTTACCATCAGGAGCAAATACATCAACAGCGAATGGACTACTAGCAGGAAAACATTTTGTAACAGTAACAGACGGACGCGGCTGCGTTCAAACCGACAGTGTGGTAGTAGGACAACCGAATGCGATTCAACTTACGACCGATTCAACAGCAACATTATGTAACGGATCGGCCGACGGAAGAGCAAGTGTAATTGCGAATGGAGGAATGAACGGTTACACGTATTTGTGGAATCCTTCCGGAGGTAATGATTCAGTAGCAACAAATTTAAGTGCAGGAAATTATTCAGTAACTGTTACCGATGCAAACGGATGTACGCAAACATCAAGCATAAATATTCCTCAACCAACAGTTCTTAGTCTTCCGATGAATGCAACACAACCTTTGTGTAATGGTGGCAACAATGGAAGTGCGACAGTAAATGCATCGGGAGGAATACCGGGCTATAATTATTCGTGGGCACCTTCAGGAGGAAATAATTCAATAGCAAATAATCTTTCGCAAGGAAATTATATTGTTACAGTTACCGATGCCAACGGTTGTACCTCTACTAATTCTGTAATCGTAAATCAACCAACAGCGCTAGTAGTAGTAGCTGGTACTACACCTGCCAATTGCAATGCAGCCGATGGAACAGCCGCAGTAAATGTAATTGGAGGCACGCCGGGCTATGCATATTTATGGACACCCGGAAATATTAATACAGTGAATGCTCCAAATTTAATTGCAGGAGTTTACACAATAAAAATTACCGACAACAATGGTTGTACTTCCACTGCAACAGCAAACGTTGCAAGTTTAGGTGGACCGGTAATTAATGCAACACCCACAGGAAACGTAAATTGTTTTGGAGAAAATAATGGATCGGCAAGTGTGAATGTGATTAGTGGAAACGGACCATTTACATTTAACTGGCAGCCAGGAAATTTTATCAATCAAGTTGAAACAACATTGCCGGCGGCACATTATTCAGTTCAAGTATTTGATGCGAATGGATGCGTAACCATAGATACAATAACAATTTCTCAACCGTCAGCTATCATAGCAGGAACTAGTACCACACCTGCAAGTTGTAACGGATATGCTGATGGAACAGCATCAGTCGTAGTAAATGGCGGAGTGAGTCCTTATACCTACAGCTGGTCACCGGCAGGAGGAAATGCATCAACAGCCTCTACTCTATCAGCCAACACCTATACAGTAACCATTACCGATAATCACGGATGCACGCATACAGCAAATGCACTAGTGAATGAACCAACAGGAATAAATTTGGTGATGAATACAATACCACTTACATGTTTCGGCTCAGCCAATGGATCGGCGAATGTGCAAGCAGTGGGAGGTTCAGGAAATTATACTTACCACTGGACACCAGTAGGAGGAAATGCAAACGTAGCAGTAAATCTTTCGTCTGGTTATTATAAAGTTTCAGTGATTGATATAAATGGATGTATCACTTACGATTCAGTATTTGTTGATCAGCCCGATTTACTTACAGCGAATTCGATGTCGTTACCGGTATCATGCAACGGAGGAAATACCGGAAGTGCATCAGTCGTTGCAGTTGGAGGAACGCCGGCATACAATTATTCATGGACGCCCTACGGAGGAACAAATTCAGATGCGATTCATTTGGGAGCTGGAGCATTTACAGTAACAGTATCAGATGTAAACGGATGTACAACAACATCAAGAACAATTGTTGATCAATCAACACCACTCGCATTAAATCTCGCAACTGTTCCAACAATTTGTATTGGTCAGTCGATGGACTTAGTAGCGCAAGTAAACGGAGGCGTTCCACCTTATCAACTTTTATGGAATACAGCAGACACCGGAAATAGTATTCATGTTGCACCGGTTGTTTCAACAACATATACTGTGAATGTTATCGATGCAAATAATTGCGTAACCGATCCTGCTACAGTCGATGTAAATGTTTATCCGCCGTTAGCAGTAAGCGCAATTGGACATCTTCCAATTTGTGAAGGTGCAACAGCAGATATACAAGCAGCAGGCAGTGGAGGAAACGGAGGGCCGTATCTATATTCATGGAACGAAGGAAATATTATAGGTGATCATCCGACAGTAGCGCCAACAAACGATTCAACATTTACCGTGACGTTGAGTGATGGATGTTCGCCTGCTGTAACACAAGCTGTAGATATTATTGTTTATCCATTACCCGATGTAGATTTTACGCCGCATGTTATAGCAGGGTGTACACCAGTGACAGTAAATTTTCAAAATTTCTTTCCGGTAGAAAACGGATCTATTTTCTATTGGGATTTGCAAGACAACACATTGTCGAACGATACAAATCCGGTGCATACATATACGATACCCGGATCGTATAATATTAGTTTAACCATAGTAACACCGGAAGGCTGTGCCGATACGAGAACAGTAAATAATGCCGTAACAGTTTATGCATATCCGGTAGCAGATTTTTTCCAGAGTTCCGATCAGGTTTCGGTATTTTATCCGGAGATAACATTTACCGATAACAGTGCGAATGCGATAACATGGCAGTGGGATTTTGGCGATGGGCAAACCATATCCGATTTGTTGCAGCCGATACATTCGTATACAGACACGGGAACGTATAGAGTGCAATTGATTGTAACGAGTGCAGGAGGATGTATAGATACGACGTATGGTTTAGTGCGGATAGAGCCCGAGTTTACAATTTTTATTCCCAATTCATTTACACCGAATGGCAATGGAGTAAACGATACATTTTATGGAGAGGGCGTTGGTTTTGTAGATTACGAAATGTGGATTATAGATCGTTGGGGAAAAGAAATTTTTCATTCGAACGATAAGGCGCAACATTGGGATGGCAGTTATTATTCAAATGATAGAATGTGTCAGAACGATGTGTACGAATACATTTTGAATGTTCACGATTACAAAGGCAAGTTGCACAGACTTATTGGGCATGTGACGTTGGTGAGGTAGGTGGGAAGTAAGAAGTTTTAAAACTTAGGTCAAGGGTCATTTTTTTACTTAGCAATCATTAATAAATATACTTACCAATCACTACTTACTATATACTAAAAATTTAATTAATACTTATTACTCACTTAAAAGTCAAATATTTTCCGAATGAAAAATCATTTTCAAAAATGAAATAACCGTTAACAATCCATTTAATAAATTGCGATAAATTTAGTAGTATTGTAAATCCGATTTGAGAGATAAAGAAGAGTGAAGGAAATCGTGAACGAGGAGTAGTAGTTAAAAATTTTGAAATTGAAATCCATTGAAAAAAAATCGTGAACAATTTACAGGGATAAAAAACTACGTTAAGATCAGAAGTGGTATTGAGTCGGAACGTGAGTGTAAGTTGAGCATCAAGTCAAGTAAATTGGGGGTGTTCATGCAATGGGTTGTGTGTGTATATCGTTATAGCCAATTTTAGAAAAATACATCGACATTAAATAAATAGACCTAATTCTGACAAAATGAATATCAAGAACTTCGAATTCAAAGCCAAAGTTGACAACATAGAAGAATATGAAAATAAATTATTAAAACTAAATCCGATTTTTAAAGGTACAGACCACCAAATAGACACATACTTTAATGTTACAAAGGGTCGACTAAAATTAAGAGAAGGTAATATCGAAAACTCCTTAATTAACTACGACAGAGAAAACATAAATGACTCGAAACAATCAGACATTATATTGTATCAACACGAACCTAATGTTGCGTTAAAAAACATATTAACACAACAACTAGGTGTAAAAATAACTGTAGACAAAAAACGTAAAATATATTTCATTGACAACGTAAAGTTTCATTTCGACATCGTGGACAGTTTAGGAACATTTATCGAAGTTGAAGCAATCGACAGTA
>JAYTOX010000008.1:0-55192 GCA_043747595.1 Bacteroidota bacterium | reverse complement strand
CAATCGCAAATCCAATACCGTTGGCAAATCCTTGTCCTAATGGACCGGTTGTTACTTCAATACCAGGACACAATCCATATTCAGGATGACCAGCTGTTTTACTATGTAATTGTCGAAAATTTTTTAAGTCGTCTAATGTAAGATCGTATCCTGTAAGATAAAGCAGACTGTACTGCAACATACATCCATGGCCTGCCGACAAGATAAACCGATCGCGATTTGCCCATTCGGGATTTTTGGGATTGTAATTCATTGCATCTACCCAAAGTACGTGTCCCATTGGCGCAGCGCCCATTGGCATTCCGGGATGACCTGAATTAGCTTTTTGGACTGCATCAACAGCTAATATTCTTACAGTATCAATTGACAATTGATCTAACGTCTGGGATTTTGTATTCATATTGATTAACAATTAAAGAAAAACAGAAAAATTTGTTTTATCTGATTTTAATGAAAAACGAAACTCTATTTCTATGAAAAAATTTCCATGAATGATCCTCTTTTCTTGAAATATTTCTAAAGTCGTAGTCTGGCATAAAGTTAACATTAGTTGCGATACTTTTTGCATTTAAATCTATCTATTCACATTAATGTTTTCTTATTCTGATCATGAAAGAGTAAATACAAGAGACCCGGAAAAAATCAAAGTGAAACAAGCTTCACAGAAACAATTTAAGTTTTAAGATTTGCAAAAATATTTTAACACCAAAATTCCTCGCCAAACCTGAATAAATCAGGGCAATATTAAACTGTTATTAGCATATTTTACATCGCAAACAACCTAAAAGTTGGCAAACAATAAATACTTGGCAATAATTTACTTCTAGTATCATTTCTATTCCGTTTGCATAAATATGATTTTGAAAATTAAAGAATATTGATATATTTGTAAATACCATACTAATTAGCGATTGTTAAAAAAATAACTGTTAAATGATTTTACAAATCTCATTTCACGCTAATATTGTTTTTTACAGTCTTAGGCTTACTGAATATGAATAAATACTTACTTATATTTCTCTCTTTAATTTTGTTTGACAGCACAGCATCCGCTCAATTAAAAACAAAATATTATTCTACTCCTTCATCAAATAATGGAAATCAAAATATCATTCTTTCTCGAAACCATGGTTATATTATAACTTCCACCGTCGATTATGGTAGTAGTTATTACACCGCCTTTACTTTTCTCGATTCTTCTCTTTCATCTCCTATCATTTATGAGTTAAAAGATTCACTTTGGGGCGGGCTTACTCTTGATCTTACTCAAATAACTGCCAGCGATGATGGAGGCTATCTATTTTCCGGCGGTTTTTATGGTTACTATTCCTCAACTTTCGATATGGCTATGGTAAAAACCGACTCTGCCTTAAATATTGAATGGTATAAATGTATTTATAATGGCATCGGCGATGGAAAAGTCAACAGCGTAGTAAAAACAACGGATGGAAATTTATCTTTCAACGGCAGCCTAAAAACTGATGGCAATGGAAATATAATTTGGCACAGACGAAATAATTATCCGACACAAACACTTGTGGCTACATCATCAAACGGTTTTATAAACGCAGGAAATAATATATTTGTCAAATCCGACTCGTTATGCAATCCTATCTGGGCAAATAATATTTATAATCGGACAATTCTAAAAGCTATTTCTACTTTCGATGGAGGATATGCATTCGCCGGCTTTAGCGATTCATCGGGCTATAAAAGTTTGTTTCTATTCCGCACAGACACTTCCGGAACAATTACCTTTTCTTACAAATCATCTTCTAGTGTAGATTATAGCTTTACCGATCTATTGAGGAACAACATTTACCTCGACCTTTTTCAGTTAAGCGATAGCAATTTTATTATTGGATTTGCAAGCAACTATTATCAATCGATTCTTCTTAAAATTGATCAATCCGGACAATTGATAAACGCTCGTATTTTTGGTTTCTTATCGCCATCAAATCAACGGAGCAATATGATTAAAAGGATAATTCAAAAAAGCGATAGGGTTTACACTTTTATGGAAGACTTCCCTTCGCATGTTTCGTTTCATAACCAACCTTTAACAGCAGAAATAAATCTTGATGATAGTACAGCATGTTACATTCCAAATACAAACATTGGCTGGAGCATGGATACAATAAGCACAACTCCTTATCCATTATTCCCTACTCATCTACTCAACGACACTGTATATTATAGATCGCTTAATATTTATTCATACAATGGAAATGCTTTTGATTATTGCAATGTTCCTACTAATATTAATGATGAACTTAGTTCAGAAACGACTGAAGTCTTGTACCACCCATCTAGCGACGAATTGATAGTTGAAATAAATGATCGTCAGTTTGGCGTCGGGAATATTATAATTTTTGATTACACAGGAAAGTTGCAATTTCAAAAAGGATTTCAAAAAGACAGTGAAATTTTTTCAATGAATATTAAAACGGAAATGTTGCCGACTGGGGTTTACTTAATAGAGGTAATTTTAGGAGAAAACATATTTACCAAGAAGATTATTAAATAAATGTGAAATCATAAGTCCTTAACCGGATATATCTATCTAGAGGATTGTATGTGTTTATTATTTTAATAAGCTGTTTTAACACTGATGATCAGGTATAGTTTAAACTTCTACAAACAAAAATAAAGGATTAGAGGTCAGAAACAGCATGCTATGTGAATGATGTAACTTATCGCTAAAATTATGTAAGGACAACTCCACCATAAAAGGAGATACTTGCATTATAATTTAAAACAAAAATAGAATGAAAAAATTAAAAAAATATATGCTTACTGGCATAGCTCTTTGTGCCATAGTTTTAATGACTACAAAGCATGCTGAAGCACAAAAAAAAGTGGAATTTGGTATTCGATATATGCCTAATGTATCATCATTCAATATGAAAACTTCTTCAGGGGGTACTGTTTCAGGTACAGCAACTTTGGGACATGGAGTTGGTGCGTTTCTCGGATTTAACTTTACTGATAATTTTGGAATACAAGGCGAAATAATTTACAATTCTTTTAGCCAGAAATATAAAGATATGGATGTGGAACATCAAGTTAATTTGAAATACGTTAACATTCCAATTTTGTTTTCAGTCAATACCGGAAAATCCAGAATTATAAATTTTAATTTGGTAGCTGGTCCACAAATTGGAATTAGTGTAGGAAGTAGTATTAATACATCGGGTAACAACGGAACATATTCATCAAATGCTAGTCTCTCAATAAAGAAAAGCGACTTCGGCTTTGCTTATGGTGGAGGACTTGACTTCGGAATCAACCCATCACGTACCATTCGCTTGGGCTTAGGTTATCGTGGAGTAATTGGCCTTGTCGACATCTCCGACAACAGTCAAACTTTTACTAACGATTCATATTACATCGTTGAAAAAACGCATCTAAAATCTAATTCAGGATATATCGGCTTATCAATTATGTTTTAAGAATAATCTTAGAGCAATTTCAAATAACTTCAATTAAATTGAAGTTATTTGAAATTTAATTGTGAATTAATTACTAAAATGTGTTGCAAGGCAATCCCATATTTTCAAACTCAAAGACAATTTACATGAAAAAAAATAATTTCATAATAGTAACTACGCTAATACTACTTAATGTAATATTAGTTTTTACATCTTGTAATTGGAATCGTGCTCAGCGAGGAGGGGCCATTGGTGCCGGTGCAGGAGCAGGTATTGGAGCAGTTGTAGGAAGTCAGAGTAATCACACTATTGTTGGCGCCTTGATTGGTGCTGCTGTAGGCGGTGCAACAGGTGCTATAATTGGAAATTATATGGATAAGCAAGCCGAGGAAATTCAACGTGATTTAAAGAATGCAAAAGTTGAAAGAGTTGGAGAAGGGATAAAAATCACTTTCGATTCAGGAATTCTTTTCGCTGTAGATTCATATAGCCTTTCAGAAACAAGCAAATCCAATCTTATGGATTTATCAAAAATTCTTCAGAAATATAATGATACAAATATTTTAATTGAAGGACATACAGATAATACAGGATCTAGTTCTCATAATCTGGAACTATCCCGAGAACGTGCGTCTTCAGTTTCAACTTTCTTTAAATCATATGGTGTTATTGGTTCGCGCATAAGCACAAATGGATATGGTGAGTCGCAACCGATAGCTGATAATTCAACAGTAAATGGCAGAGAGAATAATCGCCGCGTTGAAGTTGCCATTTTTGCAAATAAAAAACTGAAAAAAGCTGCGGAAAAAGGAGATTTAAATGTTTCTAAATAGAAGCATTTAAAAAAATCTATTACATATAAAAAAATTGGAAGAAAAATACAGTGTGCAGAATTCCAAAGTCAACAGTAAAGATATACAAATATTAACGCAAGAATATTTTTTTACACTATCGGCAACATTAGAATTGATTACTTTCTCAGTTTTCGAATTTTAATTCCCACCTAGAGCTTTTCTCAACAATTTCAAATGTTTTATTGAAAAAAAACTAAACTACTTTTAATTGTTCGGTATAATTAAACTATCCAATCCGTGACACATGTACCCATTCCTTTCAAATAAAAAACAAGCATCATCCAAATCATTCGTTTTATTATTGCAATCTTTTTAGCTAAATTCAAAATTTCCTAATAATTAACTATTTTTCTATTTCATAATTCAGTTGTAAACAATTGGCGTGAATAAAATAAATACATTCCAATCTCTCCAATTCGTTTTTAATAGTAAATTAGTGTGCTTGTTTATTAATAATAAGTAATATTTCACTCAGTGAATTGTCACCTTCTATAAATTGCGTTTAAATTTATGGCACGTAAATTTTATTATTCAATACAATAGCAATGTTCGTCTAAGTTTCAATTTATATTCAATCACCAATTAATAATCTACAAATATGAGCGATCAAATTTTATGGGACAAGGTAGCACCGGTTTATGAAGATGAAGTTTTTGATGTTTACAAAAGCGACAAGAAAGGTGTTCTAAAAAAAATGGTTCAGAGCCATGCAAACAAAACTCACTTAGCAATCGATTTTGGTTGTGGTCTTGGAAAAGCGTTGCCTATGTTATCGCCGTTGTTTAAAGAAATTGTAGCTGTTGATGTATCTCAAAACCTACTCGACATGGCAGAGAAACTTAATTTTAAGAATGTTCATTTACATCAAGCTGATCTTGCAGAAAAAAAAATGCAATTGCCTAAGGCCGAATTTTTATTGTGCTGCAACGTTTCGATCTCTTCTGATAATACTCGTAATTTTCAGATGTTACGCAATGCCATGAATTCATTGAAAGTTGGAGGAACAGCTGTTTTTGTTCTTCCTTCATTAGAGTCGATGTCGTTTGCTACTTGGATGCTTATTAAAATTTATCAAAAGCAAGGAGTAAAATTTAACGACATCCCCAAGCAAGACATTAGCCATTTATCGCCCGAGCTTCATCCTGTTTTTAAAGATGGCGTTTTTAATATTGAGGGAACGCCTACAAAACATTATCTACTTCCCGAAATCATTTCATTTTTCAACAACGATAAATTTCAAATTGAAACGATTGATCGAATTGAATACGACTGGGGAACAGAATTAGACGAACTTCCTAAAAATGTAAAAGCAGCAGACCCTTGGGACTGGTTGGTGGAAGTAAAAAGGATTGGATAATTTCACATTCACGAGTCGAGTTGAATTAATTTTTAGTATATCATACTAGTTGAATTTTGGATGAATAAGCCCTAACCACATCAAATGGTTAGGGCTTTTTTCGCAAAATTATTTTCAAAATAAATTATCTCGCAAGCGAAAATGGATAATTCAGCTTTTGACCAATAGAATGTTTTCCAAAATTACTTTTATTCCTATTTAAAGCAGCAGAGATTCAAGAAAATGTTATATATTCGATAACCAATTTTTATTCTTATTTCTATGAAAAAATATTTGACACTCTTATTATTCCTATTTCCTTTCTTTTTAAATGCACAAATTGCTTGGGAACGTCCTTATGGGAACTCAAACCATTTAGGTATTAATGATGTTATTGAAGGGCCTAACAATACTTATTACATCTGTGGCATAGACACCGTAAATGCAACAACACGAGCTGTGCTTGCCAAACTCGACAGTGCAGGAAATACATTATGGGAAAAATATTATACCGTTCAAGATTCTGATTGTTGGTTCGATCGTCTTTTACTTTTAGACTCAACGTTAATTATTCAATCGGCTTCGTATGCACATGTAAATGGTTACTATGCTGTACCGAAAATATTAAAAACAGATTTGTCAGGAATAGCGTTTGATAGTATCTATACAGATATATATGGCGTTTATAACAGCACAAATAATTGGGGTCTTTATCATGGCGCAAGCAATACTTTCTGGGCGGTAACTTTCATAGGAACATTCGGCGTGTCGAATCTTATGGATTATGCAAGAAGAAGTTCTGATTTACAACTAATAATAAATAAGTCATTTGGTGCTTTTTATAATTTTAATTATTCCTTTAACAAGAAAGGTGAAAAAGCAAACGATTTTTTTATTGAAGAATCAGATTCAATTACACACTTTATTTCAGAACGTGACCACGTTTCACTCTATGACACTGCCGGCACGAAGGTCTTAGACACCGCCTATCTGAATCTTCCAGAATCATCACAATTGCTACTCAACGATGATGGAAGTTTTAATTTATTTTACAATCATGCAGACACATTAACCATAAGACGTTTTAATAACCACGGAGTGCAACAACGAATTTCTAATCTTAAAAATAATATTTCATCTATTTTTGCGCCTATTCAAGCAATCGACAGTAGTTACTTTTTGTTTGTAAATTACTACAGCTTATCCCAGAACATTATCCGACAAACCATCTATAAATTTAATAATTCGGACGATACAATTTGGTCGCAAACGTTATCATTCCCATATAATTTTGGCTTCACTTCAATGGATGCAACTTCTGATGGTGGAGTTATACTACTTTTTTCCACAAATTATTATGGCGATAGTTTAAATTATCTTATGAAGTTAGGCCCTAATGGCGAGCGATTCCCTTACAGTTTACAAATTAATAAACTAATTTATTGCTCGGGCGATACTGTTCAACTAACAACAATGCATACTGCTTCAAGTTATTTATGGACTACAGGCGATACTACTTCATTTCTAAATGTAACTTCAACAGGAAACTATGGGGTTACAGTGATTGATTCATTGGGCAGTAGCTATACCGTTGCACCAATTCCAATTACATTCGATAGTCTACAACAACTTGTATTAAACGATGTTCATACATGCCAAACATCAGTATCATTGTATAATTCACAAAGCGGAGCAAATACATATTGGAGTACCGATGGAATAAACTATTCGTGGGCGTATCCAGGCTACTTTACGACTACAATGGTTCCGGATACATTACCAATTTGGCTAATAGAACAAAAAAGAAGTGGTTGCAGAACGATGGATTCTGCTTTTATCTATTTTGATAATTGTTCTTATGTATCTTCACTTAATTTCGATTCGGAATTGTTTCAAATATTCTCATCCCCAAATTTAACAATCATACAAGCTGCAAACAACAAAAACTTCTCTCGTGTTTGTTTATATTCAATCGATGGAAAATTAATTCTCGACAGATATTTAAAGGATAACCTCATACAGATAAATTCCGAAAATTTAAATTCAGGAATTTATTTAATCCAATTGTTAATAGATAATACTCTATTTACAAAAAAAATTGCAATAATTCATTAGCATTCGAAATTCTTTCAATTAAAAATATATTCTACAACACATTCAATTGAGCACTTTCAATTTTAAAAGCTTAACAAAATGAAAAATATTTTACTTTTCTTTTTATTGATTTCGTATTATACTGCAAATGCACAAAATTTTGGTGTCGACAAAATTTGTTTTGATACCACTTCCGTTCAAGTGTATGATGAGTATTTACAGACAGCTTTCAACGGATGGATTTTCGTTGGATTCAATTATTACGACATGCCAAATACCGGGTATAAAGTATTAAAATCGGTTGACAACGGAGTTACATGGACTACAATCATAGACTATTCAGTAACCCCAGGATCTGCTTATTATCCACAAATTACTAAAATGATTGTAGCAGGAAGTAACAATACTAATTTACGTTTGTTCTTAACGTTAAATGGTCCCGGGAACGCTGGGCCCGGTAAAGTAGGTATTGTTGAAAGTTATAATGCTTTTGATGGCACATTAATCAATCGTTATAATCTAGGTTATTTTATCGACGACATAAAACTTACCTCAGACGACCACAACCCTCTAAGTTCATCATCTCCATATAGTGTTGCAGTAGCTTATACAACTTCCGATTCGCTTCATTTATTTTATTCGACTGATGGAGGATTGAATTTTGCTACATCAACAATTGCAACAGACACTTCCAACTTTGCTCAAATAGATATTTCTTACGGCTCTGGAAATACAACAGGAACTGGAAATTATGGAATTACTTTTATGAAAGGAAATAATATTGGTGTAATATTTTCAGCGACAAATAATCCGATAATTTTTTCGCCATTCACAATTATTGACACTGTTGATTCATTTACAAACGGTCAATGTTTTTTTCCAAAAATAATAATGCAAAATTCGAATTATCAAAATACATCACTTGATTATACTTCTGTTATCATTGCCAACCGAAATGCAGTTAGCGGAACTACAAATCTTGTTTCATTTTATCAGTCTTCAGGCCAAAGTAATGGCAATTGGAATATGGAAATTATTGATACGGCAACTACAACAAAGTATCTTCCTGAGATAATCTTTAATCAAATCGATTCAGATTTTATTTTTACCTATTTCGATGCTACAAATAATCAATTGCCATTATTTCATCATAGTACTAATTTTCCCGGAACTTGGAACAGATTTAATACGGACTACCCCGATACAATGAAATTTCTAAGCCCATACCCAAAATTAAGTTTTGATACTATCAATTCTATTTCATGTATATGGAAACAGCTAGGCGATAGCACCGGACTATGGTTTGTGCCGGAAGCAATTAAATTTGATAATATTTCATCGTTGGTGTCAGTTCCAAACATTGACAATATGCAATTTAATTTTATTCTTTACCCAAACCCTACAGTTGAAAACGCAAAAATTCATTTCACTAAATCTGTAGGTAAAATAAAAATATCTGTGAATAATTCTACAGGAAATTTAATTTTTGATCAAACCATAGACACTAATAATAATTTAGACTTTCAGTTACCGAAAATTAGCAGCGGAATTTATTCACTCACTATACAAAATAACCAGCAAATAAATACTTCAAAATTTATTCAGCTTGAGTAGAATTACCTCAAATCAAAATATAATAAACTAATAAGAGGCGCTCAATAATCTTGAACGCCTCTTTTAGCAAAGTATAAATAGATAGTTAATTTCGAATATATATTTTCTGCTTTTCCAAAATATCTTTTCCTGTAATTTGAATAAAATACAACCCTTCTTGAAGACCATTTGTGTTTACTTCGATTTGATTATCTCCTTCATTAATTTGTTGGATCATCTGTAATGCAGAACTGCCATATTGATCAAACAATTCAATCTTCAATTCAGATTTACTTGCCGATTCAATCGGAATAAAAAATTGTTGCCCGGCCGGATTTGGGTAAACTTTCGACATTGCCATTAATGAGGTAAAGAATGATGAAGGCGACCAAGCACTGAAAACATTTGTTACTGCACTTGTTGAACAATTAGATCTTACTTGGAATTCGTAAACAGTGTTTGACAACAAACCAGAAATTAAACTAGTATTTGTAAGTGAAGTAGCATTCATCCAGCTCAATGAATTTGCGGGACGATATCTGACTTCGTAACGGCTTGCTCCGGTAACATTCCAATTTAATTGTGCTCTGTAAGTAGCGATATTCGTCGCATTCAAACCAGTAGGAACTAAGCAACTGATGCTTGGACAAATTTGTGTGGTAAAATATTGACTCGAAGAAAAAGGACCAGCTGAGTTAATCGTACCTGAAGTAGAGCATAAGGATGCTACTTGCCATTCGTACGAAGTATTGCACATTAAATTTCCTATTACGGCATTAATATTTTGTGTAGTAACGGATATCCAACCAGCATTAGGAATAGCAGGACGATAATGAATAATATAAGCAATTACACCACTCGAAGCTGTCCATGATAGGCTAGCAGAATTGAAAGTTACCGCAGCACTTGATAGCCCTGCAGGAAACGGACAATTATTGAGACAAGGTGGCGTTGTGAAAGTCATAATCGAAGAAAAAGCTCCGATACTTCCTGCTGCAGTACTACAAAATGATTGTATTCTCCATTGATAAGTAGTGTTACACATCAAATTCGCCAATGTAAAAGTTGTGTTCTGTGATATCATTGAATTCCAATTTGTAGGCACAGAAGAAATTGGACGGTATTGAACAGTGTAATAAATGTTGCCGGCCGATGCAGCCCAACTAAGAATTACAGAATTCAAATTAACAACACTTGAAACTAATGTTGTTGGTGGTGGACATGTAGTAGTTGGACATGAAAGAGTAGTAAAGAATTGACTTAAAGAAAATGTACTACTTGAATTTATTCCTCCCGATGTAGAACATCGAGTTTGTACATGCCATTCATACTGTGTATTACAAAGTAAATTACTAAGCGACAAAGAATTTGTTTGCGTCGTGAGAGTAATCCAAGCTGCATTAGGCAAATTAGCCGGACGATATTGCACTACATAAGCAACACCACCACTCACACTTCCCCATGATACTTGCGATGAATTAAACGTAATTGAATTACTGTTTAATCCTGTTGGAACCTGACAAGTTGAAACACATGCAGCCGTTGTAAAAGTTACACTAGTAGCGAATGAACTAACATTACCTGCAGCTGTTCCACATACAGATTGCACTTGCCATTCGTAAGTTGTATTGCAAAGTAAATTTGTTAATGTATACGCTGTTCCTTGCGACATTTGAGAAATCCAATTTGTAGGAGTTGCAGAAAAAGGACGATACTGAATATTATAGTACAGTGAACCAGATGCAGAAGTCCAACTCAAGATTGCACTATTTGCACTGAGCACACTCGACACTAACGAAGTAGGTGGTACACAAATTGGAATTGTGCAAATTGCTGTCGTAAAATTTTGACTTGTCGTAAAAGCACTCAATGAATTAGCTGAACCAACGGTCGAACAAATAGATTGCACTTGCCATTCGTAAGTTGTGCTGCAAAGCAAATTGGCGACAGTAACGGAATTAAGCTGTGTTGTAATTTGTTGCCACGCAGTATTGGGCAAACCCGCCGGGCGATAATGCACATTGTAGCCTAATGCAGAAGCATTACTAACCCAATTTAATACCGCACTAGATGTACTAATGCTTGATGATGTTAAAGCTGATGGAGGATTACAAGTAATAGTTTGTGCAATTCCTTGGTTAAGAAACGACATACAAAATGCAATCAGCAGTATGTAAAAGTTAACTCTCATGATCAGTTGTTTTTAAATTAGTGATTTATGAATTAAGTGCAAATAAACTTTGGTAGATAATCTTTAGTATAAAGTACCAAGATTTGTTCACATTGTTTTGACTTTTATTTTAATCAAAAGTTGAAAGGACCAGAACTATTTATTTCAGCGCTTTCGGTGTTTCTACAGGGAATTTACTAATTACTGATGTTACACTCGAGATTACTCCGGCAATATCTGAAAGATCGGCAGGAACAATCATCGTATTGTTGGTCTTAGCTAGCTTACCAAACTCTGTTAAATACTGTTCTGCAATGCGAAGGTTTACTGCATTAAGTCCACCCTCTGAATTGATTGCCAATGCAATTTCTCTGATTCCTTTTGCAGTTGCAATGGCTACCATTTCAATTTCAGAAGACTTACCCGATGCCTCATTGATACGTCGCTGCTTTTCACCTTCCGACCGAGCAATTGCTTCTTGCTTATCACCCTCTGCCCTATTTATTTTTGCTTGCTTATCACCTTCCGATTCTGCAATCAATGCGCGCTTTTCTCTCTCAGCACGCATTTGCTTTTCCATTGCATCTTTGATACTCTGTGGTGGCGAAATATTTTTTACTTCATAACGAGAAACTTTTATTCCCCACGGACCACTTGCTTTGTCGACCGCTTCAACAATACTTCCATTTACTGTTTCGCGCTCTTCAAACGTTTTATCCAATTCCATTTTACCAATCACGCTTCTCATAGTAGTTTGAGAAATTTGAACAACAGCAAACTTATAGTTATCGATACCATACGATGCCTTTTGCGGATCAATTACTTGCAAGTATAAAATGCCATCAACTTCTACAGCAATATTATCTTTGGTAATACATATTTGTGAAGCAACATCTATCGCTTGTTCTTTTAAATTCTGTCGATAAGAAACTTTGTCGATAAATGGAATCAGGATATGAAATCCTGCATCTAACGTACGACTATACTTTCCTAGTCTTTCAACAATGTAAACTGAACGTTGCGGAACTACTTTAAACGTAGATAAAAAAGAAATAAATAAGGCAATAATTAAAAGAATTAGAATGGTGGTTGATGCTGTCATTGTGTAGCTTTTTTAGATTTTACAATTAATGTGATACTATCATTTCCAACAATGATAACGGTTTCTCCTTTTATAATTTGGTCGTCAGATTGTGCGCCCCAGCTAATTCCTCTGAATTCTACTTTTCCGTTTTCATCAGGACCGAACGAACTTTCTGCAATGGCATTTTTTCCGATTAACTCGTCTTCAATTTCATTACTGGCTTTTCTTGTCCACAATAATTTACTCATCCACTTTCGCAGAAATACAATTGAGAGGACTGAGCTAATAATAAAACTGATGAGTTGAGTATTGATGCTTAAATTGAAAAAGAGTGTCAAGAAAGCAACGATCCATGCTCCGACTGCAAAAAAGAAAAGAATCAATCCGGGCATTACAAATTCTAAAAGCATCAGCACAAAGCCGACTACAAACCAAACTACCGAAGGATTATTGAAATTCATAATTATTTGAAGGCAAATGGTTAGAATTTACCCAGACCAAAAATAATATTTTTTCTGACAAATGAAGATTTCTTTTGGGCGCAATGCATCATTCATCTCTTTTAAATTTCGTTTTAGAACAGAAACTAAGGAATAGTAAATAAATAACATCCCCTTTTGATAAATTAAGCGACTGATCGACCAGAAAATTTAAAAATTTATTTAAATTTTATCGATACCCAATTCTCCAATAGTTCAATTCCCTCAAAATATTAGCTAAATTATTAAATGAAGAAAAAAATATTAGATAACATGAATTTTTTTTGCAAATTGACGCGAAATTTCATCTCCCTCGATCACTCAAAACCCTCTACTCTCCAAATGAAACAAAAACTACTATCCCTATTTTTAGTATTTAATGTAGCTAGCCTTTTGAGCACTGCTCAAGTTGCTTCAATCCCTTTTACGGCCTCTCTCGATACTTTTTCGGTCATCAGTGGAACAACAATTGACGCACCAGGAGTAGACGACGTGCACTATCAGGGAATTCCGATTGGTTTTACATTTAATTACGGAGGAGCTAATCACGATTTCATGACTGTAAATACAAATGGTTATGTTCAATTGGACTCTAACGGAACTGGTTCGTTCTATACAATTCTCTCAGGAACTCAAAATAATGTGATCGCACCATTTGGTGCCGATCTAATACATTTTAATTCAAATGCTAGTTTACAATACACAACTATTGGAACGGCTCCAAATAGAATATGTGTTGTTCAATGGTTGCATTATTCTTATTTCGGCAACAGTGGAGATGTAAGTTTTCAATTGATGATGTACGAAAGTTCGAATTGCATCCGGTTTATTTATGGATCAAATGCATTAACAACAAATCCATTGATGACTCAAATTGGGTTGCGCGGAAGTACTATACTTGATTATAAAATATTAGGCGATACAGCTTGCAACTGGGCTAATGCATATCCATTTCCTGCTATCACTACAACTTTTCCGGTTAGTCTGAGTTGTAGTATGCCTTCAGGATTTGCATTTCATTTTGGATCTTGTGGAGGAAGTGCTATTAACTTCTCTTATTTGTCGGGCTCCGTTTTCAACGACTTGAATGGAGATGGCATTCGCGATACCAATGAAACAGGAATAGCAAATCACGTGGTAAATTTACTTCCGGGGAATTATTATGTTTCAACCGATGCTGTAGGGAACTACACATTTTTTTATACCGATTCAACTTTAAATTATACACTAACTACATCAGGAATCACTTATTGGAATTCAACCACAGGGTCTACTCTTACTTGTTTACCTCAATCGCAGCCTTCAGGAAATTTAAATTTCGGATTACAATTAATTCCAAACATACATGAAGTAGCAGTTACATGCCCCAATTGGGGAGCGAAACCAGGACAAGTTGAACCTATGCCAATCAATTTTCAAAATAATGGTACCGCAATAGAAAGCGACACAATAACTTTTGTGATAGACTCTCTCTATTCTTTTGTAAGCGCTGTTCCATCACCAACAATTCAAAACGGTCAGATATTGCAATGGGCTTATACGAATTTGAATCCTGGACAACACCGTTCTATCATGTTAAAATTGCTTCCATCGTTAAACGCTGTACTTGGAAATTTTCTAAACTCTTCTATTGTTATTGCGCCATTGAACGATACTGTTCCAATAAATAATAGTATAGCTCTTCATCAATTAATTTCAAATGCGTGGGACCCTAACGAAAAAGTTGCCGTGCCCGATGGGGAAATTGTTTCAGGTGCAGAAATTCAATATTCAATACATTTCCAGAATACCGGTAATGCTACTGCTAACAATGTAACAGTGAAAGATACGATAGACAATGGTCTTGATCTTTTATCTTTTCGTTTACTCGGATCATCTCACCCTGTAAAGATGACATTAGATGGAAATAGGATTGTAACATTTACTTTTTACAATATTCAATTACCCGATAGTGGCAGTAACATGGCTGGAAGTAACGGCTACGTAAATTACAGCTTATCGAGCACAACTACACTTTCTCCGGGAACCTTTATTCATAATCGTGCAGGAATAATTTTTGACAGTAATGTTCCGGTAATCACTAACACCACTACCAATATTATTAAACTCGAAACCGGAATTGGCGGAACGAGTAACTCTTATCATCTAATCGCTTCCCCAAATCCCGCCGAAAATAAGGTCGCCTTCGATTTTTCAAAAGATGAATTTGAAAGTGCTAAATTAACTATAAGAACTATTGAAGGGAAAATAGTGTTGACGAAAACCAATCTAACATCTAGAGAAAACATTAATATTACTGGGCTAGCAAATGGAATTTATATTTGTACACTAAGCCTTAGGGATAAAATTGTTTCTGTCAAATTAATGAAAGAATAATTTCTTGAAATATAATTGAAAAGGGAGACTGACATCAATGTCATTCTCCCTTTTTTTATTCTTAATAATCTCGTTAAAAATCTTTACTTCTTTTAAGCATTAGATACATTGAAAGAAGAAGAATAATAATATTTGCAATTCCTAAAAGTCCCCAATCTTCGAATTTACCGGCTAAACTTTTTCCTAGGAGATCGGATGAGTAACTCCCGAAAAAAACATCAGCGCAACAAATAAAAACAATATTTACAAATTTCATTTCTTGATTCATAATAATAATAAAACAAAAAATATCTTAGTTTATTATTCGAAATAATAACCTCAAATGTTGTGCGGTTCATTTGAATATAAAAGGAGAATTGTAACGTTTAATATTACTTCAACATGGTGAAATAATATAATCAAATTAGCTAAACAGTTGTCAATTGCTCAATTAAACCTATTTATAAAAGATCAATGGTCAAAATTAAAAAATATCTTGTATTTTTAATTTAATTAAAAAAGGGAGTCGAAATGTTCGACTCCCTTACCAAATTTACTTTTCAATCTTTCTATTTTGAAACTACTAATTTTATTGTTTGAACATTTTCATTGTTGGTTGCCAGCACAACATAATATATTCCGGCATTAAATTCTGCAAGATCAGCTTCAAACTGATAAGTTCCTGCATCTTTCTTTTCATTGATAACTTCAGAAACTAGTCTTGATTGTATATCGAAAATTTTGATTGAAACTTTTGCATTTTCTGTTAACCTCAACTTAAAGGTCGTTTTTTCTCCTGCCGGATTTGGGTAACTTTCAATCATAGAAACCGGGGCAGTAATGTTTAACCCAAGATTCATTGAAGGAACATTATTTGCAATTCTATAATACCCTGAAGCTCCACATTTACATCCTGTATATCCATTCCATGGTGTTTGAACGAATGGGAAATCTGATTTAAAAGTAGTATCATTTTGTTCTACACCTGTTGTGTAACTTAATACACCAATTAAATTTGGAGTTACAGGATTAGCAGAACCTACTGTGTAATCGTCATACCATAAACCGATCGCTGCTAACACAGCTCCACCTACTGCTTGCAATTCAATTCTTGTTACATCGTCTTCTAATCGGCGACCGTTTGGAAATCCATCCATATTAGGAATAAATTGTAAAGCAGTTGTTGAATTGTAAGTCGGATTTGTTAAACCAAGAACCGCCGCTTGTATAAGTCCTAGTGAACTAAATGCCGGGTCAGATCTATCTGTTGGAGGAACAGCCATATTCAAACGTAACATATCACCGAATGTTGGAAGGAAATTATTGATAAACGGTTTTCCGGCAGCTAATGGGTTACCGTTTTTTCCAGTAGCCAATTGATATGGCGGAAGGTTTGGAACTCCTGTCATAAATATTGGCAAGATATCTACTGAACGAGGGCTATTTGCTCTAAGTAAATAATTTCCAAAAATCGCAGGGTCCAAAGCGGTACCTGTGGTTGCAGGATTTCCCAAAAGTGGGTAAAGTCCATTATGCGTATTACCGAAATCAAATTGTTGCAATGAGTTTCTCTGAATTCGTAAAGCACTCAATGCAGGTACAGCCCCACCAAACTGACTGTTATCCATGTATAATGCAAGTTCCGGATTCGTAAAATATTTTTCGAAATATGTTTCATTGAATGGCTTTTGTGAATTCCAATAATCTTTGTCACCAATAGGAATTACTGCTTCGTTTGTCAATGGCATACCTATTCTCGAAACTTGAATCCACTTACCATTCGTTTTTGGCTTACCACCATCATTATCAAGTACAGTTACTTGTTGACGACTTGCATTAGCCCATACGCCAATAATAAATTCAGGATCTAATATATTAGCTGCTGTAGAAACTAATCGTCCATCTTTTTGCAAAGTTGAAATGGGAATATTCAAGCAGATTGAATGAACATTCTTACAAGCCAATGCATCACGTGCTGCATCTTTTCCTGTCCCGCCGCTGCGAGTTTGTCCAAGATCAAACACACCTCCTAAGTCAACGAAAAATGGATCATCAACAGGTCCACAAAAAATTTGCTCACCCGTAGATGCCTGCGTAATCGCATTACTCATTAACGTAGCATACGGTGTTCCAAGCCCAACTGGCCCGTCAATAGAACGTGGTCCAATGTTATTTGGTGGAACAATTCCATTGGTAGCTATAGTTTGAAAAGATAAACCTGCATCAATACTTCTCTCACATGTATATGTCGTTTTTAGATTCTGTTTTCCTAAACGAATATTAAAAAAAGTGGTTGGGTCTTGATTTATTTGATTAAAGGTAAAACGGTAAATAATATCGTCCGAATTCTTTTTTTGTGAATGCCCATTTTTTACGTGAATTTCATAGCGGATGTTTTCCCCAAATGAATAATAGTTCGGTCCTCCTTGCGGTAACTCTGCAGGAACATAATTAGCGATAATTGTTACTTTATCGGGAGTACTTGGATTCCTGAAGGCATACAAATCGGTATTGTCTGCCAATGGATCATTCGAAATCAATGGTGCTTCTCTGTGAGAAGATGCTATTATCAAATTAGTATTTGATGTAATTAGAGCAATTGCTACTCCACCAAATAATAATGAAGCTAGCGTAATCTTTTTTAATAGTGCTTTTTTCATGTCGTTTAAATTATATTGTTAGAACTAAGAATTAAACCACGAGTCTACAGTACTCGTATAAGGGGACATACTCAAAATTTCAAAAATTGGATTGGCTTAACTAGAAATAAAATTACAGGGAAGGCTTTTTAGTTAAGATTTTTTGTAAAATAAAGCCCGAAAAATATTACTTAAAATATTGATTATCAATCTTTTTTGAATACAAAAAAAAATTAAAGAATTGTATTTTGCTTTACACTTGAAATAAAAAGCTTACAATATATTTCTCTTTGATTTTTCAGACCACCTACTTTTTTTATCAAGCAGTAAAAATATTGCTAAAAAAATAATTAGAATATTTGCAATTCCTAAAAAACCCAGGTCTTCGAATTTGCCGGCTAAACTTTTTCCCAAGAGATCGGATGAGTTTCCCCCGTACAGAAAAATCAAAAAAATAAATAAAGATATATTTACAACTTTCATTTCTTCCTTCACTTTTAAAAGCAAAACAACAATCAGTGGAAGCGAAAATAAGAAATGTTCTGTGTCGGTTACTAAGATAGAAGGGATCATTGCAATCAAAATAAAATAATACAAAATAAAATTTTGGTTATTTTTTTTCAAATCATTTAAATCGCTCTGTCTGTTTCGACTTTTCATCCACAAGAAACTGAAAGATAAAATACCTACGATGCCCAAGAATACAATTCCAAAAGAAGGCGAAATTTTCAAACCAAAATAATAATTAAGCAAAGAAAACAGTGTATGATTGCTACTTAAATACGTTGAATGTTCTTTCATCGCCAACGCCCATTCTCCATAGAGCAAAATGCTCTTTTCATATCCTATTATCATTCCTGAAACGAGCACAAAAATAAACAACCAAGCAAATACATAAATTATTGTCTTATACTTTTTGATTAAAAAATATGGTAACAAACAAATTAAAAAATATGGCTTGGTAAGTATTGCAATTGCCAATAATCCACTCGCATACTTATCCTTGTTTTCCATTGCAAGATTGACAGAAAATACCAATAAAAACAACAGTATCATGTTCGTATTTCCTAAATGCAATTCGCGTACTAGATGATTGACTACACAAAGTAAAATAAGCAAGTACGTGCTTGTTTTAGGAATGGAAGGCGTCTGGAAATTTTTTCTAACAATTTTTTCTAATAATATTATTGTGGAAATTGCGGCAAGCGAAATAAAAATAAAATCTACCACACTTGCTATTCCATACGGGACAAATGTAAATGGAGTAAAAAAAAGCAAAGTGAACGGAGAGTATTTATAGAAACCAGTTTCTAAGCCAAAAGGAATTCCGTAAACTTTTTCGTTTGCGAGTAAAGCTTTCGCTGCTTCATAAAATACTTTAAAATCGTTCAGCCAAAAACGACCATTAATTTTTTCGACAACAAGAATTGCTGTAAACAATATCAATGCGATAAAAATAAAATTCTTGATGGGTTTATTAATCTCCATATCGTCTTGAACAATTTATTGTAGGCCAAAGTCTATATTGCTGATTTTCTTATCGCCCTTCTTTCACCGCAAATTTACCGTTGCCTTTCAAAAAAACAACGCCCAAATCTCAAAGGACTAATTATTTTCAAACAACTTTACTGAACAACTATGTGTTTATAGCTACACATACTTGTTGCTAATTCATTCATAGAAATAGTACATTTACGACCACAATAAGGAAACAGGCATGAACACATTGAAAAAATTATGGGACGATAAACCACTTCAGCTCATCTTATGGATTGGTTTTATTTTAAGATTATTTTCCGTCCTCTTTGCAAAAGGTTATGGTATGTCTGACGATCATTTTCTGGTTATTGAAAATGCTCAAGCCTGGGTGAATGGCTATAACTACGACACTTGGTATCCCGATGCTCAACATCCAAATGCGCCGGCAACAGGACATAGCTTTTTTTATCCGGGCGTTCATTACTTACTTTTTCTCTTTTTCAAATTTATCGGCTTTGAAAGTCCTCAAGGAAAAATGGTTATTGTTCGTGCTCTTCATGCACTTGCTTCTATGGTTGTAGTGTACTCCGGCTTCAAGATTGCTGAAAAACTAAGTGGGAAACATGCAGCACGAATGACCGGACTTTTATTGTCTGTTTTTTGGTTTATGCCATTTTTAAGTGTGAGAAATTTAGTTGAATTCGCTTGCGTTCCTCCTCTTATGTATGCAACATGGCTAATTATTCGCGACGACGATCGTTTCAATTGGAAATCGATTTGTGTAGCCGGACTAATGCTCGCCATTGCTTTCTCGATACGTTATCAAACAATTTTATTTGCCGGAGGAATCTCATTAGCACTTTTTTTTAAGGGCAAAATAAAATCGTCTGTTTTATTTTTTGTTGCTTTTGCAATCCCTGCTACGCTGATCCAAGCAGTGCCCGATTATTTAATTTTTGGAAAACCATTTGTTGAATTTCAAGAATACTACCGATATAATCAGGAAAATGCGACAGCATATTTTACTAATTACTGGTACATGTATTTTGTATTGATTGCCGGGCTACTTATTCCTCCAATCAGTTTATTTCTTTTCTTCGGATTTTTTAGGAACTGGAAAAAGCATTTGTATTTATTTCTTCCTGCCTTTATTTTTCTTGCATTTCACTCTTACTTTCCAAATAAGCAAGAACGATTTATACTACCAGTTATCCCTTTTATTATTGTACTTGGCTTTATTGGATGGGAAGAATTTAAAAATGGTTCTGAATTTTGGAAAAAACACACTAGGCTTTATCGCAACTTATGGATCTTCTTTTGGGTAATCAATACAATTCCTTTAGTTGTTGTTACAATTTCTTATTCAAAAAGAAATCGTGTTGAATCGATGGTTTACCTAGCTAATAAAGGCGACGTAAAAAGTATTGTGATAGAAGATAGTAATCGTGACGACATTTTAATTCCGCCACAATTCTACATGAAAAAATTTACGAAAGTTTATAGGATCACCAGTGTAGAGCCTGATTCAACTTTTTACAAAAAGTTTTATTTGAAAACCCCAACTGAATCGCGACCGAATTATGTAGTATTCATGCAACGCGACCATATAGTTCAGAGAGTACTGGCATTAAAAAAATACGTTCACCTTACTTATGAAACTACGATAGAACCATCTTATATCGATTGGCTACTGAATAAAATGAATTGGCATAATAAAAATCAGACGTCGTATATCTACAAGATTGAAGAGGAAAAATAATTAATAAGATACGAGCGTTCAATACAAATGATGCATTTTTATTTCATTGAAAAATTGTCAGGCGTTCCGACAGTTTTATTCATTTTCATATAGTCTACTATTTTAGCACCCTTAATCCCCTTTAATAAATGGAAAAGCACCTCTATTTAGTTTCTGACGCACAAACTCGTCCATGTTTTAGCTCTGTTTATTGCTGCTATTTGAGTGTTCGCCAAAATTCAATAGTATTTGGAGTCGGCAATTTATTTTCTCTTAGATTTACATTTGTAAAACTCCCTAATCATGAAAAGAACTCTACTCTTCTTTGCCTTTTCCATTCTATCACTCTTTAGTCTGGCTCAAGTCGTTTCCATCAGACCAAATTATGGCGCGAAAGGACAAACACTCACCACTACAATCACTGTAGCAAATGGAGTTATTTCTATGGGTAGCCCTCCAATGGGAATGACAGACGTTTATATTCAACAAGGTGCAACAATTGTTTATGTAAATTCTTTTGATCCGAATATCAATATCTATCCCGGCTCATGGCCCGGCCCTTACAGTGATTCTATGCATGTTGATTTTACCATTCCATCAAATACGCCAACAGGCCCTTATGATGTTCACGTAATTTCATACGTTATGCAAGGCTGGCCATTTCCGACACAAGTTCCGAGTGATAATGTTTTGCTAAATGGATTTTATGTAGGCGGAAATGCCGGCACAATTCAAGGCGATGTTTATTTCGACATAAATCAAAATGGAATTCGTGATGGAAGTGAGATAGGTTTGGCAAATCAGCGTTTACTAATTTCACCAAATAATTTTAACGCTTTCACCGACTTCAACGGACATTACAGCATTATACTTGATACCGGAACTTACACTGTTGCTCCAATTATTCCTCCAACTTTTTCACTCAGCAGCTCACCATCCAGTTATACTAGAACTATTCCTCCTTCATCAACCGGAAATGATTTCGGATTATTTTCAGCAGCTGTTTATTATAATCAGATCTTTTATGTATGGCATCATCCGATGAGATGCAATGGAAACGGATACTCTTATATCGACCATAAAAACAGTGGATTTATTCCAGTAAGCGGAAGTATTACCTTGGTTCATTCCTCTAATTTGCCATTGGCATCTGCAACTCCAATGCCGAATGTAATAGCTGGTGATACATTAATCTGGTATTACAATAACCTCTTACCTGGTCAAACATTTCATATTGGAAGCCCATGGTTTGCATTCACTGATCCCGGCGCAGGACAAACGGTTTGGTACAATACAGTCGATTCGGTATTTGACACAGGCGGAACTTTTTTGATGGCATTGCCTGATAGTTTTTCATTTGTTGTTTCTTGCTCGTGCGATCCAAATGAAAAGATGGTTACCCCGCAAGGTGTTTCATCACAACATTATGTTCCGATGAATAGTGAATTCAATTATACCGTAAACTTCCAAAACACCGGAAACGATACTGCTTTTACTGTGGTTATACTAGACACACTCAACTCAAATCTCGATCTGAACACATTCAAAATTATTGGAAGCAGTAATCCCGTAAGTACACAAATGGATGCGAATGGTGCAGTAAGATTTACATTCAACAATATCTTACTTCCCGATAGTAATATCAATGAGCCGGGGAGCCATGGATTTGTTGCTTATAACATTCATCCGAAAGCGGGACTTGCAGACCCAACACCGATCACAAATACTGCTCATATCTTTTTTGATTTGAACAGCGATATTATTACTAATACTGCTTTATCTACTTTGAGCAGTCTTCAATATCCTGCCGCAGCATTTAACACTGCAGATCCAACAATTTGTCAAAGTTCATGCATAAGCTTTAGCAATAATTCAACATCAGCAGCTTCGTATCAATGGAGTTTTCCGGGTGGTAATCCTACTTTAAGTACAAGCGCCAATCCGGGTGTAATTTGTTATAACACCGCCGGACAATACAATGTTCGACTGATTGTAACCAATGCGCTAGGAGCAGATACACTTACGCAAATCAATTATGTAAATGTTGCACCGTCTCCTACAGGATTAAATGTAACTCAAATAGGCGATACATTATGGGCTAACAGCGGCTATGCAAATTACCAGTGGTACTACAATAACGATTCCATTCAAGGTGCAACTGGCGAATACTATATAGCAACTGCAAATGGAGATTATGGTTTAGTGGTTGGAAATTCATTTGGTTGTTTAGCAGGATTAAACATTCCGAATGTGATTACTGAAACATTTGAATTAATTGATAGCAGAGGTACCACGATCTATCCTAATCCAACTTCCGGCGATTTTGAAATTTCATTCTCGGCCTTTGGAAGAACGAGTGCTACTATCGAGATTATTAATTTGCTAGGCAAAGTTCAAGCTCTTAGCTCCGTTCAAATCAACACAGGTATTAATAAAATTTCGTTCATCTACAATCAATTACCGGCAGGCGTTTATTCCGTTCGAATTAGAAATGGCAATCAAACTATTATTAAGCAAATGGTTGTTATGAAATAACATTGTGGTGATTTAATTTTAAGAAAGCCTTCGAGAAATCGGAGGCTTTCTTTTTTTGTACCATGACAACTTATTTAATCTTTTGATTTTATTTCCTAAAAAAGACAGGAATTCTTTTCTGGTTACTGAAAACAGTACGAACGAAGCAGAAAAATAACACTCAGCACCTACTATAAAAAACAAAGGATTTGTAGGTTTAATAACCATCTGCCAAATAAAATAAATGCAAAATAGACCTTATTAGTACTTCAATGTTAATTGCATCTCATTTAAAACAATGAATTCAACATGGCATTGGTTAATAGTTTTCTGACGATAGATTTTATTTTTCCATCGATTATTCTATCTTTGAAAGAATATCCTTTTTTGATTATTAGCTTTAAATATTAATTATTTTTATCAGAACTCGTCGTTCTTAAATTATTTATTGAGTTGGTCTGAACCAAGAAAACCCTTGTCCATTCAATTCAATATTCATCTATATTATTAAAGAATATTTTTTGCTATAAAAAAATAAACAAAGAATGACATTAGAAATTGGAATCGTATTAGCAACTATTGTCCTTACACTTTATCTGTTCATTACAGAAAAGTTTGGTATTGATACGATTTCAATAATTATCATGACCATGTTAATGGTAACAGGGATATTGACACCTCATGAAGGATTTTCAGGCTTTACCAATTCAGCTACCATAACGGTTGCTTGTATGTTTGTTATAAGTGAAGCTATAAATAAATCGGGTGCTCTGAATGGTGCCGGAAATTTTTTGAAAAGGATTGGCCTAAAAAGCTATCTACTTACCCTTACATTTTTAATGCTTTTATCAGGAACTGTTTCTGCTTTTATGAACGACACTGCTGTTGTTGCATTGCTTTTGCCTGTTGTTATAAAAATATCAAAACAAACTAGAATTAATCCGTCAAAGTTATTAATTCCTCTTGCGTATGCTGCTTTGTTGGGCGGAACTTGTACACTCATAGGAACATCAACAAATATTTTAGTTGGCGGCATTACTGAACGAGCAGGACTTATGCCCATCAGAATGTTTGAGATGGCACCAGTCGGCATAATTCTTTTATTGACAGGGATTCTATATATGGTTTTAATTGGTAACCGATTATTGCCAGATAGACAACTAGAAGAAAATTTAGAAGATAAATTTCAGCTTGAAAGATATATCACAGAAATAATATTATTGCCAAATGCCAAATCTGTTGGCTCATCAATAAAGAATTCGCGACTTGTAAAAAGTATAGAAATTGAAATTATTCAAATAATAAGAGATGACATTCAACTTACACCTTTCCCCGGTTTCATCTTACAAGCTGGCGATCTTTTAACAGTAAGTTGCGATATAGAGAAATTAAAAAAACTAATGGCGCTTGAAGGAGTGATACTAAAATCAGAAAAAATACTTAATCATAACCTTCCATTAACAAGCAATATGGTTCATCTGGAAGCAATGGTGAAGGTAAATTCTAAAATGGAAAATTACTCGCTGAAAAAATACAATTTTAGAGCGCATTTCGAAGGAGCAACAGTTTTGGCAATTAGACATCGCGATGAAATAATCCATCAGAAACTTGGAAATGTAAAACTTAAATCGGGCGATGTGCTTTTAATTTATGCCCACAAAGAAATAGTAAACGCTTTAAAAAATAGCGACGACATATTAGTTATTTCAGAAACAGAACATCAACCAACAAATTTCTTAAAAACAGCCAGCATTGTAGCAATAGTATCCGGAATAGTTTTAGTCACAGCTTTAAAAATTGCTCCGGTTGAGTTAAGTGCAACTGTTGGAGTAGTAGCTTTAGTTCTTTTTAGGTTTATCAATAACGAAGCAGCGTACAGGGCCATTAATTGGAAAGTAATATTTATGCTTGCCGGTATTTTGTCGCTCGGTGCTGCATTAGAAAAAACAGGAGCCGCCAAACTCTTGGCCGAAATCATTGTAAACACCGTTGGTTCATTTGGTCCCCGAGTAGTTCTGTCTGCATTTTTTGCTCTCACATTTATCATAACAAATTTTATGTCGAACAATGCAACAGCAGCATTGATTGTTCCAATTGCAATTGTTACTGCTAAAGAAATGGGAATTGATTCGCGTCCTTTAATTCTTGCAGTAACCTATGCAGCGTCGCTCAGTTTTATGACACCGATGGGCCATCAAGTAAATGCTATGATTTACGCCCCGGGTAATTATCGGTTCAATGATTATGTAAAAGTTGGAACTCCATTGAACATTCTCATTTGGATTGTCGCATCCCTGATCATTCCATATTTTATTCCTTTCTAAAAGTGATTGTTTTCATCGACTTTTAATTAGTCTATAAAAATAAATTTACTCTTGCGTTTAACATAGAACCACTATGTTTTTAAGGTAGTTCACTTCAAATTGCAAATTAATTCACAGTATTTCTATTTAAACTCCGATTTTACTCAGAGCGATAATTCTTGAAACGGTATTGAAACGAAACAACTCGCCTTCGACTCACGTAAAAAATCGTATCTTGCGCATGTATTAAACGAGCCATTCATTCGGGAGTGCTTTTTACCTTAATTTATCCCGAAAACCCTAAATTTCACAAAAACCAATTATGCAGTTCACCTCATTGAATATTATTGACCCTATTCTAAAATCATTAAAAGAAGAAGGCTACACAACACCAACACCCATACAACAACAAGCAATACCAATTGTATTAGAAGGAAAAGATCTTTTAGGATGCGCTCAGACCGGTACAGGAAAAACCGCAGCATTCGCTATTCCAATTTTACAGCTGCTTAACAATCCTCACCTAAACGATAAAAAGAAAAAAATAAGAACACTAATTGTTACACCAACAAGAGAATTAGCTATACAGATTGGCGACAGTTTCAAAACATACGGTAGACATTTAGGTTTAACATCAACTGTTATTTTTGGTGGCGTGAATCAAAGCTCACAAGTAGCAGCTCTTCAAAGAGGAGTAGATATTCTAGTTGCTACACCGGGAAGATTACTCGATCTTCTTGGCCAAAGACATATTTCATTTCACGACGTGCAGATTTTCGTTTTAGATGAAGCAGACAGAATGCTCGACATGGGCTTTATTCATGATGTAAAAAAAATCATTGCGGTACTTCCACACAAAAGACAGTCATTGTTTTTTTCTGCCACCATGCCGCCGGAGATTGTAAAACTTTCACATACGATACTTCACAATCCTATTAAAGTTGAAGTAACGCCTGTGTCTTCGACTGCAGATACGATCACGCAATTTTTATATTATGTAGATAAAGGAAATAAAACAAAATTACTTTTAGATATTTTAAAGGATAAAAATATTAAAACAGTTTTAGTTTTTACTCGCACAAAGCACGGAGCAGATAAAGTTGTGAAGTCGTTGGTGCAACATAGTATAAAAGCAGAGGCTATTCACGGAAACAAAGCACAGAATGCACGACAACGAGCGCTTACAAATTTCAAAGCACAAACTACACGAGTATTGGTTGCAACAGATATTGCTGCCAGAGGAATTGACGTTGACGATCTTCAATTTGTAATTAATTACGAAATGCCAAATGTTCCTGAGACGTATGTTCATCGTATAGGAAGAACAGGAAGAGCCGGTGCAAAAGGAACAGCTTTATCCTTTTGTGATGCAGAAGAAAAAGAATATTTAAAAGATATTGAAAAACTTATCGGTAAAAAAGTTCCGATAAAAGAAAACACACTTTATCCATTAATCGATAACAATCCGGTGAAAGCACCAAAGCAAGCTCACCAACGGAGACCGTCGAATGCTCCTAAAAAGGCTGGAGTAAAAACCGGTGAGAAGAGATGGCAAGGAAAACAAAGAACTTCCGGAAGGAGAGATTAAAGCACTATTTATTCGTGAACTGACATGCCTTAGTATTAAGACTGTCCGTATAACTGCTATTCAACTTATGCTCCTATTTCAGACTATGAGGAATACGCTATGCTGTAAAACGAAGATCGATTCTTTATCATTTTTTGGAAAACTGTAAGAGTCAACTGTAATTCCATAAGAACTTTTTCTTGACTTGTGAGTATACCAAAAGTCAGGGGCTCTAAAAGCTCTTTACTTCATCCATGAAAAAAAACAATCGATTTACTGTACTACTAATAAGTATGGCTTTTTTAATTAGCGCTCATACTAATTTATTTGCTCAACCTTTCATCGATCTTCTTAATGTTAAAATGGAATCATACGCTTCGCAGCCCTATGATGCCGATAAAGGAAGCACGCTTTCCGGTTACCAACAAGAAGCTACTTTTTTAGTTCCCCTTGAACAAAAAAATAAAGATGTTATTTTAGTTGGTGGCGACTATACCAAATTGCATTTTCAGATAGAAGGTAATTTAGCCGGCAAAACAAATTTATATAGCACTTCACTTCTGCTAGGCTATGATCGTGGACTGAAAAATAAAAATTGGAGAATGACAGTTTTGGTTTTACCAAAAATTAATTCCGACTACAAAGACATTAGTTTGAACGACGCACAATTGGGTGGCGTGGTGATGTTCAACTACAAGAAAAAAGAAACATTAAAATATCATTTTGGATTGTATTATAACAGAGAATTTTTTGGTGATTTTTTTATACCACTTGTTGGAATTGATTGGAAGATTAATTCAAAAATGAATTTGTTTGGCGATCTGCCTAACAATTTAAATTTCGAATATAAGTTTTCGCCCAAAGTATATGCCGGCGCTTCTTTCCTTTCGGTAGTTAGTTCTTATCGATTATCTTCAACAACGGGCGGCTATTATGTTAGACAAGGCGACAAATCATTTGGGCACAATGAAATAAAAATTTATGTAAACATGTATCTGACGAAGCATGTAGTACTATATGTAGAAGGCGGAGAAACATTTTACCGAAGCTTTACATTGTACAATAATGCGAATGAGTTGCAATCGAACGCAGGCATATATCGTAAGCCAAATGACGGCATGTTTGTGACGACAGGTTTTGCGTATCGATTTCGATTAGATTAAATAGGAGACTTTTTGTTAAATAGACTTCAATCTAGAACTTGATGAATTCTTACTTGATTAAAAAAAACAAGGTTCTTTTTCGTGCCAAAAAGTTTTATTTAAAAAAAGAATCTTGCAACCGCTGCGCCGGTTTAATTTCAATATTTCGATGCACTAAAAAATAAAAAAGAACTCAATGCTTTTGTACTCTCAAAAAATCTAGCAAGGATTGATTGTCATTCCACCATAATTGAGACTGCAAAGAAGATTTAATAAATTGACAACTAAAGTCAAAATATTGCACACTTAACTTTTCTGACTTAAATTGACTGAAAAAAATATGCACAATCAACACAAGATTTTAAGAGTACTTCGGTTGATTACATTCTTAAAAACACGTCCGGCAAAATCGATCAGGCATATTGGCAATCTACTCGACAGTAGTGAACGAACAGTTTACCGTTATCTGGATTTATTGGGAGAGTTAGGATTTCAAATTAATAAAGACAATGGAAACCGAGTTTTTATTGACGGAAATAACAATGAAAACAAAAGCCTAGAATCGAGTTTTACAAGTGACGAATTGAATTTAATTCGTGATCTGCTATTGACAGTTGGCAAACAAAACAAAATTCACGAAAGCATCCTGAAAAAGTTTTACATTAATTCAGATCTCGAAATAGCTTCAAACCTACTTCTTCGGGCCCATCTAGGAAAAATAGTTCAAGATGCCGGAATAGCCATCCATGAAAAAAAGCAAGTTGTCTTAAAAAAATACCACTCAGCAAATTCTAAAGATGTAAGAGATCGGCTGATTGAACCGATAAAATTTACAGACAATTACCAAAGCTTAGTTGCATACGAAATTTCTTCCGGAAAAAATAAATACTTTAACATTGAACGTATCACTTCTATACAGATAAAACCAACGAGATTTAAAAATGAATCGAAGCACAAATTCTCTTCTCCTGATGTTTTTGGCTTTTCAGAAAACGGGAAAACATATTCTATTAACTTGATGTTATCTTTGCGCGCTTACGTTTTTTTAAAGGAAGAATATCCAATGACTATTCCTTTTATTACCAAAGACAAGAAGACGGATAAATTTAACTTTAAGGGAGTTGTTAACGACTTAAAACCTGTGACTCGTTTTGTATTGGGACTATTGGATGAAATTGAAATCGTAGGCTCTCCGGAATTTAAAAAACATTTAAAGGAACATATTAATAAAATAGTAGGGAATAAATAATTTTGCTTCTCCTTAATTTAAAAAAGAAGCATTAATAAAATATTTATCTTATTCTAGGACTTCTATTTTTTTCAAACAAAAGCACACTTCAAATTTCAAAATATAACTGTTTTTGAAGTTTCTATCTTGTTTCTTAAATAAGAATACTTTAAATTTTCTTAATAGCTATTCGCTCTGATAAAAGCGCATTATCCCCCCGTATCTACACACTACCTTCACTTTTCTATCTATTAAAATCGTATCATTGACATATGATTAAAATCAAATAAAATTCGTTATGATTAGGAAACTTCTATTTATCTCTGCTCTCCTACTTTGCCAAACTTCTAGTTTTGCTGCAAATCCAACGTATAAAATCAAAAATAACTATTCTGTAGAAGGTAATGGTGGCTGGGACTATTTAGCTGTCGATACAATGTACAACCGAATTTTTATTTCTCATTCTAAAATTGTGAATGTTCTTGATCTTACAACCGGACTTCCACTTAAAACAATTTCAGGCTTGAATGGTGTTCACGGAATCGCTTTTGCTTATCAATTGAACAAAGGTTTTATTAGTAATGGAAAAGATACAACTATAACTGTCTTTAATTTAAAAGATCTTTCAATAACTAATACAATTAAAGTAACCGGCCTAAATCCTGATGCTATATTATTCGACAATTTTTCTCACAAACTTTTTGTTTTTAATGGTCGATCTTCAAATGCTACTGTAATTGATGGTGAATCTGAAAAAATAGTAGCAACTATTCCTTTATCTGGTAAACCGGAAGCAGGAGTGAGCAATGAAAAAGGCAAAGTATATGTAAACATAGAAGACAAGAGCGAACTAACAGAAATTAATTCAATGTCATTATCAATCGAAAGAACTTGGTCGATTGCACCAGGTGAAGAGCCGAGTGGTCTTGCTATTGATGCTGTAAATAAAAAACTATTTAGCGTATGCGATAATAAATTGATGGTTATTTCTGATATTACAACAGGGAAAGTAATTACTACTGTTCCAATAGGTGAAAATACAGACGGAGCAGCTTTCGATTCTTTCGAAAAAAATATTTTTAGCAGCAATGGCGATGGATCGCTTACCATCATTCACCAAGACTCTCCGGAGAAATACAGTGTAAGTCAATCATTGACGACTCAAAAAGGAGCTCGTACAATTTCGCTGAATGAAAAAACTCATTTCCTTTACCTGTCAGTTGCTGAATATGGCGAAACACCGGCACCAACAGAAGAACATCCGCATCCTCGACCTGCTATTAAAGAAAACTCATTCAAAGTAATAGAGATTGGTTTTTAATTTAAGGAAGGAAAAATTCAAGAAAACGAGTGCCGGTACAAACTGACTAGTATTTATGATATTTCCAATCATACCACTACTCAATTAGCACGGCTTGGCCGTTAAATTCAACTTTAAATCCAGGTAATATCTTGTTTCTCTTTCTGGTTTCCGAAACACCATTAACCTTTACATTTCCATTCTCAATTTCAATATTGGCATGAGCGCCATTTTCACACCAACGCATCAATTTTAAAAGTTGATTTAGTTGAATGTACTCGCCATTTATTTTAAATGTTTCCATATATTTATCTTTCTGTGTAAAGATAATGAACCAAAACTATTATCACCAAAACATCAATTATGAATCCAAACGAAAAATACGATAGCCTGAGAGCGGCCCTCGATAAACATGAATCATGGCCGATTGTTTATATGTTTAAATTTATTATTCCGGCCGACAATCAAAAACTTGCATTGGTAACATCTAAGTTTTCTGACGATTCAATAATTACCAAAAATGAATCATCTAATGGAAAATATATGAGCATAACCATCAAAGAAGTTATGTTGAACGCCGATTCAATAATCAGTAAATATATTGAAATGGAAGGGATAGAAGGATTAATGGGCTTGTAAAGTTAGCCTATTAATAAAACCTGGTTTTCATTTTTATGAAATATCATACTCAATAAGTTTCTCCTGTTATTACTTTAAGCAAAAATCCTTCAATCGTATTCTAATATCGATCGAAGAATTTTTTATGTTCTTCCAACACAGTAATATTTTACTCTATTGAAGTAATCTTAATTTCCGTTCTTCTATTCATCTGATGCTCCTCTTCTGTACAAGCTACTATGTGTCGGCCTTCACATTCACACTTATTTACAGGACGAGATTCACCATATCCAACTGCTACTAATCGTTTACGGTTAATTCCTGCTTTTTCTAAATACAAAACTGCAGAAGCAGCTCTTCTTTTCGACAGACCCATATTATAAGTGATCGACGCTCTACAATCAGTATGCGAGCCTAGCTCAATATTAATGTTTGGATATTTTTTTAACAACGAAACTAATTTGTCCAATTCCTTGGCAGCATCAGGGCGGATGTTAGATTTGTCAAGATCATAATAAATATTTTTCAAAATCATATTTGCACTTAAACAAAACAATGCCATGTTAATCTCCAAGCTGGAACTTCCATTCATTGCTACCGTCGATGTGTCAATTGATTTCGAATCGCATAAACTAGATTCAGCTATTACTCGGTATCGCGTATCAGACTTCGAACTTGGAAACTTATAATTCCCTTCAATATCTGTAGTAGTCCTTAGTGTATCATTATGATCAAGATCAATTAAAATAATATTCGCATTTGCCATTGGCCCTCCTACTACTTCATTCGTAATTTTACCGATCACTCCAATTTCATTCTGCATTCCAATCTTTACTTCCATAGAATCGCCCGACGCTTTAATATCGCTTGCAAGCAATCTCAATGTATCGGTTTGATAATTTTCTCTTTCAGAAATTATCATATAGTTTTTATTCGGCCGCAATTGCGAAATAAATAATCCGTCATCACCCGTTCTGCTCGTATTTGGCTCTTGATTATCTTCTATGATCCGAATATTTGTAGCAGCTAACACTTCATTCGTTCTTTTATCAGCTACAATACCTTTCAACTTGATTGAAAATTTTTGAATACTAAAAATATCGTCATTAAGACCTTGCTGATTTCTATTCGAACTTAAATAACCCATTGTCATTGTGCTATCATAGATTAATCCGAAATCGTCGTCAGCACTATTGAACGGAGCTCCCAAATTGATTGGCTCTGCATAAGCTCCAGCCGAATCAGTTGTTGAATATAAATCTAGTCCGCCGATTCCTTCATGACCATTTGAAGAAAAGTAAAGTTTTCCATCAGGTGTTACTGTAGGAAAAACTTCATTACCCAATGAATTGATTGACGAGCCAAGATTTTTTGGCGCAGACCATCCCGTACTTGATCGTTCGCAAACCCATAAGTCCATTCCTCCAAGAGTTCCTGGCATATCGGATGAGAAATATAATTTACTTCCATCGGCACTTAACGCAGGATGTGCGCACGAATAGTCATCGCTATTGTATTGGAAGGGAACAACAGACGACCATTGCCCGTTAGTAAGAGTTGAGAAAAATAATTTCAACTTTAAAACAACATCTGCATCATCTTCTTCACTTCTGCTTTTCTTTTCCAAATTATTTCTTGTAAGAACCATTTCAGTTCCTGCTTTGTTGAAACAAAGTGATGAGTTGTTATACTTATTTTGTACGCCTTCCAGAAAAACTACAGGAGCACTGAATTCAGTTCCTCTGCCCGGAGAATAAAAGAGCGAGTAGAATTTTTTTCCTGTCCAGTCGTGTGTTCCCTTATTAATATTTTTTGTCTCTCTCGACGAACTAAAAATAATTCCATCTTTATAAAATGCCGGACCGAATTCAGCTTCCGATGAGTTTATATTTAGCCGTTGCACTTTAAAATTATCCTTATCGGTAAAAAAATTTTCTATGTGACTTAATCCTGCTGCTCTTTCTTTTGCTCTTTGATCACCTTTTTCTACTTCCGAATATTTATTCATCCATATTCTCGCTTCATTATATTTTCCATTACCCATCAACATTTCGGCATAATTTAATTTGTTGACATTTTTTGAATTGGGCGATTGTGCTGCTTTAGCGTAACATTCTTCTGCGAGTGCCGTTTGATTATTAGCTTTATAACAATCACCAAATTTTGACCATGCATCTAGATTTTCAGTATCCTTGGCCAAGGCTTTTTTGTAAACAGGAATAGCTTTAGCATAAGCAAAATCCTGATAACGTTTATTAGCCTTGTCAATCATCTTGCATGAATTGGTGATTAGGCTCATAGAAACTATGGCTAACCATGAAAAAATATTTTTAATCTTCTTCATTGCAGTTGATATTAATACATTAAACAAACTCGTATTTCAATAATTAGAAATATCGAGTTGAAATAACTAATTTTTTATTATTAATGAATTTATAACGCAAAGTAAACTCGTGCGACCCTGAATTATATTTTTGTAATTCTGAAAGTGAATAATCGTAAGAGTAACCAAATAATAATTGTTTCGAAAATTGAAATCCGACAAACGCACTTACAGCATCTCCCGTACGATAGCCTAATCCAAACCATAAGAAATCATGCATAATTAAATTTGCATTCAAGTCTAATTCTATTGGCGCATTCTGTACAACTTTCAATAAGAAAGACGGCTTAAACTTCAACTCGTCGTTTAAAGTAAAAACATAGCCCGATGCCAAATAATAATGCCAGGTTGAGTAGTTCACCGAATTTTTCACAAGTGAGTTAGCAGATGTAGTTAAAATTTTATTTTCGATTAAACGAGGAATGGATAATCCTGCATAAAATTTACTATTGTAATAGTAGACTCCGAACGATGCATTCGGCATAAACTTTTTTACTACATCGACTGCAAACTGAGGATCGCCTTGATTAATCGTTCGCACTTCTGTAAATTTTTCCTGATCATTCAAAAAACCTCCTGCTACACCAAATGACAATGCAGAATGAGGATATAATATTCTAAAAGAAAATTGGCCGTAAACTGACAGCTGATGCGACACTCCAATCTCTTCGTTCATCACCGATAATCCTAAACCAACTTTTCTCCTTTCAACAGGCGCATGTAAACTAAATGTTTGTGTCTTTGGGGCACCATCAATTCCTACCCATTGGTTTCGATATAGCAAAGTTGCTGAAATGCTTTCGTGAGAGCCAACATACGCAGGATTAATAAACGTTTCATTGAACATATACTGCGTGAACAATGGATCAGTTTGTGCTTTCACTTTAGCTGAAGCAAAAACAATAAATACCACCAGCAATGCCAGAAAGTTATTTGTCAAATGTTTTTTATTGTTAGAATTCATCAGCTGAATTTTACTACTTCTTTTATTAATTAATAACGAATAATAATATAACCGGTTCTCGGTTTGTCTAACGATCCAAGATCTAACAAATAGAAATATGTACCGGCAGGAACCTTATCTTTACCAATAATAAATTTAGTTTGGTTTGGAGTGCCGTCCCACGAATTATCGTAATCTCTTTTCTCATAAACTACATTTCCCCAACGGTTGAAAACATGGAAGAAGTTTCCAGGGTAATTTTCAATTCCTACTATTTCAAAATTATCGTTTAACCCATCTCCATCAGGAGAGAAACCGCTAGGTATGGTAAGTGCTCCGCATATTTCAATAGAAAGCGTATCAGAACCGGTGCAACCATTCGCATCTGTTCCAACTACTGTATATTGTATTGCTTGATCTACGGTAACAGATGGATTATAAATAAATGCATTGCTTAGATTATAACTTGGCGACCAACTATAAGTAGCCGCGCCTCCTGCTTCAAGTATTGCAACATGTCGTCCTCCGCATGTTGTATATAAATGTTGTGTTACAAATACAGAAGGTGGTGCATTCAATGAAATTTTCACATCGTCGAAAGCTGAACATGTTCCATTCGTAACTTGCCATCTGAACTCGTAGATTCCTTGTACTAACCCTGTAACTAACGTGCTTTCTGTTAATGGTGAAACGATTGTTGGAGAGTTAGGCCCATATAATGTTAACCAACTGCCTGTTCCAAATAATGGAACGTTCCCTGTTAAATTTACATCATTCAAATTACAAAAACTCTGATCGAGCCCCGCATCGGTTGAAACCGGAATGGAATCTATTAACACATTTACATCGTCATACGTTGATGTACATATTCCGTTTGTAATTGTCCATCGGAAAATATAAAGCCCTGAAACATTTCCTGTAACTAGTGTATGAGCACTATCAGGATTAATAATTGCCGGAATATTTGGACCGCTCACTAATGTCCAACTTCCGCTACCATTAATTGCATCATTCGCATCGAGCGTAATTAGTGAACCAATACATGCATTTTGATTATTACCGGCATAGGCCACGTTTGGCAAATCATAAACTGTTATTCTAACTGTATCGGTTGTTGAAGCACAAACACCATTACTTATTGTCCATGTGTAATCATAAACACCAGGAATAAATCCTGAAGCAATTGTTACCGGACTTGAGGGCGAACTAATAACTGGAGAATTAGGTCCACTAATATTCGTCCAAGAACCTGTTCCCGACAACGGATTATTTCCGGTGAGCGTTAATACCGAGGCTATACAAACACTCTGATCTATTCCTGCATCTGCAACACTCGGCAAACTGTCTATACTTATTGTAACTGTATCTACACTGCTTGCACACACTCCATTGCTGATAGTCCAACTAAATTCATAAACACCTTCTGTTATTCCATTCACTGTTGTATTAGCAGCTGTTGGAGAAATAATGTTTGATGTATTCGGTCCACTCACTTGTAACCAACTTCCACTTCCCGATGCAGGCACATTTCCTGAAAGAGAAATAGAATTTACATTACACAAAACTTGAGGTGATCCTGCCGAAGCAACCGAAGGCAATGCATAAATTTGAATTGTAACATCATCAAAATTCGGCGCACAAATTGAATTCGTGATCGTCCAGCGGAATGAATAAGTACCCGGAACCATTCCCATAATTGTTGTGTTCTCATTTGAAGAACTTACAATTGTTGGAGTGTTAGGCCCAAAAATTAATGTCCAATTCCCAACTCCTACTACCGGTGCATTCGCAGCCATTGTTACACTTGTTACATTACACAAGATTTGATCTTGTCCGGCAGCTGCTACATCGGGTAAATTATTAATTATTATCTCTACTGTATCTGACGAAGTTGAGCAACTACCATTACTAATTGTCCATATCAAGAAATAATTTCCTGAAACTAAATTTGTGACAATGGTAGATGGATTGCCCGGTGAAACGATGTTCGCTAAATTTGGTCCACTGAGTTGCGACCAAACTCCTGCTCCTGCTGTTGGATTATTCCCATTCAGCGTTGCTGATGTATCGTTACAAATTATTTGATCTGTTCCTGCATTTGAAAAACTAGTTTGATCAAACACATCTATAATTATTGAGTCCAAAGCCGTTGAACAAACTCCATTGTTAATTGTCCAACCGAAAATAAATGTTCCGGCTGTCAATCCTGAAATAGCTGTGAATGGATCGTTTACTGATGCTATTGTCGGCATAACAGGACCGCTAATTAACGACCAGCTTCCAACTCCAGTGGCAGGAACATTAGCTGCCATGCTTGTAGTATAAATATTACACAACGATTGATCGGCGCCTGCATCTACTATAGACGGAATATTATAAATATCAATCTGCACACTATCCATCGATGATGCACATACTCCATTGCTAATTCTCCATTCATAAATATATGTTCCGGGAACGACGCCATTCACAGAAGTTGTTCCACTATTCGGAGAAACGATGGTCGGAATATTTGGTCCACTTATCAATGTCCAATTTCCATTTCCTGAAGTTGGATTATTTCCTGCTAAAGTTATGGATGACACATTACATAAACTTTGATCAATTCCTGCATTAGCATTACTCGGTAATGCATCAATTGAAACTTGAACAGTGTCGCTGTATACAGCACAAACGCCATTCACAACATTCCAAGAGAATAAATAAATTCCTGCAATCATTCCATTCACATTTGTTGCCGGACTAGAAGGCGATGAAATGATAGGCGAATTCGGCCCGCTAATAAAATTCCAGAATCCTGTACCTGCTGCAATTGCATTTCCTGAAAGTGTTGTAGTGGTCGCATTACACAAGGCTTGATCTGATCCTGCATCTACCACCGGCGGAAATTGATACGTAGTTATCTCTACTGTATCGATACTTTGCAAACAACTTCCGTTTGAAATTGTCCACGCAAAAGAATAGGTGCCCGGAATTAAATTTGTAACTGTTGTGAGTGGATCTGAATTGGAAGTAATGGTAGGAATATTTGGGCCACTAAGATTTGTCCAAATTCCAGTTCCGGTTAATGGAGAATTTCCATTCATCGTTGCTGAAGATGCACCACATAATTCTTGATCGGCTCCTGCATCTGCTACCGTTGGTAAGTCGTACACATTAACTTGTACAGTATCTATTGATGATGCACAAACTCCATTACTTATTTCCCAAGTAAATTCATAAACTCCGGCTATCAATCCAGACACGGGCGATGAAGGATCTGAAGGAACTGCTATTAAAGGAATGTTTGGTCCGCTTATAAATGCCCAGTTGCCATTTCCAACAACCGGATTATTTCCTGCAAAAGTAGTGCTCGATAAATTACATAAATCCTGATCTGATCCTGCAGTCGCAATTGTTGGTAAAGCATAAACAGAAACCTCCACCGAATCTGTTGCCGGACTACAAACTCCACTATTAATCGTCCAAACAAAAACGTATGTGCCGGGAATTAATCCGGTGATTGATGTAGCTGAATCGATTGCGTTAGTTATTGTAGGACTATTCGGACCTGATGCTATACTCCAACTTCCGGTTGGTGAAGCGTTCGCAGACATCACTACACTATCAATGTTACACAAACTTTGATCGGCTCCTGCATTGGGAATAACGGGTAAATCGAAAATGGTAATTTGCATTGTGTCGCTCGACGAAGTGCAAACTCCATTTGAAATTGTCCAGATGAAAGAATAGTTTCCTGAAATCATTCCTGAAACTTTCGAATTATTTATCGTGTCGTTTTCTATGATAGGAATGTTTGGCCCCGATAATAAAGTCCATTGTCCACTTCCTATAGTCGCCAAGTTGCCTGCAAAAAATGCACTATCTGTATTACATAAATTCTGATCGGCACCGGCATCTGCAACTGTTGGTAAATCATAAATTGAAACAATTACTGTATCAACATCGGTTACGCAAACACCATTTGAAATACTCCATCCCAGCAAATATTCTCCCGGTATCATTCCTGTTACTGTCGTAGCCGGATCGTTAACCGAAGTGATTGTAGGACTATTTGGGCCAGTGAGAAATGTCCAAGCACCTGTTCCAATTGCAGGAACATTAGCATTCATCGTTACTGAATTTACATTACATAAATTCTGATCGAGACCTGCATCAACAAATGTTGGTGCATTATAGATTGTAATTTGTGTGGTAGATGACGAAATAGCACATGGTCCACTAGAAATGTCCCATTGGAAAAAGTACACACCGTCGATCATTCCTGTAACTGTTGTGTTTGCTTGTGTTGGATTGGTAATAACTGGCACGTTCGGCCCACTTACCAACGACCAAACTCCATTTCCAACTACAGGAACATTTCCATGGAGAGTAATTGTAGTTACGCTGCATAAGTCCTGATTTGCTCCCGCATTTGATGTTGAAGGCAAATCATAATTTATAATACTAATTGTATCCGGATCAGTTTTACAAACTCCATTTTCAATTTGCCAGCTATACTGATATGTTCCGATTACCATTCCGGTAATTGTTGTACCCGGATCGTTGACGTCTGTAATTGCCGGAATATTTGGGCCGCTAATTAACGTCCATGTACCGGTTCCAATTGCGGGAACATTTCCTGCCATCGTTGTAGATGTAACATTACACAAAGCTTGATCAGGACCTGCATCTATAAATGTAGGCTGATTATAAATTGTAACGGTTACGTCTGCTGATGTTGATGCACACACACCGTTTGAAATTGTCCAAGTGAATTGATAACTACCCGTGATCATACTTGTAACTGTTGTTGTGGCACTGTCAGGATTAGTAATCACCGGAACATTTGGTCCACTAGCAAGTGTCCATTGACCCGCTCCTATTGTTGGTCGGTTACCAACTAAGGATACAGATGTTACCGAACATACATCTTGATTTGGCCCTACGGTTGCAATAGTTGGAATTGCATATATAATAATTTTAACATCATCAGTTGAAGTTGCACAAACGCCATTTGTAATCGTCCACCTGAAAAAATAAGTTCCGATTACCATTCCTGTTACGGTAGAAGTTGCACTAGATGGTGTTGTAATTGTCGGAATATTCGGTCCACTTATTAATGTCCAATTTCCTGTTCCACTTGTCGGACTATTTCCTGCAAGCGATGTTGATGTTACATTACATAATGACTGATCGACTCCTGCATTGGAAACTGTTGGTAATGCATAAATGGTTATTTGCACATTGGCTGTTGATGCAGCACATACGCCATTAGTAATTGACCATTGAAAAATATATACTCCTGCAATCATTCCTGTGATACTCGACGAAGGACTATTTGGCGAAGTAATAGTTGGCGCATTTGGACCGCTGATTATCGACCACGTTCCTGTTCCAACCAATGCATTGTTTCCTGCAAGTGTTGTGCTAGCTACATTACATAAACTTTGATTTGGTCCTGCATTTGCTACTGTAGGAAGTGCATAAATAGTTACTTGAACATTTGACGTTGATGATGCACAAACTCCATTGCTGATTGTCCACCGAAAAACATAAACGCCTTTTATCATTCCGGCAACAGACGAACTTGGATTGGAAGGAGCAACAATCGTAGGAACATTCGGTCCACTAATCAATGACCACACACCACTTCCAACTGTTGGAGTATTTCCTGCAAGAGTTGTACTGGTAACATTACACAAACTCTGATCGGCTCCTGCAACAGAAGTTGTTGGAAGATCATAAATGGTAATTTGTACAAGATCATTTGTTGAAGCACAAACTCCATTGCTAATTGTCCATTGCAAAACATACACTCCCGGTATCATTCCTGTTACTGTTGTGTTTCTTAATGTTGGCGTAGTTATTACCGGAACATTCGGACCACTCACTAAGGTCCAAGTACCTGCTCCAACAGCAGGATTATTTCCTGCCAAAGTAGTAGAACTTACATTACAAAGATTTTGATCGACACCGGCATTCGACGCCGATGGTAATCCATAAATTGTTACTTGAATATCATCGGTCGAAACTGCACAAGCTCCACTGCTTATCGACCATCTAAAAACATATACTCCAACTATCATCCCTGTTACAGTCGTTCCCGGATTTGTTGGTGTTGTAATTGTTGGCGAATTAGGCCCGCTTATAATTGTCCAGATACCACTTCCTGAAACTGCAACATTCGCTGCTAATGTTGTATTATTTACATTACATAAATCCTGATCAACATTTGCATCTGCAACAGTTGGTGTCGGAGAAATTGTGATTGTAACATTGTTACTCGACGATGCACAAACTCCATTCGATATTGTCCATTTAAAAACATATACTCCGGAAATCATTCCTGTAACGCTAGAAGTTTCACTCGATGGAGTTGTAATAGAAGGTAAATTAGGACCGCTCACGAATGTCCATAATCCGCTTCCCGCTGTAGGCGTATTTCCTGCGAATGTAGTGCTCGTAACATTGCATAAATCTTGGTCTGGTCCGGCATCTGAAATTGTTGGTGTGGCATAAATAGTTACTTGCACACTTGAAGCAGATGAAAAACAACTTCCATTACTTATTGTCCATCGGAATACATAAATACCAGGTATCATACCTGTAACTGTTGTACTCGGATTTGACGTCGTTGTTATCGTAGCTGCATTCGGTCCACTCAACTGTGACCAATTTCCTGTACCAACTACCGGATTATTTCCTGTTAATGTTGTTGATGTAACATTACACCAACTTTGATTCGCTCCTGCATTCGCTGCTGTTGGTGGCGCATAATTACTTATTTGTACATCAGATGTGGATACTGCACAACTCCCATTACTTATTGTCCATCTGAAAATATAAACACCTGTAACAAGTCCTGTAACAGTAGTCGAAGGATTAGAAACACTTGTAATTGAAGCTGCGTTTGGTCCGCTTACTTGAGACCAGGTTCCGGTTCCACTTGCTGGTGTATTTGCAGCAAGTGTAGATGTCGCCACATTACACGATCCTTGATTGGGTCCAGCATTTGAAGGCGTAGGTAATGATGAATTTGTAATTTGAACATTCGAAGATGACGAAGGACAAGCACCATTGCTTATTGTCCAAGAAAAAATATAAACTCCCGTAATCATTCCGGTAACTGATGAAGTAGGACTTGAAGGAGTTGTAATTGTTGGCGAATTCGGACCGCTCACAAGTGTCCACAATCCGCTGCCGGCTGTCGGTGTATTCCCGGCTAAAGTTGTCGATATTACATTACACAAATCCTGGTCTGGCCCGGCATCAGAAACTGTAGAAGGAGAATAAATTGTTATTTGAACGTCGCTCGTCGAACTAGCACAAACGCCATTTGTAATCGTCCACCTGAAAACATATACTCCACTAACCATTCCGGTAACACCTGTATTAGAAATTCCCGGCGATGTAATTGTTGGCACATTTGGCCCACTAATCAAGGTCCAATTTCCACTTCCTGATGTTACGCTATTTCCTGTAAGTGTTGTAGTAGTCGTGTTACATAAACTTTGATTTGCTCCCGCATTCGATGTTGTTGGAAGTGCATATATTGTTACCTGAACATCCGATGTAGATGCACCACATGATCCATTTACAATCGACCAACGAAAAACATAAACTCCCGGAATCATTGATGTTACTGTTGTTGTCGGACTTGATGGTGTAGTAATTACCGGTGTATTTGGTCCACTCACCAATGTCCATGTTCCTGTACCTATTGTTGGTGTATTACCTGCAAGCGTCGTACTAGTTACATTACATAGACTTTGGTTCGCGCCTGCATTTGAAGGTGTAGGTAAAGGATTATTTACAACGGTCATTGTATCGGAAGTACTATTACAACCAACCGAAATTGTCCATGCAAACTTATATGTTCCCGGAATTAATCCGGTAATTGTTGTGTTCTTATTATTAGGTGATGTTATTGTTGGAGAGTTTGGTCCACTAACTGTCGTCCATGTGCCTCCACCGACTGCAGCAGAATTTCCACTCATGGTTACGGAAGCGGCATTACATACAGTCTGATCCGGCCCAGCATTTGCCGGAGTAGCCATTTTGATGTAAACAGTATATTTAATAGTATCTGCACAAGAGGTTCCGGTAATCTTCCTAATTCCATAGTATAGACCAACTACATTTGCTTGGGTAACTGATGCCCAAGATGAATTATAATAAACGTAACCTGGTCGTATATTTGGAATGGTGCTAAAAACTACAGGTAAACATGCTCCTATTGCAGAATCGGGTGGTGGTGTACATGAAACCGGAACTGTAATAGATGTAGCTGTATATCCTTCTATCGGACAACCTAAGGAATCAAATAACAATGGATTACTTTTTCCATTTCTAGATAATCCGGAAATGAATCCGCTGTAATTAATGCTTGCTCGGTTAGAGATAACCGGATTACACAATAGCTCGGTACAATCGTCTGTTATTTTTACTTTGAAAGTTAAAGAAGAGGTGCTATTTGTTCCAGTAAATGGCAATTGCCCTCCTGTTGTTGCGTTCGCTCCATTTCCCATCCGAATAGTCAAAATCTGATTTCCCACCGGTGCCGAAAACTCCGATTGATCGTCGCCGGAGGCATCTGTTTTACTCCCTAAATTTGGACCTCCTGTTATAATTACACTTTCAGGAACGTAAACACAATTAAAAGGTAGTGTATCGGTAATCAATGTTGTTGACGATGTATCGTTCCCGGCATTTGTTACTGTAATGGTATACAAAAGTGTGTCGCCAGGATTTACAGCGCCCCCATCTAAATCGGTAACTGTTTTTTTCATTGCCAACTCGGGCTCATAAGTATCAATAACAGATGTTAGCGCCCTTAAAAAAATCTGCTCTCCTCCTGTGGTTACCTTTATTTGTGCAGAGGTAGCGCCATTAGATAAATAATTTTTCGCTGCATTGTTTGGCTTAAAGGTACATTGATCGTAACCGAGCGTGTTTGAATAAGCAGGATTACGTGACAAATCTTCAACTGCATTGTTTGTAAAACTACTATTGAATACATCGTCGGCCGGATGCATTGCATCAGAAACGGAAACGAAAGCCGACGCTCCTTTAAAAAGTAAAGAATCGCCTGTTAATCCTCTATCTCCATCATACGTAATTTCTCCTAATTCAAAATTCACTGCCCCTCCGGGTGGTGTGTAAAATCCATTTACATTTACTGTTACTGATGATCCGGAATTATTTACATAACCTAACCCATCAAAAACAGTAATGTTTTTAGCAGCCATTAACTCATTCTTATAAACTACTACTATGCTCCAGCCTGCCCACTGATTTGTAGAACCGGTATTTGAAACTAAATCTGCTATCGTAAATGTTCCGTTTCCTGCTGCAGAAACTATCGAGGTAATGTCTTTAAAACAACTGTAATAATTATATCCGCTAGAGAGATCAAATGCCGTATCTGCAGTGATACTTGTATATGAGCTTGCTCCTGGTGCTTTAATTTTAATATTATAACGGTTTGCAAAATTGGTTGTCCCATTTGTAATTACTGCTCCCCAATACAATCCTGCAAAAGTTATTTTACTACATGCTGCTAAACTCAAATCAGCACTACTTGAACTAAAAGTTGTGGCATCACCATCTACATCAATGTAGCCAGATTTAAAATCATTATCCTTTGATGTACCTGATGGTGGAGTTTGGCTTTGGGCTGCTCCACATACTATCGATCCACTAGATGGTGCCGACCCATCGCAACTTAAAATCGCATTTCCAACTAATTCTAACCCGCCGGGTTGTGTAACTCCATACCGTTTTACAAATGGTATCAACACCTGAGAGAAGCAGTTCCCAACAAGACTAAACAAGAAGAAAAATAATAGTACCCTTTTTTTCATCAATTCAACTCTCTCAATATTTTGTCGTGAAATATTAGACCCGCACAACTTTTAATTTTTAACAGAAGTTTATTCTCTGTTCTTTCATAGTAAACCTCTCAGGAAATTATTCAGTCTCCCTTCTTCCACTCGCTATCTCTTACTTCTAGCCTTAGTAATTATCGCCAAACCGCAAAAATCCTAATTTAATAAACAAAAATAGGCTTATTGATGCCTTCAATACCGCATCCCATTCTTCGTTATTAACATCCAATCGTTGACGGCGAGCCTTCAAAAAACTCGTGATATTTTCATCGTCAATTTGCTGTATTCACCTCATAAAAAAACGCCAAAAGGTTGGTCCCTTTTGGCGTTTGAATTGAATTACAACTAAACTTCTATTCCATAATTCTCTGCTAGTACTTTATAAGTTTCTTCTGGAAGTCTCGCGTTTTCAAAATATACATTCCATTCGCTAGCTCACTTATATCTATTTGAATTGTATTCCCTTTTTGTATTGTTCCTGCTACTACTCTTCGCCCTAACTGATCAATTAGCTCAAACGAATCAGGTAACAGCTGATTTGAAATCACTGTTAATGTACTTGAAGCTGGATTTGGGAAAAGTGAAATGGAAACTACTGTTGAAGGTCCATTCACATTTAATGTACCACATGGATCATTAATGTCATTCACCATAAACTTTTCGGAAGAAATAAATCCTCCATCGCCTCGTGGCACGAACACTGAATAATTGCCGGTATCTGTGATCAAAATACTCCGTGTTGATTCTCCATTCGACCAATGGTATTGTACGTGACCACTATCAGCTATTAAATAAGACTGCGGGCCTACAGTGTTACAAGTAATCTGCGGACGATTAAGCTGCCATGGAATTGAGGGGAAATTATAACTGCGATAAGTGATCTGCGAGTCGGGAAACATAATTTCAAAAACTTTGTTATGAAGCGAATCGACTACATTAAAAACTATTGGCGTTGGAGTAAGATTTCCATAACTCGTCAACGTATTTCCGTTCGGTAAACGTTGTGTGTTCCCTTGAGAAATACTCCACTCATCAGGCCCTTCGCTATGACTCCAAACCAAATTAGCAACATGATTTACTTCATCAAGTTCATACTCCTTTGAACTTGCAAAATGTCGAATACTAAGGTCTCTTCCATTATCGAACAAAGTCAAATGTCCATTTGCAATTCTCCTACAATCATGTTGCGAAAAAAACATATTGGGATCATTTATAAAAACAAAGTCGTTTCGTTTTCCTCCAAGTCTCCATATTATTGAACTATCGGCTCTGCTAATTTTTGTAATCTCATCAAAATGCCGACTTGAGACTAAAAAATTTCCATCGTAATCCATTTCTGCAGCGTTCACATGCGTCCAATCTACATGAAGTGTATCATTCAACCAAAAATCATCTACATCATCAAACGCATAATGATCGAGCGCTCGCCATTCAAATACTATATTCTTCGCCGAATCTAATTCTTGAAGAACATATCCTTTCACAATTGCATTTGCACTGCCTGCGGTTCCATTATGTAAGAAAATCGGATATGAACTTAAATCCATTGTCCTATTTTCTACTCCAAGTATTAGAAAGTGGTTGTTAGGCAATATCTGCAAATCATGGATATCAAAATAAATTCCATTCCCGGTCGATATAGAATCGTAAACAGTAAATGTACTGTCCATTAAATAAAAATAATCTTGCCCACAATAAGACATCACTCCATTTGGTTGAAGTTTAAAGTCGCCGGCAAAATATCCTACTTTGTTATTGTAATAAATTACGCTTCCATCTTTATCGAGTATCATTTGATGCTGTTTTCCTGCCGGAAAAAAAGGAAAGCCCGATAATTTATACGGACAGAAAAAATAATATCCTGTCGACTGTGTCGAATCGAATGCTGTTATGTTAAACAACGGATAAGTTTGAGCGAAACTTTTTACTGAAAGAAAAATGAAAACACAAAGAATCAATGTTGTAGTTGTTTTTTTCATATGGGGTTATTTTAATGTTTAAGATTAACTTTCCTTTATGGATCAAAAATGAAGATCCATAAATATTGAATAACCAATATTAATTCATTTTTTGCCCAATTAAAAAAAAATTCAATTTGAGCAATGAATTGGGCAATGATTCTCCTCCTAGAGAGGCTAATTGCATAGAATGAAGGATTTTTCAAAAGAAAAAAAAATAGAATTCTAAATTACGTTGAAAATATTTATCATAAAAAAAATATGTTTTTACTTCTTCAAAAAAAAGAGCCAACGTTTACACATTGGCTCTTTCCTTTTTTATTTCTCTTCATTTTTTTCTTTATGCTTATCATCGCCTTTGTTTCCATGATCATCTTTTTTATTTTAATGATCTTTATCTTGGCCTAAATGCCGACCATGATTTCCATTTTTATCTTGGCCTAAATGTCGACCATGATCTTCATGTTTATTTTGGTTACCATCTTTCCCATGCTTTCCATGTCCTTCATGATTATGTCCTCCATGACCATCATGATCATGTCCTTCATGATTTGGCTGATTAGGCGGCGGCGGAATTGTTGACGGTTTGCTTGGAGTAGTGCCCGGTGTTGGTCGCCCTGGCGTACTTGGCAATGTTGAAGGTACCGGTTTTGTTGGTGTTGTACTTGGTGTTGGTCGGCCTGGTACGCTTGGAACAGTATTCGGGGTTGGCCGTGATGGTGCCGTTGATGGCGAAGGGACTGAATTTGGTACCGGCTTTGATGGTGTTGTACTTAGCACCGGTTTTGTTGGCGCTGTTTGTGGCTTCTTTCCTGGTAAAGTTAACACTGGCGCACCTGTCGATTTTACATCAACCGTTTGGTTGGTCTTGGGTTTTGTAGGTGTTGGTGTTGCTACTGGAGTTTGTGCATTCGATGCAAATGCTCCAAATCCTAAAAGGATTGCAATTGAAACTATTTTTTTCATATTAATTTTTCTTTGAACAAAAATCAACATTTAAATTGATTCCTGAATGAATTATTATTGAAGAATTAATTACAAATGAGAAATCTTGTCTAAAAAACTCTCTTTTCTTGCTCTTGCCACACTTAATGTATTGTTATTATTCATTACCACATGCCCACCGTTTCCACGAACGTATTTTCTGATATGATTAATATTTACCAAATGTGAATTGTGAATCCGAACAAAATCATCGCCGGTCAATAATTCTTCCACATTTTTCAATGTTTTTGTAATGAGCATTTTTTTTCCGCTATCGAAATAAATCATTGTATTGTTGTCGTCGGCATCACAATGCATAATTTCATCTACCTGCACAAAAATTAAACCTTCCATTGTTGGCAATGCAATTCGTTTTATTTTATTTTTAATTCCGGCAATCATCTTTGTCAACATCTCCACTAATTTAACGTCCGGTTTTAAACGATTACCTATTTTATGAACGGAAATTCTTAAGTCATTTAATTGAACTGGCTTGAGAAGAAAATCTAAAGCACTCGTCTTGAGTGCTTGCATAGAATATTTTTCGTGAGATGTAGTAAAGACCACTTCAAAATTAACTTCTCCTAATTTTGTAAGCATGTCGAAACCAGACATGCCCGGCATTTCAACATCGAGAAAAACTACATCGGGCTGATCATTTTTTAGATAATGTATTCCTTCTTCGGCACTATTCAAAACGGCAAGAATTGATATTTCATTGAAGTTTTCAGTCAAAAGATCTTTTAATGCCTCACGGCACATTTCAACATCATCTATTATTATGCATGTAAGCATCAACGAAAAGTATTAGTTGCCCAAACTTACAAAATATTTAAAAAAGAAAAAAGCCGGCGGAAGTAATTTCCGTCGGCCTTTTCAAAAACCTCAGCCAATTGAGGCTTAAGCCACATCTTTGTTTTTTAATTTGATCCAACATAATCATTGATTCCAAGCTGCTCTTCAATCGATGCTTTTAGTTTTTTAAGCTCGTCAGGTGATCCAGCTCCCCAGTCCACTACTGTGCGAACATCTCCGCTAAAATTGATTTCAGTTGAAGATTCTGGTGCTTCAGCAAACTCTGAAGGATAGATTTCTTGTAAATCCATAAATCCTGATTCTTTCGCTAGTTGGATAATACCTTCTATTTGTTCAAGTGGTAAATCGTATACTATTGTTCCGATTTTATTTACATTATTGTCGCCGTTGAAAACTACTTCGCCTTTATTACTGACTGAAACACTATATACTGGAGCTCTTCCACCATATCCATCACCGTGTTTAATTACGATTAAGAATTCACTTGCACTTTCTCTTGCCGATGAATGGTCGTTTCCAATGGCCTGAGAGTTAGTTGGAGTTAGGTTGTCTTCTTTTGCACAAGAAGTAAATAAAGCTAAACTTCCAAACAAAATTGCTACGATCAAACTTCTAAAGCTTAATGTTGCGTTGCGGAGATTTTTTTTCATGACCTTAAGTTTTTAATGTTAAAATGAAAATGAAAATTGGTCTGATAAACTTTGGCTAATTTTTTTAAATAATTTCTTTTTGATTGATGATTCAAATATACATTCGTGTTCTTCAAGAATGTGTATCAAAATGAGTCGCTGGATAAAATGCAATGCTACTTGGTAATAATGAACGGATGAAATCGCATCAATCAAATTAAAAGCGATTAACTTCTATCAATTAAACTCTTTTAAAAAAACTTTTTTTACAAAAAAAAGGGAAGCTAATTTGGTAAGACCGCTGAAAATTGAATGTCTTTGCTCAAATTTATACGTTTATTATTATTCAAGAAATCTGAAAGGAGACATTGCATTTACCAAAAAGTAAATTGAGCTATCTAACGTTGTTTCGCTGTGGAAAAGAATCTAATCTGACCTCTTGATCACCATTATTAGTGATTTTTGCCATAGGATATACATCTTTCAGCAAATTCTCAATTGGCGATACACTAATTTGTAAACTACCTCGGTAAGGATCATTCAATAGCAACATCGTTGAAAAAATAAGCCCCAACATCAATCCATTAATTGCAGTAAGAAACATGTACACTTTCTTTTCCGTTATCTTTAAAAAATATCCCGAAATAATAATCAATAAGGAACCACTAAAGATCACTACCCACAAAACTTCAGGCATAAAATGATTTGCACTCCTTATTATTCTTAATCGCCTGTACTGAGCTAAATCATTTAATTCACGTATTAAATTGGCATAAACAATTTCTTCCTGCCGGTTTATTGGTTCATACTTAATAACTTTCCCGTAAAGTTTATTAAATGACATCCAAGCCACTTTGCTTTCTTGACCAACTTTCAATTTTGGCCAACCATCGTACACAATGTCGTTTGTATACGTAGCTAGCATTTGTTGAATTTCATTTTCAGTTTGAGAGTTTAATCCACGACTGTCTCTATATAAATTTCCAAGAGCACTGGCTTCCTTGCCTGTATTTTCCCTTTGTTCTTCATAATTCTTCCAAATGGAAATAACAACAAACGCCAATAAAACAGCAAGGAGTGTACTAATTTGCCTAATAAAAATACTAGCTGCCGGTGTATCTTCTGTTGTAATAAAAAAATCTGCAAAATATCTCCTCACTATTAACATTCCCAAGATTGCAATAAAAACTGTAAAGCTCGTTACAACAAGTATCAAAATTATTGGCGAAAGTGTAATCAGAAAATCTGACATAATAACATTTTTTTTGATTATCAAAGTTACCTTTTAAAAGAGTAGTTTAAAAGAAATGATTTGCTTTTCTGACGGAATAAATATTCTTTTAAAATTTGACGCTATTATTTCATTTAAAAGAAAACAAATAATTAATTAATAGCTCACATTATTTGCAAAATACAGCAAAAAGATTCAATTTCGATGTATTATACCTCCGACGAGTTTAATTTTGATGTATAAAATTTATGCCATAAGTCTTCTTTATTATCAATAGGACATTTGTTGTTTTAGTTGTTGACCTAAATCATTTCTAATTTAAAATTAATGTCAACTTCGACTATAAAATAAATATGGATGAAAATAAATAAAAATACTTTGAATTAAGGCTAAATACCTATATTCCTATTGCTGACTTACTACAATAATAAAAAGAATTGACCAGACTATAAAAATTAGTCGCAATTTATAGTACATATTAAAAATATATTTCTACTTTTAGTATGTGATTTGAAAATAGTTTGATTTTTAATGATCGCTTTTTATGCCAATATTTATTTTTTCTAACATCGGCGAATATGAAAACAAAAAATACTTCAATTGGCGATAGCCGTATAAACCACTACACTTGGACTACACAACTCACGCCCACTCACACCTCCTATTCTCCTAGTACTATCGCGCCATTATCAAGCGATTATTTTTATTTACCCTTTTATCCTTTTACCATGGAACCTAAAGAAAAATTACCCATCAACGAAACCAAGCGATTAGATGCTCTTTACTCTTACAATATTGTAAACAACATATCAGAAGATTTTCTAGATCATATTACAAAACTCGCCTCTAGTATTTGTGAAACGCCAATCGCGTTAATCTCGCTCGTAGATAAAGATCGTCAAATTTTTAAATCTAAAGTTGGGATGAAATTAAACGGTACCTCGCGCGAAATTTCTTTCTGCCATCATGCAATAAAACAAGACACTATTTTTGAAGTAGAAGACACAACTAAAAATAAATTATTTTCTAATAACCCTCTTGTAACCGGCGATACTAATTTGCGTTTTTACGCCGGCGTACCTTTAAAGGAACCATCAGGATTCAACTTGGGCACTTTGTGTGTATTAGACCACAAGCCGAGAAAACTTACTGCCCTTCAACTATTATCTCTAAATGTTTTGGCAACTGCCGCAATTGATTACATCGTGCTCAAGAAAAACAAAAAAAGTTTAGCGAGCATTAACGACGAACTAAACCAATTTTTTGAGCTCTCTCCCGATTTGCTTTGTATAGCATCAATGGAAGGATATTTCAAAAAAATTAGCTCTTCCTTTATAAAACAATTGGGCTATACTGAAAATGAACTTCTCGAAAAACCATTCATAGATTTTGTTCATCCCGACGACAAACAAAAAACAATTGACACTGTAAAAGACCTTAGTGTAGATTCGAAAAAAGTAACATTTTTTAAAAATAGATATTTATGTAAAAATGGAAATTACATTTGGCTAAGTTGGAACGCTATTCCTGATCCGAAAACCAATCAAATAATTGCCACGGCCAGGAATATTACAGAAGTAAGAAGGCTTGGGGAAGAATTAGAAAAGAAAAAAATTCAAGAAAGCCGTATTAATCAAGCAAAAATTAAACAGCTTTCCTCTTTAACAACTAGTCTCTCCAATGAAATCCTTAACCCTTTAAATCTTGTAATCGGCTTTGCTGATCTTACCTTAGATCTACTTAAAGAACTACCCGAGCAAGATACGTTAGAAAGTAAAGAAGAAACATTGGATCAAATAAGAGCCGATCAGTTAAAGATAATTGAGCATAGTAGATATATTTTAAACATTATGCTAAAGATGAATCATGATGCAAATTTCGATAATATCCCATCTGTACTAAATCATTATGATGAACAAAATTTTTAAGTGAATTGGTTCTAAACATTTATTCATTTCGATTATAAAAAATGAATTGTTCGCTTTTTTAAATAAATGAATGATAAAAAAAATTGCACAAAAGGGTATTTTAAAAATAATTTATTTGATTGCGAAAAGAATGTAATAACAATTGTTCTCGTAAAGCAGTTTTCACATCCTTTTCAATTCTTGACCTCTTTATGAACTCACATTTGATACATAACACTTGTGATATCTTCATCTTTTTTTAGCGAAAAATATAATTTCTAAATCATCAGGCATTTCTATTTATCTCAAGTTTTAGAAAATAGATGATGAATATTCTTCCCTTCCATCAACAATTTGAAAATAATTTTACCTAAATTTCATTTTAGTTAGCTTTTCTTACATTTTACCGTGTGCCGATTCTTATTCAAATTTCTAGATACCTGAATATTAAATGGCTTTCTGATTCAGAAAAGATTTATTTACCTAGAATTTTATCAATTTTTTCGCATCTCTTACCCTTGTAGGATTTTTAGTCATTGGTATTAATCTAATCATCTTAAGAATTGGTATAAATTCATTAAAAGGTTCATTAAATTATTGCTCAAAATCAGATTCACCCTTTTTGAACAAAAATGAAATCAAATACAAACAAAAATAAAATGAAATTAAGCACAACAAATCGGTTGCGGTTAACTTTTAAACAAGTAGCTTGGATTTCAAGCGGCTTAATGTTGATCGTATCAATTGGCTTTATGATTTTCTTCAATACAACTAATCCGGGGAAATCGTTTGGAGCAGCAGCTAGTGGAGATTACCGTTCTAATGTTATCAGCGGGAACTGGAATGTTGCAACTTCATGGCAAAAATACAATGGTACTGTGTGGACTGTTGCTGCAGCCCCGCCTACATCTACTGCTGGCGTAATTACTATTTTAGCCGGACAAACTATCACAAATACAGCTGCTTTAACAGTCGACCAAGTAGTAGTTAGCGCCGGTGGTACTCTCATTAATAATAGCACACTAACACTTGCTAATGGCACAGGGACTGATCTTGACGTAAGCGGAGTTTTTCAAAATTCAAACACTGTTACGATCTCTTCTGGTTCTGCAATAATAATGCAGACCACTGCTGTTTATAAGCACATGTACACTACTACTGCCGGCACAATTCCAACAGCAACTTGGACGGCTGGTTCTACTTGTGAAATTGATGGCTATACTACTAACTCTGCTGCCCCAACTGGAATGCAAGCTTTTTCCAATTTTACCTGGAATTGCCCTTGGCAGTTCTCAGCCGTCGACTTAAATGCTACGCTCACCACTATTAATGGAAACTTTAATGTTGTATCAACCGGATTCTCCTATATTAGTTTAGGAAAAATTAATGGAAGCACTAACGTAGGCGGAGATGTCAATATTTCAGGTGGCTCATTCGTAATGGGAGACCAAAGCAATCAAACATATACATTAAACGTAGCTGGTAATTTTAATCAGACAGGCGGATTTTATACTATGATGACTGGGAGTAGTGGCATAGGAGCTATGAACGTTTCCGGAAACTTTAATATGGTGAACGGATTATTAACCGCTGCATCAGGAAGTTCCGGTACTAGTACAATCAATGTAAGTGGAAACTATTCACATACCGGTGGAATTATTACTGTTGGAGGAAACTCTGCGACTAACGCTCAAATTAATTTTTCCAAGTCAGGTATACAAACATTTACTGCCTCCGGAAATACCGTTTCAGGAAATGTCGACTTTACAATTAAGAACGGAGCTACTGTAGATTTCGGAAATAGTATTCTAGTTGGTCGAAACTTTACTGTTGCTGCCGGTGGAGGAATTGCTACATCCAATACAAATAGTCTTACTGCTACCGCGCTGATGGGAAATATTATGGTTACCGGAACTTCAACATACAACTCTGGTGCTAACTATACATTTAACGGAACTTCACAGCAAACAATTTATCCTGGCTTTCCAGCATCTGTCCAAAATATTACTATTAATAATCCAACAGGAGTTGTATTGGCTACCAATGTTACAATTACAGGAACACTCAATCTTACCTCTGGGAAAATTTATACCTTATCCAATGAATTGTACATTTCTAACACATCTCCAACTGCAATTACCGGATATAGCTCCACAAGTTACATTGTTGGGAATCTTCGTCGCGCAGTTCTTGGTACAGGAACATATATTTACCCACTTGGAAATATTATTTATAATGAACCAATGACTCTCACTTTGGCGGGTGTTACGGGTGTAAATAATATTCTTGGCTCATTCATTAATGTCGATCCGCAAGATACAAGCAAACCAATTACGGGTATTGCAATTGATGGAGTACCAATGACCGATTTGTTTGATTATGGATATTGGAGATTAAGACCAAATTCACCTTTAACAGCTGGTAACTATACATTAACCACTACTGAAAAAGGTTCTGTTTGGCAACCTGTTGCCAGCACAGTTTGGACTTTGCTTAGCAGGCCCGATTCTACTGTTATGTGGAATTCCGTTGGAACCAATATTTCTTC
>JAYTOX010000007.1:0-53462 GCA_043747595.1 Bacteroidota bacterium | reverse complement strand
CCCCCAGCCCCCAGAGGTGCTCTCTGCTGTTAGCGTAGGTGGCGGCAGGTGGCACAGAGAAGCGTTGGTGACTTTTTTGAATTTAATTAATAAAGCTCCTCCGGTTTAGTGGGGGAAAGGGAAATTGAAGTTACGGTTACGGTTTCGTTCTTCAGTTTTCTTCATTCTTCATTCTTCATCATCCATCAGCCCATCCAGATCATACATCATCAATCATGCCTTCTAACTTCGTACTTCTTTCTTCTTACTTCTTACTTCTTACTTAATAATACAGGAGTCCATTCAAATAATTTTCTACATAATCTTTTACTCCTTCTTCAAGTGTGTGAAACGGTTCTGAGTAACCAATTTTCTGCAGCTTACTCATATTGGCTTCAGTAAAATATTGGTAATTCTCTCTAATATCTATTGGTGTATCTACAAACCCAATTTTTTCAGGAACTTTGACCGCCTTAAACGTATTCCGAACCAGGTCTAAAAATGTTCGAGCTTTGCCCGATCCTAAATTATATATTCCGGAGTCTTTCCGATGGTGCATTAGGAACATACAAACTGATGTTACATCTTTCACATATACAAAGTCTCGCAATTGTTCGCCATCTTTAAAATTAGGATTGTGCGAACGAAACAATTTCATCTCTCCTGTTTTTGTTATTTGATTAAAAGCATGAAGTATCACAGATGCCATTCTCCCTTTGTGATATTCATTCGGTCCATATACATTGAAAAATTTTAAGCCAACCCAAAAGTATGGCTTCTGCTCCTGTTCAATCGCCCATTTATCGAAATCGTTTTTTGATTCTCCATAAGGATTCAAAGGTTTCAACTGATTAATAATCGAGTGATCGTCATTATATCCATGTTCTCCATTTCCATAAGTTGCCGCGGACGATGCATAAACTAATGGAAGTCCGTACTCCACGCAGCTAGCCCATATTTCTTTTGTATAGTTAACATTCAGCTCATCAAAAATGGCCCGGTTAAATTCAGTTGTATCGGTACGCGCGCCTATATGGAAAATGAATTGAACAAAACGGTGATTTTCGCGCAACCAAGATTGAAAAACTGTACGTTCAATTTTCTCACTAAATTTTTTATCTATTAAATTTTTCTCTTTATCTGCATTACTGAAATCATCGACCAAAATAAGATCGTTGTAACCTTCATTGTTTAGTCTGCTTACCAAACAGCTCCCAATAAACCCTGCTGCGCCTGTAACAATAATCATATCGATTAACCTTTTTAGTTGGGTGTGAATTTACAAAAGTTTCTTCATTCCGTATGAATTGATAGAGACTTATGTTTTTCTTATTCCAATTTATAAAGTATGATTGCTTTTCTTTCTCAATTCCCAAACTCAAAGAAATAATTCTTTACCATTAATTTTATCTTTCAGCATTTCACTGATTGCTTTTCTACCTAATGTTCCCAAATCGAGTGAGTATTCATTTACATAAAGTTCGATGTGTTTACGGCAAACTTCGGGCGACATCTCTTGTGAATGTTCTCTCACATATGATTGGGAAGAATGTGGGTGAGCAAATGCGAATTCAATACTTTTTTTTAATATTCGTTCAACTTGTTTTTTTATTTCAGTGGGAAGCGAACGTTTAATAGCGATGCCTCCAAGCGGAATCGGTAGCGATGTTTTCTTTTCCCACAACTCACCGAGATCTACTATTTTGAATAGGCCTTTTGATTCGTAGGTAAATCTGTTTTCATGAATGATAACGCCTGCATCTACTTCTTCATTGATCAATGCGTTTTCTATTTCAGAAAAAACTATTTCTTTAGTGTTAATTAGGTTTGGGAAGAAAGTTTTAAAAAGAAAATAAGCTGTAGTGTTTTTTCCGGGAATGGCGATCGACTTAATTTCGTTTTCCGGATCAACAATCTTTTTTTTTGAAATTAATAAAGGGCCTACACCTTTGCCAAGAGCGCTACCTGAAGAGAGTAGTTGATACGAATCAATTACATTTCCAAGAGCAAAAAAACTCAACTTCGTGATATCAAGTTCTGCAGCGATTGCTTTTTTATTAAGTGTTTCTACATCCTCTAGTACTGGTGTGAATAATAATCCTTCTGTGTCAATTTTCTCATGAATCATTGCATCAAACATAAATGTATCGTTTGGGCATGGTGAAAAACCTAATGATAATGGTTTCATATCGGTAATTGATTTAACACCATAAAAACAACATCATGCAAATTTTTTAAAGCAAGCGCAACGTTCCAGTTTTCTTTGTTTCTTAATTCAACATAGTTAGAAATAGCTCGAAGTTGAAGCGCCGGAATTTTTTCCTTCTGACAAACCATTAAGAAAGCAGCTCCTTCCATTGTTTCAACTTGAGGATTCAATCGTTCTTTGATTTTTGCAATCGAGCTTTCATTTCCATGAACAGTATTCACTGTTATTGCTCTCCAAACCGGTAAAGCATTCAATATGTCAGAGTCAAAATCTATCTCGTTTTTTACCGTCGAAGTTCCCGGGAGTCCGATTTGTTCTAATGTCAAAAAATCATTTCCGCTTTCGGCACCTAATTCACTAATTATATCTTCCTCAATTCTGCAAACACCACCAATTTTAATCCGAGTATCGAAGCTTCCGGCCAGGCCAATTTGGAGTGCTAAATCGTATTCTGCTGCAGCGAATTGGCGAGTAAGAGCATACGTAGTCGATACCATTCCAATTCCTGTTACAAGAAAGTCTATTTCCTGGCTATTTACTTCGATTTCACGTAAGTTGCTCAATTCTCCCTCCGTTGCTGCGCATAAAAGTATCTTCATAGTTGCAAAGATAGTCGTCACTTTGAACAATCCTTTCTTTCAAACGTTTATCTTTGCGGCTTCTATTTACAAGCAATGATCTATATTACTAGAAAAGAGTCGTTTAGTGCGGCACATAAGTTATCGCGACCCGACTGGACAGACGCTAAGAACAATGAAGTTTTTGGGAAATGCTCAAATCCGAATTGGCATGGCCACAATTATATCCTTTGGGTCACCGTAAAAGGTGAAATTAATCCCGAAACAGGTTTTGTAGTTAACCTTTCTGACGTGAGTGAAATTATCAAATCTCATATTCTCGAAAAAGTCGATCATAAAAACTTAAATTCTGATGTAGACTTTATGATGGGTAAATTAAGTTCAACCGAAAATTTGGCAATTCAATTTTGGAATGAAATTGAACAGCCTATAAATAAATTAGGTTGCTTCTTGCACTGTGTCAAAATTCAAGAAACGGAAAAAAATTTCGTAGAATATTTTGGAACTAAACAATAAATTTATGGCTCAAAATTATACAGATAGCGAAGAGATGTTTGGCTATGAAAAAATAGACAAATACAATCCGGAATTGATTACTTCTATCGCGAAGAATTATTCTGAAATAATAACTAGATTAGGAGAAAATGTTTCTCGTGAAGGCTTATTGAAAACGCCAGAACGTGCCGCTAAAGCAATGCAATTTTTAACGCATGGTTACGATCAAAATCCGGAAGAAATTTTGCGTTCAGCTTTGTTTTCGGACGACTATCGACAGATGGTAATAATAAAAGACATTGAATTGTATTCAATGTGCGAACATCACCTTCTTCCATTTTTCGGTAAAGCACATATCGCTTATATTCCGAATGGTAACATTGTTGGATTAAGCAAAATTCCCAGAATCGTTGATGCTTTTGCTCGAAGATTACAAGTCCAAGAACGACTTACCACAGAAATTCGCGATTGCCTTCAGAATACTTTGAAACCTCTTGGCGTTGCTGTCGTAATTGAGGCCAAACATTTATGTATGTTGATGAGGGGAATTCAGAAGCAAAATTCGGTCGCGACTACTTCGGCTTTTACCGGACAATTTGAACATGAAACAACTCGTTCAGAATTTTTTCGATTGATCTCTGCCAATCTTTCATGAGCAGAACATTAGGAATGATTTTTGAACGGTCGAACCAAACAATAGAAATTGTAACTTTGTAAATAAGTTACTAAAGCCAATAATAAAAAACTATGGAAAACAATAATTGGAGTTTTAACTCTGTACAGCAGTCGACCACTCAATCGGCACCAGTTGCTAAAACATTTGTTGCAAGCGTATTCAGTTGGATGGGTATCGCTTTATTTATTTCTGCTATTACTGCTTATGTCTTTGGAACTGTTCCGGCATATTCTGAATATTTAAGAAATGCAGATACCGGCGGATTATCGGGTTTAGGATATTTTGTCATGTTTGCACCGTTCGGTTTAGTGTTACTTATGGGATTTGGAATAAACAAATTGAGTCTCTCCGCAGCTACAGGAGTATTTCTTCTTTATTCTGTACTTATGGGAATGAGTCTAAGTTTCATTTTTCAGATGTATCTCGCTTCAAGTGTTTACGTGATCTTTGGTGTTTCTGCTTTGATGTTTGGTTTGATGGCAGTTCTTGGTTTCACCACTCAAACTGATCTTACAAAAATGGGCTCGCTATTATTCATGGCCTTAATCGGAATTGTAATTGCCAGCTTAGTAAATATGTTTTTACACAGCAGTGGAATGTCTTATATAATTAGCTTTATTTCAGTGATTGTATTTACGGGATTAACTGCTTATGACGTTCAGAAAATTAAAAACATTGGCGCCGATGCCGACATGGCTCAAGAAGGAACAGGAAAACTTGCGATTATGGGTGCGCTTACGTTGTACTTAGATTTCATTAACCTTTTCCTTGCTCTCTTACGTTTGTTTGGGAATCGTCGCAGCTAGTTAATACTTTTGGTAGAACAATTCCTTGTGAACGGTCATTACTAAATAATAATTAAAAATTTGAAAAAGCTTCTGTATTTGTACAGAAGCTTTTTTGTTGAGATAGTTTCGCCTCTTCCTTGAAATGAATACGGGTATTTGGTCTCATCTAAAAATCAGGAAGCTAAATACCATTTCTTCGGATTAAGAGCGAGAAATTTTTAGAGGCGTTTTTCTTTTGCTATAATCGTTCATTTATTAGTTGCCTATTGAAAAAAAATCAAGATATTAGCTACATATTGAATTGATTTTATTTAAACAGAAATGACTATGAAAACTGCTTATATATTTCCCGGACAAGGATCTCAATTTTCGGGAATGGGAAAAGATTTATACGAATCGAACTCAGAGGCCAAAAACATGTTTGATAAAGCAAACGAAATTCTTGGTTTTAATATTACTGAGTTGATGTTTTCCGGAACCGATGAAGACCTTAAACAAACTCGAGTTACACAACCTGCTATTTACCTTCACTCAGTTATTTTGGCTCATACTCTCGGAAGCTCTTTTCAACCGGACATGACGGCCGGACATTCTTTAGGTGAGTTTTCGGCATTAGTTGCAGCCAAAGCGCTTTCATTTGAAGATGGATTAAAATTAGTAAAGGCTAGAGCATTCGCTATGCAAAAAGCATGTGAACTTCAGCCTTCAACTATGGCTGCTATTCTAAATTTGGAAGACATTATTGTTGAAAATATTTGTGCTGAAATTAGAGCGTCCGGTGAAGTAGTGGTACCGGCAAATTATAACTGTCCCGGACAATTAGTTATTAGCGGTTCAATTGCCGGTATTAACGATGCCTGTGAAAAAATGAAAGCTGCAGGTGCAAAACGAGCCCTTGTACTTTCTGTTGGCGGCGCTTTTCATTCTCCATTTATGGAACCAGCTCGTGCCGAACTTGCGGCAGCAATTTTAGCAACAGAAATTAAATCGCCTATCTGTCCTATTTATCAAAATGTGTTTGCTACACCTGTTTCTGATCCTGTAAAAATTAAAGCGAATTTAATTGCGCAACTTACAGCTCCAGTGAGATGGACACAAACAATTCAGAATATGGTTACAGATGGTGCCGAAAAATTCATAGAAGTCGGTCCGGGCAAAGTACTCCAAGGTCTTGTGAAAAAAATTAGTAAGGATATGGAAGCAGTAAGCGCTTAATTTTTTTATAAATCGTCAATGGCAATTATCAATTCAATTATTTCTTGGGTTATGAAAAAGCGGATCCATCAGATCGAGCTTTTCATGAAGTATCCTATGGAAGTACAACAAGATTGGTTCAATCGCTTAATCGACTCAGCAAAAAATACAGAGTGGGGAATTAAGTACGATTATAAATCGATTAGCTCTGTCGACGATTTTAAAAATCGTGTGCCCATTCAGAATTACGATTCGTTAAAACCATACATCGATCGATTGATGAATGGCGAACAAAATATTTTATGGCCGTCAGATATTCGATGGTTTGCTAAATCGTCGGGAACAACGGCAGGTAAAAGCAAATTTATTCCTGTCAGTACAGAAGCGATGGAGGAATGTCATTTTAAAGGGGGCAAAGATCTAATTTCACTTTATTGTAATAACAAACCCACTACTCAAATTTTTTCGGGAAAAGGATTGACCTTAGGAGGAAGCAATCATCTCAACATAAATAGCAACGAAACTTTTTATGGTGATATCTCCGCAATCTTAATGAAGAATATGCCTTTCTGGGCACAGATGATTCGTACTCCTGAACTTTCAATTGCTCTTATGGATAAGTGGGAAGATAAGATTGAAAAAATGGTAGCTGCTACACTCGAAGTAAATGTTACCAGTATCAGTGGCGTTCCTACTTGGACTCTTGTTCTAGCCAAACGGATATTAGAAGTTACAGGAAAAGAAAACTTGCTTCAAGTGTGGCCAAATTTAGAATTGTTTATTCATGGTGCAGTTTCATTTACGCCTTATAGAGAACAATTCAAGCAGCTGCTACCGGCCGATCAGTTCAATTATGTTGAAACCTACAATGCCTCAGAAGGGTTTTTTGGCATTCAAGATAGAACAGGGTTCGATGATCTTTTGTTGATGCTCGACTATGGAGTTTTCTATGAGTTTATGCCAATGGAGGAGTATGGGAAAGAAAATCCGAAAACCATTTGTTTAGATGAAATCGAATTAAATAAAAATTATGCCATGATCATTTCAACAAACGCCGGATTGTGGCGTTATGTGATTGGTGATACGGTGAAGTTCACTACAAAAAATCCTTATCGAATAAAAATTACAGGTAGAACGAAATTATTCGTCAATGCCTTTGGTGAAGAAGTTATTATTGAAAATACAGATCAGGCAATTCAAATTGCATGTGAGAAAACAAATGCACTAGTAAAAGATTATACGGTAGCTCCGGTTTATTTTTCCGGTAAAGAAAACGGTGCTCATGAATGGCTTATTGAATTTGAAAAATCTCCAATCAGTTTGGAGTATTTTACAAATGTACTCGATAACGCTTTGAAGTCCTTAAATTCTGACTATGAAGCAAAGCGATATAAGGATTTGGCTTTGAGATTGCCCATTGTGAGAATTATGCCTTCAGGAATTTTCTTTGAATGGCTAAAAAGTAAAGGCAAGTTAGGGGGCCAGCATAAAATTCCTCGCTTGTCAAACGACCGTATTTTTATAGATGAAATTAATTTATTACTGAATTTGCAAAAAATAAGATAAACTGTTTTGGTAAAAAATATTGTTTTCGCTTTCTTGATATTCGTGTGCTTTAGTGCAATTGGCGACTACCGCTATATTAATTCAATTCATTTTAATAGAGGGCCGTTTTTTACAACCGATAAATTAGGGAATGTTTTTGTGATTCTTGGTAGACAGCTGTTAGAGTTCGACAAGAACGGAAAACCTTTAGCTAATTTCAGTAAATCAAATTACGGTGATTTACAAAATGTTGATGCGTCTAATCCAATGAAAATATTGTTGTTTTATCCCGATTTTGCTCAACTTGTGATACTGAATAATACTTTGGCAGAACAAGCTACAATCAACTTACGAGCATCCGGAATCGATCAGCCATTGGTAGCCTGTGGTTCAGAAAATGGCGGATTTTGGATTTATGATAATGGCGATGATCAGCTTAAGAAATTGGATCTCAACTTACAAATATTGTATCAAAGCGGAAGTATTACCCAAGCTACAGGAAATAAAATTCAACCGCAATTTATTATTGAAGAGCAAGGGTTTGTTTATATCAGCGATCCTCAAAACGGTATTTTAGTGTTTGATCATTTCGGTACATATTATAAATCGTTGCCTTTTAAAGGACTAAAGGAATTTCAAGTTGTAGATAAAAACATATTATTTATTCGAGATAATAAATTATTTCGTTATGATACTAAAACTGTAAGCGAACAAGAAATTCTATTGCCGGTTCATGATTCTCTTATTAACACCCGGATTGAACAGCAGCAACTTTATTTATTAACAAGTGACTCATTGAGTTTTTATTCTTTTTAGCTTTATCGAACTTTCCTGAACACTTAAAATTAACCCTATGGCTTCTAAAAGCATTTCAGTGGCAAAAACGAATTCAAAAACAACTGTGACGTCAGACTCTACCTCCAAAGCTTCTGCTAAATCAGCGCCTGTAAAATCTACAGAGAAATATGCGCCAACTAAAAAGCAACTTTCTCCTCTTCACATTGCCATTGCTGGTAATATCGGAGCAGGAAAAACTACACTTGCTACCCTACTTTCTAAAAATATGAAGTGGGAAGCACACTACGAAGATGTGGACGACAATCCATACCTCAACGATTTTTATGAAGACATGCAACGATGGTCGTTCAATCTTCAAATCTATTTTTTAAATTCTCGCTTCGAACAAATTACTAAAATCCGTCAAAGCGGAAAAACTGTAATTCAGGATAGAACCATCTATGAAGATGCACACATCTTTGCTCCGAACCTTCATTCGATGGGCTTAATGACCTCACGCGATTTCAATAATTATCAGTCGCTTTTTACCTTAATGACGAAGTTTGTATCACCTCCCGATCTTTTGATCTATTTAAGAGGTAGTGTCCCGACACTTGTAAATCAAATTAGTCGCCGTGGCCGTGAATATGAAAATTCTATCCGCATCGATTATTTAAAACGCCTTAATGAGCGTTACGAAGCTTGGATCTCTACCTACGATGCCGGAAAATTACTGATCATTGATATAGATGATTTAAATTTTGCCGACAATCAAGAAGATATGGGTAAAATCATAAATAAGATTAATGCTGAAATTAACGGCTTGTTTTAATCTTACTCAATAAAATACTAGAAAATTAAAAACCCCTCTGTTTACGGAGGGGTTTTTTAGTTTTTTAAACTTTATAACTCTTAATTTTGCGGGAGCGATTATCCCATCTGACCAATGTATCTGCTCAATTCATTCACACTGCTATCGAAAGTAAATGAATTGTAGGTTTGGAAATAATGGTTTTTATCTACTGTTCTATTGTAAGAATATTTAGCAATTTCTAGTTTACTCGAATCGAACGTAAATAATTGCAGCAATCGAATTACTTGATCGGTAGTTAGGTGTTTACTGCTCAAAATTTGTTTTGCTACATTCAAGCGTGAACTGTCGAAAGATATATTATTGAGTGTGCTCAAAACATTTTCAAATTCATTATTGCTCATGGGACGTATGCATGAAGAATAATTTTCGTAGCCTGGGTAGCTGTTGCAATTGTCGATTGGAAGTGCTTGAGAATTGTTATAGAAATCTCCATTATTGCCACAGGCAGAAGGTAAATTTAAAGGAACTGTATTCATGATTCTAATAAAACCATTTCTTTCTAATGATGCTGATACAATTGTATTGAATGGGATTTCGATGTAACCGGAAAAAACTTCTCGGGAAGAATGGAAATTTTTCATTCTGTAAACGCGGAGAAAATGAGTACCGGCGTTTAGGTTTTGAACACTAAAATTTCTGTTGGGTGTTGATGGATAATTGTTATCCATTTGAATAGTGAAAAGATTGTTACTATTGATGCTCAGGTTGAAGACCGAACTTTGCGCCTGAGCAAATGTAACCGCTACAAAAGTTAGGATGAGGATAGTAAAAATTGCCTTTTTCATAATGTTGTTTTTTAGAATATGAATAAGGCTTTCCAACTTATGTGCCAAAGTGTTTTCAGAAGTTTTTTAAACAACAACTATTTTAAAAACCGGCAGTTTTTTATAATAATAGAATTATTCTGCAATATGAATCTCAGTAATTAAGCTGGCTAAATAACAAAAGGAATAAAAGAAGCTCACCAACAAAGAGTGGAAGAAAAATATTTTTTCCTTCTACATGAAAAATCATTGTGCATAATAAAATTTCGAGTGTTATTGCCAACGAAAACATTAAAAATGGAATAATATAAATATTTGCCGACGAAAAAATATAACCACCTAAGCTAGCAATTGCATAAAAAGTAAATGTTCCTACAGTCCATATCGCCATTGATTTAAGAAAACTATTGGCCGACATAAATCGTATCAGAAAAAACTTTATGATAAGTGCTATTAAAACAAAATACCAATAGTCGACCGACAATTGAAGAAAGAGAATGGTAAAAAAGCCGTTAGACATAATTCAAACCTACTATTTTTTTCTTGGAGTACAAATTATCTTTCAGCACTTAGCAAAACTTTCCATGCGTCATCAATGTGGCCTTTTTCTAAAAGCGTTTTTGCTAATTCATGTAATTTGGTTTTATGAATTTCAGGATGATGTGCAAAACGAGTCTTTAATTCTTTCATAAAATCGCGACTAACAAATTCATTTACTTCTTCTGTTGTTGGTAATTTTTCACTGTTTCCTAATTGTCCCAGATTGTTCCCTGTCAATACATTGCTGAGTCGAATATTAATGGGCAAATTATCTACTCCCATTCCTAAAGTACTCAAGGGTTTAGTTACTTCAAACAGCGATGAGCCGGATGCTCTACAATAGAGATTTCCTCCCATCCTTGCTACAAGGTCTATTTTGTTCGCGTCAATCTTATTTTCATGATCGAGTATATCTTCACTAATATGCATTAACAGTATTTCGCAAATAATCAAATTTGCCGCTCCTCCTAAATTTCCCATTTCTTTTACTTCAAGAACTTTGCATTCCATTTGCACCGGCGATTCTTTTACGCGAAATGGTTTAACAAGTGTTGAAGGAATAGGAGTGAAGCCCGACTTAACAAACTCAGAAACTCCTTTTGGATATTCTGTACTTGCTAAAGAGGTTTGCTGCACCATGGAATAATTGACAACATTAATCACGACTTCTTTTGTTTCGTAAATATTCTCCAAAGTGTGTTTAATGGTATTGTCTCTTACACGTCGAGCCGGCGAAAAAACGAGTATTGGAGGTTTGCTCCCAAAGGCATTAAAAAAACTATAAGGTGATAAATTCAAATTTCCTTCCTTGTCAATTGTACTTGCAAAGGCAATTGGCCTGGGTGCAATAGACGCTAACATGTAACTGTGAAAAAGTCCTGTCTTTATTTCTTTTGGGTCGATTGTAAGCATGTGCAAATTTATAAAAAAGCACTTACTGAGGTTTATTTTTATACACTATCGCTTGAAATATTTTTTTCTAAATCTTGTTCGCCTAATACTTGTTAGGTTGACTTAATTAGAAATAAACTTAAGAAGATTAGTACAGCAATAATAAATAGAAGAACAACGAAAGTATTAATGTCAATCAATTGAAAAAATTTAAATCGAGAACTGAATTTTTTTCGTCCTTTTTTTCTAAGTAGCCTCAATGTGTCGACAGTTTTGATAGCATTGGTAGAACTGACAATTCCGTTGAGTGCGTCATCACAAAAACTACATTCGAGAAGATGCTTTTCAATACGATGCATCTCGGCTGAAGAAAGTCGTTGCTCGTAATAAGCTAAAAACTCTTCTCTACTCAAATGAATATCCTTTATAGTTTGATCTTGCACTTTATTTTTTATTGAGTAAAATTAATTTCAAATTTCTTTTTCCATTTTGGATATAGCTTTTCACTTGATTCAAATCATAACCGGTTTTATCGGTTATTTCTTTGTACGACATTTCACGAAGGTAAAACATCTCCACACATAGTCGTTGCTCTTCATTTAGCTTCAACATTGCACCTGAAAGATTCGGTAAAAAAATATTGATCTCCGGAGCTTCTTCGGTTTCTTCAACATAGTTTTCATGAGTAATGGGTATGGTGTTTTTCTTTTTAGCCAATTGACGCAAACAATAATTTTTAGTGACAACATGCAGCCAAGAGGGGAAGTTTTTGATCTCATATTTCATTAAATCACGTGCCAGATTTTCGAAAATTTGGAGAACGGCATCTTTGCACTCGTCTTCGTCTTTCAAATAATTAAAACTTACTCCAAAAACTAAGTGACTATACCGATCAAATAAAACGGCAATCATAGCACTTTCATGATGCTTTCTATAAGCAGCAATTATTTCAGTATCGTTTAATAAAGAAGGACTTTTTGACCTTAAAAATCTCAAAATCAGTTGTATTTGCTTAGAGTGTTAATGTGTTGCTCAAACTTGTTTCTTCAACCAAGTGAGCAATAATTTCTTTTATTTCCATAAAGATAACTCTTGCGAATTAAATTAAAATAAATGTATCTTCGCATCCCGTTTTGAAAGAGACGTTCTTTAAAATAAATTGTTATATGCGGGCGTGGCGAAACTGGCAGACGCACCAGACTTAGGATCTGGCGGGCAACCGTGTGGGTTCGACTCCCTCCGCCCGCACTAACTTTCTTAATCAAATCCCGAAATTCTCGGGATTTTGTGTTTAAACCAATTACCATCATGATTATTTCAAAAGCACAGATCGACGATTTAAATGCGATCATTTCCATCGAACTTCAGCCTGATGACTATCAAGGTCGTGTGAACAATGTTTTGCGCAACTATGTTAAAACAGCGAAAATACCTGGGTTCCGACCCGGTCATGTTCCGATTGGCATGGTTAAAAAAATGTATGGAAAAGGTGTCTTGGTAGAAGAATTGAATCGTATTCTAAGTGAAGAATTAGGAAAATATATTTTTGAAAATAAAATTCAAGTTTTAGGTTCTCCTCTTCCAAAACCTAGTGCAGAAATTCAATCCTTTGAAGAAGGAAAAGATTTTAAGTTTGACTATGAAATTGGTATTGCTCCAGATTTCTCGGTTAAAACCCCAAGCTCAAAGGTTCCGTATTACCTTGTGAAAATTGAAGATAAAATGATCGACGATGATATTGCAGATATTCGTCGTCGTTATGGTAAATTTTCAAATCCGGAAGTAGCTGATGAAACTACAATCTTCTATGGTGAATTCAATGAATTAGATGAAAACGGAGAAATTAAAGAAGGTGGTAATAAAACTACCACAACTCTTTCTCTAGAAATGATCACCGATGAAAAAAAACGTTCACAGTTTGTTGGTTTGAAAAAAGAAGACACAATCGATTTTGTTCCCATCAATACATTGCCGAATGAAAGCGAAGTAACGGCTATGCTAAAGGTAGACAAAACCAATCCTGCATTGAATTCTGTTTATCGCTTTACGGTTATGACAGTAAACAAAATCGAAAAAGCTGAATTGAATCAAGAACTATTCGATAAGCTATTTGGTGAAGATGTTGTTCATTCAGAAGAAGAGTTTCGTGCAAAAATTAAAGAAGGTATCGCTTCTTATTTTGAAAAAGAGAGCGATAAAAAACTACAAAAAGATCTTAAAAATTATTTCCTCGAATCCAATTCTTTTTCTCTGCCAGATAGTTTCTTGAAACGCATGCTAAAATCGAATCAGGAAAAACAAATGGATGAACATACATTCGATCATGAATATACGCATTTAGCTGAAGACTTACGTTGGAATTTAATTCAAACTAAAATTGCTGAGGCTAATTCAATCGCCGTTTCAAATGAAGAAGTAAAATCGGTTGCTGAACAAATGGTTCGTCAGCAGTTTGCTCAATATGGTGTTCCTGCTCCTGAGGCAGAAAAGTTGGATGAACTTGCAGTCAACTATTTAAAGGAGTCGAACAATGCAGAACGAGTTGATCGTATTATCCGAGACAATAAAGTGTTTGATGTTCTTAAAAAGGAAGTTAAATTGGATATGGTTGAAATGCCTTACCTTGAATTTGCTGAAAAGTTGAATGAGAAAACTGCCCATGAATTAGAGCATCATCACTAATATGAATGTATAGTAAGTTGTAATCTTTCACTTACTGATTACCTGTTATAATTCCGGATCTTTAAAACAAGATCCGGATTTTTTTTATCCTCTTATCAGTTGTTTTCGTCTTGTCGGTAAATTAAGATTGCTGCAAATTAACCAACGTTATATTACGGAAGCTGAAAGACCTCTGTTACTTTTTACAACTTGTCAATATGATTTCTATGGGGATTTTGCATGGAAGAATAGATCGAGCTTTTATCAAAGCATAAAAGATAAAAGAGCATAATTGGATTGTTGAAAACTATTTAAATGAGACTATCTGAATCTGAAAAGGGTATTTAATTTTGGTCTACTAAAATATTGGACCGGCAAGCGCGTCTTTATAACAGAATAAACCCAAAAAAAATAATTATGAATTACGGAGATGAGTTTCGCAAGTATGCTGTGATGCACAAAGGAATTAGCAGTCTTTCGGTTGATAGTTTCGTTTCTGCAGTTAGAGCAGATTACATTTCACCAACGATCATTGAAGAAAGACAATTGAACATTGCTACAATGGACGTGTTCTCACGATTAATGATGGATCGCATCATTTTCTTAGGAGTAGGTATCAATGATTATGTGTCGAATATTATTCAGGCACAGCTTTTATTTCTTGAGTCGGTCGATTCAAAGAAAGATATCCAAATCTATATGAATAGCCCGGGAGGTTCGGTTTATGCAGGACTAGGTATCTATGATACAATGCAGTTTATTCAACCAAACATTGCTACGATTTGTACAGGTATGGCGGCTTCTATGGCGGCTGTATTAATGTGTGCTGGTGCTAAAGGGCGCCGGGCTGCTTTGAAGCATGCACGTATTATGATTCACCAACCAATGGGTGGAGCAGAAGGCCAAGCTTCAGATATTGAAATTACAGCTCGTGAAATTCAAAAGTTGAAAAAAGAATTGTACGATATCATTGCTACACATAGCGGACAGGAATATGAAAAAGTTTGGAAAGATTCAGATCGCGATTATTGGATGACAGCAGACGAAGCAAAAGAGTATGGAATGATCGATGAAGTTTTAACGAGAAAGAAGGCTTAACGCTTTCGAATAATTTGCATAAAAGCGAATAGGCTGAATTAATTGGTTGAATTTTGTAATAAATTCAACCAATTAATTTTTTAAGCTTGTTCGCTTTTGTTATTTTTGCCTCTATCAAACTATTTTAATTAGCTTGCGTTTAATTTTCCTGCGGAGAATTCCGCCTATAAAAGCATGAAAAACCAAAAAGAAATAAAGTGTTCGTTCTGCGGACGTGATAAAAGCGAGACTTACGTGCTTATAGCCGGTATTACAGGTCATATTTGCGATCAGTGTATCCAGCAAGCGCAAAATATCTTGAATGATGAAATGAATAGTAAGTTAAAGACCACTATCAATTCTCACCTCACGTTGCTGAAGCCTATGGAAATAAAAAAATTCTTAGATCAGTATGTTATTGGGCAAGATGATGCCAAGAAAGTGTTGTCTGTTGCAGTTTACAATCATTATAAACGAATCAGTTCTAAAATAAAGAAGCAAGACGAGGTTGAGATTGAAAAATCAAATATTATTCTCGTTGGCGAAACAGGTACCGGGAAAACATTACTTGCACGGTCAATAGCCAAAATGTTAAATGTCCCTTTTTGTATTGCCGATGCTACCGTACTTACAGAAGCCGGTTATGTTGGTGAAGATGTGGAGAGTATTTTATCGCGCCTTTTGCAATCGGCCGATTATGATGTAGCATCTGCAGAACGAGGAATCGTATATATAGATGAGATCGATAAAATTGCACGAAAAAGTGATAACCCTTCCATAACTCGTGATGTAAGCGGAGAAGGTGTACAGCAAGCTTTATTGAAATTGTTGGAAGGGTCGGTTGTCAATGTTCCACCGCAAGGGGGAAGGAAACATCCGGAGCAGAAGATGATAGCGATGGATACGCATAATATCTTATTTATTTGCGGCGGAGCCTTCGACGGAATTGATAAAAAGATCGCTAAACGTTTACAAACGAATGCTATTGGGTATAAATCAGGTAGAGATACCGAGCAGTTGGATAAGGCTAATTATCTTCAATATATTAGTCCGGTAGATCTTAAATCGTTCGGAATTATTCCCGAATTGATTGGGCGGTTACCGGTGGTGACACATTTGGATCCATTAGATAAGCCAACTTTGCGCTTAATTTTAACAGAACCCAAAAATGCATTGCTGAAACAGTATGAAAAACTCTTTGAATTAGAGTCGATTAACTTGATTGTTGAAAAAAACGTACTCGATTTTATTGTTGACAAAGCATTTGATTTTAAATTGGGCGCGAGAGGATTGCGTTCAATTTGTGAAGCCATTCTTTTGGATGCGATGTATGAAATTCCAAGCCAAAAAGATGGAGCGAAGGACTTTACTGTCACGTTGGCGTATGCGAGTGAGAAATTTGGAAAGACGAATATTAACAAGCTGAAAGTAGCTTAAGTTTTAAAATAATAAGCGATAGTCCGGTGATCTTTTTGAGATTGTCGGACTATTTTTATGTTGAATACAATTTTATTGGTCGAGCAGACTTTTTTCCGGAAAATTCTTTTTTTTATTTTTCGGCTGATTAAGTCCTTTTTGAGTTGATTTGACACTTTTCGTAAATTAATGCTAAGTAAATGTGAGTTGTTTAAAATATTTTATCAACACTATTTGGTAAATAAGAACAATCTTCTACCTTTGCGTTCCCTAAAAAAAGGGGAGAAACGTTAATAAAAAAACTGATTTTTAAATAGTAAGAACCACAAAGAATGCCTACGATACAGCAGTTAGTAAGAAAAGGACGCTCGAAACTGATCGATAAAAGTAAATCACCTGCGCTTGCATCATGCCCGCAACGCCGTGGTGTATGTACTCGTGTTTACACGACGACTCCAAAGAAGCCGAATTCAGCAATGCGTAAAGTAGCGCGTATTCGTTTGACGAATAAATTTGAGGTTACTGCCTATATTCCGGGAGAAGGTCACAACTTACAAGAACACTCAATTGTAATGATTCGTGGTGGTCGTGTAAAGGATTTACCGGGAGTTCGTTACCACATTATTCGTGGAACATTAGATACAGCAGGTGTAGAAGGTCGTAGACAACAACGTTCGAAATATGGAACGAAGCGTCCAAAGCCAGGAGCACCGGCAGCAGCAGCAAAAAAGAAATAATTAGATATTAAATTAACAGAATACTTCAATATAAAGTAAATGCGTAAGTCGAAACCAAAGAAGAGAATTTTATTACCAGATCCAATATTTCACGATACTCTGGTAACTCGTTTCGTTAATAACTTAATGTACGGTGGTAATAAAAGTACTGCATATGGAATTTTCTATGATGCAATCAACCGTGTAGAAGAAAAGACAAAAGAGACGGGACTAGATGTTTGGAAAAAGGCGATGACAAATGTTATGCCGACTGTTGAAGTAAAGAGCCGCCGAGTTGGTGGTGCGACTTTCCAGATTCCAAGTGAGATTCGTCCTGACCGTCGTGTTGCATTAACAATAAAATGGATCATTAGTTATTCACGTAACCGTAACGAGAAATCGATGGCCGAGAAATTAGCAGGAGAAATTATTGCTGCTGCTAAAGGTGAAGGTGCCGCTGTTAAGAAAAAAGAAGATACACACCGTATGGCTGAAGCGAACAAAGCGTTCTCACATTTCAGAGCATAATAGTAAACGTCGCAAGACAAAAAAGACCAATGCTGCCGCCGGTCTAAAGGATGCAGAAAAACGAATAACAATAGTTCTTTCTTTTATAGATAACTCCTGACTTGCCGCAGAATCGTGCAAGGAATTAGACCGGATAACTGAGTGGCCAGGGAAACCTGAACAAAAAAGCTCATTCAAAGTGTCCTGTTATCGCCAAAGAAAACTATCGTTATGATTAACGGAAAAATAATCAGATGAGCAAAGAATTATTACATACTCGCAACATAGGTATCTCTGCACACATTGATGCAGGTAAGACTACCACTACTGAACGTGTTCTGTATTACACAGGAAAAGTTCACAAGATTGGTGAAGTACACGAAGGTGCTGCTACTATGGACTGGATGGTCCAGGAGCAAGAGCGTGGTATAACAATTACCTCTGCCGCTACTACCACTTATTGGAATTATCTCGAAGAATTATACAAGATTAATATTATTGACACTCCGGGTCACGTTGACTTTACTGTAGAGGTAGAGCGTTCGTTACGTGTACTCGATGGAGCTGTTGCACTTTTTTGTGCTGTAGGTGGAGTTGAGCCTCAGTCTGAAACAGTTTGGCGCCAGATGAATAAATATCACGTTCCTCGTATTGGATTTGTGAATAAAATGGATCGCGCCGGTGCTAACTTTTTAAATGTTGTAGCACAAGTTAAAGAACGTCTTCACGGAAATCCTGTTCCTCTTCAACTACCTATTGGTGCTGAAGATATGTTTAAGGGCGTGGTAGATTTGATCACTAACAAAGCGATCATTTGGCACGACGAAACAAAAGGAGCTACTTTTGATATCGTAGCTATCCCAATTGATATGCAAGCTGATGTAAATCACTGGCGTGCTAATTTAGTTGAAGCTGTTGCTGAATTTGATGATCATTTGATGGAGAAATTCTTCGAAGATCCAAATAGCATCACTGAAGATGAATTACGTACTGCGATTCGTAAAGCAACAATTGCAATGAAGATCACTCCACTTTTATGTGGATCTGCATTCAAGAATAAAGGTGTTCAAGTAATGCTTGATGCTGTTATTCAATATTTACCATCTCCAATGGACGTTCCTTCTATTCAGGGAATCAATCCACATACAGAAGCCATTGAAGAACGTAGAGCAGATGCAAAAGAAAAATTTTCAGCGTTAGCATTTAAGATCATGACTGATCCATTTGTGGGTCGTCTTGCCTTTTTCCGTGTGTATTCTGGTCGTTTGGATGCCGGTACATATGTATTGAATGCACGTTCGAATAAAAATGAGCGGATTTCTCGTATCATCCGTATGCATGCAAACAAACAATCTCCAATCGATTTTATCGAAGCTGGTGATATTGGTGCGGCTGTTGGTTTTAAAGAAATCAAAACAGGTGATACACTTTGTGATCCTAATTTCCCAATCGTACTTGAGTCGATGACTTTCCCTGCACCGGTAATCGGTTTAGCGATTGAGCCAAAAACTCAGGCTGACGTAGATAAATTAGGAATGGCTTTAGCAAAACTTGCTGAAGAGGATCCAACTTTCCGTGTGAATACGGATGAAGATACAGGCCAGACCGTAATTAGCGGAATGGGTGAGCTTCACTTAGAGATTATCGTTGACCGTCTTCGTCGTGAATTTAAAGTTGAATGTAATCAAGGTGCTCCTCAGGTTAATTATAAAGAGGCTTTATTCGGTAGAACAACTCACCGTGAAGTATACAAGAAGCAAACAGGTGGTCGTGGTAAATTTGCCGACATCCAGTTTGAACTTTCTCCTCCGGATGCTGAATGGATAGAAAAAGGAAATACAGGATTACAATTCGTAAATGAAATTACCGGTGGATCTATTCCACGTGAATTTATACCATCAGTTCAAAAAGGATTTGAATCAGCAATGGGAACAGGTGTACTTGCCGGATTCCAAATTGAAATGATGAAAGTTCGTTTGTTCGACGGATCATTCCACGCGGTTGACTCGGATGCACTTTCATTTGAGATCTGTTCTAGAATTGGTTTCCGTGAAGCGGCACCAAAAGCGAAAGCAACATTAATGGAGCCGATCATGAAAGTAGAAGTTGTTACTCCAGATCTTTACATGGGTGATGTTATGGGTGACCTTAACAAACGTCGCGGACAATTAGAAGGAATGGATACTCGTGCAGGAGCACAGGTTATCAAAGCTAAAGTTCCACTTTCTGAAATGTTTGGTTATGTAACTACACTTCGTACGATTACTTCAGGGCGTGCTTCTTCAACAATGGAATTCTCTCATTACGCTGAAGCTCCACGAACGTTAGCAGAAGAAGTAATAGCTAAAGCAAAGGGCAAAACTAAAGCAGCTCAAGTTTAATTGATAATTGATATTTAAACAAAATAATAATCGTTCTTTAAAATGTCACAACGTATCCGAATTAAGTTAAAATCATACGATCACAATTTGGTTGATAAATCAGCCGAGAAGATCGTTAAAACAGTAAAGATTACTGGCGCAGTAGTGAATGGACCAATTCCATTACCTACCGATAAAAAAATCTTTACAGTTCTTCGTTCTCCACACGTGAACAAGAAAGCGCGTGAGCAATTTCAACTTTGTTCATATAAGCGTTTGCTCGACATTTATAATTCATCGGCAAAAACAGTAGATGCACTGATGAAGCTTGAATTACCAAGTGGTGTTGAAGTAGAAATAAAAGCATCTTAATCTGAATAACGAATTCAAAAAGTGAATGTCTGGTGTAACAACCAAACCTCTGACTAATAAAAAAACAAAAAACAATGTCTGGTATTATCGGAAAAAAAATTGGAATGACGAGTGTCTTTCGTGCAGATGGAAAATATCTTCCATGCACAGTGATACTTGCAGGACCATGTGTCGTGAGCCAGGTTCGTACCAAAGAAAAAGATGGTTACGAAGCTGTACAATTAGCTTTCGGCGATAAAAAAGAAAAGTCATCGACAAGAGCAGAAATGGGACATTTCAAAAAGGCAAATTCAGGAGCTAAGCGTAAGCTGGTAGAATTCCGTGAATTTCCGGAACTGCCTGCTTTAGGAAGTGAGATCAAAGTTGAATTATTTTCTCAAGGAGAATTTGTGAATGTGATCGGAACTTCAAAAGGAAAAGGTTTCCAAGGAGTTGTACGACGTCACCACTTTGCCGGTGTTGGTGGACAAACCCACGGACAGCACAATAGATTACGTGCGCCGGGTTCATTGGGAGCATCATCTGATCCTTCACGAGTAATGAAGGGAATGCGTATGGGTGGACACATGGGCCACACACGTATCAAGGTTCAGAACCTTGAAGTAATTAAAGTGATTCCTGAGCAAAATCTTTTGATCATCAAAGGAGCAGTACCGGGTCATATTGGTTCATTCGTAATTGTGGAGAAATAGAAAATGGAAGTAGCAATCATAAATACATCCGGGAAAGAAACCGGTAAGAAGGTGACACTTAGCACAGACATCTTCGGCATCGAGCCAAATGATCATGCGATCTATCTTGATGTAAAGCAATTCTTGGCTAATCAACGTCAAGGAACGCACAAGTCAAAAGAGCGTGCAGAGATTAATCGTACAACGAAAAAATTGAAGCGTCAAAAAGGTACCGGTGGTGCCCGTGCCGGTTCAATGAAATCACCTTTGTTCGTTGGTGGTGGTCGTGCATTCGGACCTCGTCCGCGCGATTATTCATTCAAATTGAATAAGAAATTAAAACACCTGGCTTGTCTTTCAGCGCTTTCTTACAAAGCAAAAGATAACAGCATTATGATTCTTGAGAACTTCACAATGGAAGCTCCTAAGACTAGTAATTATGCTGGAATGATGAAAAGCTTAAACTTATCTGGAAAGAAAGTTTTAGTTGTTCTTCCAGCACACGATAAGAACATTTATTTGTCGGGTCGTAACTTAGAGCGTAATAAAATTACTACTGCATCAGAATTGAATACATACGATATCCTAAACGCACAGTCGCTCGTGCTAGTAGAAGGTTCTGTATCAGTAATAGAAAATAGATTCTTAGCAAAATGAGTATCCTGAAAAAACCGATCATCTCTGAGAAGATGACAAAAGCCGGCGAGAAACTAGGTCACTATGGATTTGTAGTAGATTACAAAGCCAACAAAATTGAGATTCGCCAGGCAATTGAAAAAATGTACAACGTTACTGTTGACAGAGTCAACACGATGCGTGTTCCCGGAAAAATCAAAACCCGTTATACAAAAACAGGTGTGACCGTGGGAAGTACTGGTTCTTATAAAAAAGCCGTTGTAACACTTAAAAAAGGTGATACAATCGACTTCTACAGCAACATATAATTCTAACAAGAAATGGCAGTAAAGAAACTTCGTCCGATTACTCCGACTCAACGTCATACGACGGTAGATTCATACGACGATATTACAGCATCTCGTCCTGAGAACTCATTGGTTGTTCCAATCAAAAAATCGGGTGGACGTAATGCAGATGGAAAAATGACAATGCGCTATATCGGCGGCGGTCATAAGAGAATGTATCGTATTATCGACTTCAAACGCAATAAACATGGCGTTGAAGGAATAGTAAAAACGATTGAATATGATCCAAATCGTACAGCACGTATTGCATTGGTTGTCTATAAAGACGGCGAAAAGCGTTACATCATTGCTCCGAACGGTTTGAAAGTTGGACAATCTGTAATGTCGGGAGAAACAGCAACACCGGAAATTGGTAATGCATTATTCCTAAAAGATATTCCACTAGGAACATTGATTCATAACATTGAAATGCGTCCGGGTCAAGGTGCAGATATCGCACGTAGCGCCGGAACATATGCACAACTTGCAGCTCGTGATGGAAAATATGCCATCATCAAATTGCCTTCAAGTGAAACACGCATGATCCTTACTTCTTGTATCGCTACAATTGGTACAGTATCAAATGCAGATCACATGCAAGAGCGATTAGGAAAAGCAGGTCGTTCTCGTTGGATGGGTCGTCGCCCTCGTGTTCGTGGTGTAGCCATGAACCCGGTAGATCACCCGATGGGTGGAGGTGAAGGCCGCGCAAGTGGAGGTCACCCTCGTTCTCGCAAAGGCTTACTTGCAAAAGGATTCAAGACTCGCAAGAATAAGACTACAGATAAATACATTATTGAAAGACGTAAAAAATAAGTAAAAAGTTGAATGGTAAAGTGAAGAGATGATCTTTACCCAAGACAAATAACTCAAAACAATGGCTCGTTCACTCAAAAAAGGTCCTTACATCGCACATCACTTAGATAAAAAAGTGGTGAAGATGAATGAGAGTAAAAAGAAAACTGTGATTAAAACATGGTCACGTGCTTCAATGATCTCTCCGGATTATGTAGGTCACACCTTTGCCGTACACAATGGCAATAAGTTCATACCGGTATATGTAACAGAAAATATGGTTGGACACAAGTTCGGTGAATTTTCACCAACACGTACCTTCCGTGGACACAGTGGTAACCGTAACGAAAAATAATAACATCAATTAAGTCATGGGCGTTAGAAAAAGATTAGCTGCCGAAAAGCGCAAAGAAATATTAAAGACTACAGCCATTGCTCGCAATGTAGCTGTACCTACTTCACCACGTAAAACTCGTGTTGTTGCGGATCTTATCCGTGGAGTTGAAGTGATGCAAGCGATGAACATTCTTCGTTACAATGCAAAAGCACCAGCTGAGAGATTAGAGAAGTTGTTACAATCAGCTATCACTAATTGGGAAATAAAAAGTGGTGAGAAAATCGATGAAGGAACAGTTTATATTAAAACGGTTGCTGTCGATAGCGGAAGAATGTTGAAACGTCTTCGTCCAGCACCGCAGGGTCGTGGAAACAGAGTTCGTAAACGTTCAAACCACGTAACGATTGTGTTAGACAAGACAGAGAATCGTAAGCCGACAAAGAGACAAGAAAGAGCAGCAGCTGCAACAGCTGCCTCAACAAAATAATTAGTACAACCAATCACTAAAAAATTATTTCGCCACAAGGCGAATAAGAAGAATAAAAAACGATGGGACAAAAAGCGAACGCGATAGGCAATAGACTTGGAATCATCAGAGGATGGGACTCTAACTGGTATGGTGGCAGAAAATATGCCGACAAACTAGTAGAAGATGAGAAGATCCGTAAATATTTAATGGCACGTCTTTTAAAAGGCGGCGTTTCAAAAATTGTTATTGAGCGTACATTAAAGCTGATCACCATTACCATTCACACTGCTCGTCCGGGTATTGTAATTGGAAAAGGTGGGCAAGAAGTTGATAAGCTGAAAGAAGAGATCAAGAAGCTTACAAAGAAAGATGTTCAGATAAACATTTTTGAAATAAAGCGTCCTGAAACAGATGCGCAGTTAGTGGGTGACGGTATTGCTCGTCAGATCGAAGCTCGTATTTCTTTCCGTCGTGCAGCTAAGATGTCGATTGCCTCAACAATGAGAATGGGAGCAGAAGGAATTCGTATTATGATTTCCGGACGTTTAGGTGGTGCGGAGATGGCACGTACTGAGCAATACAAAGAAGGAAGAGTACCTTTACATACTTTCCGTGCTGATATCGATTTTTCAATTTCAGAAGCACAAACGAGCTACGGTAAAATTGGAATCAAAGTATGGATCTGTAAAGGAGAAATATATGGTAAGCGTGATCTTTCACCAAATGTAGGATCAGCAGCTTCGGGAACAGGAACAGGATCAAAAGGTTTTGGAGCCCCTTCAAGAGGTGGTGACAGAGGAGGAGATCGTGGTCGCGGAGGTCGTGGCGGAAGAGGACCCGGTGGACCGGGAGGTCAAGGTGGAAATCGCGGTGGACAGGGTGGCCGTCCGAGTGGTGGAAATCGTGGAGGAAGCAAAGCTTAATTAGAATTAATTAGTTGTATTAAAAGATAAAAATTACGGTAGATCATGTTACAACCGAAGAAAACGAAGTTTAGAAAACAACATAAAATGGTTCCGAAGGGGAACGCTACTCGCGGTCACGAATTATCCTTTGGATCGTTCGGAATCAAATCACTTGAAACCGGATGGTTGCCAAGCAAGCAAATTGAAGCAGCTCGTGTAGCGGTAACTCGTTATATGAAACGTGAGGGTCAAATCTGGGTACGTATTTTCCCTGACAAGCCGATAACACGTAAACCTGCCGAGGTACGTATGGGAAAAGGAAAAGGAGCACCTGAATTTTGGGTTGCTGTTGTGAAGCCTGGAACCGTAATATTTGAAGCAGAAGGTGTTCCTGAGAACATCGCTCGTGAAGCACTTCGTTTGGCAGCACAAAAGTTGTCGGTAAGTACAAAATTCATCATTCGCCGAGATTATGCGGTTGGTCAGTCTTAATTAACTGAATCGAAAGCAGCAAAAACTGATAGTCATGAAAAAAGCAGATATAAAAGAACTAACAACAGATGAACTTCGCTTGCGTCTTGAAGAAGAGAAAGCGATGTATCAGAAAATGAAAATGAATCATGCGGTTTCTCCAATAGAGAACCCAATGAAGATTCGAGCAACTCGCAGAGGAATTGCCTTGATTCATACAGAGCTGACAAGCCGTCAGACTACTGAAACAACTAACAAATAAGCGTTAATCAGAACAATGGAAAATACATCAACAGAAAAACGTAGTCTACGCAAAGAGCGTACAGGTGTTGTTGTCAGCAACAAGATGAATAAAAGCATCGTGGTAGCTGTAGAACGTAAAGTGAAGCACGAGAAATACGGTAAGTTTATCAAACTAACTACCAAATTCATGGCTCACGATGAGAAGAATGAAAGTGGTATCGGAGATTTGGTACTTATTTCAGAAACTCGTCCACTCAGCAAATCAAAATGCTGGAGAATGACAAAGATTATAGAAAAAGCAAAATAATTTACCGATTACTTTATAAAAGTAATCACATCGATAACGATTAACAACTGAGATAGATGATACAGCAAGAATCAAGATGCGTAGTAGCAGACAACAGCGGAGCCAAAGAAGTACTTTGTATTCGAGTGTTGGGTGGTACAAGAAAGAAATACGCAAGCTTAGGTGATAAAATAGTCGTAACCGTAAAGCACGCTATTCCTTCAGGTAACGTAAAAAAAGGAACAGTATCAAAAGCGGTTGTCGTACGCACGAAGAAAGAAGTGAAGCGTAATGATGGATCATATATCCGTTTTGACGACAATGCAGTAGTCCTGCTCACAGCAACAGATGAATTACGTGGGACACGTATTTTCGGACCAGTAGCTCGTGAACTTCGTGAGAAGCAATTTATGAAAATTGTATCACTAGCACCAGAAGTACTTTAATAATTAACGAATAATAGTTCCGTTCCAATGGAAAGAAAATTTAATAAACAACCCAAGCTCAACCTGCGCAAAGGCGATATCGTAAAAGTTATGGCCGGTGATTCAAAAGGATCTCAAGGACGTATTCTTGAAATCATTTCGAAGGATCGCAAAGTGCTTGTAGAAGGTGTAAACTTAGTAAGTAAGCACACCAAGCCAAACGCTAAGAACACGCAAGGCGGTATCGTAAAGAAAGAAGCACCAATTCACATTTCAAATGTGATGCTTGTTGACGGTAAAGGAAATGCTACGCGTGTAGCTTACAAAGAAGTGGATGGCAAATTAGTTCGTTATTCAAAAAAATCTGAGGAGGCAATCAAATAATGGCAAATAATCCAAGATTAAAAGACAAGTACAGACAAGAAGTTGTACCTGCTCTAGCAAAAAAATTCAACTACAAGAGCTCTATGCAAGTTCCACGTCTTTTAAAGATATGTGTGAACCAGGGTGTAGGTGATGCAGTAAGCGACAAGAAATTGATCGATTCGGCACTTCACGAAATGACGATGATCGTTGGACAGAAGCCTGTACCTACGAAGTCGAAGAAAGATATCTCGAACTTCAAGCTTCGTGTGAATGTACCGATTGGTGTTCGTGTAACACTTCGTGATGTGAACATGTACGAATTCCTTGATCGTTTGATCTCTGTGTCTCTTCCACGTATTCGTGACTTCCGTGGAATTAATCCAAAAGGATTTGATGGCAGTGGTAACTACACATTAGGAGTTACAGAGCAGATCATCTTCCCGGAGATTGATATCGACAAAGTAAATAAGATTACCGGAATGGACATTACCTTCGTTACCTCTGCAAAGACAGACGAAGAAGCAATGGAATTATTAAAAGAATTCGGTTTACCATTCACATCAACAAAACAACCTAGCTAAAAGAAATATATACTCATGGCAAAAGAATCGATGAAGGCAAGAGAAGTGAAACGCGCATACATGTGTGCTCGTTATGCTGAAAAGCGTGCTACACTTAAAGCTGCCGGTGATTATGAAGCACTTGATAAACTTCCAAAAAATTCATCACCGGTTCGTCAACACAACCGTTGTAAATTGACAGGAAGACCCCGCGGATACATGCGTACGTTCGGGATATCACGTAACGTGTTCCGTAAAATGGCTCTAGACGGAAAAATTCCGGGAGTAACAAAAGCTAGCTGGTAATAACTAAAAAAAAACAAGGACAAGTTTAAAGGTAAGACAATGACAGATCCTATTGCAGATTTCATTACAAGAATTCGAAACGCAGTTAAAGCAAATCACCGTATTGTACAGGTGCCTGCTTCGAATCTTAAGAAAGAAATGACAAAAATCCTTAAAGAAAAAGGATACATCCTCGACTATAAATTCGAAGATGACAGTAAACAAGGCCTCATCAAGATCGCTTTGAAATATCATCCGGTGACTAAAGTTCCGGCCATTCGTAACTTAACTCGTATCAGCAAACCTGGTTTGCGTAAGTACGCAGGTATAGATGCAATGCCAAGAGTTATCAACGGATTAGGTATTGCAATTCTATCCACTTCTAAAGGTGTAATGACCGATAAAGAAGCGAAGACAGTAAATGTTGGTGGGGAAGTACTTTGTTATGTTTATTAATCAATAAAAAAGAAATCAAATGTCACGTATTGGAAAATTACCAATAACGATCCCGGCGAAAGTTGAGGTTAAGGTGAGCGGAGATAACGTTCAAGTAAAAGGACCGAAAGGTGAACTTTCACAGAAGCTTGTTAGCGGTGTGAATCTTTCTATCGACGGATCTACAATTACTGTGAACCGTGTGTCGGAAGCGAAACACCATCGTTCTCTACATGGACTTTACCGTTCATTGATCAACAACATGATCATCGGAGTATCGGAAGGTTTTACTAAACAGCAAGAATTAGTTGGTGTTGGTTATAAAGCCAGCAATCAAGGACAGTTACTTGACTTAGTACTTGGTTATTCTCACCATTTCATTTTTGAAATTCCGGCTGAGGTAAAAGTAAGCACTAAGCAAGATAAGGGACAAAACCCGACAGTCATTCTTGAGAGTGCAGATAAACAATTGTTAGGAGCAGTAGCAGCAAAGATTCGTTCATTGCGAGTTCCTGAGCCATACAAAGGAAAAGGTATTAAATTCAGTGGTGAAGTTCTAAGAAGAAAAGCAGGAAAATCTGCCGCTAAAAAATAATTGAGATCATGTTAAGAAAACAGCTTCGCAGAAATAGTATTCGTACACGTATTCGTCGTACAATCAAAGGAACAGCAGAACGTCCGCGTTTATCTGTATTCCGTAGCAACAAACAAATTTATGCTCAACTCATCGATGATGTGGCAGGTATAACATTGGTGGCAGCTTCATCAAGTGCAAAAGAATTTTCAACAGAAGGTAAAAAGGTAGATATCGCCAAAGAAGTAGGAAAGATCATCGCCGGAAAAGCTCAGCAAAGCGGAATTACCTCTGTAGTATTTGATCGTGGCGGATATCTTTATCACGGACGTATCAAAGCCTTGGCAGAAGGTGCACGTGAGGGAGGCCTTAAGTTTTAATAATCATTCATATTGATTGAATAATAGTCATGTCAGAAACAAACGTAAAGAGAGTAAAGTCAAGTGAGATTGAATTGAAAGATCGTCTCGTAGCAGTAAACCGCGTTACTAAAGTAACAAAGGGTGGACGTGCATTTACATTCGCAGCTATCATCGTAGTAGGTGATGAGTCGGGAGTAGTAGGTCACGGACTTGGCAAAGCAAAAGAAGTAACGGATGCCGTGAAGAAAGGTATCGATGATGCTAAGAAGAATTTGGTAAAGGTTCCGATTATGAAAGGAACCGTACCTCACGAATCTTACGGGAAATATGGTGGAGCACTTGTTTATCTTAAGCCGGCTGCACCCGGTACCGGAGTAATTGCCGGTGGTGCGATGCGTGCTGTTCTTGAGAGCGTTGGAATTCACGACGTACTTGCAAAATCGAAAGGAAGTTCTAACCCTCACAATGTGGTTAAAGCAACGATTGATGCGCTATCTAACATGCGTGACCCGGCAACTGTAGCACAACACCGTGGAATAAAAATGACTAAAGTGTTCAATGGCTAATCGCCACAATGATATAATAGCAATAGACAATGGCAAAAGTTAAAATCACACTTGTAAAAAGTGGCATCGATCGCCCGATCAACCAGAAGAGAACTCTGCATGCATTAGGCCTTACAAAGATGCAAAGAACCGTAGAGGTTGAGCACACCGTTCAGATCAAAGGAATGATCAACGTTGTTAAGCATTTAGTAGTAGTAAAAGAAAGTTAAGAAGTTATTCGCGATTTTAAATAGAGAAGAAACTCATCATGAATTTATCATCACTCAAACCTGCAAAAGGTTCAGTAAAAACAAATAAGAGACTCGGTCGTGGTACCGGTTCTGGTAGAGGCGGTACGGCTACACGTGGACACAAAGGAGCGCAATCGCGTTCTGGTTATAGTGCGAAACGTGGATTTGAAGGAGGTCAAATGCCTTTACAACGTCGTGTCCCTAAATTCGGATTCAAGAATCTATTCCGAGTAGAATATCACGGAATTAACCTTGATACGCTTCAGGCACTTGCCGAAACAAAAAACCTCTCGAGCATCGACGTTGCAATCCTTGTTGAGAATGGTTTAGCCTCTAAAAGAGATAAGGTAAAAATCCTTGGTCGTGGAGAACTAAAAGCAAAGCTTGAAGTGAAAGTACATGCATTCTCTGCTACGGCAAAAGAAGCAATTGAGTCTAATGGCGGAACAACAACTACCATCTAAATCCTTCTATGAAAAATCTGATTCAGACCATACGGAATATATTTAAAATCGAAGACTTAAGAACTCGTATTATTAATACGCTTTTCTTTCTTTTGATCTATCGCCTTGGAACGCATATTGTGCTTCCCGGTGTTGATCCTGAGAAATTAGCAGGTCTTCAAAACCAAACTTCAGGAGGAAGTGTACTTGGACTACTCGATATGTTTTCCGGTGGTGCCTTTTCGCACTCTTCTATTTTTGCTTTGGGTATCATGCCGTATATCTCTGCTTCGATCGTAATTCAGTTAATGAGTATTGCGGTTCCTTATTTTCAGAAAATGCAGAAAGAAGGAGAGTCGGGTAGAAAGCGAATCAATAATATAACTCGTTGGTTAACGGTTGTTATCTGTGCTTTCCAAGCACCCGGATATATCGTAAACTTAAACGCACAAGTACCAAACGCAATCATCTCAATTACCAATCCTGAATTAGTAGCTCCGTTTACTTTCTGGTTTACTTCTATAGTGATCTTAGTTGCCGGAACAATTTTCGTGATGTGGTTGGGAGAGCGGATTACCGACAAAGGTTTAGGAAATGGAATTTCCTTGATAATCATGGTTGGTATCATTGCCCGCCTACCACAAGCTTTCCGCGACGAAGTTCTTTCTCGTGCAAATGCTAACGGAGGAATGGTGGTTTTACTCTTAGAATTAGTCGCACTCGGGGCGGTCATAGCCTTCTCCATTTTATTGGTACAAGGTACACGCCGAATTCCTGTAAACTTTGCCAAAAAGATTGTTGGCAATAAACAATATGGTGGCGTTCGTCAATACATACCGTTAAAAGTAAATGCAGCCGGTGTAATGCCAATCATCTTTGCTCAAGCAATTATGTTTATTCCTGCTACGATTGCACAGTTCTTCCCTGAATCTGCAGCATCGCAAGGTGTACTCAGTACGTTCGGTAACTTTACATCGTTCTGGTATAATTTTGTTTTTGCTACTTTGATCATCCTCTTTACATATTTCTATACAGCAATTGCAGTCAATGCAAATCAGATGGCGGATGATATGAAAAGAAACAATGGTTTTATTCCCGGAATCAAGCCAGGTCGCAGCACGTCAGAATTTATTGATGATGTTATCTCGAAAATTACCCTTCCGGGTTCAATTTTCCTTGCTATCATCGCAATTCTACCGACATTTGCGCTCTTATTAAATGTGAATAACAACTTCGCACATTTCTATGGTGGTACTTCACTGTTGATCTTAGTGGGCGTAGTTCTCGATACATTACAACAAATAGAATCGCATTTATTAATGCGTCATTACGACGGATTGATGAAAAGCGGAAAGATCAAAGGAAGAAGTACACAAGTGGCTTCGGCTGTTTAATATTGGAGCATAAGGAAGAGTAAAATGCTATATTATAAAACGATCGAGGAAATTGAGTTAGTAAGAGAAAGTTCTTTACTTGTTGCCAAAGCCCTTGCTGAAGTAGCGAAAGCTATTAAGCCTGGCATCACAACGATTCAGTTAGATAAAATTGCGGAGGAATTTATACGCGATAACCAAGCTGAGCCGGCATTTTTGAATTACAATGGATTTCCAAATTCATTATGTATTTCAGTAAATGCACAAGTCGTTCATGGTATTCCGAATAAGGATACGTTGAAAGATGGTGATGTTTGTTCGGTTGATTGTGGTGTGCTTAAAAATAGTTTCTATGGAGACTCAGCTTATACCTTTGCCATTGGTGAAGTATCGGATGAAAACCTGAAGTTATTGCGAGTTACACGAGAGTCGCTGTTAAAAGGAATAGAAAAGGCGGTTTCAGGAGGTAGATTGGGCGATGTAAGCGCAGCTGTCCAGGAACACGCTGAGTCACACGGATTCTCAGTAGTACGTGAACTTGTTGGTCATGGAATTGGTCGACATTTACATGAAAAACCGGAAGTACCAAACTACGGTAAGAGAGGATCGGGACTTGTGTTGAAAGAAGGTTTAATAATAGCTATTGAACCAATGATTAACATGGGAACTAAATCGGTGGTTCATGAGAAAGACGGATGGACGGTTAGAACAGCAGATCGGAAACCATCAGCTCATTTTGAACACACAGTGGCGATTAGAAAAGGCGAAGCAGACATACTGAGCTCTTTCGAATTTATTGAAGAAGCATTAAAACAAAACATAAATACAAAAGTTACCTACTAAATAGTGGCAAAACAAGCGAACATAGAGCAAGACGGAACGATTACTGAGGCATTGTCGAATGCAATGTTCAGAGTCGAACTAGAAAACGGTCACGAGATCATTGCTCACATTTCGGGAAAGATGAGAATGAATTACATTAAAATTCTCCCGGGCGACAAAGTAAAAGTGGAAATGTCGCCGTATGATTTGACTAAGGGTAGAATAACTTACCGATATAAGTAAAAATAGAATCTCAATAATATTACCGCTATAACGGTATAAGAAAAAAGGAAAATGAAAGTAAAACCTGCTATCAAGAAAAGAAGTGTCGACTGCAAAATCGTTCGCAGAAAAGGTAGATTGTATGTTATTAACAAGAAGAATCCACGTTTTAAGCAACGTCAAGGATAATTATTGAAAAAAATAACATCGATTAATTTTATAACAAACAAACCAAGAATAAATGGCTCGTATTGCTGGTATTGATTTACCAAAAAACAAAAGAGGCGTCATTGGCCTAACATACATTTTCGGCATCGGTCGCTCGACTGCCGTGAAAATCCTGAACGAAGCAGGAATCGACCACAGTGTTAAAGTAGAGACGTGGGATGATACTCAGCTAACTAAAATTCGTGAGATCATCAACGAATTGAAAGTTGAAGGTGCGTTGCGTTCAGAAACACAGTTGAACATAAAACGTCTAGTTGATATTAACTGCTACCGTGGTATGCGTCATCGTAATGGCCTTCCTTGTCGTGGACAACGTACAAAAACAAACTGTCGTACCAGAAAAGGTAAGCGTAAAACTGTTGCTAACAAGAAGAAAGCAACTAAAATGTAATTGATCTCATGGCAACACAACAAACAAATAACAAGAGTACGAAAGCCGCTAAGAAAAAAGTGGTTAAAGTTGAAGCATTTGGTAAAGCTTTTATCAGTGCAACATTCAACAACATTATCATCTCATTGACAAATGATACCGGTCAGGTAATTTCCTGGAGTTCTGCTGGTAAAATGGGTTTCAAAGGATCTAAGAAGAACACACCTTATGCTGCTCAGTTAGCTGCCGGTGATTGCGCGAAAGCAGCATTCGACTTAGGACTTCGTAAAGTGAAGGTGTTCTTAAGAGGACCAGGAGCAGGAAGAGAATCTGCTATTCGTACTCTTCATCAATCAGGTATTGAAGTAACGGAAATTATGGATTTAACTCCTATTCCTCATAACGGTTGTCGTCCTAAAGGAAAGCGCCGCGTTTAATTAATTGTTTATTACAGATTAGAAATAATTTACCATGGCAAGATATATTGGCCCAACATCAAAGATCGCACGTAAGTTTCGTGAACCAATTTTCGGACCGGATAAGGCTCTTGAGAAAAAGAACTATCCTCCCGGACAACACGGAAACACTAAGAAACGTGCAAAACAATCGGAGTACGCTGTCCAGTTAATGGAAAAGCAGAAAGTGAAATACATGTACGGAATTCTTGAGCGTCAGTTCGCTAAGATCTTCGATCGTGCTTCTCGTAAAGGAGGAATCACAGGTGAGAACCTACTTCAACTTATCGAGTTGCGTTTAGACAATGTAACTTACCGTTTAGGTCTTGCACCTACTCGTATGGCTGCTCGTCAACTTGTATCTCATCGTCACATGACTGTAAATGGCAAGATTGTAAACATCGCTTCATACACTTGTAAACCAGGTGATGTAATTGCTGTTCGTGAACAATCAAAATCTTTAGAAGTTATTGTAACGAATGCACCTTCTCATGGAAGTAAGCATGCTTGGTTAGAGTGGGACAGAGCATCAATGACAGGAAAAGTATTGAGTTCTCCTGCTCGTGAAATGATTCCTGAAGCGATCAAAGAACAACTTATCGTCGAATTATACTCTAAGTAATAATTTGTTTTTTAAGCTCAAGAATTTCATTCAGATGATTTTCGAAAGTGTAAAACATAAAAGAGCGAAGGAGGCTCTCTTCAAAAAAAGCCTTCTACATTTTATATAAAGTCAAACCTTTAACTACAAACGATACAATGGCCATCTTAGCATTTCAGAGACCGGATAAAGTGATCATGATTAACTCTGACGACCGTCACGGTGTGTTCGAGTTCCGTCCACTTGAGCCGGGATATGGAATTACCGTCGGTAATGCATTGAGAAGAATTCTCCTTTCTTCATTAGAAGGACATGCAATCACTTCAATAAAAATTGGTAGTGTTGATCACGAGTTCTCAACAATCAAAGGCGTTGTTGAAGATGTTACTGAGATTATCCTGAATTTAAAGCAGGTTCGTTTCAAACAACAAATTCAAGGAACGGATACAGAAAAAGTAACAATCAATGTAACTGGTAAAACAGAATTTACAGCAGGCGATATCAGTAAATTTACTACTGCATTTCAAGTGTTGAATCCTGAGCTTGTTATTTGTAATATGGAGCCGGGAGTTAAGCTTACGATTGACCTTAACATCGATAAAGGTCGTGGTTATGTACCTTCAGAGGAGAACAAAAGCAATAGCGCGCCAATCGGTACTATAGCTGTTGATTCTATCTACACTCCAATTCGTAATGTAAAATATTCAATCGAAAATTATCGTGTTGAGCAAAAGACTGATTACGAAAAGTTAATCATGGAGATCTCTACAGATGGTTCTATTCATCCGAAAGAAGCATTAAAAGAGGCTGCAGAAATTCTTATACATCACTTCATGTTGTTCTCAGATGAGAAGATCACTCTTGAAACAAAAGAGAAAACACCAACTGAAGAGTTAGACGAGAATACATTACACATGCGTCAACTTTTAAGTACGAAGTTAGTCGATATGGATCTTTCGGTACGTGCTTTAAATTGTTTGAAAGCAGCTGATGTAGAAACGTTAGGCGACTTAGTTTCTTATAACAAATCAGATTTATTGAAGTTCCGTAACTTCGGTAAGAAATCGTTGACTGAATTAGAAGAACTAGTTCGTTCTAAAAACTTAACGTTCGGAATGAATGTTGGAAAATATCTTGATCGTAAATAATCCGGAGTAATAATAAAGTATGATCACCGGAAAGATCGGCGGTCGTTTTAAGAGAATAAAAAAATGAGACACGGTAAAAAAATAAACCACTTAAGCAGAACACACAGTCACAGAAAGGCTCTTCTTTCAAATATGGCTGCGTCACTTATCCTGCACAAACGTATTAATACAACTCTTGCAAAAGCAAAAGCACTTCGTAAATATGTTGAGCCAATTATTACTCGTTCAAAAGACGATAGTACTCACTCACGCAGAACGGTGTTCTCTTACTTGCAAAACAAAGAAGCAGTAACTGAACTTTTTCGTGAAGTTGCTCCAAAGGTAAACGACCGTCCAGGTGGTTACACAAGAATTATCAAGTTGGAAAATCGCCCTGGTGATAATGCAGAAATGTGTATGATGGAATTAGTTGATTTCAACTTGATCTATGGTACCGATGGTAAAACATCTGATGCTCCAGCGAAGAAAACGACACGTCGTAGTGGTGCTAAGAAAAAAGCAGAAGTAACAGATGAAGGTGCTGAACCAAAAGCAGCAAAGAAGCCGGCAGCAAAGAAACCTAAAGCTGAATCTAGTGATGAGGAAGCTCCTAAAAAAGCTACTCGCAAGAAAAAAACAGATACTGATAAAGGCGAATAATGTTTTCATCTTAACATATCGAAAAGGGATAGGACGTAAGTTCTGTCCCTTTTTTTTTAATAGTAGGTGGAGTAGGAAGTAAGACGTAGGAAGTAAGAATTAAGAAGTAAGAATTAAGAAGGTTAAAGGTCATGGGTCAAAGGTCAGGTTGGAATTAGGAAGTAAGAATTAAGAATTAAGAATTAAAAAGGTCAAAGGTCATGGGTCAAAGGTCAGGTTGGGATTAAGAATTAAGAATTAAGAAGTAAGAATTAAGAAGTAAGAATTAAAAAGGTCAAAGGTCATGGGAGTCTGCGTACTAATTTTGATTGTCGATGGTCGATTGTCGAATTTCGACTGTCGAATTACTCACTAATTACGACTCACTAATTACCCATTAATAAATACCAACTCGCGAGTCAAAAGAAATAGAAAACAAAAACGAAAAGAATGTATCAACATAAACAACCGGCAATATTACTTCTTCAAGATGGAACAGTTTTTTACGGTCATGCTGCAGGAGCTATCGGTACCACTAGCGGTGAACTCTGTTTTAATACCGGTATGACCGGCTATCAAGAAATATTTACCGACCCTTCTTATTTCGGACAAATGTTAGTGACAACTCATGTCCATATTGGAAATTATGGGATTCAAGAAAAAGAAGTTGAAAGTGAACGCATCAATATTGCCGGACTGATCTGCCGCTCGTTTAACGTTCAGTTCAGTCGTTACTCTGCCACAGAATCGATTGACAGCTATTTTAAGCGTCAGAGAATTGTTGCTATAGAAGATGTGGATACGAGAGCAATCGTTCGTCATATTCGTTCTAAAGGTGCAATGAACTGCATTCTTTCTTCTGAGATACTCGATGTAGAAGTGCTGATGAAAAAATTAATTGATGTGCCTTCAATGGCGGGCTTGGAATTGTCATCGAAAGTAACTACGGAAAAAATATATACAGAAGGAGATCCGTCTGCAAAGTTAAAAGTTGCCGTAATGGATTTCGGAGTAAAGAAAAACATTGTGCGAAATTTAGTGAATCGTAACTGCTACGTTCAAGTATTTCCTGCAGGTACTTCTGCAAATGATGTGTTAGCTTGGAAGCCAAATGGTATTATGCTCAGTAATGGCCCGGGAGATCCGGCTACAATGACCGATGTAGTTTTTAATCTTAAAGTGCTTTTAAAATCAAACACTCCAATATTTGGAATTTGTTTAGGTCAACAACTTCTTGCACAAGCATGCGGTATTAGCACCTACAAAATGTTCAACGGTCATCGAGGTATAAATCACCCGGTGAAAAATATTATTACCGGACGTTGTGAAATCACTTCTCAAAATCATGGATTTTCTGTTGTTGAAGAACAAGTGAAAAATTCGAAAGAAGTGGAAGTGACACATTTGAATTTAAACGATGGCACAATTGAAGGTATCAGAGTTGTTGGTCGTCCTGCTTTCAGTGTGCAGTATCATCCTGAATCGGCTCCTGGACCGCACGATAGCGGATATTTGTTTGATGATTTTGTAGGAATGATGGAGAATTAAATTCTGAAAGTTAAACTTCCGGTTTTAAAAAAACTACAGCTTCAAATTCTTCAATTCTATCTCCGATAACTTTCTTAAATATTTTTCTGTGACAGCTTTTTGTAGTCCTTCTAAATGTCGTTGACCGTGTAAATCAGAACCGATGAAATCAATCATTCCTCTGTCAATCATCTTTTCTGCTATATACTTTGCTCCGCCTCCATAATAACCAACCAAACTATTTGTGTTCAACTGAAACAAAGCTCCTGCGTCTTTGATTTTTTCAAACTCTTCAAATTTTTCATACCAAAAAGGATATCGCTCAGGATGTGCTAATACCGGAGTGTATCCTGCCACATGAATTTCAAAAATGATACTGGCTAAATTGTCAGGTGGGTTTATATAACTTATCTCGAACAACAAATACTTGTCTTGTATCGCTATAATATTTTTACTCTTTAACTTTGGAAGAAATCCTTCGTCGATATAATATTCGGCTGCAGCATCAATTTCAACATCTATTTTTCTTTTAGCTAATTCTTTTCGAACATCATCTAGCCCTCGTCTAATAATATCGGGCGTGTTCTTAAAATAATCGGCCATAATATGTGGCGTAGTGATAATTTTTTTCAACCCTAATGCTTGCATTCCTAAAATCATTTCAATCGATTCGTCCATGGTTTTTACGCCGTCGTCGATACCGGGAATTAAATGGCTGTGGATGTCGGTGGTAAAAATTGATAAGTCTGAAAGGGCAATAAATGCTTCGTCTTTTTTCTTCTTACCAAATATAGAATGCAGGAGTGACATTTTACTTTAAATTAACCGCACTGTTCTTGAACCATTCAAAGGTACGCTTTAATCCTTCTGCCGCTTTCACACGCGGATCATATTTTAAAAGTTGTTCGGCTTTGCTAATATCTGCCAATGAATTTCTAATATCTCCCGGACGTGTTTCTCTGTGTAATGGTTTTAAGTCGCTATCTGTTAATTTCGCAATCATGGTAAACAATTGGTTGATCGAAATTCGTTCTCCCACAGCAACGTTATAAACTTGGTCGAGGGCTGCTTCATTTTTTGTAAGCATTGCTCTGATGTTTGCTTGTACTGCATTTTCTACGTAGGTAAAATCACGTGTCTGTTCGCCATCGCCATCAATTACCGGCGGAATATTATCTAAGACTGCTTGCATAAATAATGGAATCACCGCTGCATAAGCTCCTGCCGGGCTTTGATTTGGACCAAAGACATTGAAATATCTCAAACCTATAATTTTCATCTGATAGGTTTTCGCAAAAACATTACCGTATAATTCATTGGTCTTTTTACTTACTGCATACGGAGAAAGTGGATTGCCAGTCTCTGCTTCAATTTTCGGGAGTGTAGGATGATCGCCATAAACGGATGATGAACTAGCGTAAACAAATTGTTTTACACTTGCATCTCGAGCAGCCACAAGTACATTTAAAAAACCGGTAGCGTTAATGGAATGCGTTGCTATCGGATCTTTCACTGAACGCGGAACTGAGCCAAGTGCAGCTTGATGAGAAACAAAATCGATACCTTTGCATGCTCTATGGCACGTTTCGAGATCTCGAATATCGCCTTCAATAAATTCAAAATTTGGGAGACCAATATATTTTTCGATATTCGTTTTTGAACTAGTAAGTAAATTGTCGAGTACTCTCACTAAGCCTGCATTATTGTTAATCAAATAATCGACTAGGTTAGATCCTATGAAACCTGACCCTCCTGTAATTAAGAAGGAAAAGTTGCTAAGGTCGTCTGTATGAAATTTTGTTGTCATTAATTTCTATTCGTGTTAACGTGCAACATATTGCTGCTCGTAAAATTTTAAGTAATCGCCTGAAGTTACATTGTTAAGCCACTCTTCATTTTTTAAATACCAGTCGACAGTTTTTTCTAGCCCTTCTTCAAATTGAAGTGATGGTTTCCATCTTAATTCATTTTGAAGTTTTGTTGAATCGATAGCATAACGCAGATCATGGCCGGCGCGATCTTTTACAAATGAAATAAGTGAAGCAGATGTGCCTGATGCACGATTTAATTTCTGATCCATAATCTTACACAACAATTGAATTAAATCAATATTCTTCCATTCGTTATTGCCGCCAATATTATATGTGTTACCAATTTTACCTTGATGGAAAATCGTGTCTATAGCACTTGCGTGATCTTCTACAAAAAGCCAGTCGCGAATATTTTCACCTTTGCCGTAAACAGGTATTGGCTTTTTATTTTTTATATTATTTATTGCAAGAGGAATTAATTTTTCCGGAAACTGAAAGCTTCCGTAATTGTTAGAACAATTTGAAATAACTACAGGTAATTTATAAGTATCGAAATATGCCCTTACCAAATGATCGGAGCTTGCTTTTGAAGCAGAGTAGGGGCTGTGTGGATCGTACGATGTAGATTCTGTAAATAAACCGGTGCTGCCTAACGAACCATATACTTCATCGGTCGAAATATGATAGAATAAATTTTTATCTTTTTCATTTTCTTTCCAAGTATTACGAGCAGCATTCAATAAGTTTGCCGTTCCGACTACGTTGGTCATTACAAAGTCGATTGGATTGGTAATGCTTCGGTCGACATGCGATTCTGCTGCAAGATGAATTACTGCATCGATATGATACTGATTAAAAAGTGTTGTGATGAAATTGCTATCTACAATATCTCCTTTTGCAAAAGCATAATTTGGTGAATGACTTATGTCTTGCAGATTGGCAAGATTGCCGGCATACGTAAGTTTGTCAAGATTGATGATATGATAGTTAGGGTATTTATTAATAAATAATCGAATTACATGGCTGCCAATAAATCCGGCGCCACCAGTAATCAAAATATTTTTTTCAAAAGTTCCCATTCTTAGAAATTTCAATTATTCGGTTAACGATTCTAAAACTAGATTTTTTCTATTGCTAAAAACGAAATTAATCTTCGTTCATTTTAGTCTTAGCCTTTTTTATTCAACTCTAACTCCCACATCCAGGCAGAATGGACAATCTCGTCGAGTCCTAATTCTGTTTTCCAGTGTAGTAAATTATTTGCCTTTGTGGTGTCAGCATATACTTTTTCTACATCGCCCGGGCGACGAGGTCCAAATTTGTAATTCAATTTTTTCCCCGTTACTCTTTCAAAAGTAGTGATTACTTCCAATACAGTATTCCCATTACCAGATCCTAGATTAAATATTTCATAAGGATTTTTATTTTGTTTTTTTATTAAGCGTTCAATTGCTGCTATATGAGCTTTGGCGATATCGACAACGTGAATGTAATCTCTCACGCATGTTCCGTCGGCAGTATTATAATCGTTACCGAAAATTGTTGTGTTCTCTCTTTTGCCAATTGCGGTTTGTGTAATTACTGGAACTAAATTGCTGGGTGCTTGCCAAGGATATTCTCCGATCAATGCAGAACTATGAGCGCCAGCCGGATTAAAATATCGAAGTGCAATTCCATTGAAATCGGACACCTTCAATGTATCAGCCATGATTTCTTCCCCAATTTGTTTGGTATTTCCGTAAGGTGATTCTGCTTTTGAAAGCGGTGAATTTTCACTCACCGGCAAAATTTCTTGTTCTCCATAGACTGAACAACTCGAAGAAAAAACAAAATTATTCAATTTCAATTCTCGATAAAGTTCTAGAAGATTGATTAATGAAACTAAATTGTTTCTATAATATTTTAGTGGATCATTTACTGATTCTCCTACTGCTTTGAATGCCGCAAAATGTATTGTTGCAGTGATCTTATAATCTATGAAAATTTTTCTTACTTCCTCTTTATTACAAATATCTACCTCGATGAATGTTATTTTCTTACCTGTAATTTTTTCAATTGCAGGAATTACTTCTTTTCTGCTGTTGCTGAAATTATCGGCAATAATCGGCACGTACCCTTTGTTGATTAATTCAACAACGGTGTGTGAGCCTATATAGCCGGTTCCTCCGGTAACAAGTACATTCATTTTACAAACTCCAATAATGAACTGTTGAAAATTTTGCTTTATAAATTCCTTTTATGTCAACGACTAATCCGTCGCTTTTCATAATTTTCTTAAACCATTGTTCATCATAAGCAAGATATTCTCTATGATTTACAGCTATTATTACAGCATCGTAATCGTTACCAATTTTTTCAATTAGTGGAAAACCATATTCATGAAAAACTTCATCGCTATTAGCTTTTGAATCTGAAACTTCTACTAAGACTCCATAAGAAATAAGTTCTTTTACAACATCTGCAACTTTTGAATTGCGGATGTCTTCAACATTTTCTTTAAATGTTGCACCAAGTACAAGTACTTTGGATTTAGAAACATCTTTGCCTAATGCAATAATTTTTTTAACGGTTTGTTTGGCAACATAAAACCCCATGCTATCATTCACGTATCTTCCGCTATTAATAACTTGAGCATGATAGCCAAGTTCCTGTGCTTTGTAAGTGAGATAATATGGATCTACTCCAATACAATGTCCGCCAACTAAACCGGGTTGGAAATTTATAAAATTCCATTTAGTTCCCGCAGCAGCTAATACATCGTATGTGTTGATACCCATTTTATTGAAAATGATACTCAACTCATTCATCAATGCAATGTTCACATCTCGCTGTGTGTTCTCAATAATTTTAGCTGCTTCAGCAACTTTAATTGAAGTTGCTTTGTGCACTCCTGCCTTCACAATGATCTGATAAGTTTCTGCAATATTTTCTAATGCTTCTTCATCGCATCCGGAAACAACTTTCAATATTTTAGTAATCGTATGTTCGGTATCGCCCGGATTAATTCGTTCGGGCGAATAGCCCACTTTAAAATCTGTCATGTATTTTAAGCCTGACAACTCTTCTAAAATAGGTATACAATCTTCTTCTGTACAGCCGGGATAAACAGTCGATTCATAAACAACGTAATCGCCTTTCTTCAAAACTTTCCCAATCGATTTTGTTGCACTCATCAATGGCTTCAAGTCTGGTAAATTGTGTTCGTCTATTGGAGTGGGAACAGTAACGATAAAGAAAGATGCTTCCTTCAATTTATCGAGCGAAGAACTGAATTCTATCGATTTGTTTTTAAAACTGTCAACAGACAACTCACCACTTGGGTCGATGTTCTGACGCATTTTGTTAAGTCGTTCTTCGTTGATGTCGAAACCGATTACATCAATAGCTCCGGCAAATTCCAAAGCAATTGGTAATCCTACGTAACCTAGTCCTAGTACGGCTAGTTTTTTCTTTTTTTCTATTAATTCCTTGCGCATTGAATAAAAGGATATTATTTCTTTTTAAATATTGTTGCCGGTCGAAGTGCATAAATTCGTTCGATGATATCGACAACCTTTAAGCCTTCTAGTGCATTTGTAGTAGCGGTAGTTCTACCCTTAAGTGTATCTACAACATTTTCTATGATGTAATGATGATTTGCTGCGGAACCTTTATAAGTTCCGTAATCGTTAGCAGGATTAACAGGTGGTAATTCCGGCATTGTATAATTTTTAATATGACAGTATTCTACTTCATTCATGTACTGCCCACCAATTTTTACACTTCCGTTTTCACCTATAATTGTAATGCTGCTTTCTAAATTATTATCCCATACCGCAGTTGAGTAATTGATACAACCCAATCCGCCATTCACAAAATTGAAATTCACCATTCCTGAATCTTCAAAGGCTGTACTTTCTTTATGGGTAAAGTCGTTGAATTTTGCATTGATGTCGGTGATGTCTCCAAAAAGCCAATACATGATATCAATGAAATGAGAGAATTGTGTAAACAATGTTCCTCCATCTAAATCTGCACTGCCTTTCCAATTCTTTCCGTTGTAATAACGTTCATCACGATTCCAATAGCAATTCAGTTGCACTAAAAAAATATTTCCAATAACATTCGATTCTACTACTTCTTTAATCCACATTGAAGGTGGTGAATATCTATTTTGCATCACGCAAAATACTTGGCGCGACACCTGCAGCGATTTAAAAATAATTTTTTCGCAAGCTGCAACAGTCAACGCCATCGGCTTTTCAATTACGATGTGCATTTTTTTATCTAATGCCTTCAGTGTATGTTCAGCATGCAAGCCATTTGGAGTACAAATACAAATGACATCGAATCCCAAATCAGAATTCAACAAATCATCGGCCGATTTAAAAAATGGAACATTAAAACTTTCAAGTCCAAGATCAGCTTCATTCTTGATATCGCACATTGCTACCAATTCCGATTCGTTATTTCTTCGAATCATTTCTGCATGTCGTTTACCAATATGACCACATCCGATAATCCCGAATCTGATTTTTTTATTTGTATACATAGCTTATTTTATCCTTCGAACTTTATTTCCTTGTAGTGAATATTCTTGTTTACTTTCAGGACATATAGCGATACCGTTGTTGTCAAATTTTAATCGATGACCATATTCACTCATCCATCCAATTTGTTTTGAAGGGTTACCAACAACCAATGCGTATGCAGGAGTATCTTTTGTTACCACAGCTCCGGCTCCTATGAAAGCATATTCGCCAATGTTATGCCCGCAGATCACTGTTGCATTTGCTCCAACAGTGGCTCCTTTTCCGACATTCGTTTTTAAATATTGATTTTTTCTCACTACAGCTGAACGAGGATTATTCACATTGGTAAAAACCATCGAAGGTCCAAGAAAAACATCGTCTTCACAAACGACTCCTGTATAAATTGAAACATTGTTTTGGACTTTCACATTTTTACCAAGAACTACCTCTGGTGATATCACAACGTTCTGTCCGATATTGCAATTTTCTCCAATAATGCAATCGGCCATTATATGACTAAAGTGCCAGATTTTTGAACCATGTCCAATTTTCGCTCCTTCATCGACGATGGCCGAGGAGTGTACAAAATAATCGTTTTCCATACTATTTCAGGAATTGTATTTTTGACGAATATACAACGTAATGCTGATTATTCAGCAAGGATTTCACGAAAAACGATGGGCAGAATTGTATAATTCTTCCTTGCTTAAGCCTTTGAAATACTCATAAGTACGAGCAAGTCCTTCTGCCCGGTGTATTTTTGGCTCCCAATTTAAGATTTTTTGAGCTCTAGTAATGTCGGGCTGACGTTGTTTCGGGTCGTCTTGAGGCAAGGGCTTGATAACTACTTTTTGATCGGTACCGGTAAGCTTAATGATTTCGTTTGCAAATTCCATAATCGTGATCTCATCTGGATTGCCAATGTTTACCGGTAACTGATAGTCGGATAAAAGTAATCTGTAAATTCCCTCTACTAAATCGTCGACATAGCAAAATGAACGTGTTTGACTTCCATCACCAAAAACAGTGAGGTCTTCTCCTCTCAAAGCCTGACCTATAAATGCAGGCAACACTCGGCCATCATTCAATCGCATCCTTGGTCCGTAAGTATTAAAAATACGAACGATTCTTGTTTCCAATTGATGATAGGTATGGTACGCCATCGTAATCGCTTCTTGAAAACGCTTTGCTTCGTCATACACTCCTCTTGGTCCTATTGGATTTACATTTCCCCAATAATCTTCTTGTTGAGGATGAACCAAAGGATCTCCATACACTTCCGAAGTGGAGGCTACTAATATTCTTGCACCTTTTGCTTTAGCTAAGCCAAGCAAATTATGTGTTCCCAGTGAACTTACTTTTAATGTTTGAATAGGAATTTTAAGATAGTCGATCGGACTAGCAGGAGAAGCGAAATGAAGAATGTAATCGAGTTGTCCCGGTACATGAACGAATTTTGAAACATCGTGATGAAAAAATTCAAATTCTTTTAATTTGAAAAGATGCTCGATGTTTTTTAAATCGCCTGTTATCAGATTATCCATCCCGATTACTTGATAGCCTTCTTTAATAAATCTATCGCACAAATGCGATCCTAAAAATCCGGCTGCTCCGGTAATGAGAACTCGTTTCATTTGTTCTGGATCAATTGATAATGTTTCTTCCAATACTGTAATATGTAAATCCGCGATCCTTCATTTGCTGAAGGTCGTATAAATTTCTACCGTCGAAGATTAATTTATTGAGTAACGATTTTTCTATCTGTTCAAAATCGGGTGTTCTAAATACTTGCCATTCTGTTGCAATCAAAAGTAGATCAGCGCCGGGAAGAATGTCGTAAGGATTAGTTCCGTAAGTAATTTTATCTCCTAATAATGTCTTTACATTCTTCATTGCTTCCGGATCATACGCACTAACACTCACTCCTTCTTTCAATAATTCATCGATGATGTAAAGTGCAGGTGCTTCGCGAATGTCGTCAGTATCCGGCTTAAATGCCAAGCCCCAAAGAGCAATTTTTTTACCACTCAATTCTCCTTTAAAATGTGTTCGTATTTTTTCAACGATAGAGATTTTTTGTTTTTCATTGACTTTCATTACTGACTCTAACAATGAAAATGGGTAATTATGTTCTAGAGATGTTTTATGAAGTGCCATTACATCTTTTGGAAAACAACTGCCACCATAACCAATTCCTGCAAATAAAAATCGTTTTCCTATTCTGTCGTCGGTACCAATTCCAATTCGTACCGAATCAACATTTGCTCCAACTCTTTCGCATAAGTTTGCAATCTCATTCATGAATGTGATCTTGGTTGCCAAGAAAGCATTCGCTGCATATTTTGTTAACTCAGCAGATCGTTCATCCATAAAATAAACAGGATTTCCTTGACGAACGAATGGAGAATAAAGTTCTGTCAATATTTTTTTTGCTTGCTCAGATTCTGTTCCAATAACTACACGATCTGGTTTCATGAAATCATCTACAGCAAAACCTTCACGTAGAAATTCGGGATTTGAAACTACATCGAATTCTGCTTTGCAATTTTTAGCAATAACATTTCTTACTTTCTCTGCTGTTCCAACAGGCACAGTACTCTTATTTACTACTACGGTATATTCTGTAATAAGATGACCCAGTTGTTCTGCTACTTGCAGAATATATTTTAAATCGGCCGAACCATTCTCTCCCGGCGGAGTAGGTAATGCAAGAAAAATAATTTTAGCATTTTTTATTCCTTCAGCAAGATCAGTTGTAAATTCTAGTCGAGCTTGTCGTACGTTGCGTTCAAAAATTACATCTAGATGTGGTTCGTAAATTGGAACCTCGCCATTTTTTAAGCGCTCAACTTTGGCTTTGTCGATATCTACACAAACAACTTGATTTCCTGTTTCAGCAAAACAAGTTCCTGTAACTAATCCAACGTAGCCTGTACCTATTACTGTAATTTTCATATTCTGAAACTAAAAATGCAGATGTAATTTTTTTTAAAACTCTTTTATTGTTTGAAGAAATCTAATACGTTCTTCGTTATGTATGCTAATGTTTCTTCGTCCATTTCGGTATGTATTGGAAATGAAATTACCGTTTCGCATAACGACTCCGTAACCGGAAAATCTCCTTCTTTATAACGAGTGTCTTTGTAAGCTTTTTGAAAATGCAATGGTACCGGGTAGTAAATCATTGCAGGAACTTCTTTGCCGGCTAAATATTCTCTTAACTTGTTGCGATCTGCATTTTTCAAAACAATAGTGTATTGATGAAATACATGTGTCGATTTTTTTGTGCGCTCAGGCGTAGTAATATTCGGATGGTTGGCGAATGCTTTATCATAAAAATCGGCTGCTGTTAATCTGGCCGCTGCGTATTCATCGAGGTGCCGTAGTTTTATTCTTAATATCGCTGCTTGAATACTGTCGAGTCGAGAATTGACTCCTACTACATCGTGATAATATTGTACTGACTGACCATGATTGGCAATCATTCGCAATTGTTTTGCAAGAGCATCGTCGTTTGTGAAAATTGCTCCACCATCACCATAACAACCTAAATTCTTCGAAGGAAAAAAAGAAGTGCAACCAATTGTTCCGATTGTTCCTGCTTTTTTCGAACTTCCATCTTTAAAGAAATAATCGGACCCGATTGCTTGCGCTACATCTTCGATTACAAATAGCTTGTGCTTTTGTGCAATAGCCATGATGGCTTCCATGTCGGCACACTGACCAAAAAGATGGACAGGAACAATTGCTTTTGTTTTTGGAGTAATGGCAGCTTCAACTGCTTTCGGGTCTATTAAAAATGTTCCAGGTAAAACATCAACCAATATCGGTTTCAATTTTAAAAGTGCAATAACTTCTGCCGTTGCCACATAGGTGAAACTTGCCGTTATCACTTCATCGCCCGGTTGCAGATCGAGTGCCATCATAGCAATTTGCAAAGCGTCGGTACCATTAGCACATGGAATAACATGAGCAGCGCCAAGATATTTTTCTAGTTCAGCCTGGAAGGATTTTACTTCCGGGCCATTGATAAATGCAGCAGTACGCATGGTGTTTAACACCGCTTGATCAACTTCAGCTTGTATCTTTTCATACTGGCCGATAAGATCTACCATTTGAATCTTTTTCATCGATTTTTTTTGAAGAATGCGAAGATAGATAACTTTTAGGATTTTTGCCTATGAAGTTATTCGATTGGTACTGCGTTTTCAGACTAAAATCAACTTGTTACACGTCGGATCTACTACTTATTTCTAATTTTTAAGGGGATATTATTCTAGAATAAGCCGGAAAAAATTTGCCGAAAATGCGCATAGTTGAGCATCTAAATCAGTCGTATTTTCAATTTTTTTCTTCAATTAAAACCTATCTATTTCAATACTCTGTAAATAAGCTAATTAATGCAAGGGAGCGTTTCATTTGTTAACTAGTTAATCTTATTCAGCCTTTAAGAATTCAAAAGATTCAGCTTGCAACCGATAAACAATTTGTTCGATAAAGGCAAAAATTGCAGATAAAATATATCTTTGCCATCCTGATTTAAAAGTGATTATGTCGAAAAGTAAATTTAATAAAGATCATTACCTGAAATGGTATGAAGATATTCTGTTGATGCGCAAATTTGAAGAGCGTGCCGGACAGCTTTACGGGATGCAAAAAATAAAAGGCTTTTGCCATTTGTACATCGGACAAGAGGCTGTTATTGCCGGAGCTATGTCGGTACTTCTGCCGGAAGACAATATGATAACAGCTTATCGCGATCATGCTCACGCAATAGCGAAAGGTGTTTCTGCAAGAGCTGTTATGGCCGAACTTTATGGTAAAGCTACAGGATGCTCAAAAGGAAAAGGTGGATCAATGCACATGTTTGATGCGAAGAGTAAATTTTTCGGCGGACATGGAATCGTTGGCGGACAAATTCCTTTAGGTGCAGGAATTGCTTTTGCAGATAAATACAATGGCAATAAAAACGTGACTGTTTGTTATATGGGCGACGGTGCTGTTCGTCAGGGTGCTTTTCATGAAGCTCTTAATATGGCAATGAATTGGAAGCTGCCTGTTATTTTTATTATCGAAAATAATAATTATGCAATGGGAACTTCTGTTGAACGAACATCGAATGTTACCGAATTATATAAACTGGGGTTAGCATACGATATACCTTCCGAACCGGTTGATGGAATGGAAGTAGAAGCTGTTCACAATGCAATGGAGAAAGCTGTTAATCGAGCTCGTGCCGGTAATGGTCCTTCGTTGCTTGAAATGAATACGTATCGCTACAAAGGTCATTCGATGAGCGATCCTGCGAAATACAGAACGAAAGAAGAAGTAGAATCATACAAAGCAAAAGATCCGATCGAGATAGTTCTAAAAACAATTCAAGAAAATAAATATGCAACGTCGGCTGAGATAGAAATCATCAATAATAAAGTTCGTGATATAGTTGACGATTGCGTGAAGTTCTCTGAAGAATCGCCTTATCCGGATCCGTCTGAATTGTACATCGATGTGTATGTACAAAAAGACTATCCATATATCATGGATTAATTTTTTATTCAATCAATCAAGTTTAAATATAGAAATTTTAAGATGGCTGAAATAGTTAGAATGCCTAAAATGAGCGATACAATGACCGAGGGTGTTGTAGCGAAATGGCATAAAAAAATAGGTGACTCTATTAAATCAGGTGAGCTTGTTGCAGAAATCGAAACAGATAAAGCAACAATGGAATTTGAGTCGTATCAAGAAGGCGTTCTTCTTTACAGAGGTGTGGAAGAAGGTAAAGCAGCTCCTGTTGATGGTATTCTTGCTATCGTAGGAAAAGCAGGAGAAGATTATAAAGCATTATTAGCAACTGAAAACGCTAAAGTAGCAACAGTAGCTACAGAGAAAGTAGTAGTGGTTCCTGAAACGAAAAAAGAAGTAGCAGCTCCGGCTCCAAAAGTAGAAGCTGCGCCGGTAATTGTAAGTAGTCCAAAGACTGTGATGAATTCTGCACCTTCTGCTGATGATAGAATGAAAGCATCGCCACTTGCTCGCCGTTTGGCTAATGAAAAAGGTGTCGATCTCTCTAAAGTGATTGGTTCCGGAAATGATGGAAGAATTGTTAAGCGCGATATTGATTGGTTTAAACCGGGAATGTCAGTTCAATCAGCATCCGGATTTTCTCCGGCAATTACAGAAGAAAAATATGAAGAGGTAGCTGTTTCACAAATGCGCAAGACGATTGCAAAACGTTTGGCTGAAAGTAAATTTACTGCTCCTCATTTTTATCTGACTATTGAAATTGATATGGACAATGCAATTTCTGCACGTGAAAGTATCAATGCAGTTACTGGGTCTAAAGTTTCTTTTAATGACTTAGTGATAAAAGCTGTTGCAGCAGGTTTGCGTCAGCATCCAAAAGTAAATTCATCTTGGTTGGGCGATAAAATTCGTATTAACCATCATGTTCATATTGGTGTTGCAGTTGCTGTAGAAGATGGATTGCTGGTTCCTGTTGTTCGTTTTGCCGATTCAAAAACATTGCGCGATATTAATGCTGAAGTAAAATCATTGGTACAACGAGCGAAAGATAAAAAATTACAACCGTCAGATTGGGAAGGCAACACATTTACAATTTCTAATTTGGGTATGTTTGGTATTGAAGAATTCACCGCAATTATTAATCCTCCGGATGCATGTATTCTAGCTGTTGGTGGTATTCAACAAAAGCCTGTGGTGAAAAACAATCAGATTGTTCCCGGAAACGTAATGAAAGTAACGTTGAGTTGCGACCATAGAGTAGTGGATGGAGCAAGCGGCTCTGAATTTCTTCGTACAGTGAAAGGTTTGCTTGAGAATCCGGTGATACTTCTTGGACAAGCATCAATATAAAGAATTAGTATTTTAGAAAATATAAAAAACTCTATCGATTCGATGGAGTTTTTTTTTATTCAAGATTTTTTAGAAGAAAACAAATTCGCAATTTTTTTACGATTAGAGGTATATGTTTTTTCAATTTGAACAACGGTGTAAAATAATTATCGCAAAATTCAATTATTCTTTTACAAATTTTAATCTCTCTACTTTATCTGCACTTTTCAACTCGACAAAATAAAATCCACTCGTGAGGAAGTCTGTATTAATTTGAAATTCTTTTTTATCTTCTCCCGAGAGTTGTTGTACAAGTTGTCCAATAACATCCAGAATAGCAATTGACTTTATCGATAAAACTGCCTCTGTCTTTATTGTTAATGTCGAATGAACAGGATTAGGAAAAAGTATTGCACTTGCGATCGATGACAAATTTGAAATGCCTACACTATTTACATTCACACAAGCAGAAGTGTCGATGCAGCTATTGAGATGAATGATCACGGCATAATCGCCATTTACTAATGGGTCAAAGGTTTGGTCTATAGCTCCTGCAACGGGAAGATTGCTGTTACAATCTATCCATTGATATTGTGCTCCCGACTGATCGGCAGAAAGTGTAGAACCGAAAGAATTCACGATCGTATTCGCTCCTGTAAATTCGTATGCACCAATATCTGCAATCCCAAAACGATTGACATTTCTCTCGTCGGTTAGTGGTGCAAAAGAATTATCTGCTGCATCGATGGCCGGGCTACCACAAAGAAGGGCATTTGTCATAGTGTTTCCTCCATTATTGCGTAGTGAATCTAACAATGGATCTACGTTTAAAATATTCCCATTTGTAGCCGGAAGGTTAAATCCGCTGTTATCTCCAATCAAATTGTGATTGCTACTTGTATCTAGCAATCCTGCATTGAATACATCGCTGATACCTGATGAATAACTGTTTTTTGCAATTAAAGTATTTACCAACTTCATTTTTTCAATGCTAAAGTTGTAATTATAAATTCCACTACCACCGTTCACGCTATAGTTATTAGCTATGGTACAATTGATAAGGTCGAGCTTATTCATATTCCAGATGCCGCCTCCTGAGCCGTTGTTAGCGCTATTTCCACTAATGGTACAATTTGAAATAGTTTTTTGTCCACCGCAATAGATAGCCCCGCCTTGACCTGCTTGATTGTTGTAAAGTGTAGAGTTGCTAATCGTCATCAGTCCAGCGTAAGTACAGAGAGCACCTCCGACAGTTCCAAGATTTTCATAAAGATTACAATGATCAATGGTTAATGTGTTATAATTAAAAATACCACCACCGTTGGTAGTGCTGAAGTTATTTTTTATATCGCAGTTGAGTAAGTTCAATTTGCCGTTATTGTAAATTGCTCCTCCTTCTGAAATTGCATTGTTACCATTCTCAAGTGTCAATTCTTGGAAGAATGTATTTGCTGAATCGGTAATTAAAGAAATATATGTTTGGTTATTACCACTAATAAATGTGTTGTTAATTCCTTTTCCTTTAATAATAACATGCCGATCAATTTTTAAATGGGTAGCAAGTAATACAGGGTTTCCGTTTGTAGAACTATCAAATAATATCGTATCGCCGCCACATGCATTTTGAATTGCTTCTCTTAATGAACCACTGCCTGTGTCGTTCGAATTTGTGACTAATAAATTTTGAGCATGATCATATTCACACGCCCCCATTTCAGGCAAACCAACTCTGCCACTTCCTCTTTGATCGGTTAATCCATTGCCATAAATAGTTCCGCCACCAATTGCCGGACTTTTACACGATAACTCTATAGTTTGCGTCGGACCTCCATTGTTGCTTAATGAATCGAGTAGAGGGTCGATGTTAAATAAATTTCCATTACCGGTATTCATTGCAAAACCGGTAATGTCTTTAATCAGATTGTTGCTGCAATTAGGAAAGAAGTAAGGTTGATATGCATAAGCATCGGCCGAACCATGTGGGGCAGTATTGTTAGAAATAATATTATTTATAAAAAGTAAATTTCCGGGTTGATTAACATAAATTCCTCCTCCTGCATTGGCTGATGAATTGTAAGCAATTGTTGAATTGAATAAATTGAAACCTCTTGAACTTAGTATTCCTCCACCACCGGTTTGTGAAGCATTACTAGTTGTGTTTCCCGTAATTGTGCAATTGTTGATCTCGCTATAATACAATCCCAATGGTTCTTCGATGTAAATAGCACCTCCTCCACTTGAACCGCGATTGCCATTGAAAGTTGAAAAGGATATTTTTAAATTTACATTTGACAATGCTTCAAGTCCACCGCCTACAAGCCCTGAATTATTTTTAAATGTACAATGATCAATTTCGGTTGCGATAGTATATGGATAACCAATACTTGAAACAGCACCCCCACCCCAATTACAAACGTTGTTTTCAAATAGGCAGTAGGAGATGTATAAGTTTCCGTTGCTTCTTATTGCCCCTCCATGTCCTGAATTATTGTCACTATAACTATGGCGGCAAGTAAGATTTGAAAATCTCACAGTGTCGAGTACATTGATAGAAAATAGTTGATTTGAATCTCTTCCGTCGAAAATTGTGTTCTGAATACCATTGCCGATAATTACAATATTGGTATCAATGGTAATGCCACTACTAAAATAGATCGGTAGCCCATTCAATGCAGGACTGAATAAGATTGTATCGCCCGATTGTGCATTTATAATGGTAGTTCTAAGCGAACCTACTCCGTTGTCATTGACGTTTGATACGGAATAGCTAATGGCTTTTGAAATTGTATTCACAAGAAAAAAAACACAGATTAGAAAAATAGATTTATTAATTTTCATGATTAAAATTGTTCTTTAAGTTAGATGTTAATTCTTCCAATTTTCGGCATCGACGAGGGCAATAGTAAGAATTAATTTTTAGATGCTTGCTCAACTTTATAAATTAAAAGTAACCTCTCTTTTTTGTAAAAATTTGAAATAAAAAAAGAGGCTGCTATAATTGGCAGCCTCTTTTTTCAATATTCTCTCGTCCTGAAATAGGTTGACACAAATCAATCTAATAATGAAAAAACAAGAGCGAGAAAAACGGACACAAAGAAATTACAGTTTAGCCTTTAA
>JAYTOX010000006.1:0-1681 GCA_043747595.1 Bacteroidota bacterium | reverse complement strand
AGTTATTTCTTCCGAGACATACACATTTCCGGAGCCATCTACAGCAATTCCCGTTGGCTGAAGAAAACTTGCCGATGTTCCTGTGCCATTCGTACTGGCGGAGGTGCCGCTTCCTGCAAAAGTTGTAACATTCCATGTTGTTTGTGCTCGAACATTTTGGATGAACATGCAGGATATTCCTATAAGAGCAAATTTTAATCCTAAACTTTTTTTCATAGTTATATCAATGTCGTTTAATTAAGGATGCAATCTAAAATATTAAATTAAAGGTAGTTATTAGTTTTATATACCCAATTTTTTTTTATTTTTGGGGAGTATTTAGGGGCTATCCCAACTACTGAATTAAACAATAATTATCGAGTAACTATAACAAACCATATCATCCATGAGCTCAACGACACAGAGTATTGCAGCCGATCAAGAGTCGGCGGAGAGGGAGTGGTTTTTAGAGATAGGAAGCTTACTTTCAAGAACTTAATGGTTATGATCATAGGTTTCAAGAGTTCAATTCAGCGAGAAGCGGATAGATTTTTTAAAGAACTTTCAGGAAGTGATTTTAACATACGGACTGTCACTAAAGGAGCGTTCACTACCGCAAGATCAAAACTAAACCCAGATGCTTTTAAACACTTAAATGATATTGCTTGCAAAATCTTTTACGACGAAGCACCTTATCATAGGTGGCATAATAAACGTTTGGTAGCAGTTGATGGCACTCGATTAATGCTACCAAATCACAATACGATAGTAAAAGAGTTTGGCACACACAGTTTTGGACCCAAAGCTGATAGTGTTCGCTCAATGGCAATGGGTTCAATGCTATACGACCCGCTCAATCAAATCGTGTTAGATGCCCAGATAGCTCCTTATGTTTCTAGCGAAATTGATTTATTACAGAAACATTTGCCTAAAATAAATGAGGGGGATATATTGTTGTTAGATAGAGGGTATCCATGTTTTTGGCTTTTATTTTTGTTGACAGCCAAGAAAATAGATTTTTGTGTTCGCCTCAAAAATAACTGGTGGGTAAAGGTAAATGAATTTACAAAGAGTCTGGAAACAGAAATAATTGTAGAATTCAAGTTGCCAAAAAAGGATTATAAAAAACTTGAAGAGTTTCCTCAGATAAGAGATACCGCAATAAAATGTCGACTAATAAAAGTACTATTAGAAAGTGGCGAAACAGAAATATTATGTACCTCATTGCTCGATCAAGAAGAATATAAACAAGAAGAATTTAAAGAGCTGTACCATTGTAGATGGAAAGAGGAAGAGTGTTTTAAAATGTTAAAAAACAGAATAGAATTAGAACGATTTTCTGGCAAAACAGCACTGGCTGTTCAACAAGATTTTCATGCAAAAGTATTTATGCTCACACTGACTGCCGCATATGCACATCCTATTGAAGAAAAAGTTGTAAAAGAATTCAAAGCCAATGAATACAGAAAATTCAATCAAAAAATAAACAGAACAAATGCCCTCTCTATGACTAGAACTAGCTTGATAAATGTAATGTTAAAAGGGTTTGTACAAAAAGCACTGGAGGCATTTGATTTTATAGTTTATAAAACAAGAGAAATCATACGACCCAACAGAAAAGAAAAAAGAAAACACCGCCAAAAAAAACCTTATAGCATGAATTATAAACCATTAGGGTAATTCCTTAATTAAACGACATTGA
>JAYTOX010000005.1:0-53384 GCA_043747595.1 Bacteroidota bacterium | reverse complement strand
TCTGTACATTGTTTTGAGTTTCCATAGCGATTTAATTTATCGATACGAATTAACAGAATGAAAAACACTCAGGCAATGTGTGGTTGGTCGGATGGATACTGTTCATCTACAGACCCAAACAGAATATTCACTGCTAATTACTCAAATAGTGGCGGAAGTATAGGTGGCGAAACGTATTTATGGAGCACTGGCGAAACAACATCTCAAATTACTTTGAACACTGTTACGTTTGCTAATTATAGACTATCTGTAACAGTTACATCGTCGCAAGGTTGTCAAAGAAATGATATGAAAATTATTAGAAACCTGAATCCTATTGGAAATCTTGTAGTAACGACTCATGATGCTACAAGATTATGTGCAAGTGATGGATCAGCTGATGTATTTTATACGGGAGATGCTAATGATGCGCCTTTTAGAGTGGTACTTTTTGATGGAACTAATTTTCTGCCTGTAGCTAATTGGACGTTAGGGACTGCCGGAACTATTTCTAATTTGAGACCTGGTAATTATACTGTCTTTTTAACGAGTTCTTTTTCTTTGTGTCAAACGAGCATTTCATTTTCTATTTCTACAGTTTTAGGTGGAGGTACCCCTCCCGTAATAACCGAAACACATGTTAATAGTTTGTGTGCAAATCAAGGTAGAGGCTCAATTCATATCAGTCAGATTACCGGTGATCCGGGTGCTACTTTTACTGTTCAAATTCCATCTTTAGGATTTTCACAACTATTCTCATCGAGTATGGACATTGTTGGGCTGATACCTGGGCAGTATTCTCTTCTAGTTACCGATGGAAATTGTAACTCTTCAATAACAAATGTTACGATCGGTTTAACGTCAGTCAATCCTCTAAGTGTTTCTATATCTAGCGTTACACCGGTTAGTTGTTTTGGTGATAATAACGGAGCAGCTACAGCACTTGCAGCAGGTGGTACTGGGCCGTATGGCTATGCTTGGATGAATACAAGTGTTACAATTCAATCTATTACCAACCAAATAGCTGGTAGCTATCAAGTAGTAGTAACAGATGCAAATTCTTGTACGGCAACTACATTTGCTGAAATATCAACACCAGAAATTTTCACCTATTCCATAATTGACAATTACTTCGATTGTCAATCGTCCTCTTCTGTTGTTTCAATTTTTGTTGATGGTGGAACTCCATTTGCAACTGCTAATCATTATCATGGATTTTCTAACTCTTGGGTTGAAGGGAATAATTTTGTTTTTACCAATACCACTTTATCGGGAACTCAAAATTTCACCATCCAAGATCAAAATAATTGCTTACTCCCAATTAATATAACGCCGGTGTCATCAAATGGTTTAACTCTTACAACCCATCAAACAAATATTACATGCCTAGTAAATTTAGGATCTGCTGATGTAAGCGTTTTAGGTGGGCATGGCATCTATTCATATCAATGGTCAAATGGAATGAGTGTAAGCTCAATTTCGAATTTACAAGCAGGCAATTATACTTGCACAGTAACTGATGCTAGTGGTTGTACAGCAACAGCTATGGTAACGATTACAAGTTCAGGTGGGTTAACAACACAAACTCAATCAACCAATCTGACTTGTAATGGATTGAACAATGGAACAGCAAGCATTACTGTTACTAGTGGGCCTGGTAATTTTAATTATTTATGGCAACCCGGAAACCTTAACACTTCAGCAATTCAGAATTTACAAGCTGGAAATTATTCGTGTACGGTGACCGATCAAAATGGCTGTACTGGAACTGGTACGGTAACGATCACAGATCCAGCAAGCCTGAGTGCAACTATTCTTCCTTATGCTCCTATCGGTTGTAATGGTGGTACAACTAACATTACATTGAATCCTACCGGTGGTACTAGCCCTTACACAGTAACAAGTATTCCAATCACAGTACCTATAGCTAACTATACTTACACATTACCTGTAGGCAACTATACATACACAGTAACTGATGCTAATGGATGTGCAGCATCTGTCAATGTCAACATCACCGGTCCAACAGCAGCCTTGTCAGCCAATATTCAGTCATCAACTAATGTGACTTGCAATAATGGAACCAATGGTTCAGCAACAGTTTCTGCAAGCAACGGAACGCCTACGTATTCTTATAGTTGGACACCTTCGGGTGGAATAAATGCAACCGCTCAAAATTTATCTGCCGGAACCTATGTTTGCACTGTAACTGATGCCAACGGATGTACCGGTTCAACTTCGATTATTATAACTCAACCTACACCAATGCTTCTTGCTATCTCTAATCCGAATGGGTCATGCTACAACACGCCGATTTGTGCAACGGCAGGATACTATCAATATCTTTGGACACCTTCAAATTCAAATTCTCGTTGCATCAACGTGCAGACAGCAGCAATTTATACTGTCACAGCAACCAATAGTGCTGGCTGCACCGCAAGTTCTACTATTAATTTGAGTGGCTTGAGCCAATCTTGCTGTGGAACTTATCCGTTAATTACTCAAACTACCTTTAATAATAATTTTGTCTTAACAGGTCAATCGTATAGTTTAAATTCAAATATTGTTTTAACTCATAATGTCACACTTAATAGTTGTACAATCGAAATTGGCCCGGGTTTTTCAATTGATGCTGCTGGTTATACTTTAACCTTAAACGGCTCGACATTGTATGCATGTACTCAAATGTGGCGTGGAATCATTGCAAGTCAATTCAATGGAGGTGTGGTAGCAACTAATTCAAATATCAACGATGCTCAATTTGGAATACAAGGTAATCATGGTACAACAATTAAAATAGATGGCTGTGCATTTACTGATGATTACGTAGGTGTTTTCTTTTCTGGTAATGGCTCAAATGTTGTTGCATCAATTAATGGAACAGTGGTTAATTCGGAATTTAGGTCAGCTCAACTCAAGCCAGGATTCCCTGGCCAATTCCCAATGCCTTTATCAAAATCGTTGGCGGGAATTATGATCGATAACAACTCCCTAATAAATATTGGCATAGGCGCTAATCAGGATAATGTTTTTGAGGATATGAATCTTGGAATATATTCTACCAATTCAAGTCTAAATATTGATCATTCAATTTTTAGACAAATTATTAATTATAATACTTATTCATTGCCATGGGGTCAACCTCTTGGTACGGCGATTTTGTGTACAGGCACCTCAAACAATTCGTTGAATTTAAATGGACACAATTCAAATCTTCTTGATTTCGAAGACTGCATCAGAGGAGTTCGCTCTTGGGGCATGTCAGCAATTTGTCAATTTAATTCAGTTTGGAATTGTGATTGGGGTATTGATGTTTCATATCAATACAATTGTAAATCTTACATTCATGATAACACGTTAAGCTGTAATTATTATGGAATCGTTGCACTCTTGAATGATTACGCTTCAACTTTTGCTATTTATGATAATAATATTGAAGTTGGGTCACGTTTTTCAATTGATGGTAATTATCCATACTCGATTGCTGTTCTTTTATCTGATGGCGGAACAAAAAACTTTAGTCGTTTAGTAAAGAACAACCAAATTACTTTGAATGAATTTGCTAGGCATGGAGTTTACGGAAATGGAATTTATGGTTACACGATAGATCATAACTATGTCCATTTTAATGACGTTATTAATAATCAAAGCGGAATCAGTCTTGTTAAATCAGAGCTTTGCAAGGTAAATTGTAATAGTGTTTCCGGGTATGGTAGTTCATTTACCAACGATAAACAATCAGCAATGTGGTTTCAAGACAGTCCGGAAAACGTTATCAGCTGTAATACTGTTACAGGAACTTATACGGGTATAGGCTTCATGGGAACTTGTGTAGGTGGCGCAGGAAATAATATTCAGTCAAATGATATCGGCGAACACAGTGTTGGTATGTACTACAAAGGAACTTCTACGCGTGTGGACCATCAAGATTTCAAAGGTAACTCATGGTATTTTGATAACTATTCGATCTATGGGGCATGGGATGAGAATTTATTTTGGGCGCCATTTGATAAATATAAAGTTTTTAGAAACGGCCCAAGATTTCCAACCGGCCAATCATTAACAAACCATCCTACACCAGATAATGATCCAGCAATTTCAGAAGTTTGGCCTTTAGATTTTATTCTTGACTTAGGAACTTCCGATGAAAATTGCGGAAACAATTTGTTTCCCAATCAACTGAATTGTGCTGTTGAAATAGGCGGAGGCGATGGTGGTTCTGATAAACGTGCAGCTAGAAATTTAGAAGGTAGCCAAGACTATGACGAAGAAACCAAATGGAAAACGCGTGAAAGATTGTATGAAAAGTTATTGAACGAACCGAACTATCTTGACTCTGATACCGTTTATGTAAACTTCTTTCAACAAATGGCAGGAACATATTTAGAGCAAATTGCTTCACTGAATAAAGAGAAGGACGAATTGTTTGTAAATCAACAAAGCTTGCTTCAATCAATGGAAGTAAGATCGGAACAAATTAATTTTAATTCAGCATTAATTCGCAGTTGTGATAGTTTAATTCAACCGAATAACTTACCGACGTTTACTTTGGATAGTATTAAAATAGCTCGGTATTCTATTATTCAGAACACCAGTTTATTGCTGAATCAGAATAATGCTTCGTTAAGTTTGCTCCAAACCGCTATTGAAAATAAAGCGGACATAATGAACGCCGACAATGCTCAAATCAATAGCACAAAAATTTACGAGCAGAATGAAAAACTTGTAAACGAAGTTTACCTACAAGTAGTGTATAAAAATAAGTTTGAGAATCTTTCAAATTACGTTTCTCAAATTGTTTCAATAGCGACACAATGTCCACTTTCCGGAGGCCCTTCGGTGTATATGGCTAGAACTTTAGCCTCATTAATTGACCCGCAACTTCGATACGATGATGAACAAGCTTGTGCTCAAACAGGTTATTCTTGGCGATTGAGTCAAAAAAATTCAGAGTTGCCTTTTTCAATTTTCCCGAATCCGGCCAATGATAAAGTTTATGTACATTATTCAGTTGAATCAGCTGCAAAACTTGCGATCTATAGTGAAATTGGCGAATTGATTCTGTTAAAAAACGTTCCAAAAGATGGGAAGAGCTTAGAAATTGATTTATCTTTGTTTAAGAACGGCGTATATTCCTGTAAATTGATTCAGGAAAACCAGATTGATGTGAAGCAATTAATAATTATTCATTAAGCTATGAAACGGTTGAGTATTTTACTTTTTTTATTTTTATTCTGTGGGATACTCAACCTTTTTTCACAACGAATAGATAATGTATGGCCCATGGGGTATGACTGCTGTCAATCAGTCGGATATGGGGCTGTTGATCTTTTTTTTAATCAAGGTGTCATTTCGACTTCTTTAATTCAAAGGCATCAAAATATTAATGAAACTGTTGGATCGGTTTGTGACTCTTTAAATAATATATTGTTTACTTCAAATGGAATTTATATATCAAATTCATTAGACGATACAATGCAAAATGGCAATAATTTAAATCCTTCGTATTTTACAAATCAGCACTTACAATATGGCTTGACAATTCCTCAAGCAAATTTAATATTACCTTCACTCACGAATTCTAATGAGTACGTTTTATTTCATAATACAATTGACGACTATTTAAATACAGGTGCTTCATTTTTTTTATACACTTCAGTTATCGATTTAAGTCAAAATGGAGGGCTTGGGTCAGTAGTCAACAAGAATTCGATCCTTTACACAGATTCTATGACTCCAGGAAGAATTGCGGCATGTCGTCATGCAAATGGCCGCGATTGGTGGATTGTTGTACATCGCCTACGAAGTAAGGATGTAGTTGAATTTTTATACACTCCTCAAGGAGTTTCAAATGGTGCACGCAAAAGTTTAATAATTAATAGAGAGTTTTACGCTGGCCAATGTATTTTCAATCCACAAGGTACAAGGTATGTATTTTTTGAAAAAGACCTTGGATTAGAAATTGGAGATTTTGATAGATGTACAGGAAATATTTCCAATGTAAAAAATAGTTTACTTCCTGATACAAATGTTTTAGGAGCAGGAGCAGCATTTTCTCCTAATGGAAGATTTTTATATGTATCATCAACTGATAGGATGTATCAATATGATACATGGTCAAACAATTTGGATTCATCACGAATTTTAATTGGGGTTTATGACGGGTTTCAAGATCCTGTTAGTTTAAACGTTACTCATTTCTGGTTGGAAGCACTAGCACCAGATGGCAAAATATATGTTAGTACAACGAATTCAACTCCATATCTACATGTAATAAATTACCCAGATAGCTTAGGTTTAGCTTGTAACTTTTGTCAACACTGTATTACACTTCCGGTTGCAATTGCTTTCACGATGCCAAACTTTCCTAACTACCTGTTAGGAGCAGAAGTTGGGAGCGTATGTGATAGCTTAACAAGTTCAACAAATGATTTAAAGAATTTGACACAGGATATTATTTTATATCCAAATCCTGCAATCAATCTATTAACAGTTAAGTCTTCTACTACAAAGATTGAATCAATCACTATTTACAATGCACTGAGTCAAATTGTAAAAGCAAAAATTGAAAAACAAAAATTAGATCAGTTGCAGTTGAATATTGAGCAACTCGAAGCCGGCTTTTATTATATGGAAGTGATTACGGAGCGAGGGAAAGCAGTGAAGAATTTTGTGAAGCAGTGAAATTTTATTGCTTTCTAGAAATTGTTAGCATTATAGGAAGGAAGAAGTAAGAAGTATGAAGGGTCAAAGGTCATTCAGAGGCTGCTTAGGAATTACGATTCTCAAATTACGACTCACATAGTAAAGCGGAATACCGTTCGGAATTAAATGTTGATCATTAAAAAAAGTACTTCCGCCTCACTGAACATTCCCTTTGCGGGGGGGGCTCACCAATTACCACTCACCACTCACTAAGGAGATTGATGTGAAGCAATTAATAATTATTCATTAAGCTATGAAACGGTTGAGTATTTTACTTTTTTTATTTTTATTCTGTGGAATACTCAACCTTTATTCACAACGAATTGATAATGTATGGCCGTTAGGCTATGATTGTTGTCAATTCCCCAATTACGGTGCAATCAATTTAAATTTTATTAACGGAAATTTAAATATCAATCAAGTTCAGCGTCATCAAAATTTAAATGAAACGAATGCGTCAGTAAATGATTCTGCAAACAATATACTTTTTACATCAAATGGAGTTTACATCGCCAATGCATTGGATGGTACGATGCAAAACGGGAATGGATTAAATCCATCCTATTATACTAATCAACATTTACGATTCGGCTTAACACTTCCACAAGGAAATCTAGTGTTGCCATCCTTGACTGATTCAAACCAATTTGTTTTATTTCACAATACCATAGATGATTATTTGAATACTGGTGCGTCTTATAAATTATATTATACGACAATAGACATGAATCAGAATGGTGGGCTAGGTGCTGTAGTAAATAAAAACACTATACTTTACACCGATACAATGTCGCCAGGAAGGATCACTGCTTGTCGACATGCAAATGGACGTGATTGGTGGATTACTGTACGAAAATTTAGAAGTTTAAAATTGTTGGAGTTTCTTTATACTCCCTATGGAATACAGGGACCTTTTTATGAATACTTATCCGTTAAAAGAGATTTCAATATTGGTCAATCGGCATTCAATCCTCAAGGAACTAAGTTTGCTTATTTTGAATTGTCGAATGGGGTAGAGTTGGCAGACTTTGACCGATGTAATGGACATTTGACTAATCAACAAAATTTTAATTTAAATGATAGCTCATACTTGAATGCTGGCACTTGTTTTTCGTCTAATGGAAGAATTTTATATATTGCTACTGTTGATCACTTGTACCAATATGATACATGGTCCACAAATGTTGATTCGTCAAGAATCTTAATAGCAATCAATGATAATTTTCATGATCCGGTAACTGGCAACTTAACACATTTTTGGTTAATGGCTCTAGCGCCTGATGGGAAAATTTACATTAGCACTTCTAGCTCTACTCCATATCTCCACGTTATTAATTCGCCCGACAGCTTGGGTGTAGCATGTGATTTCTGTCAGCATTGTATAAACTTGCCAGTTTTAAATGCTTTCACGATGCCAAACTTTCCTAACTACCTGTTAGGAGCAGAAGTTGGGAGCGTATGTGATAGCTTAACAAGTTCAATAAATGATTTAAAGAATTTGACACAGGATATTATTTTATTTCCAAATCCTGCAATCAATCTATTAACAGTTAAGTCTTCTACTACAAAGATTGAATCAATCACTATTTACAATGCACTGAGTCAAATTGTAGAATCAAAAATTGAAAAACAAAAATCAGATCAGTTGCAGGTGAATATTGAGCAACTCGAAGCCGGTTTTTATTATATGGAAGTGATTACGGAGCGAGGGAAAGCAGTGAAGAAGTTTGTGAAGCAGTGATTATTTTATTCAACTATGTCTTTAAAAATTACTTGTTCTTTACCTGTAAATAAAAATAGAAAAATGAAATTTATGTGGCAAATTTCTAGCGCAAATGTAAATTATCTGTAAATTCTAGACTACAAATATACAACCATCTGTATATTATCTGTAAATTCAATTTGATTACTTAGGAAAAACAAAGCTAAAAGCAGTTTTTGATTGACTCAATATAGTTTCAAGATATTTTATTAGATGAAATTCCGCCTTTTCGAGATGTAATGTTTTTTCATTTGTTTCATTAAAGAGCTCTGATAGCACTTGGCAAATTGTCATTAATTTTTTCAGCACTCGATTGTGTTCCGGTAAGTCGGTAAGTTGGGAATTTAAAATACTTGTTTTGTCACTAAGGCTTTCGACATCATTTTTTGTAATGTATCCTTTTGCAAAAATGAATAAGGTTTGATTTGTCAAAAGAAGAAGTTGTCCGGTTATTTTTTCTGGGCTTTCTCTTTTCTGTTCAATGGTATGTAATCCATATTTATAGATCAAATAGCTATTTTGGCGGCAAGCATTGGAGCAATATTTGGCATCAGAACGCTTAGAGACAAAATCTTCATTACAGTCCAAGCAGGTTTTTAGGTGATTTTTCATTATTTACGATAATATTTAAAATTATGTAATTTTACACAAATTTATAATAATTTATGTGTATGTTTGTATAAAAAAAATAAGGATGGTAAAAAATAGCGAAGAAAAGGCTAAAATCAAATTGGATGCGTTCTTTGGAGCGTCTTCAATTGCAGCAGGGGTTGCGTTAAGTCAATCTTTTAGACAAGACATCTTTACTCCAAAGGACCTAGATGTTTCATATACGAATCTCAATTATTGGGATAAGCAGGGAATTTTGACTTCGAATCGCAAAGGCGAAACTTCTTGGCGGAATTTTAATTTTATTGATTATGTGTGGATCAGAGTCATTTCAGAATTAAGGAATGTTGGTGCACCAGTTGATTTGATTAGAGCTTGGAAGAATCAACTATTTTCAGGGTTAATCTTTGATTCTCCTTCCTTTTTGGAGCAAATAAAAAATAATGAATCGGAAATAAAAGATCAATTAAATTTTGGAGAAAAAATTAATGGTATGGTAGTCGATGAATTGAAGTGCTTGAAAAAAATTGATCAAAAAGTAGCAAAGAAGGCTGGTCTTACTTATTTTTATTATAGTATAATTTACACAATTTCTACTAGGTCGCATGCGTCCATACTTTTTTTCAATGATGGAGGTTCTGCACTTTGGTTTGAAAATTTAAGTAAGATTATAGATCAGGAGTATTCAAAAAGATTGAATACACAAACGCATATACGAGTATCCATTTCCTCTATTATTAACGAATTCTTATTGGATGAACGGTCAACTTTCTTAATGGATCAAATTCCTATCTTGAACGAGCGTGAAATTCGGTTATTAGATTTAATTAATTCGGGTAAATATGAAACAGTCAAAATTAACTTCAAAAATAAAGAAGCTGAAAGTGTTGAGTATACGCAAAAGCAATGTAGTCGAAAACGAATTGTGGCTGTAATAAATGAAAACAAATATCAAAATATAGAAATTAAAGTGCACAATGGTTTTGTGACAACTATTGAAAATACAACTATCGAGTATTTTAACACAGAAAAAGGATAATTCAAGCGGCCCAAAACAACTGGGATATTACAAATGACACAACTACTGATTTGCAATTCAGACTTGTGTTTTAATGGTCAAATCAATGTCACGCACTAAAGCGGATGCAAACAAAAATGATTTAACAATTGAAAAAGTAAAGGAGTTTATGAAAACTGAATTTATCTCTAATGAAGATGCTCAAAAAATTGCTTATAATTTGAAAGAGTTGTCATTATTGTTATTTGAGGTAATTCATAAAAATCAATTCAAAACAAGCAAGTAGAAAAATGGAAAGTTCAAACTATTTTGAAAAATTTGCTCGCGGTAAAAAAGAGTTAACACATGCCTTGAATGCGAAGGCATGTGTTATTTATACTCGTGTAAGCACAAAAGAGCAAGCAGAAAACAATCAGAGTCTTGAAACACAACTAAAGTGGTGCAATGACTATGCAAAGAGAAATTCAATTCCAGTTCTTGAATATTTTGGCGGCACTTATGAAAGTGCTCAGACGGATGAACGCAAAGAATTTCAGCGGATGATAAATTTTACAAAGAAACACAGCGATAAAATTTCGTCAATAGTTATTTACTCTCTTGATCGCTTCAGTAGGACGGGAGAGAATGCTATTTGGCTGTCAAGTGAATTAAGGAAACTAGGGATTAAGATTGCATCTGTAACTCAGCCAATGGATACATCAAATCCTTCCGGAGTTTTCCATCAAAACATGATTTTACTCTTTGGTCAATTTGATAATGACCAAAGACGTGAAAAGAGTATAGCGGGAACAAGAGAGAAATTATTAAAAGGGGAGTGGGTAACGAAAGCTCCAATTGGTTATGACCATGTTTTGCGAAGTGGTCAGAAGTTGATCGTTGTAAACGAGACCGGAAAATTAATTCGAAAGGCGTTTGACTGGAAAGCGAATGAAGGATTATCTAATACTGACATTCTTTTGCGGCTGTCAGAAATGGGTTTAAATCTTTCCAAGCAACATGTTTCTGAAATCTTTAAAAATCCATTCTATGCAGGAATGCTTTCACACAAATTACTAGATGGGAAGATCATTATAGGGAAGCATGAAAAACTCATCTCACCGGAAATATTCCTTAAGGTGAATGAAATTCAATCAACGCACTCCCATGGATTCACATGGAATAAAGAGAATAAAAAGTTGCCTTTGAAGTTGTTCTACAAATGCGATAAATGTAAGACGGCTTTAAGAGGCTATATCGTCAGAGCGAAAGAACTTTATTATTACAAGTGCAATACAATAGGTTGCGGGTGTAACATTCGTTCTACTGTCTTAGAAGGGCAATTCATCCAAGAATTAAAAAAATATTCTATTCCTGAGGAATATGTTGAAATGTTGAAGTACCAATTGACAGCAACTTTCAATCAGCTTATTGATGAAAAAGAAGAAAGGGATTTGAATTTGGGCAGTAGAATATCTGAACAAAAACAGAAAATTGAAAAGGTACAAATGCGATTTGCACTAGGTAACATTTCAGAAGAAATATATGTGAATGTAAATACGAAATTGAAAGAGGAGTTGGATTCAATGGAGAAAGCAAATGGAGGTATCGGAATTCAAAAGTCGAACCTTGATTTATTTATAGAAAAAGCATTGAGTTTATCTTCAAACCTCAATGAAATATGGCATTCTGCGGGGTATGAGGGTAAGCAGAAGATACAATATTTAGTGTTTCCGGAAGGATTACGTTACTCCAAGCAAAACAATGAAAGTCGAACCGAAAAAGTAAATTCTTTTTTTAATGTAATCGCAACACTTTCAAGTGAATGTGGCTTAAAAAACAAAGGACTTAGCAAGATAAATCTCACTAAGTCCTGTTTGGTACCCGGGGCGGGAATCGAACCCGCACTCCCTCAACGGGAACAGGATTTTAAGTCCTGATAGACAATTCAATTTATTACAAATTAGGCCTTTTCAATCTGCATTTAGGTGCAAAATCGTGCATTTCCGCACTCGATTTCCCCACTTTTCTTTCTTGCCTTTTTTAACTGGATTCCAATTTATTCTAACCCTAAATTATACTAATAATGAAAACTAAAAACCTAACTCTTGCGAGCGGTCTGCATGATCCTGCGCTTGAAAAAGTAATCTTGGCTAAAGATGCCGAACTGAAAGAACTTGCACAAAAGAATGCTAGGCATCTCGCCAGTCGGAATCTGCCTGCAAAGGATGAGAATGATATCACGCCATACACCGGCGATCTAAGAAGTGGTTACAGTGCATTAGGGGCAGAAATGCTTGTGCACTTGCAACCTGAGACTCACTTCCCCGAAGCAAAAATGGATGCAGACTATCTCAGGGAAAAAGATAAACAAATTGGAGATGAAATCAAAAAGAAAGAAGATCAGAATCGAAACTCTTCATTTGATTTGGGGTCATTTAATCCGAAAGGAATGATTGGAAGAATTCGATTTGCTGTAATTATGTCTGCCCTTATTGGAATGGGGGAAATATTGTTTAATACCAAAGCATTTGAAATAACAGGTGAAAATCTACTCTTTGCTTTTCTTCTCTCAATTTCTATATCAGTTGCAGTATTTGCTTTTGCTCACTTTATGGCATTTAAGTTCAAGGAAACAAAGACAAAATTGAAAAGGAGATTAGTGATATTCATTACGCTAACGTTTGCAACATTACTGTTTACAGCGCTAGCAGTATTTCGCTCCCGTTATCTAGCTACTCATGATATTCATGTTAACCCTATTTATTTCGTCATTATCAATTTATTTTTCTTCGTAGTTTCTGCACTCATATCAGTTTACACTCTTCCAACTTGGACTGAGATCAAAGCGAATTATGCACGTCTGAAACTCTTTCAAAACATTGAACAACGGAAAAAAGAAATAGAACAGTTGAAAGCGGAAAAGGAAAGTATTAAAGTCTTAGTATTGGAAAATACAAAACACCGTGTGAGAATTTCTTTCTACGCAAATTACTCTGCTGAACGTATAAGAAAGATGTATCACGAAGCTTTGTCAGCATTTAAAAGTACAAATCTGATTTTCAGAACAGACAAATGCGTTCCAGAATGTTTCTCACATCCCGTGCTTGAACCTGAAATTCAAGGTCCTTCAATCAGTTTTCTAAACTCCGCCGATAAATGAAAAACTTCTTCATTGGTCTATTCATTGTATGCATTGGAATTGCAATTGGCAATTTGTTGTTAACCCAAACACTGGCTCTCGAAGTTTCAGTACTAAGAGATATAACTGATTCAAGCCTTTCAGAACTCACTACAAATGATCTTCAGAAGCTATTCTCTTTTGAAAATAGAAAATGGGAAGGAAGTATATTCAGATTTGCAAACATAACTGATGTTGGTCTAAATCATGTTTCTGAAATAGGAATTGTTCCTGCGTATGAACTTCTTTCAAATGAATTGGACAGAGATAAGCAGATTTCAGTTTTTGAAAAAAGTATTAATAGCATTTTATTAACAGCAAATAATGATTCAATAGGACGACTCCATTCATCTGTATATAGACCAATTGCTATGGAGTTGTTGCATTTGAACCTTAGCAAGTCGCAATCAAAAGTATTATTGATTTATAGCGATCTTATGGAAAACGAAGATGGACTTTCACTCTATAGCAAGAGTATGTTGCAAACGATTGAACAAAACCCAGAACTTCTGAAAACTACTTTTCAGAAAGAAGAACCGTTGCCAAATCTATCAGGGATTACAATCTATATCATCTTCCAACCTAAAAATACGGAGCAAGATTTTCAATTTAAAGTGATGTCTCAACTATATAGATCACTATTAGAGGAAAAGGGAGCAACAGTTTTCATAAAGGCAAACTTGTAATAAATAACTTCGCATGGATTTAGAGGATAGTATATTAAGTTTCATCAAATGGATTTTGCGGACAGTTTGGAAAGTAGCCATTATTCTACTTTGGGGCGTTTGTCGCTTACTCGAAGTAATACTGGCGGAAATTAATAAGTGGTTAAAGAAAATTATTAATTAGACTACCAATCATGAACCTCATTGAACAACTCTTTAAATTTATCATTGATATTATCGAGTCTGTATTTAAATTCTCATTTGATTTTATTGAGACTACAATTACCGGACTTGGCAAGCGAAAGACGAGCTACTCGGCTGATTTTGCCAATCCTGCTACCATTCTCTCGCGAAGGCAATTCGGATTCTGTTTGACAGGCAGACGGAGCCTGTCTGTCAAGAACAGTTTTCAGAATGCTTTAGTGATCGGTGGCACCGGTACTGGTAAATCGAGTGTAGTGCTCATTCCGTCACTCTACCGCATGAAAGCAAGTTTTGTCGTGCACGACCCATCAGGTGAACTCTTCAGCAAGAGTAGCGGATATTTAAAAGAAGAAGGGTACAACATCAAGCTACTCAATTTTGCAAATCCTGAAGTCTCTTCTGGATATAACCCACTTGCAAGAGCGAAAACTTCATCAGACATTCAAAAGGTAGCATCACTACTTGTACAAAGTGCGTTTGGCGAAAAATCCAAAGATCCTTTTTGGAATACACAAGCTATTTCTTTACTCACCATTCTCATTACAATTCTTAAAACGCAATCTTCGGAATTTCAAAATCTTCATAACGTACGACAACTCCTTAATCAACTTGGGAGCAGTCCGGAGAAGATTGATGCTCTCTTTAGCAAAGAAGCAGATGAGGTACTCTTTAGTGAGTATAAGGCATTCATCGCCTATGATCAGAAAGTAATTGATGGAGTTATTGCAACTGCTAAAGCTGCCCTCCAAACGTTTAGCGATGAATCTGTCGCCAAGGTAACTTCATTTGATAACATCAACTTTCAAGAATTTCGTGATCTCCCAACTGTGCTCTATATTCAAAACTCTGTTGCAGATCAGAAATACTATAGCGTACTCACGTCAATTTTATTTGAACAGTTTTTTTCTTATGTCCTTGGGAGATTTCCTGTTAAAGATGAGCAAGATATTTTTCTCTTGATTGATGAAGCGTCCTCGCTCAACTTGCCAACTCTTCCACTTGCTGTTGCGAACGTTCGGAAACATCGGGCAGGAATTATGTTACTTGTGCAAGATTTCAGTCAGCTTGTACATAACTATGGTCGCTATGATGCGGATGCAATCAGAGCAAACTGTTTTGCTAAAATGTACTTCACCGGACAGTCGCACGAAACAACGAAAGAATTGGAACAAGCACTTGGTAAATTTGAATTTGAAGACGTTGATGGAAAACGTATGATTCGACCACTTATGACAAACGACGAAATTCGAACAATGAAGGTGAATCAAGCATTACTTATCTGTGGAAACAAGTTGCCGATAATAGCAAAGCTTCGACCATACTATAAAAACAAAATATATCGTCTCAATAGTGAACTTCCACCGGTAATAATGCAAAGCTTGGTGGATGATTACGCAATTCCATTGATGACACTAAATACAGCAACAAATGAAAAGGCTGCCTAAAGAAAATGGCATGTGGGCATATTTAGATTCAATTGGTGTACTTGAAAATGGAGCTGATGAAGAAATAAAAGCAGCCAAACGAGAATACCGGAAAAGTTATTTCAAGAGGTACAAAAGAAATCAGCGCATCGCAAAGCCGGAATTTATTGTCAACTTTTCTAAAGAGAACGGAGAACTAGAAATAGTTATTAAAGCAGCGAAGCGACACCAAATGACGATGTCTAATTTCTTACGTTCAGCAGTGTTTGCTTATTTACAGCGAACGTATCTTGTTCCTAACAGGAATGAGGTGGCTCATCTTGAACTCATACTTTCAAATTGTTTAAATGAAATTCAAACTATCGTTAGTGTTAAAGTAAAATATGATTGGGAAAAGGAGCACAGGTGGGGAAAAATAGAACAAAGCATTCAAAAACTGGAACTACAAATCAATGATCTTTTTAGAAATCCACCATTAGAAGATGATAGTAAAAATAAAAACAAGTAAGAGTGTAGCCTTTGGAAAAGTCTTACGGTACATGCTAGACAAAAAGGAACGACTCTTTGACAAACAAGGGCGAGGCTTCGTCATTTCACATCATTTAAGGGGCAATACAATTGAGCAATGGGAGAAGCAGTTTCAAGAAAACGAATCTTACCGATTAAGAAAGCGGAAGGATAGTATCAAGATGTATCATGAAATATTATCATGGCACAAAGATGATGCGAAAAACTTAACGCTTCCGATGCTTGAAGACATGGCACGTCAGTACATCAAATTGAGAAATCCAAATGGTATGTATATAGCAACTGCCCATTTTGACAAAGATCATTATCATATTCACATTTGTGCATCCGGTGTCGAGTTTAAAACGGGGAAGTCATTACGTTTATCAAAGGCTGCTTTGAGCAAACTAAAAAGAGGTATTCAGAACTATCAGGTTGAAAAATTCCCGGAACTTACTAATTCAATCGTTGAACATGGTAAGAATGGCAAGCATGTTAAATCGGAAAAAGAGTTTCAATTCAACTGGCGCGAAGGGAGAGAGACGGATAAGGAGAAGTTGCAAAAAGTGATGGAGCACTGTTTTGAAAAAGCAGATTCAGAAAAACATTTTTTTGAATTGCTCAAGAAAGAAAAGTTGCAGACCTATGAACGAAGTGGAAAGGCTACCGGTGTATTATTTAAGAATCGAAAATTTCGGTTTAGCAGGCTAGGTTTTGATATGGGATTGATAAGTGAACTCAACCCGAAAATAAAAAGAAATCTTGAAATAAAACGTCTGCGTGAACAGAAAATAACTGATCGACTTGAAAGATAATCTTAGCAGTACATCAATTCTTGAAAATAGAAATTGAGGTTTCAGAAAATAATTTGCTGTGGAACTCACAAGCGAATTTATCTGTCATACTTGAAATGAAATCGCAAATTACTCTAAACCTATTTTCTTCTTGAGAATTATTATATATAGTTTTGAAATCAGACGGCAATAACTCAAACCCGTTTTTCTCAGTTAATTTATGAAAAATATTAGTTACAATTTCTTTGCCTCGTATATCTGCAAGCTTGATTCGTGGCGACTTAACTTGTGTTTCGCTTACATAAGCCTTAATTACTTCAAGCATTACAAATGCGTTTTCCTCTAAACTAACTTTCGACAACATTGGAATTTTCTTACAATGATGATAACGTGTACTTTGTACTAGCTGTCTAATTAAATGAGTCGAAAAGTTGGTTCTGACATACCCATTATTCATTATTGCCTTAGAAACCGTATATAGCGGAGAAACGAGGGTAAGTATTGATTCTTTTTTTTGATCATCGTTCTTTGCTTTTTTAAGTTCATTCACTCCATCGGTATTTAGAACAATATAATTGTCGATCATTTTTTTAAATATTCCTCCAAGTTTTTTTGTCTTATCACTTGTCCCAAAATGATTATTCTTTTTAATCGATGGTGAGTAAATGGGCTTATTCCCAATTTTAATTTTGTTTGCTTCCTCAATACTTCCCTCAACTCGATCGATTACTTTTTTCAGAAGATATTTATCTTCAAGATCAAAAAAATCTAAAATATTTATAAGTTTAAACTTCAAACAATCTTCAAGATCATATACAGCAAATGCAATGTCATCTGCCAAATCCATAATGTCGCATTCAATAGTCCTAAATGGAGTAACAATGGTGCGAATATCAAAGTTGTGATGTAAATTGTATTTATCTATTATATTGTCAATAACCGACTTCTCTGAATCATACAGTCCTTTTTTTGGCCAAAAACTGTCAATAGAAGTCTCAAATTGTTGATAATATTTAAGTGTAGATAGGATACTTCTATTTGTCAGATTTAAACCAATCCTCATGTCTACATTGTTATATACTCCTTGATTCAAAAAAATTTGAAAATTAGGAATTCCATTTTTTTTGAATTCCTCTGTAATTAGTAGTTCTTTTTTTTCAAGCACTGTTAGTATTCGAATCGTTTGCGCATTTCCTTCAAATCTTTTCTTGTGCTCCTTCATCAGATCATCTAAGGTGTGTTCTCCTACGTGGCCAAATGGCGCATGTCCTATATCATGTGCGTAACAGGCTAACCTAATAATGTTTAAATCAATTTGCTCATTGTCTTCTAAATACTTTTTATTAATAAGATTTGTAATTGAATTGCCAATATCTGAAACTTCAAGTGTGTGAGTAAGCCTGTCTCTTGAAAAATCGGATTCAGAGATTGGGAACACTTGAGTTTTTCCCTTAAGTCTTCTAAAGCTTGGTGAATGTATCACTCGGGAAACATCCCTAGAAAAATCATCTCTTGTCTGCTTAATGTCGCTTCTGCGACCTCTATCTAGGTCATTATACAAACTACTCATACATTGTTAAATATTTTAAAAATTAAAACATTGGAATTAAAAAACCAAGAAAAATTATCTTGGTTTATACAAACATATTATTTTTTTTTGACTTTTGCCCTACTAGGCCGCTTGACATCCCTAGTTGTGTCTTTAACTTTTTGGCGTGAAGTTGGAACGTATGCAACTTCTCTGGCATATTCCTTTAATGATTCCACAATAGGATCAAATTCAACTGCTATTTTTTCCATTTTTGGTTATTTTTCCTTAGTCTAATTTAGGCTGCGAATTTAGTCAATACTTCAATGCAAGGCAATAAGACGACCTACTATGTAGAATCAAAGATATGAACATAAATTTCTATAGACAATAAAAGTAAAACAAGTACTTACAAGTGCAAGAATTGGTAAGTTATTTTATGAACAGCTTTGTAAACGTACACAAGTTTGGCTGGATTAGCCATATTTGTTTCATTCAAATCCTTCCAAAAAAAATTCCTGTAAAGTCATATCAAAAGCCTGAATTACTTTAATGAGGCTGCTAAATCGGAGGTCCTCGCCTTTTTCATATCGTCCGAATTGTGCACGAGGTATATTATGCTCGTATGCAAAGTACTCATAGTTAGTGTATCCCTTTTCAATACGTAATGATTTGATTCTTTTGCCAAGCTTTGCCAATTCCGCCTGTCCCTTTTTCTTAGTCTTTTTCTTTGCTTTTGATTCCATGGAGTAAAGTAAAGTCACAGTAAATCATTTAGTTACCATTAAATAGATACACTTAATAAGATACTACTAATAAGTAGCAAATTTTTTTCTAGTTTAGAGTTACATAACACATAATTCTAAACAGACTCTTGTATGAAAACAATTCTACTTTCAACACTTCTAATCTTATTTTCATTTTTCATTTCTGCCCAACCCGTCCTTGATTGGAACAAATCATTCAACGGAGGCAGTGGCTTTACTGACAAACTAGTAGCAATTGCAGTAGACAATGACTGCAACACTATCATCACCGGGCAAAGCGACAGCATCGGCACTGGGATCGACATTGTCACCATCAAGTATGACTTAGACGGCAACATCCTTTGGAAAAACAGATGGGATGGACAAGATCACTTAGATGATGTCCCGACAGATTTGAAAGTAGATCAAAGTGGCAACATATACCTCTGCGGTCGTACTCAAGGAGCTACTAGCAATTTTGACTACGTCACCATTAAGTACACGCCTAACGGGGCGATTGCTTCCGGCAACTGGCCTGCGATCTACAATAATAACAATGCAAATGGCAATGGGTATGATGGGGCGAAGAGTATCGCCGTCAACAGTAGTACAGGCGAAGTATATGTCACAGGCGAAAGTTACAATCACTACTCAGTTTCTAGCCATGAGGACGTGTTCAATATCAAGTACGATCAACAAGGAAATATTGTAGATTCATTGGGTGGTGTAAATATTTCTGGTGGTGATTTTTCAAGCCAAATACGCATCGACCAAGTGGGGCATCTATTCGTATCTACCTTTTCTCCGGCAGGGTATGTCGTCACCTATGACTACGACCCTGCGTTCAGTACCTCAGGGCAATGGAATTCTATCATTGGAGCTACTGGCTTTCCGACTGACTTTGGAATTGATCAATCCAATTTTAAATACATTGGATTTGATGAATTAAATGGTTTTGACTTGGTGAAAATCAGTACTGTCTTTTCACAGTGGCAAAAACAATATCAAAGGACTCCAACATCAATTGATCATGTGAAGAGTCTTGTGACAGATAACAGCGGTAACTCATATGTCGTTGCGAGCACAAGTACAACAGTTGGCGGAACAGACATGTGGCTTCTCAAAGTAAATACGAGTGGAGACACGGTGTGGACAAAGAGATGGGGTAGTGGCAATGGCACTGACGATGTACCCGTTAAAATCATGTACAACTCTTCTCCAGTTGGTTTAATCGTTGTTGGTACAAGCACCACAAGTGGTGGAGTGAGTGCAATCATCACTCTTAAATTCGATGGCAATGGCAACTTGCTCTCAAACTACCCACTCACGTTTAGCAGCGGTACAAATGATGTTGCTACCGCAGCGGCCAAGGATGGCAACGGCAATGTATTTGTCGGTGGCTTCAGTGGTGGTACAGGTAGCGAAGACTACACTACACTCAAATACAGAACGAACAGCTACCAAGTGACCGTGTCGAATATCATTGGAGATTCGCTCTTCGTTACACCAGCAGCGAATTCATACCAATGGTACAAAGACGGTGTTGCACTTGCAAATGAAACTCAGCAAGGAATCAACATTGATACAACTACCTACGGCAATGGAACCTACTTCTGCAAAATCTCCCAGTACTGTTCAACTTTTTATTCCGACACTGTTTTCATGACAGCGGTCAGTTTACCTGAAAGCATAGAAACAGGAGATATGGTGTCCTTTAGTTTGGCAGAGTCACATGTCGTACAAATACGATATTTAAAAAATATTGCTCAGGGGGAGGTGCGCATCTTTGATGTGCAGGGGAAGGTTATTGCACAACGCTCTTTGCAGAATGTTACTAAAGATAGCTACCTCTCCATTCCTTTGTATCAGCAGACGGGTGTCTTTGTGGTGAGGGTAGAGAGTGGCGGAATAGTACTGACTAGAAGTTTTGTATTCACAGATCGGTGACACTAATATTGTTTAGAAAATATTAGTTAAAGCATTGGTGTAAAGATTGAGAATCTTTAACGGTGGAATTGAACCTTTCCAATACTATTATAAATCATTCACGGAAAATCTTTGAAATCGTTTTTGGTATTTCAATAATTAAGATACATTTATTCTCCGATTAGGAAAGTAGTCTGCGAGCTTGTCTCCTGAACTGGCGAGGTATAGTTATTTAGTTTGTCAGTATCTCGTTAGTGAATTGATGAAAAGTAATTGAATGTAATTAAGATTAATGTGGCAGAATATTTCGTTAGATTAATTATTATCGTCTTTGAATTTTACCTTTAACAACCTAAAAATTATTTTAATAAATCTTTGATTTCTAAAACATCAACTGTATGGTATCTAAACATTACTTCACGCTAATCTTACTCGTATTATTTTTTCATCTTAGTGGAAATGCTCAACAACAAGTTGAGTTAAGAGCTGATATTCCTGCTGCCGCCTTTTTCTGTGAACCAGAAACGTTGACCTTGGCAGTTGACCCTCCGAACTCCGGAATACTTAAGGTTAGTTTTATCAATGGAGAAACAGTAACAAGTGCCCCTAATAATTCTTATCACCCCTCTGGAACATCAGATTATTATATTGACATTGCAACTATTATTTCTCCGTTACAATGTCAATTTATATTTACTATTCCATGTAAAGACATTTCAAATATAGGCTCAGGAGCCTTTCAAAATAAAATAGAATTTGAGGCTGGTACAGGTAACCTCAACAATATAGGAGGTATCATCTGGAACAAAACTGTAAATGTGACAACTCATTCAATCATTAGGAATGGCAATAGTACGGGGACCACGGCTACATTGTCTTCATCATTCCTAGCATTAAATCTATATTATTTAAAACTTGAAAAAACGATATCTAGCGACGTAGCGGTTAATTATCATGATTCTTATAATAGTTCAACCTCTGGTACACCGAATGAAATAACAAGGACCATCAGATACATAAATAATGGGCCAGATTGGACAGTGCAGGGAGGAAGCCCAACTGTTCCTATTTCATTAACTTTTTCAGATACCTATTCTTGCCTTACTAATGATGATGTGAATATTACAAAATTCCAAATTATACAAAAAAGAGGTAATAATATATTACCAGTTTCATTTACATATACTAGTAGCCCTGCAACATACAATTTCACTTGCCCGGAAATTACATTCAGTGATTTTCAGTATGGTGATTCAATTTTAGTTATAGAAACATTAATATTTCCGAATTACCAAAGATATTGCGTAGATAATTTTTGCTCTTCTGTGGGTACACTTTTGAATAGTGTACTGACCTATGGCTGCCCCTCAGATCTCTGCAATAGTGCTAGTGCAAGTGACAATATAAATAGAGGTCCGGATATGCCAGATATAAAAGTATGGCGATTGGCTCCTGACCCAATAGCAAATTCAATTATCGGAACTCCTTTGGCCACCGCTGCACCGTATCATGGAGTTTGGCAATATGGCTTAGAGAATCAAGCACCTGAAACCTGGAAATTTAGAATTCAAAATGTTGGAAAAGATGTTGCTAAAAATCCAAAAATAATAATAACTGATAATTATAATTCAAACTTTTATTACATAAAAGATATTGGAAACAATCCCGGTACAGGTACATTCAAAATTAATCCGACGAACTTAGCACAGAATATATTGATTACGCGAAGGATTGTTTCACCATTATCCTGTTCTACTTGTACCGCTTCAGTATATAAAGCAACCGTAGATGTTGGCAGACCAGTGTCTACTACAACTAACATTCTAGCCCCGGGAGAATCAGTCGAGGTAGCGTTTGATATTTATTATGAAGCACCTTCAAACGATCCAAACCTATTCAATATTGATAAAATATTAAATGATTGGACAATAGGTGTAGAATATTACGATGAATGTTCAAATTCAAATACAATTTATTCATCAAGTGGCGATTATATAGCGCCGAATGCGTATGAATTAGATCCGTTTTCTGGATCAATCAGTCCTAACACAACGGGTAATACTCCGAGCAAGGTATTTTTGAAACAAGATTTCACACCTTTGATATCAACATTAGCTGCCGCCCAATCAAAAGATTGGGGCCTTCCTTCAACGTTTGAAGCTCACAACTTTGAATTTTGTCGGAAGTTAAACATAAATGATTTAAGGGCATCCAATCTAATCGCGAACCAAATTGATTTTACGAATAGCGGCACTGTGAATCTCACGAGAGGCGGCATACGGTTTTTAATTGATGCGGATCAATTACTGGACGTCTCCAATATTAAATTAGTGTATAAAGAGAATGGCTTAGTGCAGAACTGGCCTTCTCATTTAGGGACTATTGGAACATACGTGTGTGGGCAAAGTAATCAGTACTCTGCCGACTTTTTATTCAGTAGTTGTCCAAGTGGTCAAGCATTGAACGTTATTTATGAAATCTTGAGCAACTCAGATTTTCAATTTGATATGCGGGCTGCATGCATACCTGCTATGTGTAGCACTCAGGCAACTGTTAGTAAAAACCCGGAGTATCGATTAAAAACTTATTTATTAATCCCTGACTTACCAAATAACACATTGCTTCAAGTTCCATTGACAATAAATGACGGTTCAATTGCTATTAACTGTCCGGGATGTCAACTGCCTGGTGTGACAGTGCATCCTACTTCCGATGTCTTGGTTAGAACTAACTTTGGATTAAAAGATATAGAAAACGATGGATTGGCCGATTTACTAAATGGATCTACTGTGCCGATAACAAGTCCAACGAACTATTCACATTTCAATGATCTTCACATTTCGAGTTCAATTCTAGGTGATGAGTTAAAAATAGTAGCTCGGGCCAAAATTAATAATGGGAATGCTGAAACATTTAGTAGCCTCCTGCAAAGGGGATTGCTGCCAAATCATAATGCCAGTCATTTCGACGGGCCTATTAATCTAGATTATTTTTATGGTGAACTGGCGATTCAGCATTCAAATTCCCTTGAGTTCAATGTAGAACCAAAAGATTTCAAGTTAGAAATTGTAAATTCATCGGGTGTTGCTTCATCCCCAATTTATCTTACGCCAGCTGACGTTGACTTTACTAAATTTGTCTACGATGAACGGGATCAAAGTTATCAATCAGGTAAATTAGATATCATTTTGATAGATCTTAGTGCAGCATTAATTAATACAAAATTAGGAACTACTTATTTTGCAAACGGAAGATTTAGTGGCGATGAAGAATTGACCATTACGATGAATTTCAAACAAAAAAATAATTATACCCCGAGCTATGGTTCATTTTTAGCGGCAGACAATCGAAGGAGGAGCAAGGTTCAATTGAACTTGTACCTTACAGGAACCCCACTCGTTGGGCCTTCAATTACTCAGCCGCTTTTTGATGCTTTTACTCACCAAAGGCTAAGCATTGGCCAGGATGTTTATTATGATGCTGGACATTTACATCCTCCGGACCCTAACCTCCAGTTTTCCATCAGCAGTGACATGCTCTATTTTTGTGAAACGTATTCACAGTATCATTATTTTTATTCGATTGCAGCTGAAATTTTTGCAAGCACTTTTGACGGACAGCTTGTAGGCCCCAATACGCTAAACAAATGCAAAAAAGGAATTCAATTTCAAAACACTTTTTCAATTGGTGGTGAATCAACAAATGTGTTTCCTTTTGAGTTTAGAAAAATACCCTCGTTGAAGAATATAAAAATTCAATTACCAGGAACTTTGAGTCTCTATCAATTCAACAGTATAGATTACGCAAAATCCGGTTCTGGAATTAAACTTCCCAGCAATACGACGTGTGTAAATACAAATTTACATTGGTCAAATTTAATTTCAAACAACCAGCCACCGCTATTTCCACAGTTGAGTAACTGGTACCAAAATGGACAAACAATTTCAACAACGGTGTCAAATTTCCCTGAGGCAATTGCAGACGAAAGTTTATCAATCACATCTTGCACGTCGCCGTTGATTGATTCAAGAAGCATTCTGTATGGTGATGAATATTTTTCTGAAACATTGTTCTATCCGTTTTCATTAAATACATGTTCATTGGCAGTTCCAATTCCTGCGTTGCCGCTAGCTTTTGCAGTAATGCAACTTGAAGTAGCACCTAATGTATTTAATGATTTTGTGTCAAATAGAACTTATGGTAACACCATTACAACCAATCAGAATACGGTAAATATGAATGTGGCGACTCCAACATTGTCTGGAGGGTCAAGAAATGTAAACATGAATGTGAGTATTTCAGATAATGTTTCAACTGACGACTTTATCGAAAATGCCTTTCTCTATTTTGATGAGCCAACAGGAAGTAATCTTTTTAGCTCTGCGACCATTTCGGATAATAACGCAACTCCAATTCCAATGACGAAGATTGGAAACAGATGGTACAGTTCCATTGGAAATGTAACGAATGCATACAATCATGTTTTTACGATCAGCGCGCAAATAGGAAACTGTCTTACTCATCAGTCGATAACCATTCCAATTTATTTTAGCAGTACATGTGATCCTGCAACCAATACGCTACCTGCAGTATTTTGTTATACCGTGAATACCAATTGTACTGTTGGATTTCCGAATGATGTAACTGAATTGTTTCCACCGGCGGTAACTTATCAACTTTGTCAAAATAATACGGCACGTTACACCTTCCACACGACAACTACCGATATCTATAATTTGGAATTTGATTTAGGGTTGCTTGATCTGTCTTTACAAAACATTACTGCTACGTTCAGCTATAAGGAAACTGCGGCAAGTACAGCGTGCGTGGTGTTGTCTGCTGTCCCGGTGAGTAGTCCTGTTACACATTTTACCCTTATCCCATCAGGATGTTTTGATGGCATCATCAAAAAAGGAGGAACAGTTTATGTCGATATAAATTTTACACCAGTAAGTACGTTTACAGGATCGCCATTTAATTTGAAATATAATTATATTAAATATTGTGGTTTACCTTCACCAAGTACTGTCGCAATACCTTTTTCTAATTATAGTTTCGGTAGTGCAAATTGCTCTCCATCAGTTTTAGTTCTACCTAATACAACAATTTGTGGGGGAAGTTCGGTAACATTTACGGCCAACATCCTCAATGGTACACCAGGCGCAATAGCATACTATTGGCAAAAAAATGGGTTACCACTTGTTCCTGTTCCTGGCGCGGCAACATTTACCACATTGGTTAACTCAACGGATGTCGTAACCGTATCGGTAAGTATTAATGGTCAGCAGCCGTTTGTCGGCACGTCCAATATTACAGTCAGCTCATTTAGCAACTGTTGTTACCCGAGCAATTTCAATAATTTTACTGATATCGATTTGTCAGGAAAAATTGCTTCTCAACTTCCGTTTACTACCTATAGTACATCTTCTCGAATCATAATTAATGGTAATTTGACCATTGATCATGACCTTACCTTTAACAATTGCCAAAACATATTAATGGGACCGGGAGCAAGCATTGAGGTGTTGGCTGGGGCTACACTCACTGTAGAAACGTCACACATTTCAGCTGTTCCTGATTGCAATCAAATGTGGTCGGGGATACAAGTTAACACAGGTGGAAATGTAGTGCTCATTGAAAGTGTGATAGAGGATGCTGAAACAGCTGTAAACCTGCAATCGAATGCAAGTGTTCATAGTCGGAATCATATGCAATTTTTAAATAATGTTATTGGAATCAACGCAAGCTTGCAAAATAATCCTTTTGGGGCAAACAGTATCGGGTTTGATGTGGATGATTCGTATTTTGAATCGACAAGGAATTTAATACCTCCGTACCCTGGCCAGAAATTGAAACCTCTGACGCACGGGTTTGCCGGCATTAAGTTAAGCAGGATCACAAGTCTCTCAATTGGTGTTGGTATTCCGAATAAAATTCATTTCAACAATCTAAACTTTGGAATATACTCGAACTTGAGTAACCTAACGGTAGACAATTGTAAATTTAAGGACTTGATTAATTTTGATCCCACTTATCCGCGTGGAATATTTTCAGGAACAGGAATTTTCTGTGAATCAAAAGGCGCAACGAATGACTTAACTCAAAAAGGTGATAATGATAATTTAGATGTTGATTTTGACCATTGTTTGAATGGAATTTTAGGAATAGAAACTGGTCTACGAATTTATGATAATCAAATGCAAAATGTCGATATTGGAATTCGATGTGCTCATCCAAATTATGCAAGTATCAATGTAGAAAGAAACTTCATTGATTGTAACTCTGTAGGAATTTCTCTTTTAGACAATGACAGAGTGCTTTCATTAGACTTGAGGAGCAATACAATTGACGCAGGAGTTCGACCAACAAACATCAGAGGAGGGATTTCACAAACACTCGGCATTGATATTGCAGACAATAATTTGAATCTTACCTCTGCTGTGAAAAATATTGAAGACAATCAAATCACCTTGCATGAAAATGGCAGAATAGGTTTGCATTTAACTACTGCTAGAGACTATCGGATATCGGGGAACCTAGTTTCGATGAAGAACGCTGCAAGTACCGGTGGCGGTCTGGTGAATATGCGCGGGGTTCAAATCGACAGGTCAGAGTACAATACCATAGCCTGTAATAATATTATCGGTGAAAGTGATTTGACCATCTATGAAGATAACGATGCAGCGATGCAAATTGTTGAAAGTAATGAAAACCTCATTACTCAAAACACGATGTTCTGGTCAAGCAATGGCCTTCGCTTTATCGGGAACTGTGTTTCGAATGGTGGTAACCCAACGCAGAATATTCAAAAAAATGTTTTTGGCCCTAATTTTTATGGTTTGCATTACAATGTGAATTCCTCAGTTGAAAGACAAGATTTTTCGGGTAATCAATGGAGGGTTGGACCGGTGAGTAACCAATTGAATGGATTCAATGAAATTTCGAATCCAGCAGATTTTTTAAATTCTCAATATCGTGTATTTGGTAATGGCTTTTTTCTTCCTAGTGGAGTCACCCCCAATTGGTTTTTTCCCAATGGTGGTGGTAGTGACCTTATTATCGACCCATCCGATTGTGGATTGCCGCCTGTAGGTCCGCAGCCAAGTATTGCAAAATTAATTGATCTAATTGGTGACACATTGAATAAAAGCGATTTTTATAAAAAGCTCGTATGGCAATACCAAATTCAGCTGTTTACCTATTTGCAAAAATATCCTGACTTGCAAGTAGAGTCGCAGGATTTGGCTGATTTTTACATTGCAACTGCTGCGACTAATATTGCGCAAATTGTAGAAATAAACGATACTAGAGACAATCTCTTGGCTGAACAATCTGTCCTTATCAATACCATAAAACAAAGAAGCTTGGAGATTTATACAAAGTCGATGCTATTGAAGGAGGTCACGAAAAATCTGGCTCTTGATTTAGTGGACGATCATATTAATGACAGTCTCAATGACCTCAGTAATAATCTTATGGCATCATTGGATTATTTAATTATGGTTAACAATACTGCAGTGTCAGCACTTAATAATTCAATTTCCGGAAAAGCTGCATTACTCTCAGCACAGAATTTTACTTTAGAACAAACGGCCATTTATGAAAGTTTGGAAAAAGAGATAAATTCAATTTACTTTAAATTACTAGACGGATTTCCTGAAGAGGACCTGGAAAATACCGAACGTCAGCAAATCATTTCTATTTCTGAACTTTGCCCATTGATTGCTGGACCGGCAGTGTATCATGCAAGATCTATTCGAAAATTGTTTGACCCTAATGTCGATTATGACGATGGATTCAGTTGTCTTCAATCCGGGTATGTTTATCGCAAAGGCAATCGTGATACAAACTCATTCTCACTCTTTCCAAACCCGAGTCACGGTAGGTTCACTTTAACGTATTCAATTCCCGATGATGGCTTAATTGTCGTAAGAGATGTAGTAGGAAGACTTTGCTATTCAAGGAAACTAAATGCAACGGACAACAAAATCCTAGTTGATCTGAGTACCTCTGATCCGGGTTTGTACCTTTACCAGATAGTAGTGTCAACTGGAAATTCAGAATTTAACGGCAAATTGATAATTGAATAATGAAAGCAAACTTCTATGTACTTCTATTATTACTCAGCCAAAACGTATTTGGCCAAAACACAGGGATAGATAAAAAATGGCTACTTGGGCATAGTTGTTGTTCGGGGTATTTTCAATCAATGGAACTTGATTTTTCTTCAGGGAGTCTTTCAATTTCTGTTGTGCCAAGGTCAATTAGTTTTGGGCCTACTATTGGAATGATCAGCAACCGAAACAACGAAATATTGTTCTATTCGAATGGTATTTATATTGCCAATTCTCTAAATGATACCATGCAAAATGGCAATGGACTGAACCCCTCACCTTACACAAATTCAAATGTTTCCTTTGGGTTGTATTTACCTCAAGCAAATCTAGTGATCCAATTTCCTGACGACAGCATGAAGTATTATTTGTTTCATGACACAGAAGATATTACCATTTCAGCTACAACATTGTTTTTATATTACAGCGTTATTGATATGTCGTTGAACAATGGATTAGGTGCAGTAACACAAAAAAACCAGGTGGTGATCAGTGATAGTCTGGTTCCGGGTCGGCTCACGGCTTGTAAACATGCTAATGGTAGGGATTGGTGGGTGTTTGCCCACAAAATGAATTCCACGCTAATGTATAAACTCCTTATCACCCCGAACGGCATTCTAGGGCCTTGGCTAGAAGATATGGTTACCTACCGCACGGTTAGCCCCGGTCAAAATTTATTTTCACCAGACGGCAGCAAGTACGCTTATTACGAAACGTTTGATGATTTAGATATATGGGACTTTGACCGGTGCGCAGGAACATTCAGTAATCAGATTCACATTGCAATCAACGATTCCGCACAGGCTACCGGTGCAGCCTTTTCTCCCAGTGGCCGGTATTTGTACTTGTCTAGCAACTCATACATTTATCAATTTGATTTACAGGCAGCCAATGTGGATAGCTCACGCATTACTGTTGGAGTTTATGATGGCACTACCACCCATGGTTTTCCGGCCAATTTTTACCTCATGGGCCTTGCACCAGATGGAAAGATCTATGTGAATGCGCCCAATGGTGTCACGGTTTTGCACGTAATTAATTATCCCGACAGCGCCGGCATGGCATGCAATTTCTGTCAACATTGTATTCCATTACCCGGTTTCAACAATGCAACAATGCCGAACTTTCCCAATTATTTCTTGGGAGCGGAGGGCAGCACAGTATGTGATAGTTTGCCGACAAACATTTCAACAGTAAGCTCTGCAAGCGAAGACTATTTGACCTTTCCAAATCCAGCGTCAACAGATTTATATGTGACAATAGGAAAAGACAAAGTGAAGTCAGTAGCGATTTATAATTCCTTTGGTCAGCCAGTGCAACTCGATTTCGATATCATCAAGAATGAATATTTGCATTTTAATGTTTCAGCGTTAGTAAGTGGGGTGTACTATGTTTCAATCACCACAGAAAATAAAAAGATTCAACGGAAGTTTGTGCGTAGGGGGTGATTGGAAAATTGAATGATAATAATTGAAGACCAATAAAACCCTGCTTTCAAATTATTCTTGAGTAAAAAGGAGGAGAAGGGTTTGGTCGCAATAAAAGCACTTGCAACTATTTTGCTGCTTTTCTTTTTGTAGAAATTCATTCCATTGATTTAATCAGTTGCGAAGATCTAACTTGATAATTCTACTCTTGAATTAATACTTTCAAAGGGGTTCGGGGAAATGTGTTCCCCGCAAGATAGCGTGTGGCGGAAAACGAAAGTTGACCGTCCACACGCTATCTTGCTATATGCGTTTTGGTGAGTGAGAATTTCTGGGTTAGCCTTAGAGTTGTCCTTCATCAGCGAACGAATGATGACTTTCAGTTGTTACGATCACATGATCGAGTACTGATATTTCAAGTAGCCTTCCACCTTCGACAAGTTGTTTCGTAAGTTTTATATCGGCTGCACTTGGTTGCGTATTGCCGGAGGGGTGGTTGTGGGCAAGAATGACACCACAGGCATTGCACTTGAGAGCTATCCCAAAGACAAGCTTCGGATCGATGACTGTTCCTGAAATACCACCTTGTGAGGCTCTGTACCAGCCTAGGACGTGATTTGCTCTGTTGAGTAGTAGTATGTAGCATTCTTCACGTAATTCAAGTTCATGACTCCAAATTGTTCGCAAGAGACCAACGGCATCTTGACTGGAAGTAATTTTGACTCGATCAGAATACTTAACCTTAAACGAGTAGGTGACTTTGATTTCGGCAAGTTTTGAAGTAAGGAGATTTGTCTGCATTTTTCGGACGTTTAGAATACGCCCCACTTGCAACTACATTGAAGGAATTCAAAAAGAAGATTGGAATACCGGAATTGATTTTTGTCAATGAGGATATGCCGAGAAAGCTTTTTGAATCCGGGACGGGGATTGAACTTTCCGTTCAATCATCCTGAAATGGAGGTGCTTTTTTGCGGTTGATATAGACTGAAAATGCAGACAGTCATTTATTATCAAATTGGTTTTCAAATATTGATATATTTGCAGACAAATATAAGCTACGTAGAAATTTAAATAAGTCGTACTGTTTTTGGTTATTATTATATTCCAACCTTTAATATTTAGCTAATTTTCTCGAATTTAATATAGATCCTTAAATCCGCAAGCCTTTGTTTAAAAGAAAGTGAAAAGTCAATAAAACCAATGCTTTAAAGACTTTCCCCTTTCAATTATTTTCACCTGTTTTGGTGAAACATTTTAGCGGATGAAAATTACTACTTCTACAGCCAACATCAAATCTTTTGGTGGATTAAATTTTATTTCAGCGGAATTTGACAAACTCAAACTTCCCGAATTAATTACAAAACATCTTGGCAAACGCTCGTTACTTGCGAAGTATAGCTTTAGCGATGCGATAAAAAATTTGTGGACAATCACTTTTGCCGGAGGCGATTGTGCAGAGGATATTCATACTAACTTAAAAGAGGAATTACTGCAAATTGAAAATCTCAATGTATGCTCGCCCGACACAATTTTGCGACTTCAAAAACAATTGTCTCTTGACAAAGAAATTCACCTTAGCAAATCCAATTCAGTAAATGAATTTAGCAAACACGTTGCGCTTAATGCTATGAATTTAGAGATGTTGGCAGATTCAGAAAGATTAAAACCCAATCAGTTTTATGATTTTGATTTTGACAATCAATTTATCGCTACCGAAAAATACGACTCCAAAAAAGGCTATAAAATGAAACATGGTTATTTTCCCGGAGTAGCTACCATCGGCAAACACATTGTATATTTTGAAAACAGAAATGGAAACAGTAATGTAAAATTTAAACAAGCTGAAACGCTTCAGGCAGCCTACGATTTACTTAAAAGCAAAAACATTGGAATAGACAGAAGCCGCATGGATTGTGGCTCATTCACCAAAGAAATTGTAACAACAGTAGCCGCCAACAGTAAAAGATTTTATATCAGAGCGCAGCGTTGCGATGAATTAGCTAATCAAATTAGAGAAGTAAAACAATGGGAAACAGTAACGATAGGATTGTTTGATGTTGAGGTTTGCAGTATTGATTACGCTCCTTTTGGAGAAGAAAAAACGTACCGATATGTAGTGAGCCGTGAAAAGAACAACACTGGACAGACCACCGTTTTTTTCAACGATGACTTCACCTACCGTGCAATAGCAACCGATGACATAGATTCTTCCAACAAAGAAATTATCGAATATTACAACCAAAGAGGAGCCGGTGAAAAAATATTTGATGAGATGAATAATGATTTTGGATGGAAAAATTTACCCTTTTCGTTTTTGCACGAAAACACAGTCTATATGATGCTGATGGCAATGTGCAGAAATTTCTATTTGATTATTTTAGAAAAAATTTCGCAAAAAGTTTCTTTCGTAAAATCCAATTTCAGACTCAAAAAATTCATATTCCGTTTTGTAGTAGTACCCTTCAAATGGATTAAGAAGGGAGGACAAAAGACACTCAAATTATTTACCGGAAAACCCTATCACTTACTTTTAAATTAGCGTTTTAAAACGCTCTTAAATTTAAGCTTATGGGATAGGTATGTTCTGTTGTCACCTGCAAAGGCTTTAGATACGTTATTTGCATGCAGATGAATCTAAAAAGAACAATCTTATGTAAGAAAAACGGAAACAGAAATATCCTTTTGCATAAAAACAGATATTTCAATAAAAATGTAGCTGAATAGTACTCCAAAAAGATAATTTTACTCATGCAAAATAAATTTTTAAATAACAACATGGCTGCTTGCGGATTTAAGGTAGATATAAACTTAAACATAACTCGTGAGAACGCCATACTGCTTTAATCTGGTTCTGTCATCGCCCAAAGATGTTGAGCAACAAAAGAAAATTATTGAAGAAACCTGTGATCGCTGGAACCAGAGTAGTGGAGAAGAAAAGAACGTTATAGTTGAAATAAAGGAATGGAAGAAAAATTTAAATATAGATAGCAGAAAAAAATCGCAAGATTTAATTAATGATCAAATTGTTGTAAGTTGTGATATACTATTTGCAATGTTTGGAAAAAGAATTGGCACCAAGACAGACAACCATCAAAGTGGGACACTCGAAGAAATTGAAATAGTTATTAAAGCAGGAAAGCCATACTTCATTTATTTTATGAATCAAAATCTAACGCTGTCAGAATCTGGAGATTCTCAAGTTCAAAAACTTAGACTTTTTAAAAACAAGTTGACGGCTTTTGGAAGTTTTAAAGAAATTAAAGACGAGAATGATTTAAAAGAACAATTTTTTACTGATCTTAATTACCAAGTCAATATTTTATTAAAAAAAGTAGAGCAAGAATCTGGTATGATTAAAGCAAAAACCACTTTAGATAGTCAGGAAGAAACAAAATTGCGACGTAACAAAAAAAATTGGTACGAATTAAGTATATCTGATATTATTAATGATTTTATGCAAGGTAATAATCAAAATTTTGCTATATACAAAAGAGGAATAACATTTATTGAAAATTATTCACTATGGAAGGCACTTTCTACGAGTCATACACCACTTTTAACTATTGCAAAAAATGCCAGAGAATATGCATTTGATTTTAAATATGGGAACTACAATTATCAAATAGATTTACGGAGTAAATACAAAAACTGGCATTCAGAAATCTGGAATATACTTCAACGTTTCGAATTCGATAAAAACAAAAAGGAAACAATCAACGTAATAGGCATCGCTTCCAATTGTGGACAAGAGTTGAAGGAGATATTTTCTAAGGATGACAAAAACAACTATCATTTAGAGGTTCTTGATTTGTCGGAACAAGCCATTAAAAAAGGGAAAAAGTTATATAAGGACATTATCTTTACCAAAGGCGATATGGAGGAAAGTCCCTTACAGCACTTAAATTATGATATATATTTAAATCTTCGTTCCATACATAGTAGCGGGGTTGATTACAAGTTAGCCCTCGCCGATTGCTATAGAATATTAAAGCCAGGTGGAATTGCAATAATTTCTGTTTCTAACGGATACTTAACACCCAAAAAACCAAATTCGAAAGAATTATTTGAAATCCAAGGACTCTACGATAATAGAACAGAGAGCTTTTCAAAGCACAGGCCACCCGAATTCGCTAGGAAAATTTGGAGCAAATTGGTTGATTATGGATTTAAAAACGCTATTATATCAACCGGTAAGACAGAAATTTTTATTTGTGCTCAAAAATAAATTTGTTGCTATGGGTTTAATATTTAATGAATATCTCTATTACAGTGGCAATAGGAGTAACTTAGCTTTGGTCTGCTAAATTGAATAATATTTTATTGCCAACTTGTCTATTATTCATGAATCAAAACTAAGGATATACCAACCAATGTCAATTATTGTTAGTAATAATGAGGAAGTAAAAGGATTGATTTTCTTAAGACCAAAAATCGTTTTCGCTGAAAGTCAATTTCGGCAATTCAAGCAACTCCCTATCGTGAATATATCGCTTTTCGAAATTAGTATTTTGGCGAATGTCTTTAAACTCATTTAGGTTTTTGAGTTTTGTACTATAAAACTTGTCTTTTTCTGTAAAGTAAATTTGATCTTTCCTGTAAAGATCTTCATTCAGTAAATAAGTATTGTGAGTAGCAATAATAAGTTGTCCATTTCCTTTATTCATTTTTTTATTATGGAATAATTTTATTAATTGTTCTGCTAAGATCGGATGAAGATGAGACGTAAATTCGTCAACAATGAGCACCATGCCTTCTGCCAACGCTTCGACAATAGGGCCAATTAATGAAAAGTACTTTCTAGTCCCATCCGATTCTTCATCTAACTCAAACGGAATTTGCGATTTAATATTTCCTTTGTCATCCAATTGATTATGCATTGTAAATATTACTTTAAATTTATTTTCTCCAAATAATGTTTTGTGATGAGAGAGGATATTTGAATCCGTTGTCGCTGGTTTAATGTTTATTGTTTCAGTTGAAATTTTTTCGAAACCCAAATTACTCCCAACAAGAAGTTTTTCAATTTGTTTTTTATAACGATGATTGTCAAAGTAATTCCCAGTGACTTCTGCAATAGCCATTGAATTCAGGAACCTAATGTGTAAATAGCGAAACTTTTCAAATGCCTTGATTAGTTCTTTAGCCCATTTAATATTTAGAAGCGCAGCTGTCGATAAAAACAAAGCATTAGGTCTTGTGAAAGGAATCGCTTTTTCTGCATCGTCATACTTCTGATTGATTTCAATTGAATCTTCGACTCTTTTAAATATTAAAAGCTCAGTTACTTTTTTCTTTAGGTATAAATTCTCAGAGATAATAATCTTGTTTGAAAACTCAAATTCATATCTGTAGATATTTTTTTCAAAATAGAATTCCATCATGAAATAGCTTGGTCTCTTGTGAGCTGACGTGCTTAATTTAAACCTATTATCAGGGACGCCCTCAATTCCTTTCATTGATTCTGCTGAAGTGCGGATAAAACGCGTAAAAAATAAAATTGATTTTAACAAGTTACTCTTTCCACTTGCATTGGGGCCGTATAACGCAGCGCTTTTTAAAACAAATTCGTCTTCGTCAATTTTTTGTGTATGAGTATCGCGATACTCTCGTACAGACGAAGCTTTCATTGTAAACTTTGTTTTTTCTCTGAACGAAAGAAAATTTCCTACTGTGAAACTGATAAGCATATTGTATCTGTATTATTTCGGTTAATTAATTGATTTTTAGGTTTTTCTAATGTTCTTATAGAATTACTATTTATTGCAATTAAACGGTATTTTATTGCAGTAAAATACACTTTTTGAGCGATAAATTTGTACTATATACAATTAATTTGTATATTTACTGAATCGATTAAAGAATATTTCGAGAACAGTATATTCAAAAGTATTGCAATTTATTTACAAATCAAAATATGGCGCTAATTATAGAAACTACACGACCCCAAGCATTGCTTAACTATATTAAGAAAGCAATTGATGATAAAAAAGTTGAAACGTGGTCTTATGATAGTGATGGTGACTTTACTCATTCTCCTGATCAATGGAAAAATAAAGCTTGGCTTCGGCCTATCGTTGTTGAAGGTAAGCTGAAATTTGGAATTATTAAACCAGAGAATGCAAATGTGTCGAAATTGATTTATGGAATATACCATGGTCGTTTTATTGAAATATTGCTTGCTCACTTTGATTCAGATTTCTCATTAGCGACTGCAACTGCCCAAATCACTAAAGATGATTCTATTTAATTTCGATAGTTTCATTTTATAATAATTGCTTTAAAATAATGTGATCGATAACCCTTAAAAAAATAAAAATGGAATTTCAAGGTGCTTTAGTAAAAGAACAAAATGTAACTTTTGCAATAGTTGTGGTAAAGCCGCTGATTTTAAATAATCCAAGCGAGCTTCATCGTGTGAGAGATGGATATTCTCGATATTTTCCGGGTGTTCCTTTAGTATTGATGGCTCAGGATCAAAGAGGGATTCCGGTTTTTCATGGAAGAAAGGATCTGGTAAATTTTTTATCAAGAATTGAAATCGCTAGAATTCCTTGAAAAAAATATTCAACAAATTAAAGAATGAAGGGAATCGGAAAATTGTTAGGGCTCTTTGGACTAGGAGCATTATTAATCAAGGCATTTACTGATGATAGTAAATCTGATGAAGACAAACCTTCAAAAAAAAGGATATTTATTTCCTTCGCAAAAGAAGATGAAAAATTCAGGAATTTTTTGTCAGCACAGTCTCGAAATGAAAGATCTCCTTTTGAATTTGCCGATATGTCAGCAAAGGAACCTTGGGACGAAGAAACATGGAGAATCGAATGTAGGAAAAAGATTAAAAAGTGTAATGGAATGATTGTGTTGTTAAGTAAAAACACATGGCATGCAAGCGGTGTCAGGTGGGAAATAAAATGTGCCAAAGAAGAAAGAGTACGTGTTGTTGGAATGCATATCAGAAAAAATAATAAAGGCGCGATATTACCTGAGCTATCAACGAGCAAGGTGATGACATGGTCATGGGATAATTTAGAAAAGCAAATAAATTTAATGAAATGAGCTTATACAGCAGTAGTTATTTAAAAAGTGTATCGAGAAATAAATCGTTCTCGACACAGTCTCGCATACTTACGGAAAGTAGTAAAACTCACACCGACTTTGATATTTTTTTATCCCACAGCTTTCTGGATAAGGATGAGGTCGAGGGGTTGTATGTTGAACTAACAAATGTAGGCTATTCAGTATATGTAGACTGGATAGTTGATCCGCATTTGGATAGATCAAACGTTACGAAAGACTCCGCAGCTCTTGTACGCAAACGTATGAAAATGTCGAGGTCCCTTTTATTAGCTGTTTCGCTGAACGCAGCAATGTCAAAATGGATGCCATGGGAACTTGGATTTGTTGACGGAAATACCAATAGGTGTGCAATCGTTCCTGTTTCAAGAGACACTGTTCCTCCAAAAACATATCAAGGTGTTGAGTATTTAAAATTATACCCTTATTTAAAAAGGGCAGTTGTATCATTCAAAGAAGACATATTCATTGTGGAGTCGTCACAAAGCTATGAGAGTATTAACAATTGGATTAGAAATTTGAAGACACCAACAATGAACCCTTTAGCAGTAAATATAGATACACTATGAGAAAAGCACTAATTATTGGTATTAATGATTATCCTGATGCAAAACTTAATGGCTGCATTAAGGATGCAACTGACTTGGCGATCTTGCTTGAGAGAAATGCAGACGGGTCTCCGAATTTTGAAGTTCGATTGCTAACTGACAAACCGGATGTTCTGTCAAGAAGCAATTTGAGGAAAGAAATTGAAAAGTTGTTTGAAGGCAATTGTGATGTTGCTTTGCTTTATTTTGCAGGGCATGGCCTGATTAAATCAACAGGTGGATATATTGTAACAACTGACTATAAAAACTACGATGAGGGAATATCGATGGATGAAATTCTGAAATTGGCAAACACCTCGAAAGCTAAGGACAGAGTAGTAATACTTGACTGTTGTCATTCCGGGTCATTCGGAAATCCACATTTTACTGATACAAGATTTGCGGAACTAGCTGATGGTTTAACTATCCTTACTGCGTGTAGGGATAAAGAGTCCGCACTCGAAATTAACGGGTCAGGTGTTTTTACATCACTTTTACTAGATGCATTGCACGGTGGCGCCTCAGATATTAGAGGTTTTGTTACACCCGGAAGCCTTTACGCTTATGTAGACGAAGCATTAGGAGCATGGGATCAGAGGCCAATATTTAAGACAAATATTTCAAAATTTGTTTCACTTAGACAATTACCGCCGAAAGTACCATTTGAAATGTTGAGGAATTTGACAAAATACTTTCAAAGTCCTACAGATGAGTTTGCGTTAAACCCAACATATGAATTTACTGACCCGAGTGCTTTAGAAGAGCATGTTGTGATAATGAAGGAGCTTCAGAAGTTTCAGTCCGTTGGATTAGTAATACCTGTTAATGCTGAGTTCATGTATTTTGCTGCAATGAATTCTAAGGCATGTAAATTAACAGCTGTCGGGTATCAATATTGGAGATTGGTAAAAGAGAAAAAGATATAGATCATAAAATAATATAAATTTATAAATTCTAGTATTATGGCAAACAAAAGAATTTTTGTAGCATTCGCTATCGAAGATGAGGTGACGAAAAATTTATTTACAGGTCAAGCAAAAAATGAATTGGTGCCTTACGATTTCACAGATATGAGCGTAAAGCAACCATGGGATAATGAATGGAAAACTAATTGCAGAAGAAGGATAAAAGGCTGTGATGGTATGATCGTACTTGTATCAAAAAACCTAAAAAATGCTTCGGGTGCATTATGGGAAATAAAATGTGCTAAGGAAGAAGGAATTCCAATTCTCGGAATATACATAAAGGGTGCTTCTATTAATGATAAGCCTGTTGAGTTAAGTGGTGTTATATGTAAAGAATGGACGTGGCCTAACGTCAAAAGCTTTTGTTAAGCTTTTATTATTGAAATTTATTTAGCTTGACTTTTCAATCAACATAGCATATGCTGTTCACGCTGCAGCATTTAAAATTTAATTAAGTCCGTTGCCCGAAAGGGCCTTCCGATGCAAATCGGAATGAAGCAAACCTCGGTATCTTAATAAACATATCCTCGAATGTGTCAACTTGCTTTTTCTATAAGCAGGGGATAGTTTGTATAAGCATAAAGCCCGCCGGTTTGCTTCGGTGGGCTTTATGTATTATGGAAAGAGAAATCAAGGAGTATTTGGCGTGGAAGGGGACATACGCGACGAGAGCAAGTGTGAGTTATAAGATTTGGTTAGATCGATTCGTGAAAGTAAATGGAGAAAGACTTTTAGAAGCATACGACATAGAAAGTATCGTCAAATTTCGACATTGGCTCGAAGAACGATTTAGCTCTAGTACGGTACAATTCGCAATCATTGTTGTCAAGAACTTTTTTCAGTTTTATAAGCAACAGGACCGGCATTGCATTTCTCCGTCGTTTATTAAACTGCCACACGTGATTCGGAAATCACATCGAGCAATTAAGGAGAGTGAATATCAAAAGGTAATTTCTGGGATAGCAAAAAATGACTTTCTTGGGCTCAGGGACTCGCTTATAATTCGACTTCTTTGGGATACGGGAATACGAGTTTCTGAATTGTGCGACTTGAATGTGTCTCAAATTGATGAGGTGAAAGCTACTGCTGTCATTCAATCAAAGAAATCTTATATCTACCGGGTTATCGTTTGGTCAAAGGAAACACATGAACTGCTTCTGAAATATTTAACCTTTCGCCTCGAACTAAAAAATCACAACAATGCTGACTCTCTTTTCATCGGTTTTCAGAAAGGGAGAGGGTGGAGTTTGCGCCTCACTAAACGAAGCGTCGAACGAATCACAAAAAAGTACGTTACTCAGGCAGGAATAAAAGAGCGAATAAGCCCTCATAGTTTCAGGCATGGTTGGGCGCACAAACGTCGTGACCGTAACGCACCGCTAGCTTTTATTCAGAAAGGTCTCGGACACACAAGTCCGGTATCTACTTTCATTTACGAACAATACAATGATAAGGAATTTGAAACGAACGCAAGCTTCTATCTTAAACCGATACGATTGACAGCGAAAATGAGTAGAATATAATATACGCGTATGAATAAAAAGCAAAGCAAAAAAGAGGAGATGTCGATTGAAACTTTAGCAGTTATGGTGGCTAATGGTTTTCAATCGATGGATAAAAGGTTTAAAGCAATCGATGAGAGATTCGATGCGGTTGACAAGAGATTTGATGGAATAGATAGTAAATTTGTCGGAGTAAATCAGGCTATATTTGGTCTGGACACGAAAGTTGAAGAAATGAATCTTCGTCTAAAAAAAGTAGAAAGTGCGATTGAACCGATTCTCATGGGATACACCATTATCAAGCAAGAAGTCGGAGACTTAAACTTACGCCTTACAAAATTAGAAAAACACATGGAGAAACATTCGTAAAGACTTGATTTCAATTTTTCGAATTGGTAGAATAAAGAAAAGGTATCCATTGATAACAGAATATCTCACAGGAAAAGGGTAGTGTGCCTGTGAAGTAGGAGTTAGAAGGTCAAAAGCCAATATATTTTTTTCTTGATTTAATGTCGCACAATATACCCTACGGGACGTCAAGTCTAAAGAAGATCACGAGGCCATACGGAGCAATACTGTGTGGTTTTGTGCATAGCGACCTGCAGAATTCATAGTTCATTACACAGCCAAATCAACCAATGCCTGTAAAGGCTATTCATTACTGAATATAGCAAACATTGGTAATTGGATTCATCAATTAAACGTGCAAGTGTATTCTGCAGATCGCTGTGTTCAATGTCGAAACATCACAGCATTTTATTTATCAGCCAAACAGGAAGATTGAATTATATGAAAATCCTAGATATATGCGTTAAGCGAGAATTCACCAAAAACGGAGAGGCTAAATTGAATTGGTACAAAGTCGGGTCACTTAAAATTGCGGATAGTGGAAAACAATATATACGGCTCTATCATCAGCCACAAACAGAGTTTTTTGTTTTTGATCAAACAGCGTCAACAAACGAAACTGAGACGGAAACTAATTAATCGAATTGTATGTCCGGCACGACACCAGTTCCCAATGTGCTCTTTGATATTTTTCTGAAGGAATTAAAATCGGCGGAATTAAAAGTACTCTTAGTCATCATTCGGCAAACGCTTGGGTGGAGCGATACAAGGAGTGCCCGTGGTAGAAAAGAAATGGACTGGATTTCAAGTAGTCAACTTCAAACGAAAACTGGAAGTTCACGGAGGGCAATTTCATCGGCGATAGAAGTTTTAGTTTTAAAAGAACTTATTGTTGTACTGGATAAGTATGGCAACTTACTTGATGATCCATTGAAGCGGCAAGGCAAGTTAAAGCTCTTCTTTCGTCCTTCAACACTCATGTTTAGATCTGTGGAAAACGTGGGTATAACAAGTGCATATAAGCCAAATTTTGACGTAAGTAGTGCAATAGCTGCACAGCACATGCGCAAAAAAGTAATAGGCCTTGCGCAAAAATTGCGCATAACAAAAGAAACTCTACTAAATTAACTCTTACAAAAGTTATTAGAAATAAGTTTGGGAATTAAAGAAATTATCAGTAACCAAATTCTTCCGTGACTTCACAAATTAATTTAGAAACTTTTCCATTTAGTATTAAACATCTTAAAAAACTGAGAGAAGAAATTTCAGAAGCTGGAACTTTTGACGAACTCATGATTCGAAAGAAAGCAATACAGCGTGTACATCGGATGAAATATATTGCGCAGTACAAAGACATTGATCGGTATAAAAGAAAATATCTGAATGGCGTGTATCAAACACTGCACCCCATGTATGACACCGATACGCCGTTTATTTTTTGGGCTGATATGTGCGAAATGCTTTTAAAGCATGAAACTTTAATACAGCATAAATCCTAGTTGCAGGTTTTCGCTACTAGTCAATTTTTTATTTGAATCTTTTCCACAAACGATTTTCATAGACAGTTCTTTAAACAATTAAAAACAAACAGCTATGAATGAAACAGCAACTAGCACGCAAGTGCGCGACGTGTACGCAATCGTCACAAATCGCATCATTGAACTTTTGGAACAGGGCGTTGTTCCATGGAAGAAAATGTGGAGTGAATCCGGGCTCCCGAAAAATCTTATTACGCAAAAGCCTTATCATGGAGTAAATGTTATCCTCCTCAATTCGATGAGTTACCCGAGGAACTTTTTTTTGACCTTTCGTCAAATTAGTGAAATCGGCGCAAAGGTAAAGAAGCGTGAAACAGCAACTCCGGTTGTCTTCTGGAAATGGATCGAAAAAGAACAGGTAGGTAGCGGTGAAACAAGACGCTTACCACTACTTCGTTACTATCATGTTTTCAATGTGAGTCAGTGTGAAGGTATTCCTGAAAGCAGAATGCCGATTGTCACCAAGCCACTTGAACCACTTCATGAGTGCGAAGTGATCATTCAAAACATGCCGAAGCGCCCGTTGATTAGAACAACAAGCGATGATCCGTATTACCATTCTGTAGAGGATTACATCAACATGAGAGACATTAACGATTTTGTTGCTAATGAAGATTACTACGACGTGTTATTCCATGAGCTTGCGCATTCTACCGGGCATCCCAGTCGGTTGAATAGAAAGGAGATTGCAGATCATTCAAAATTTGGTTCAGTCCCTTATTCAATCGAAGAACTCACTGCTGAAATGACTTCTTGTTTTTTGAAGTCACATGCCGGGATTCCCGATGCAACACTTAAGAACAGCGTCGCATATATTCAAGGATGGTTGAAAGTGTTGAAATCTGATCGGAAGTTTATTGTGTATGCTGCTGCGCAGGCGCAGAGAGCTGCGGATTATATTTTGAATTTAAAAATTGAAATGTAGAAAAGAGCCTGAGAAATCAGGCTCTTTTAATCATTTTTATAGCGAATCATCTCTAGATTTTTTTTATAAATTAATTGCGAAAGATCTTTACTAGTGCTTGATATATAAAAATATAATGCGGTTGTACGTGCTTGAAATTGATTAATGTAGATTTCAAAATATTTATTCGTGTAGTCCAAATTGTTTTGATCAAAATAACGATTTTCAGACTCTTTTATTGAAAGCTTTCCTGGACCAGTTTTCAGCTGTAAGGACAAATTATATGTATTATTTATTTGATCAATGGCAAAATTTATCATGCGAAAAACCGTCGAATCAGTCTTGAGATCTTCATTTGTTAAAACTCTATATTCATTAAATAGTGTTCGAAATTCGAGTTGTGAGATTTGATTTTCAATGTCATAAATATTATTTTGAAAAGTTATTAAATTATTTTTATTTAATTTGTAATTCAAAAATAAATTTGAATCTGCTTTCTCTAACATCAAAGTTTGTTTGCAAATGTCAGTTGATGAAAGGAAAGATGATTGAAGAATTCTTAAGTAATTAAGCATCTCGGTATTGTAAATAAAATTTTTAGTTGAATCAATTAGTTTGTTGTAAAAGCTCAAAATAGTGTCTGTTAAATATGGAGAAGAATAAACTTTAGAATATAGATATCTTCTGCAGTCTTCCCAATTAGTAGAATCACAAGTATTATAATTTAAGAGACAATCTAGGCATTGCTGTATCTTATCTGAAAGACTATCCAGTCTGGAAATTCGCAACATTGTGTAGTCAATATTTTTTGAGTAGGAAATTGTATTAATATCGTTGTATAATTTTGAGTTGATTTCTAGTTGATGCTGATCAAGTTCTCGATTTCGTAATTTATTTCTTTCGTTTTCAATATTTATTAACTCCTTTTTATGGTTCGAATCCTCTTCACGGGTCCTTATCTCGTTAATTATCTTATTCCACTCAATTGATCTGTCTTGTTCTCCATTCTGAACTAATAAGTTTTGATCTTTAATTGACTTGTTAAATTCAAGTGCTCTGATTGAATCATTAAATTCTATATGTCTAGCATTCATTTGCTCCACGTCCCATTTGTGATGAAATTCTTTGATAGTATAAGCTAAAGTAATAAGGCCAGTAGTAATTGCCAGTGTCTTACTTAGATTCTTAGAAATAGTCCATTTGCTTTCATTTGATAAGCGATTCCAAGAGTCAATAATTCTCCCTATTAAATTTCTATTTTTTTCATTTATATAGCTACTTGACAAAAAGTTTAATTAATGCTACAATCTACAAAAATAGACAATATGAACAATAAAAAATGCTCAAGCTCGGGGTATGCATGTTTATGTTTTGCCCTCGCAATGGTTTTAGTACTAATTCAGCTGGATATAGTTGCTATACTTTTATTTATTGCAGGATTTTATTTGCTGATTGATTAAGACAATAAAATTATAAGGCCCCTTTCTTGGGGCTTTTATTCATCTTGTTTCGGAATATTGAAAGAGCTACAAGAGAAAGAATACAATAGATATGTGTAGTATTAAAACTAAACTCTTGACTCAACCATCCTATATGAACCATCGCTATACCTTGCTAGGATTTGGTATACTACCCACTCTCCATCATTTATTGTTTTCCCTACTCGAATCATTCCATCAGACCGCCAATTATTTTCTGGGTCACCACCTACCCAGACTGAGCCGATATGTTTTCCATTGTCATCTATAATCCAAATTGACCAATTGGCTCTTCCGTAAAAATCCTCTAATCGAACTTTCGAAGTGGCGGGGATAATCCGAGGACACCTACAAATAACTCGTTCTTCTAATTCAACTTTTAATTGATCCCATGGAATGAAAATGCCGTCAATGCGATTAATGTATGCACCAGGTATAGTACTATAATTTACTCCCCAATAAATTTTTTGAATCACAACTTCTCCATCAGAAGTAGTTGCTATATATTCCTTCAGAATATTAAAAGTTGAATTGAGAAATTTGCCATTGTGATGTAGTGTTATTAAGTTTCTTAGAGTAGTTTCACTAATTGGTTGTTTTTCTTTTACAGTTGCTGAAATATGTTCCTTCAAAAGTTTATAAATCTTTGATTTTACTGAACCAGTAAATTGTTCTTTGCAATTTGTTTCTGCAAAGAATTTTAATTTGATCTTATTAACCAAACTTACTAATTCTGTTTTATTTAATTGTATGTCTTTCTTTCTTATAGCCATAACATCTTGAACATATTAGATACATGTTGTTTAAAAGTTTGTAAGATGATAATCTTGATCATTTATATTTGTTTCAGTGATTCAATATTAAGCAATTTAAAGAAATAGTCAAGCCTCTCTTGACGTGGGGTATTCACCAAAAAATGGATGTTAGTATAAAAATATTTGAGTAATGAAAGAGCGATTACAGTGGAAATATGCAGCATCTCTAATTAACTATAAACGATTATTTTCATTTCGAAAGTGGTGCAAATTGAGAAATGTCCCAATATATAGTGATATCGGAGGAAAAAAATTGTATGTGTTTAAAGAAGATTTTGAAATGGCTTCAAATTATTATGATGTTTTAAGCCAAAAAGAAAAACAAACGTTCAGACAATCTGAATTAGAGTCAAAATTAATATTTGTGTCGCAACTAAGGCAAGCAGTTGATGAAAGAAAATCAACTTCAAAGTATATGCCAATGGGAGAAAACGAATCAAAATTTCTGTCAAGCTTGACCACTATTGAATCAGGAATATAATTAAGTAAAATGGAGAAACCTTTACACATAGCACCTAATAAGAAATGGAAAGGACTTTCCGTTTTCTGTTACCAATGCAATACACAGGTATCTGAAATCTGTAAAGAATCGGGGAAGTCTATACAGCGGTGTCGGTATGGGAGTAAACATATATTCAAGGTAGTCATTGGCGTACCGGGGACAAATCAAAGGAGAACAAAAAAACTGGAGACGCGTGATGTGAATGAGGCAATCCGACAAGCTATTGATTTTGAAAAGGAAGTGAAAAGTAGAGACCTTGTAGCTGACCGGAAAAGAGAAATTAAGAATGGAACTGCAAAGGAACAAGAAAAGCAACCATATTTACTTATACATTCTCTAGCGCGTTACATTGGATTTCTTCATAACGAAGATGTTCCTGTGCATCGTAAAAAGGAACGCAGCAGTGCCCACATTAAGGATATAGAACGAGCATTCAGGCTGTTGGTTGAGTGTTTAAAGAAAAATAACTATGATCTCAAGCGAGTATCAATAAATGAGATAGACGATGATATAGTTGGGAACGTTTATGAATACCTGTTGGATGAAAAGAAGTTCGGTAACAGAAATATAAACAAGTATCTTGGTTACTACACGTCCTTTGTGGATTGGTATAGTGATGAATACGATCAGCCATTAAAGAATTGGTTTGAAAAGGTGAAAAGGAAAAAACTAATTACGAATCCGAAATCTATTACGGAACAAGAATTTAATTCACTGCTTGAAAGGATTACTCCGGAAAATGGAATTCAAGAATCAAAGAGTGGGACAAATGGGAAACGATTTTTATATAGAGATTGGTTGAAAGATGCTATTCGTCTCGGACTTTTGACGGGTAGAAGGAGGGAAGAAATTATCAACTTGAAGTGGAGTGATCTGAAGGTTGGAGATGATGGTGTGGAGTTTTTCATTGTTGAGGATTATAAGGTGAACAGGATACAAGGCCGAAAAAGCGAAGAGGAGAAAAAGTACAACCTGACACCGATCACCGATGAACTACGAATACTCTTGATTGAACTTGGCTTAGACGAACAAGGAGGGAGTGATTCGTTTGTTCTTGCACCGAATGAAATTAAATCTAACAGAGTGCAGGCAATGAGTACTGATTTGTCGAAAGGTTTTTCACACTACTACAATCAACTAGGCATAGGGAAAAAATTAACATTCAAAAATTTACGCAAAACCTATGTTTCAAAATTGTCATTGTTTATGGGTGGCAATGCGAAATCCATCACCGGGCATTCAGATGACGCAGTAATTGAGCAGCACTACAAGGACAAACAAGTATTTGTAAAAGCAGCACAACATTTTAGTGTATTTACAAAAGAAGGTGAACGTAAAAATGAACTAGAAAATATCAGAGAATCAAATTCACAATCAAAAAATAAGGAGATCGAAAAATGAAACGGGCAAATGAAAGCAGCTTAGCTGAAAGGCAAAGTGCGGAAAACCGCACTTTGAAACCGCACTTTTTGCTTTTTCTGCACTTTTTGGAATTGGGAATTAGAGCCTTTTCGAAAACTAAAAACCCCCGAAAGCCGCGGCCATCAAGGGTTTTCGCAATGTACCCGGGGCGGGAATCGAACCCGCACTCCCTCAGCGGGAACAGGATTTTAAGTCCTGCGTGTCTACCAGTTCCACCACCCGGGCAATTATTAGTTGAGCTCGTTTTTGAATGTCGGAAACTTACAATCAAAATGTTCACTCAAACTAAAGTAGACTATTAAAAACAAAAAAACTCTCTCAGAAGAGAGAGTTTTTTCTGAGCAGAAGACCGGGCTCGAACCGGCCACCCCGACCTTGGCAAGGTCGTGCTCTACCAAATGAGCTACTTCTGCTTTTATTCTGTTTTACCCGGTTTAATGCGACTTTTTCGCATTTCAACTTCCACTTTTTTTAGCTTCCGCCGACGGGACGGCAAAGGTAATTATTTTTCCTTTTTTACAAAATTTATCCTTTTTTTCTAAGCCTTAAAATCAGTTACTTGCAAGTGTTATTGCCAACATTCTTTTCCTTTTTATCCTTTTTAATGATTTTTTTACCAAATTAGAGTGATTTCCAATTGCTTTCCATTGCTCTACACTATTGTCGATATTGAAACTACGGGCCGCTTTGCCGGCGCTAATGGTATTACTGAAATTGCCATCATAACTCACGATGGGCAAAAAACGATTGACACTTTTTCTTCTCTCGTCAATCCCGGCGTATCTATTTTACCTTTTGTTTCTCGTCTGACCGGGATCTCAAACGACATGCTCAAAAACGCTCCTCGCTTTGAAGAAATTGCTAAAACAATTTGGGATATCACTAAAGAAGCAATCTTCGTTGCCCACTCTGTTAATTTCGATTACTCTTTTCTTCGCGAAGAATTCAAAGCTCTTGGTGCTGATTTTAAACGCAAGAAATTATGTACTGTGCGATTAAGTCGCGCTGTATTTCCTGGTCATGCTTCGTATAGCCTTGGAACTATTTGCACTCAGCTCAATATCGCTGTTCATGATCGTCATCGTGCACTTGGTGATGCACAAGCAACAGTGAAGTTGTTTGAAAAGTGTTTAGCTAACAATGGTGAGCATCTTATCGATCGAATGCTCAAAAGAAAATCGAATGATTCTATTCTTCCTACTAATCTAGTTCCTGAAAATTATAATTCCTTACCTGAAAAATGCGGAGTATATTATTTTCATGATCAAAATGGAAAGATCATTTATATAGGAAAAGCAATAAATATTAAAAAAAGAATTTACTCTCATTTTACAGGAAGCGGACGAAATAAACTGTCATTTATTGATGCAATAGCGAATATTACTTTTCAGCTTTGTGGAACGGAATTGATCGCACTTCTTTTTGAATCGGAAGAAATAAAAAAACATTTTCTTATTTATAATTCGGCACAGAAATTCGATAAAGGTTTGTTTGTAATAACTGATTACATAAATCAAAAAGGAGTGAAACAATTAGTGATTACAAAATCTAATCATGTAATAAATATTGTAAAAGCATTTGGAAGTTTCGGTGAAGCAAGAGATGTTATGAATCTTATTAAAGAAAAGTATAATCTATGTCCGAAATATTGTGGCATGCATTCCTCAACAGGTTCTTGTTTTGATTTCCAATTAAAAAAATGCAAAGGCGTGTGTGATGAAAAAGAATCTATCAAGAAATATAATAAGCGAGTTGAAAAAGCAATTGCTTCACTTAAAGAAACAGAAACTCGATTAATTATTGGTGATGGAAGAGATGATGCTGAGAACTCTGTAGTGATTATTGAAAATGGCTTTTATAAAGGCTATGGTTTTTTTGCGAAAGGACAGGAGCCGCAAAATGTGGAACAAGCCAAGACAATGATTTTAACATCTAAACATACCGGAAACATACATCGGATTCTAGACTCTGTTCGCTTTGCAGTGTATAATTCATAAATTGTATAGTGTAAATAACATCAATTTAGCTCATGGTTTTTGAATTGTATGATGAGTTTTTTAGGATTGAAAGTGATGAAGAATGTAAAATCAATTTATCATTTCTCCGAAAAACTTAATTATCGAATTCTTTTTTAATATTTCTACTAATTCATACACTATATCCAACGTTGAAATTGAAAGTAAAGGGAAATTTATTTTCACTCTGAATCCAGCCATGGGCGTGGCTTTTGGGTGTAATTCGTTTTTTTTAATGATTAAATTTTCTGATGATGACTTGGTATAGAATTCACGTAAATCATTCTAAATGAGTAGTAAATTAGATTTATACTGATTTTCCTGTTTTGTTGAAAAAATACCTAAATCTTACAATTGACAGATAGATGTTCAATTGTAAGAAAACTTCTTTTAAAAAGGTCGTTATACTAGTCAAGGAAAGCAAATCAATTACCCACCAACTAAAGACTGCTTTTCTTTACACACTATGATTGCTAAGCTTCCCCACCAAAAGCTTGCAAAAACGAACAGTAAATTTTTAAAGAGTTTACTGTTTGTTTTTTGTTTTTTCACTGCTTTAAATTATTCATTTGCAAATGTAACTACTACAAAGGCAACTGGCGGTACTATTTCTTGCGATAAAGCAGCAAATGGTACTACCCCAACATTTACTGTACTTGGAAATATTATTCTCACTGAAAATGTTGCTACAGATTTCGCTACAGGTACAAATGTCACGCTTACTGTTAACACACCAAGTGGTTGGGTTTTCGATTCGACCTCTGTTACAGGAATTGTAAATGTTTCTTTTACGGCTGCGATGAATATTTCTTCTGCCGTGATTACTTCAATTACTTCTAGTATTTTAACAATAACGTATACGGTAACTGGTGTAACAAAATTAGACGTGCTTACGATAAGTGGTATTGCAGTAATGCCGCTCGAAGGTGGTAATCCCAATGTTTCTGTTAACCTTACAAAAGGTGGAACCGGAACAATTGCAGGATTGAATGCTGCCGGTAGAATGGGAGCTCTTACTGAAACGATAGGTGCCGGTAAATTATATATTACCTTACCCGGTCAAACTTTTGTAAATGCAACTACGTTTGCCGGTAGTGGAGCTACCGGAACGCCAACGCAACAGGTTTCTGGAACGCCTTTTAGTCTGGTTAAATTAATTGCTTGCGATCAATTTTTTAATATAGTCACTACTTATACCGGAGCTAAAACGATATCATATTCAGGTGCTTCAATTGCCGTTACATCTCCAATATTTGTTACCGCTGTTAGCTTTACCTCAGGGCAATCGACTACAACATTAACTACGACACTAAAAAAGGCAGAGAGCATTTCTCTTTCGGCAACTGACGGAGTATTGCCTGCTCATCCAAGCAGTACTCTAATCGTAAACCCTGCAGTGTTAAACAATTTTTTGATCGAGGATGGAAATGGAGGTTCAGTTTCTAATCAGACTGCCGGCGTTTCTTTTAATATTGATATTTCATCAAGAGATGTAGAAAATAATATTTTGAATACCGGTCCTAATGTTTATTCAGGAACATGTACTCTCACTTCTACCGGCATCCTTACTTCCGGTGGAGGATTAACTTCAAGTTTTACTGCTGGAGTTTTAAATAATTATCCGGTTACAATAAGACCGGGAGGAACTTTTACTCTAACTTCCACGAATGGAACATCAACAGGTATTAGTAATTCATTTATTGTAAGTAATCCTGTTCCAGCGATTATTTCAATATCGCCCATTTGTGTTGTAAGAGGTTCTTCTAATTTTACAGTTACAGTTATAGGCTCAAATTTTAATGAATCATCGGTTGTAAAATTAGATGGAGTAGCTAAAACTACAACTTATGTATCTGCAACACAATTAACCGCTACAATTGTTGCAAGCGATGTAAGTACCGATGGAATAAAAAATATATCTGTTTCGAATCCTGCGCCAGGAGGCGGCGTAAGTTCAAATGCAACGATGACTGTTTCATTGCTGCCAGTAATAAGTAGTCAGCCTTCAAACTTAGCTCTCTGTATTGGAAGTTTAGCAACTTTCCAAGTTACAGCAACGGGTTTTGGAATATCTTATCAGTGGAAGAAAAACGGAATTGCATTGATAGATGGCGGAGCTATTTCAGGAGCCACAAGTAATGCACTAACTATTTCTTCGGTAGCATTTTCAGATACTTCAACTTCATATACAGTTGATATTAGCTCAACATGTTATCCTGTTGTAACTTCAAATGCGGTTTCACTCTCGGTTGAAAGATTATCGGTAGGAGGTACTGTTTCAGGAAGCGCTTCAGTATGTGCATCTGTAAATTCAGGAACTTTAACCCTTGGATCATTTACGGGATCAGTTTTATATTGGGAATTTTCACTCGATAATTTTGCGACTGCAGGTACAACTATTGCAAACACTTCTACAACACAAACCTACTTAAATTTAACGCAGACTACTTATTATCGTGCTATCGTAAAAAGTGGTGTGTGTACATTAGCATATTCGTCAATTGCTACTATTACAGTGAATGCATTACCTACTCAACCTCCAAACCCAACAGCTAGTAGTCCGCAATGCTTGGGCAATAATGTAACACTTACACGTTCTAATTCCGGCGTAGGTCTTGGTTATTTTTGGCAAAGTTCTTCGTCCGGTACTTCAATGGTAGATTCTAATATCACAAAAGTAGTCGCTTCAAGTGGTACATATTATTTGAGAGCTTTAACCATTTCTTCAGGTTGTTGGAGCAGTAATTCGGGCAGTGTTTCTGTAAATTTATTTTCGAGCACAGCTAGTTCGCGTTCAGTATCGATTTGCAATGGAAGTTCAACAACATTACCCGATGGAGCAGTTCAGTCAACAGCCGGCGTTTATGTTTCGCACATTGCGAATGCAGCAGGATGTGATTCAACGATTACAACAACATTAATTGTAATTCCGAATACAACATCAACGCGTTCGGTTTCTATTTGTAATGGAAGCTCGACAACATTACCTGACGGACTTGTAAAATCAACCGCTGGCGTTTACGTTTCACACATTGCGAATGCAGCAGGATGCGATTCAACAATTACCACGACATTAATTGTAATTCCGAATACCAGTTCAACTCGTTCCGTATCGATTTGTAATGGAAGTTCAACAACATTACCCGACGGACTTGTAAAATCAACCGCTGGAGTTTACGTTTCGCACATTGTGAATGCAGCAGGATGTGATTCAACGATTACAACAACATTAATTGTAATTCCGAATACAAGTTCAACACGTTCGGTTTCGATTTGTAATGGTTCATCGACAACATTACCCGACGGACTTGTAAAATCAACCGCTGGAGTTTACGTTTCACACATTGCAAATGCAGCAGGATGCGATTCAACAATTACCACGACATTAATCATTATTCCGAATACCAGTTCAACTCGTTCAGTTTCTATTTGCAATGGAAGTTCAACAACATTACCTGACGGACTTGTAAAATCAACCGCTGGCGTTTACGTTTCACACATTGCAAATGCAGCAGGATGTGACTCGACGATAACCACAACATTAATCGTAATTCCAAATACCAGTTCAACTCGTTCAGTTTCGATTTGTAATGGTTCATCGACAACATTACCCGATGGACTTGTAAAATCAACCGCAGGAGTGTACGTTTCACACATAGCAAA
>JAYTOX010000004.1:0-4309 GCA_043747595.1 Bacteroidota bacterium | reverse complement strand
CTGAAATAAATCTAAGCAGGTTTGATTTGCCTATTCGTTCAATTGAATTAATAGATGTTCTTGGAAAAGTAAATTATTATTCTGAAAAATATGAATCGCCCATAGATATAAGCAGAATTGAAGAAGGAATTCATATTTTGAAATTAACTTTTCCTAATGGAGTAATTGTAAAAAAGATTATCATAAAAAAATAAATATTAAATACTGAAATTCGACAAATAAAATTTGTTTTTTGTTTAATTTCACTTATCAATTAATAAAAATGAATAAATCGGTAATTTTGTTTTGCTTGATGTTTTTTTTAGTTTCTATCGGAAAAGCACAATCAGAACAAAAGCAAGAAAAGCAGAAAGGAAGTATTTACTTTGCTTGGGGTTATAACAAAGATTTCTTTTCGAAAAGTGATATTCATTTTCAAAATAACGGGTCAGATCAATACGATTTTACGCTATATAATTTGACTGCTAAAGATAGGCCGGGATTCGATCAGATTTTAGCTACTACTTTATCTATTCCACAATACGTTTATCGTTTTGGTTATTACTTTAATGATAAACATAATCTTGGTATTGAAATAAATTTCGATCATGCAAAGTATGTGATGAACGATAATCAGCCGGCGCATTTAAAAGGAACTATTCATGGAAATAGCTATGACGTTGATACAATGGTAACGACCAATTTTCTCAAATTTGAACATACCAATGGAGCAAATTTTTTAATGTTGAATATTTTGAAAAAGCAACAATTGCTCGAATCGAAAAATAAGAAACATATATTAAATGCCGTTCTTAAAGTTGGTGGAGGAATAGTGATTCCGAAAACAGACGTTACATTGTTTGGAACACGACTCGACAATGTATTTCATATTGCAGGTTATATTACAGGAGTCGATGCAGGATTACGTTATGAATTTTTTAAGCACTTCTTTACCGATGCTTCTTTCAAAGGAACATTTGCCAATTATTATAATGTGTTGACGGTAGGAACAGGAAAGGCTGATCACACTTTTTTTACTGGTGAAATAATCTGGGCGTTTGGAGCACAGTTTCCGTTATAAAAAATCGAACTACAATTTTGAATATCAATTTTAGAACAAATAATTTATTTGTAGATTATAATTTTCCATTTTTTATTTGTTCAACCACTTCAGGATCGAGTAGAGTTGATGTGTCGCCTAAGTTGGAAGTTTCGCCTTCAGCAATTTTTCTCAAAATGCGACGCATAATTTTCCCGCTTCTTGTTTTTGGAAGTCCGGTCACGAATTGAATTTTATCCGGCTTAGCAATTGCTCCAATAATTCTGGAAACTATATTAATAATTTCAAGTTTGTCTTTTTCAAGATCACCATGCTTACTAGAATAAATCACATAAGCATAAATTCCTTGTCCTTTAATATCGTGAGGGTAACCTACAACAGCACTTTCAATCACGTCGGAATGCATATTGATTGCATTTTCAATTTCAGCCGTTCCAATTCTGTGTCCGCTAACATTTAAGACATCGTCAACTCTTCCTGTAATGCGATAAAATCCATTTTCATCTCTCAAACATCCGTCACCTGTAAAAAACAAATTTTTGTATGTGGCAAAATAATTTATTCGGCAGCGTTCATGATCACCATAAGTTGTTCGTAAAATTCCCGGCCATGGAAATTTAAAACAAAGAATTCCGCTTACGTTATTTCCAATAAGTTCATTGCCCTTTTCATCGACAAGTATCGGTTGGATTCCCGGCAATGGAAGAGTAGCAAACGTAGGTTTTTCAGGAGTAATGCCGGCCAAATTTGAAATTAGGATGCCACCAGTTTCAGTCTGCCACCAAGTATCAACTACCGGACAATTTCCTTTACCGATATTTTTATGATACCAATGCCACGCCTCTTCATTGATTGGTTCACCAACAGTACCAAGAACTTTCAGCGACGAAAGAGATTTGCCTTCTACAGGTTCAGTTCCATAACTCATGAGAGAGCGAATGGCAGTAGGAGCTGTATATAGAATATCAACTTTGTATTTATCTACTATTTCCCAAAATCTTCCGGCATCAGGATAAGAAGGGATTCCTTCAAACATTAAAGACGTACCGCCGGCAGAAAGCGGACCATAAATAATATAAGAGTGACCGGTAATCCATCCAATATCTGCAGTACAAAAATGAATTTGGTTTGGTTTATACTGGAATACATTTACAAAAGAGTAGTTGGCGTAGATCATATAGCCGGCGCAAGTATGAACAACACCTTTCGGTTTACCTGTTGAACCGGACGTATAAAGAATGAAGAGAATATCTTCTGCATCCATTATTTCTGCCGGGCAATCTTGACTTGGCAGTTTTTTTACTTTTTCCATTTCTTCGTGAAGCCAAACATCACGACCATTTACCATAGCAGTAGAAATATTTGTTCGTTTGTGAACAATTACTCGTTCAACAAAAGGGCAAGAAAGTAGAGCTTCATCAACAATTTTTTTGAGGGGAATATCTTTTGCTCCTCTGTAAGCTCCATCGCATGTAACAATGAAATTAGCTTTTGCATCAGTGAGACGATCAGAAATAGATTGAGCAGAGAAGCCACCAAAAATTACAGAATGGATGGCACCAATCCGAGCACAAGCAAGAACAGCAATTGTTAATTCAGGAATCATTCCCATATAAATACAAACACGATCACCTTTTTTAATGTTATTATTTTTCAATACTAAGGCAAATCGGTTTACTTCAATAAGAAGTTCGTTATAAGTAAGTACGCGATTTTTTTCTGATGGATCATTCGGTTCCCAAATGATGGCCGGTTTGTCTCCAAGTTTTTCTATGTGTCGATCGAGACAATTTTCAGTAATGTTTAATTTTGCACCTTGAAACCATTTGATTTCCGGTTTTTCAAAATTCCATTCAAGAACTTTATCCCATTTCTTTTTCCAAGTAAACGTATCAGCTATTTCAGCCCAGAAAATTTCGGGAGTATCTATACTTTTTTTGTAGTCATTATGATATTGGTCGAGGCTATTTATTTGGTAAGGGTATGACATAGAATGAGTCAATTTTATTTGTAAAAATTCCGTTGCTTAATAATAAGTGATTAGTTCACTTGCGCTAAGAGGCCGTAATATAGCAAATTGACGGTTTAGGTATAGAGTTAGATTAAGAAAAAGATAGTATAATGGAAAAGGGGTGAAAAGTAAAAAGGTAAAAAAAAGAGCCGGACACTAAGGACCCACATCCCATCCGGCTCTTGGTTACATAAAATGAAACCCACACTATTTTAAAAGCACAATTCGATTATTGAAGCAGTGATAACACTAAACAGAATAATGTCTAATGAAAGCAACGAATTTGTAGACGTGTATGAAATGTTTTTTTTCATTTGAATTTTGGAATTAAATGAGTGAATAATAGGATAGATTATTTAGGCAATCATACCTCTTCTTGATTTAGTTTCACCACCATATACGATAGTAAGAGCTTGTGCCATTTGGCCAAGGAGGTCTTTTTCAATTTCGCCTAAAATTTCGCAGGTAGATTTGCCACCACGTAAAGAAGTGAACAAGTTGTTGCGTTCGTTTTTTGAGTTGTGAATGATTTCCATGGTGAGTATTTTTAGTTTTGGTTAATAATGGGAGAGGAGGAGTGTAGTCGTATTAATTTGCTATAAATTCTTTTAGTTGAAACACATCAATTGGTTTAGCTAAGTATTTTATTTTGCCTTTTGGTTCAAAAGATTTAATGATTGGTTGGTCTGTGAGAAGAACTAACAAACATTTATTTCTGACGAAATCAGCTAAGAGATTAAAATCTGTAATGAAATCGTCTATTGATAAGCTTTTCATTTCTTTATTGATGAAAATAGCATCCGGAATATCACTTAGTCGTTCTGTATCTTGAAGAGTACGTATAAAAGAGGAAGGGTTTGGAACAACAGAAATCTTTTTGGCGATTCCTGATGCGCGTAAAATAGTTTCATGAATAAAAAGTTCTTGAGAATTATCGTCGATGAGCACGGCCAATTGCAACTGCACTTTTTGTGAGGGAGCAGAAGCAAAAGGGGAGTTATGTTCTTTATTGGTAGACATGGTACTTATCGAGAGAGTAATGGTTGATTACGATGTAAATGTACCTGAGGAGTAGTGTCAGAAAAAGGGACAAAATGAAAATAAATAGACATAGGGTGCCGATCGCAGTCGGCACCCATTATGTCTATTTCGCAGTAAAATGTAACATTTCACTAGTTCTAAATTAGTCTTCGTTTGTCCTCAATAAAGTCCTCCCTAAAGTTTATATTATTATTAATCAAGCATTTAAAATGATTTAA
>JAYTOX010000003.1:0-76386 GCA_043747595.1 Bacteroidota bacterium | reverse complement strand
AATGGAAGAAAAAACCCCGAAAGATTTTTTCTTCCGGGGCATAAATTATAGTACTTTTAACATTACTAATCTGTCAACATTTTTTAGGACTAGACATATCAACTATTTTTATTAAAATGGAAGATCGTCTTTTCCTGACACCGGCGAATCGATGTATTCTGGTGCTCCTTGATTGTTGTCTGAAGTAGAAGCAACTCCATTGCTATCCATTTTCCAAGCTTCAAGCGTATTGAAGTATTTAATTTCTCCCTGTGGACTCGTCCATTCTCGTCCTCTAATGTTGAAATGAACGGTAATTGTTTCTCCTATTTGAACGTTGTTCAACAAAGCACAACGATCTTGTGTTAATTGAAAACTAATTTCTTGGGGATATTGCGATGAACTATCAGTCACTACAAATTCTCTCTTTTTAAAACGGTCGTTTACAACCTGCTCTTCTTTTTTTACTTTTAGGGTTCCGGTGATTTGCATAGTAAGTATTTTGATGTAAAAATAATTCTTTTATCGCTTAGTTCTTGCTTTTGGATCTGTTTTTTAATTAACATTCTCGCTTTTTTGCGAACAAATTTTGTTTTATTTTGAAATTTTAAGTTTCTGCATTGGAATAGTTTCAGTATGTTTATATCGGTTTTTAACCCAAATTAAACGAATTAAACGTGAAATTTCTTCGATACTATCTTCCTTTTGCCTTTGCCTTGATTTCTTTTCAATTTTCCAATGCCCAAGCTCAAATAAAAGCAGAATGGTCGAAGGATTTTAAAATTACCTTAAATTCAATTAATCAGGCAATCGATTTAAAAGTAGATGCGCTCGGAAATAGCTATGTTCTTTGTAAGTCGTGGACGCCCGATTCGCTGAAGCAGATCGTGCTTATTAAATATGATACCGCCGGAACGATAATCTGGCAGCGTGTTTATGAACATCCAACACATAGCGATGATTACCCGGCTGCCTTAACCATTGATGCTTTCGGAAATATATGGATATGTGGAATCACAAAAACGGCCAATCTGAATGGAAATTTTTTGGTCGTCCGTTTTAATTCTGAAGGAGGGCAAGACGTCGATTTTTCTTACGACGGTAATGATCATTTGTTTGATGCAGCGAATGCTATTGCCACCGATCAATTTGGAAATGCTTACGCAGCTGGTTACATTACATCTAAAGATAGTAGCTTGGATGCGTTTGTGGTAAAACTTTCGCCCGAAGGAAAACTTGAGTGGAAGAGAAAGTATGTATCAGTAAAAGTTGATGTTTTTAATTCATTAATAGTAGACGATTCTTCAAATGTGTATCTCAGTGGTGTAACGAATAATGGACAACGTAGTTCAGATATTCTAATACTGAAATATAATGTCGCAGGCGATTTAAAATGGCAACGTATTTATGATGGTGTATTCAGTGAACGCGATATGTCGAATTTAATTACCAACGACGATTCAATGAATGTGTATGTTACAGGTTTTGTAAACCACACAAGCGACCGTTCCGATTTACCGGTTCTGAAATATTCGCGCAACGGCCTTCTCTTAGCAGAAGCGTTTTATAATGGAGTAGCAGCGGATTGTTTTGCATCTTCATTGCGAGTAGAGAAAGAAAAAATTATTCTGACGGGAAATAAAGTCGATTACACCACCAATGTTTCGGAAAGTCTCTATTTAATATACAATAAAGTAGGTAAAGAAAAATTATTTATTAAATCTAAAAATGATTTTACTTTTCTTTCAACCGAGATTATTGGAAATCACGAATTAGTATTGGGAACGCAACTTACTCATCCGGAAAGTACTCTTATTCCTTTCATTGCTGAAGTTGATACATTGCCGCGTTTCGAATGGACTTTTAGCGATTCAACTAATTATGGTGTTTCTCATTTTATCAAAGTAGTTGTTAATAAAAATAGCATTTATTTTTTAGGCGACGATGCAGGAGAGGCTTCAGGAACTGTAATTTTGTCGAAATATAATTTTACTTTTCATCCTGAAAAAAAAGAATTAATTAATTATCGTAAACCAATAAATAAAAGTGGAGTACAAAAAAATAAATGAATCGATTTTAAGTGAATTCAAAAACATCTGCGGTGAGGAATATGTATACACTAACAAAGATGTTCTTGAGCAAAATTCGAAAGACTATACCGAAGATCTTCGATTTATTCCGGAAGTAGTGGTTCGCCCTAAAAACAGCGATGAAATTTCTCAATTGCTGAAAGTTTGTAATCATCATTTAATTCCTGTTACTCCCCGTGGAGCCGGTACTGGTTTAAGTGGCGGTGCACTACCTGTTCATGGCGGATTGGTTATTGCCATGGATCGCTTTAATAAAATTATGATGATTGATGAAAGGAATTTGCAGGCTACTGTTGAACCCGGTGTAATCAATCAAGTTTTTCAAGATGCTGTAATGGCCAAAGGATTATTTTATCCTCCCGATCCTGCTAGCCGTGGTTCTTGTTTTCTCGGAGGTAATTTAGCCGAGAGCGCCGGCGGACCAAAAGCTGTGAAGTATGGTGTAACAAAAGATTATGTATTAAACTGTGAAGTCGTTTTGCCTACGGGAGAAATAATTTGGACCGGTGCTAATGTTTTAAAAAATTCGACAGGTTATAATTTAACGCAACTGCTAGTTGGTAGCGAAGGTACTTTGGGAATAATTACTAAAATCGTTTTTAAATTATTGCCATTACCAACGGAGAATTTATTAATGCTCGTGCCTTTTTTCGATGCTGAAAAAGCTTGTGAAGCTGTCTCCGCTATTTTCCGTGCCGGTGTTACACCTTCTGCACTCGAATTTATGGAACGTGATTGCATCGAATACGTCATGAAATATGTCGATGTAAAAATCCCTCTCAAAGATAATATCAATGCTCATCTTTTAATTGAAGTTGATGGAACGGATCGTGATGTGCTATTCAAAGAATGTGAAAAAATATCTGAGATCCTTTACCAATTTGATTGCGATGAAATACTTTTTGCAGATTCAGCTCAACAAAAAGCCGACTTATGGCGTGCTCGTCGCTCTGCCGGTGAAGCTGTGAAATCGCATTCAATTTATAAAGAAGAAGACACTGTTGTTCCACGTGCAGAATTGCCTATTTTATTGAAAGGTGTAAAAGCTATTGGAGCTAAATACGGATTTAGAAGCGTTTGCTACGGTCATGCCGGCGATGGAAATTTGCACGTCAACATCATCAAAGAAAATATTTCTGACGAAGATTGGAATACGAAAGTTCCTCTTGGTATACGCGAAATTTTTCAGTTATGTGTAAGCTTGGGCGGTACAATATCAGGCGAGCATGGAATAGGTTACGTTCAAAAAAATTACATCGACATTGCTTTTAACAAAACACAAATTGATTTGATGAAGGGAATTAAAAAATTGTTTGACCCCAACGGAATTTTAAATCCGGGAAAAATATTTAATTAGTGAAAGATAAAGTTGTAATCATTACCGGTGCTTCCGGTGGAATAGGCGAGTCGCTTGCTAGAAAATTTTCTGCACACGGATCGACAGTTGTTATTGCTGCGCGTCAATTGGAAAAACTAGAAGCTCTAAAGCAAGAACTTCAATTGACGTGTGGAAATGTCATGGCTGTTTGTTGCGATGTGAGTAAGGAGTCTGACTGCAAAAACTTAATTGAGCAAACGATGAATGCTTATGGCAAAATTGATGTGCTGATTAACAATGCCGGAATTTCAATGCGTGCGCTTTTCTTAGATCTCGACTTGGATGTGATTAAAAAAGTAATGGATATTAATTTCTGGGGTGCAGTGTTCGCTACTAAATATGCTCTTCCGCATTTGCTAAAATCAAAAGGAAGTGTTGTTGGTGTTTCTTCTATTGCAGGAAAAAAAGGACTGCCAGGGAGAACAGGATACTCTGCATCTAAATTTGCATTGGAAGGTTTCCTAGAAACTTTGAGAACGGAAAATCTCAATAACAATCTTCATGTTTTAGTAGCTTGTCCGGGATTTACGGCCTCCAACATCCGCAAATCTTCACTCTCAAAAGATGGAAGTAGTCAGGGTGAATCGCCGCGAACGGAAAATAAAATGATGTCGTCAGATGAAGTTGCAGATCACATTTATAATGCTACAGTTAATCGTAAGCGCGATTTAGTTCTCACTTTCAATGGAAAATTAACTGTGTGGTTAAACAAATTTTTTCCGGCAATGATGGATAAAATGGTTTACAAGCACATGGCAAAAGAACCTGATTCTCCTTTCAAATAAATCCGTTGATTTGAAAAAATATGATTGCCTGAAATTACTTTTTCGTAATTGTCATTTTACCAACACCTAGAAATCGGTCTTTCTCATTATAAATATAAATATGATATTCTCCCGGTTTAAAAAAAGTTACTTCTTTGTAAAACCAAATAGCATCCGGATTTACTTTCATCTTTACTGAACTCACAAAATTTTCTTGATCTTTTTCTTTTAAGTAAATATCGAAAGTTGCTTGAGTAGAATTGAGACTCTCTTTCTGTCTGAATAGTATTTGAAAAAAACCGCCCTTTTCTCCTATGGTAAAATGATCGCTTTCGTTAAATGCGTTTCCCCATTTATCTACTCGCTCACAAAATATTACATCTTGTGCAAAACAGAATGTGGTTAATGCTATCATTAAAAATGCAAGAAGAAAAAATTTGGTTTTCATTTTAAAAATTAGCTGTGATTCGTAAATTTAATTGTCGGCCTGTTAAGTAATTTGGAACTGCATATCTGCGAGCATTTGAAATATCGGTGATCCATGTATAAGAAGCCACATTATTTACCTGAAGTAAATTGAAAACTTCTAAACCTATCCACATCGATTCAAAAGAACGTAAAAATTTTCCTGTTGGTTTTTTCTTTACGTCTTCACCTATAAGTTGTTTGGAAAAGCCAATATCAACTCTTCTATAAGTTGGTGTTCGGAGTCCGTCTTTGTAACGATCTTGTCCCGGAGGACCAAAAGGCAGTGCTGTTCCGAAAATCAAACTGAGTTGCATTTTGTATGTCGGAAATTTGGGCAGAAAATCTTGGAAGAAGATACCAAAGGTTACTCTCTGGTCGGCCGGTCGAGGAATGTAGCCCGGTTCAACTTTAATTGAATCGGTTGGTCGTGAATTAAAAGTATAACCGGGAATAATTTCTTGACCGTCGCTATTGAAGTAACGAAAGTAGTAATCACCTTTTATATCTTCTTCTGTTTGAAGAAATGATAAACTCATCCACGATTCAGCACCTGAAACAAATTGCCCGAACAATCGGAAGTCGATTCCTCTGGCATAACCCACCGACCTGTACTGAGGTAAATACCGTGTTCTGATATTTTCTACTTTATATGGAATCAGATCATCTAAAAATTTGTAAAAAGCTTCCGATGTCAATTTAAATTCTCTTCCTAAAGCTAGAAAGGTATAATCACCACCAATTACTAAATGGATTGATCGCTGTGCGCGTGTTTCCGGATATAATTTTCCGTCGTATCCTCTTAACTCACGATAGAACGGTGGCTGATAATACAATCCTCCGGAAGCATGCAAATTGAAATTCTTTTTTGAACGTGGCTTGTAGCTAATAGAAATCCGGGGACTAATTACAAGTTGTCCGTTTAGGTCTGAATAGTTTGCTCTTATTCCTGTTGTCAAAATCAATTTAGTAGTATCGGTAAGTTGCCAGTTGTTTTGAATGTATCCTGAAAGTCGATTGGTCGTTAAACTATTTTTAGCAATTACAACATCGTTCAATGTGATTATTGGATTTATCGAATCACGATAAGACGGAATGGAAAAACCTGCTGAATCGTTATACGTCCATTCGTGTAATTTATCGATAAATTTCTCCTGCTGTAATTTTCCTCCCCATTGCCACACACTTTTCTCGTGGATCAATTCGCCTTTATGTTCTATCGATGTAATTTCTCCATTCAAGTTATTTCTTCCATGATTTAAAAAAGAACCAACACCAAGATTAAATGCAACTGTTCCAAAATTGTCTTTTCCTAAATCATTTTCTAGTTGGTCTAAAAAATACTGACCGAGGATATCAAAATTTTCAGACTCATCAGATAAATATTTTGTGCCAATGAGTTTTAGTTTTAAATTATCTTTCGGTTGGTAAATGGCAGAAGCAGAGCCGGTAAACAACTCGTATTTGTCTACTTCTTGTCCTTCGAAATAAACCGTGAATCGCTTTGCATCGTTGATTGTTCCAAAATTTGTTTCTCGTGTTTGTGGAACTAAATTGTATCGGTTGCGAGCATAGTTTCCGAAAAATTCTACTGAAAACTTTTTTGAAAAATCGTAACCGGTAAATATTTGAATATCGGTGAAGGATGGTTTATATTCTCCTTTTGTTTCGAATGTATTTAGTAAATACTGATTGGATTTCTGACGAGCACCAAGCATGTAGTAAAACTTTTTATTCTTGCTCTGATTTTCTAATTCGAGTGAACCTCCTAACAAAGATGCACTGATTGCTCCGGCGAATTTTTTTGGTCTTCTATATTTAATATCTAAGACTGAACTCATCTTATCACCATAAACCGCATCAAAACCTCCGGCAGAAAATTTAATGGCATCAACCATATCAGGATTAATTACACTCAATCCTTCTTGTTGCCCGGAACGAACTAAGAGTGGACGGAATACTTCGAAGTCGTTGATGTAAACTAAATTTTCATCGTAATTTCCTCCTCTTACCGAATAGGAAGAGCTTAATTCGTTGGCGGAAGAAACACCCGGCATTGTTTTTAAAATGTCTTCCACACTTTGATTGGGCGTTGGAATCATTTTTACCACCTTTGGATTTATCGGTGTTATGTTTATTGTTTTGATCGATCGATCTTCAACAGTAAATTCTTTTATTTGAAATACTTTACTTGTCATTTTTGAATTGATCACTCTTTTCTCACCGGTAGAAAGTTTCAAATAAAAAGTATCAGCTTTTAAACCTGTGTAAGAAATAATTAGAGTAATTTTTTCATTGGAAGGAATTTCTAAGGTGTAGTTTCCTTGATCATTGGAAGTAGTGCCTATGGTTTTTCCAAGTAATGCTACTGTGGCTCCGCTTAACGGAGTTCCATTGATTTCACTTACTGTTCCTGTAACAGTAGCTGTTTGTGCAAAAAGTAACTGGCTGATCACTACAAAAAATGTAATGAGAAGCAGGCGCAAATGGGCCATAGAGTAGGTAGCTTTTATTCTTTTTTATTCTTTTTTATCTTTTTTACTGAAGGCCCCGTCTTGCCACATTTTAATAAATTTAGACCATGCAACAGGATTCAACAAATTGTTTGGTGGTAGTTGTCCGGCATAATACAATCTTGTTGAATGTTGTTCCATTGCATATTTAAAATTCATACTTCCATCCATCGACATATTATTGGCCAAGTAAGCCATCTTTTCTTCATTCAGATTTTTCTCTGCTCTGGCTCTGTCGTCTTCAGGAACACGTAAACGAATAAATGCTTCTTTAAATTGTTCTTTTGTTGGCCACGGAAAAATAACGACTTCTCTAAGTAAAATGGTATCGGCTCTTAGAATCTGGATCATGGAACATCGATTATCAGAAAGTGTATCCGGTATCACAAATGTTGCTTTCTTAAAACCTATAGCTGCGAATTCTATCGTATCTTTCATTTTGGCTACAAAGGAAAAGAAGCCGAAATAGTCGCTTACTGTTCCGCGGTTTGAACTCTTAATCATTACACTAGTGTAGGGAACTGGTGCCAAACTATCTGAAGTAACAATTACCCCAGAAAATTGTACGAGCCCAGATTGATCAATTGTTTGTGCTTTGCCCGAAATCATTTGGAAGCCCAAGATGGCGACTAGCAGTATGATTTTTCTCATTATTCATCAATGTTTAAAGCGCTAAAGTAATCACTTATTTTAATAGTGAAACGATAATTTCTTGTTAAAAATTGTTACTTTTCAATGATAGAAGGTGTGATTAAATTGGGTATTTTTACGTAATATGTTCAAAAGTAATTTTAGGAATTTAGCATACGCTTGGAGTCTGCTTCCGGGTTTACTCGTAATTGTCGGTAATCTAATGGGCGGCAATTATGTTTATGCCAATATTATTTTTGTCTTTGGAATTCTTTGTGTTCTTGAATGGTTTGTGCCTGAAAATAAATCAAACTCCTTTCAAGAAAATTCTTTTGTGCCTGATTTGATTTTGATTACTCATGTTTTGCTTCAATTCATAGCACTTTCATCGCTCGTATATGTAATCCGTTTTAATAAAGTTGCAGGTTGGCAAATAATTGGTGCCGCCGTTTCAACAGGTCTTCATTCCGGAACTTCTGCTATAGTTGTTGCCCATGAACTTATTCATCGGAAAAATAAATTCTTTCGGACTCTGGGTAAACTGCTTTTATTCTCTGCAGGAAATACGTATTTCTATATCGAACATTTACGAGTTCATCACAAATGGGTTGGTACCGATAAAGATCCTGCCACTGCTAAAAGGAATGAATCGCTCTACAGATTTTTTATTCGCTCTATGTTTGGACAAATTGCGAATGCTTATCGATTAGAAAAAAAACGCTTGGCTTCTGAAGGAAATCGTTATTTAGTTGCTAATGAACTTATCCTGAATTTTATTTTTCAACTGATCTTGTTTTCATTAATTGGATTTATCTTTGGATTCCAAATGGTCATGATTTTCGCTTTGCAACTATTAATCGCAAATTTCCTGTTAGAATACACAAATTACATTGAACATTATGGCCTTTTCAGGAAAGAAAATGAACGAGTAAGAGAAGATCTTAGCTGGCAAACCGATAAAGTAATCAGCCGCTTTCTGTTGATAGATTTGAGTCGACACAGTGATCATCATTATTTTGCATCAAAGCCATTTCATACCTTGCAATCGTATCAAGGTTCTCCCGTTTTGCCTGGTGGTTATGCTTCTGCTATTTATTTAGCTTTAATTCCTTCACTTTGGTTTAGTGTAGTAAATAAAATCCTTGATCGTTTTATCGAACAAAAAAATAAAAAAGTAGCTTGAGAAATTCTCCCATTCAATTCGCTTTTATGACTTCAACAAACATCTGTAAACTTCTTATCCTTCTAGGATTAATCTCGTTTTTCTCTGCTTGCAAAAACGATGAAGTATTATTTCCTGAGAACACTACTCAGCTGACACCATTTTATCCGATCGACTCCGGTTTCTGGATTGAATACAGTGTCGATTCTACGATTCATCTTAATATCGACGATCAATATTTGGTCGATACAAGCATTGAAGCGCATCATTTTAATCTACGTGAACAAATTGATAGTTCTTTCATCGACGGTGAAGGGAAAATTGCGTGGATGATAAGCCGATACAAACGTGATGCCGATTCATTGCCATGGCTATTTACTTCTATGTGGACAGCAAAATTATCTTCTACATCATTAGAAAGAGTGGAAGACAATCAACGGTACATTCGATTAACTTTTCCTATTAAGGAAGGAAGAATTTGGAATGGTAACGCATATAATCTACTAGGTGATGCAAATTACAAATATCAAAATGTTTATAATTCTATGACGTATGCTTCGGTAAATTTTGATTCTACCGTATCTGTCAATCAAGATGATTTTGTTTCGAATATTAGTAGAAGTGTAAAAAATGAAGTCTATGGAAATCACGTTGGTTTACTCTACAAATCCATCGATAGTGTTCGTGTAGCGTCAACCTCCGGTGGAATAATTATTCTCAATGGATTAGAATACACACAAACAATTACCAATTACAAACATTGAAAATGAAAAAAAGTACATTTATCATCGCTCTTTTAGCATTCGTTTTTCTTGCTATTGAAAGTCAAGCACAGAAATTTTTTATTCAATTTACCGATAAAAATAATTCGATCTATTCAATAAATACTCCTACAGCATTTCTTGCACCTCGAGCAATTCAACGGAGAAGCAATCAAGGAATTGCAATTACTACCGAAGATCTTCCTGTGAATCAAAATTACATCGACAGCGTTGTAGCTAAAGGAGCGGTTGTTTTTACTCGAAGTAAATGGTTCAATGGAATAACAGTTCAATGCGATTCTACTGTGCTTGCGCAAATTCAAACGTTGCCTTTTGTTTACAACTCTGTAAAGGTTACTCGCAAACGAAAAGACGGAAAAACAATCGATAAAAATTCAGGAATGCCGGTAAATCTTCCTTCTGTTTTACGTACTAATTCGTTTAACTACGGCGGTTCTTTTAATCAGATCAATTTAATGCAAGGAGATTATTTGCACGATTTAGGATTCATTGGTAACGGAATGGTTATGGCTATCATCGATGCGGGTTTTTATAATGTTGATCAGTTGATAACGTTCGACAGTCTTCGAAGTAGAAATGGAATTTTAGGTACATGGGATTTTGTCGATAATCAAGCATCGGTTTATGAAGATGATACTCATGGTATGGAAGTGTTGTCGACGATTGCAGGAAATACACCCGGACAATTAGTTGGAACAGCTCCCGATGCCGATTTTTGGTTGCTGCGATCGGAAGATGCAAACACAGAAAATATTATTGAAGAATATAATTGGGATGCCGCAGCTGAATTTGCAGATAGTGTTGGTGTAGATGTTATTTCTTCTTCGCTTGGCTATACCGATTTTGATGATCCTGCCGCTTCTCATACGTATGCCGATATGAATGGTCATACGTGCCCTTCGTCGATTGCAGCCGATATCGCAGTAGGAAAAGGAATGCTTGTATTAACAAGTGCTGGAAACTCAGGAAATAATTCATGGCATTATTTGAGCGCTCCTTCTGATGGTGATAGTGTTTTAGCAATTGCTGCTGTTGATGCCGCCGGAAATTATGTTTCCTTTTCTTCTTATGGCCCCTCGAGTGATGGCGATATAAAACCAAACGTAGCAGCTAAAGGTTCGCAATCAACAATTGCAGATCCGTTCGATAATATTGGTGTTGGAAGCGGTACTTCATTTGCTTGTCCAATTTTAGCAGGTTCGGCAACGTGCTTTTGGCAAGCTTTTCCTAGTTTAAAAGTAATGGAAATAAAAAGAGCCATCGAACGTAGTGCAAATTATTTCAATACTCCAACAGACACGCTGGGATATGGAATTCCTAATTTCCGCACAGCTTATTTAGCTGCCGGAACTAATAATATAATAGCTCCTGACGCAGAGTTTGTAACCTATCCGAATCCGTTCGACGACCAATTAAATATTCGCTTATTCAGTGAAACAAATAACAGTATGAGCGGAAAATTATATGATCTGGTTGGAAAAGAAATCGTCGGTTTTAAATCGGCTCTTGTTACAGGTAATTTTCAAAATGTAGCAATTGAAATTCCAACTAAATTAAGTGCAGGAATTTATTACCTGAAAGTGAAAGTAGGAGAGAAGATATATTCTCAAAAGGTTGTGAAGCAAAATTAACGAAGAAAATTAATAGCTTAATTCAATTATTTTTTCTCGTCGAAAATTGCATCAATGATTGCTGCTAATTTCGTGTCTTTTTCTGTTACGATATTTCCTGCGTCATGTGTGCTTAAATGAATCGTGACTTTATTATAAACATTCGTCCACTCCGGATGATGGTTCATTTTTTCTGCTTCAAATGCTACTCTAGTCATAAAGGCAAAAGCACTTTTGAAATCTTTAAACTGAAAAATTTTTTCCAGCTGATTATTTTGATTCGACCACATAACATTTTTTTTAGTTCAATGAATTCCTTTGTCTGCTAAATATCTTTCCGCATCTATCGCCGCCATACAACCCGTTCCTGCTGCTGTTACTGCCTGTCGGTATGTTTTGTCTGCTACATCGCCCGATGCAAAAACTCCGTCAACATTGGTTCTCGTTGTTCCCGGAATTGTGAGAACATATCCAACATCGTCGGTCTTTAAATAATTTTTGAAAATATCTGAATTGGGTTGGTGCCCAATTGCTACAAAAAAACCTGTAACATCTAATTTACGTTCTTCTCCCGTTGTTGTATTTTCTACTAAAACACCTTCAACAGTTTTTGTACCTAAAATTTCTTTGGTATTCGTTTCCCAAAGCACTTCAATGTTTGGTGTATTCAAAACACGATGCTGCATCGCTTTACTCGCTCGCATTTCATCACGACGAACTATCATATAAACTTTCTTGCAAAGCTTTGCTAAATATGTTGCTTCTTCTGCTGCTGTATCTCCTGCGCCAACAATTGCTACGTCTTGTCCCCTGAAAAAATATCCGTCGCATACTGCACATGCCGATACGCCAAAGCCATTCAAACGTTCTTCGCTTTCTATACCTAACCATTTTGCTGAAGCACCAGTTGCTATAATCACTGTATCTGCCGTGATCGTTTTGTTTTCATCAATCACTACCTTATGTATCGGTCCTGAAAAATCGACCGACGTTGCATAGCCATATCTGATATCTGTACCAAATCGTTCGGCTTGTGCTTTGAAGTCTTCCATCATCTCCGGACCTTGTGTGCCTTTCGGATAACCAGGATAATTTTCAACTTCGGTTGTAATGGTTAATTGTCCACCCGGTTGTAATCCCTGATACATCACCGGTTTTAAATCTGCTCGTGCTGCATAAATAGCTGCTGTATATCCTGCGGGGCCTGAACCGATAATCAAGCATTTTACATGTTCGTTTTCGTTACTCATAATCTGTTCTAAAATTGACTGCAAAGATGCAAATTTTTCATCGATTGAATGCCAATTTATCGAATGAAATTATTGATGGAAACGCAAAAAAAATGGCTGCCAATAATTGACAGCCATTTTTTATTAGAGATTTTGAGCAGTAAATTATTGTACTACAATTTTGTAGTTTACTGTTTGATTTCCTTTGATAATTTGCATCTGGTAAATTCCAGCTGCAAGATCTGAGATATTCATTTTATTGCTCATCGCTTGGAATTTCTCTGAACGAAGAATTCTTGATGCTGTATCAAATAAACGAACGGCTATCGGTGAATCTGTTTCTATCGTCAAGAAATCTTTCGCAGGATTCGGATAAACTGAAATACCTTTTACGTTCTGATTATTTATTCCTGTTGTAACATCTACTAAAACCGGAACTCGATCGCTCGTACAGAAATACGATTGCTCTTGAACTTCCCAGTCGTAGAAATAGTAGTAGTAGTTTGCTCCTTGATTGGATCCATTAATGCTTAATAGATTGTTTACGCTATAAGGATATGCAACACCTGCACTTGAACGTTGTAAACGTGGCGATACTGTTCCTAGCGTATTTGTATTTACAGTTCCATTTGTAGTTAAATGATATGTTCCAGGTACTAAAGCAAAATTCAAATTTACTCTACTTGAATCGGTTGGAATATTTATCAATGCAGAGTTTATAACTACGTTAGCGGCATCCAATAATTGAATCTCTCTCGTCCCAGCTGAATCAGTATATACTTTTACTGAATTCAACGTACAAGCTGTAGTAACTGTAAAGTCAACTGTTCCATTCGTTGTTCCTCCACTGTAATTAGTACCTTGATGTGAAGACATTCCTGTTAAAGAAATTGCTCCCGGATATGATTTTTCATTCTCCACCCAAAAAGTAGTTGGTGTTGAAATAACCGGCGTAGTATAGCTACTGCCTGAATACAATAATGTTCCTCCTGTCGACTGATCGTACCAGCTAATTTGATCGCCTGTGGCTGTTAATGTAACAGCTTGAGGTGAAGAGATTGATGTACCGCTGGCAATTGCTAATGGTGCATTCAATACGTCGACTAAAATTGGTGCTGAAGTAAAGCTTCCACAAACTCCTTGTATTGTTACGGAATATGAACCCGATTCTGTTACAACTGCATTTTGATTTGTTCCTGCGTTATTCGACCATTGGTAACCGTTGGCTGCTGTACTATTCAGTGTTACTGATCCTCCGTGGCAGAATACTAATTCTCCTGCTGCTGTTATCGTTGGTGTTTCGTCAGGGTTGATTGTCAACGCAACTGTTGGTGATATGTTTGAACATGTACCGTCACTCACTGTAACACTATATCCTGTTGCTGCTGTTACGCTGATAGATTGTGTTGTTTCTCCATTCGACCAATTGTATGATGTGAAATTTGGTGATGCAGTTAATGTAGTGCTTTGTCCAGTACAAATTGCCGATGCTCCTTGTACTACATTACCACTAATCGAACACGTGTTTTCAATTACTGTCACAAATTGATTTGCTGTTAAATTAGTAAAACGTTGTTCAATGCCCGAAGGAAATCTAACTACTGCAGAATCTACCATCGTAGCTGCGCCTAATCCAAAATGACATTGTGATGAATTACATGTTCCGTAACTTTCTCCTGCTCTTACTTCACGAACTTGCGTTCCCCACGGTCCATAAATACTAACTCGTGCACCGACTGCGCTGATGTTAGAAACAGTTCCTTTTAAATCGAACGTGATAAAGTGATTTGCGTTTTTAGAATTCAAATACAAAACATCGGGTGTGTTTGATGGTGTTGTATAAACATTGCCATAAGATGTATAGAGATCTATAAATCCATCGTGGTTTAAATCGCCTGTGGCAAACGATAACATTCCGCCTGTTGCAAATAAACCTGTTACCGGTGAAAATGTTTTATCGCCATTGTTTTTCCAATACACCCAATCTGATCCTGCTACCATTATGTCAACAAAGCCGTCGTTGTCGAAATCTTCTAACACTGATTCAATTGGTGTAATACTTGTCGTGTTAAAATTAGTGTTTGTCAATTCTGCAAAATGACCTGTACCATCATTCTCAAGAATCTGACTTGTGTGATCATGATTGGTCAACATCAAATCTAAGTCTCCATCATTGTCAATATCGTTGAAACTTGCAGTCCATGTTTGCCAGCCTTGGTTAATACCAAAGTTAGCAGCCTGCTCTGTGTAATGGTTTGTTCCATCGTTCACAAACAATCGATTGATGCGACGAAGATCGGTTGGACTTGATGTACTCTGACGACAATGTGCTACATACAAATCTAAATCACCATCATTATCAAAATCAATCCACGTACTTCCATAATTTCCAGAATCGGCCGGATCGTTACCATAAGTAATTGTTGGATTCAATGCAAAGTCTACATAAGTAGAGCTTAGCAAATTTCCCGTTCCATCGTTCATGTAAACATGTGCCGGCGCATTGTCATCGCATGCAAAAAGATCTATCCATCCATCATTATTCATATCGCAGAACGTTGCATTCTGTAAAAAGAAGCCTGAGTTTGGAAGTACTTGCGACGACGAAGTAAGACTTCCTCCGCCACCAAATAATTTCACAATAATAATTCCCGAACCAGCATCTACCATCACATCTTTCCAACCATTCTGATCTACATCGGCTACGGTCATTGCCCATGCACTGCTATTACCACTGTTCATAATAAAATAATGAGTATACGTTCCATCCGCATTCTGCATCTCAATATTAAGATCTGTTCCGTTGTTCAAACGTATGATATCATCAAGTCCATCGAAATTAATATCTGATACTGCTACCGAACAGCCACTGAACATGTTTCCGGCAATTAATTTTGCATTTGAATTGGTGAATGCCAGTTGTGCGTTTGCGCTAAAACTTGCAATCATAATTCCTGCAATGGCAAAAAAAGTTTTCACCTTTGTAGTTGTTTTCATTTTGGTTTAGGTTGGGGTTTAGGTTTAGAGCTTAATGACTTTCTTTACGATTGTCTGTGTGTTGGTGACGATACGAATGTAATAATTTCCTTTAAAGGCTGGAAGATTCATGGTAAAAGGATTGAGGCTGTTACCAACTTTTTCATTCTGATACACAATTTCGCCTTTTGCATTGAAAATTTCAACTTTCCTGATTGTTATATCTGCTCGGAAACTCATAAATACTTCTCCGGTTTCGGTTAATGTTGGGTAAATCGTAATGGCATTGTCGAGATTCGTTTTAGCTATCGATGTAACTGTGACCTGCAAACTGTCGGTTGCCACTAAAAATGGCGTCCTGTCGGCTGCTGTGTACATTGTTCTGAACGAATCGATCGCTGCTTGACTGTAACTAAACATTTCATCAACCCATTTTGGCGGAACTGACTGATAAAAAACATTGGTCACAATTTTTAATGAGCCGCTAAAATTTCCATCAATTGGAACATGGAAATTCACAAAATCAATTCCTGTTCCTTCTGCTATTCCATTCTTATTAAAATCTGCATCTGCATTTGCATCTGCCGAAATCATGACTGTATCGTATGATGCATGTGTCGTTGTAAAGCCAAGAGGGGGGAGACGATTATCTTTTAAAAGTATGGCTGCTCGTTCTAGTACGGATGTAAAATTTCCATTTACATCGCCCATTACCATTTCGTAGATCTGCGGAATGTTCGATTGATTAATTGTTGTATGATGCGGTTCGAACTGTGCATTCTCTCCCACAACTCTGAATTCGTTATCGAATGTTCCTGATTTGAAAATAGTATCGTTGTTGCTGTCGATTACAAGAAATTGCAAAACAACTCTTCGCGATGGATAGCCACTCGGAAACTTATGACCTACTTTATTTTCTAATCGTACTTTAAAATATCCTGTATCACTTCTGGTACTGTCTAACAAAACATTCAGATTGATGGAACTCAAACGAAGGTTGGCTGCTGTTGCATCTATCGTTGAATCGAAACGTGCATCGGCAACGTCTACGCGAAGATCAGTTTTATTGTTCTTGATAAGCTTCAACATAAAATGATTTGCTCCGGCAAACACATGCTGATTGAAAGGATAACGTGGTTGAAGTGCGGTGAACCCATTTGCAATAACAACAGGCGTTGGTAACTGCGGCATGTGACACGTTTGGCATTTAATATTATTACCGGGGAAAGACGAATTCACAAATTCTTGATATGTTGCTTGTTCAAAAAAATGTTGACCTGTTAAATTCCCTGCTAAGTCTGCAGTTTCAGTTATGAGAGTATGGCAAGGAGAACACATGCGCGATTCTTCCATGTGAAAACCATACGTAGGAGTGTAGCCTTCGTACAATTGCATAGGTCCGAAAAATGGATTGAGAAATGGACCATAGATAGTGCGGGTAGTGTCGTAAGGAATTTCTCCGGAGTACATGCTACCAACGGTGGGGCCAATGGTATGACATCCCGAACAATTTACGCCATCCAGTCCTAAGGAATCGTTGATCACATCTGTAAGACGGTATAAACCTAGTCCACGATAGAAATGATTGTAACGTCCGGTTGGTGCATGGCAACTGGTACATTTATCTTGCAGCTGACCTTCATGAGCCGGATTGACTAGTATTTCATGATTGACTTTAGCTCGCCAAAAAGGATCTTTAGCACTCATCGCCATCATGCTACTTTCCCAATGAGAAACTAAATTGACATCGTTCCCGTCTTCATCGATATTTGAATTACCTAATGTATCATGACCATGACAACCGCGACAACTAGCAGAGGTAAGAAACCATTCACCGGGAACCAGTGGCGTTCGCATGATACCGGAAAAATAAGCTAACTCTTCAGGCGTATGTTGATATGGTTGTGGCGTACTGCCGGGAGTAAAACTCAGCAACACAATAAATGTTACAATAATCGAAAGGGCGAGTAAGGTTTTTTTCACCTTGAAGTAAGTGTGTTTGGAAAACTTTTTTGGGAACACAAGTGTAACAAAAAAACCAATGCCATCAAAGAGGAATTTGTTAAAAGCACTTGGCTATTTTATTCGATTTAGTTCAATTCTCCAGCGAAAATCTAATTATCCTAAAATTCACTCAACTCAGTTTTCGGTATTTGCTCGCTATGTAATCTACAAAATCGGGGTCGATACCTTGCGCACGGATGAGTATTTGAATTTGTGCTCTGTGATGGATTGAATGATAGTTGAGTTGAAGAGCGATGTCTTTTGGTTTTGCTGCCCATTGTCCTCCATCGAAGCCGATAAATGTAACTTCTTTCTCTAAATTTTCATCCGATTGAAAAGTTAAATATTCGATCCAAGCGAGTAAACTTTTATTCCATTCTTGTTGCAGTTGTGCGAATGGATAGAGTGGTTCCCACCAACTCATTGATGCCGAATCCGGATCTTGTTTGATGCGTGCCATCCATTTGTATTGACAGTTGATAAGATGACTGAAGTGACGAATCGCTTCATTTTTATCGGGCAACAAAAATATTTTTTCGGGTAATTTTTTATTTGTTACATCATTGAACTTGAATGTTTCGAGCAAATAATTTTTCATGTGTATTGTTATCAACTTTTTTTTGGATTTGTTGACTATAATTTATTCCTATTTATTCGGATAATCGAAGTTGATTTTATAAAAAAAATAGCACTTCAAATTATTTTCCGAAGTGAAGAAATTCAATCTCAGATAAATTATTAACAGAAGTGAAAATTGATTACGAAAAAATAAATCTAGACAAATTTCATTGTACAATTACATTTCCCGTCATTCCACTATGATGCCTACAATGATAAGCAAATGTTCCGGCAGTAGTAAAAGTGAATGAGAATGTTTTTGATTTCACCATATCGCCGCTTTCAAAAGTCCCTTTGTCGCTCGTAACTGTATGCGTTGATGATTCTTTGTTGGTCCAGGTAATAGTAGTGCCGATAGAAATAGTAATTGAAGAGGGATTGAATTTATTACCATCCATAAAAACTTCATTAGGACCCGGATTATCTTTTTTACAAGCAGCGAGAAAGATAATGGCAATTGCGATAAACACAATTCTTGTTTTCATCTTTTTGTGATTTTAATTTAAAGTACGTTTTAATTTTCATCTTTAAATGTGATGATTTAAAAGTTCAACAATAAACCTTAGAAAAAAACGGTAGGATTAGGATTGTCCTTTTTTCATGAAGAATTATTTTCGAACCTTCTCTTAAAAGTACGAAATAAATGGACTTGATTGAAAAAGGGTAATGATTTTTTTTAATTATTAAAGGTTCATAAGGCTCTTAAAAAAATTATTGAACAAGAATTGTTGTAATCATTGTTATTTTCGACTTTACAGAGTTTGAAATAAGGCAAGCGGCTTCCGATTTTTGAAGAACGCGTTCAGCTCTTTCTCGATCTTTTTCATCGGTAATGGTAAGAGTAGGTTCAAGTAGTATTTCCGACATCATAAATTTTCCGTCTACCTGTTCTAATTTACCTTTCGACTGACAAGAGAAACTGGTAAAAGATAGTTTTGAATTTTCAGCGATAGACAAAAAAGTGGTCATCAAGCAACTGCTTACAGCTGCTGTAAATAAATGTTCGGGCGACCAAATTCCGGGTATACCTTCTGGGAATTCCGGAGGAGTTGCCACTTCAATACACGTATTTTCATTTTTGTTTAATTCAGGCGAACACATTACACCTTTGCGAGTTTCATTCCAGTTAACATTTACATTATAATAGTGAGCTTCCATTTTTTTATTTTTAGAGTTTGAAGATTAATATCGAAATTGTGAATTACTACTTAGCAAAGTAACACCGTAGTTTTTTCATAATTGGTGACGAATGTTACATAACGGAAAATTATTATTTAAGTGGGAGGGAAGTAAATCAGATCAACATTTCGCTCAGCATCTAATAGCTACTTGCGCTCGGCAGAATGTTGAGTGATGGGCTGTGCGAGAGATCATTCAGCCGCACACAGAAAAGGAATTAATAATTTATAATGATTAATGAAGAATGAAAAATGAATTATGAAAAAATTAAAACATTGCAGTCAATTAATAGCTAACAATTTTTCATGAAGCATTAAGCATTATTAATTATTATTTCAGATCTGCGAGAGACGTGCTACTGCCTTGAACGGAATTCCGTTCGGCAAATGATGGCTTGCATTTTACTTATCCCTTCCGCCTCTCTATAAATTCCGCTCAGCGTGCTAATATGATTGTAGCTATTCTTTAATAAAATTTCGAATCATAAAAATCCCCAAATCAGCTAAATCCCAGTTCAGACATTTTTTTAATTTCGAATCATAAAAATCCTCAAATCAGCTAAATCCCAGTTCAGACATTTTTTTAATTTCGAATCAAAAAATCCTCAAATCAACTAAATCCCGGTGCTGACATTTTTCGTGCTTCAAATTTCACTTTCACTCTCAAACCCCACACTCACACTCTTTTTACTCCCGACCTAAATCCCGCCGGAAGAATTCGCCTTACATTGAAGAAAAAGTTTGCTGAGCTTCCGTTGGCTATCGGAATCAACATTTCGCTCAGCATCCTCCAAATGTCTGTCGAAACGTTCATACTTTTCTTGTATATTGATGAACTAATTCTGTTCTTGCGAAAAGCTCAAATGTCAATTTATGAAGTCATTATTCAAAAAAGTTTACAATCTTATTCCTTTCAAGAGAGAGTTATTTTCTATTGTAAAAATAATTTGGACACCAAAAGAATCGATATTTTGTCATTTACATTTTATTGGTGTTATTAAAGTTCGAGTCAATACCAAGAAGGCATTTAGGATAAAACATTACGGCTATCAAATTGAAAATGAAATATTCTGGACCGGACTTACTGACGGCTGGGAAAAAGAATCTATCAAACTTTGGATTCAGCTTTGTGAAAATTCGGAAGTCATTTTTGATATAGGGGCGAATACCGGTATTTATTCTTTAATTGCTAAAGCTGTAAATCCAAATTCTAACGTTTATGCTTTCGAGCCTGTTGAAAGAGTTTTTGCCAAGCTGCAGGAAAATATTTTACTTAATAATTTTGACATTCTACCTATTGAAATGGCTGTTTCAAATGCGAATGGAAGAGCAATAATTTATGATACGAAAGAGGAACATACTTATTCCGTAACTGTCAATAAAACGTATGCTTCTAATGCTGCAGAATTAGTAGAAACAGAAATTGGTATTGTTACGTTACAATCTTTTATTGAACAATACAACATAAAGAAAATTGACCTAATAAAAATAGATGTAGAAACGCATGAGCCTGAAGTATTAGAAGGACTTGGAGTCTATCTAAAACTTTTCAAACCAACTTTGCTGATAGAAATTTTAAATGATGAAATAGGGGAAAAGGTGAGCAGTTTTATTCAAGGAATAAATTACATTTATTTTAATATCGATGAAAAAGGCGGAGTAAGACAAGTCGAAACCATTGCAAAAAGTGATTACTTTAATTTTTTAATTTGTAGTCCCGCTATTGCAAAAGAGTTGGGACTTTTAAATTAATTTGCATCCCTTTTTTTAGTGAGTGGTGATTGGTGATTGGTGAGTAAAAGACCCATGACCTTTGACCTAATTTTTCCTGCTTCTTTTAATTAATTAGTAAGCAAAAAATACAACCCCTTGCTTCCCCAAAAAAACTTACCTTTGTCGCTATGGCTATTATAAGTGTCGACGAGTTTTTATCGAACATACAATCTGAAAATTATTTTCTCGTAGATACACGCTCTGAAAGTGAATTCAATCACGCTCACATTCAAGGGTCGTTTAACTTACCACTTCTCAACGACGATCATCGCAAACTTGTAGGCACTTGTTTTAAGAAAAAAGGCCGTGAAGCTGCTGTTCGTTTGGGCTTTGAACTCGTTGGACCTCTATTCGCTTCTTTTATTAAAACAATCGATTCTCTTGCTGCCAATAAAAAAATTCTCGTTTATTGCTGGCGTGGTGGTATGCGCTCAGGAATTATGTCGTGGATTCTTTCGATGTCGGGTTATCAAGTCGACACGATGAAAGGTGGGTACAAGGCTTTTCGTAATTCTGTGCTCAACGAATTTATTATTCCACGAAAACTGGTAGTGATTGGTGGTCATACGGGTTGCGGAAAAACGGATCTTCTCAAACTCATGAAATCGCAAGGACTAAACATCGTTGACCTTGAAGGGCTCGCTAATCATCGTGGAAGTGCATTTGGTCATCTAGGGATGAAAGCGCAAACTACAAACGAACAATTTGAAAACGACCTGGCGCTTGAACTTAAAAAAATCCCTGTCGACTCTATCATTTATGCTGAAGCTGAAAGTAGATCAATCGGACGAATAAAAATTCCTGATGAATTTTATTTTCAACTCAGCGCTGCTCCAATTTTTGAGTTAAATTTAAATGCCGATGATCGTATTAAACGTATTGCTATCGACTATGGTCATTTTTCGAAAGAAGAATTATCGAATTCGATCAATAAAATTTTAAAACGTCTCGGTGGTCTGCGTCATAAACAATGCATTGAAGCTCTTGAAGCGGATAGACCTGAAGAATGGATTGGAATCTTACTCGATTACTACGATAGTCAGTACGCTCATAGTCTCGATAGCAGAACTTCTGTCGAGCGCTTTGTAATTGAAATGAATGATCAAAATGATCATCTTCGAAATATTGATAAAATTAACGCTCACGCTCAACTTATTTTTCAAAAGTGAATACTGAAATCAAATTAACTCAACTTTCTAAAGGCAGTGGCTGTGGTTGCAAAATAGCTCCGGCTGTGCTTGAAAATATTTTGCAGAAAGTAAAATTGAATAACTCTTATCCTAATTTAATTGCGGGTAATGATGGCAATGAAGATGCTGCTGTTTGGAAACTTGATGATGAACTTTTATTGCTGAGCACTACCGATTTTTTTACTCCCATTGTTGACGATCCGTATCTCTTCGGTAAAATTGCAGCGGCTAATTCTCTAAGCGATATTTATGCAATGGGAGGGAAGCCGATTTTTGCTTTGGCGATATTGGGCTTTCCGGTCGATAAATTGCCGGTTGAAATAGTTGGTGAAATTATGCGTGGTGCGAATGAGCTTTGTGCACTAGCGGGAATTCCAATCGGTGGTGGACATAGCATTGATATCTCTGAGCCTGTATTTGGTCTTGTGGTAAATGGTTTGGTTAAGACAAATCATTTAAAACGAAATAAAGGTGCGAAAGTTGGCGATCAGTTATTCTTGACGAAATCGATCGGCACCGGAATTGTTTCTGCTGCATTGAAAAGAAATAAAGTAAACGCTGAACATTTAGTGGCTGCTGTTGAAAGTATGACACAATTAAATTTAATCGGTGTTGAACTGGCAAAGTTTAGTGGCGTCCATGCAATGACTGACATTACAGGCTTTGGCCTCGTTGGTCATCTTATCGAAATGTGTGAAGGAAGTAATGTTTCTGCTATGCTTAACTACAAAAATATTAAGTTGCTTCCGGGAGTAGAAGAGTATATGACTCAATTTATTTTTCCCGACAACACCTATCGAAATTGGAATGCTTACGAGAAAAAAGTAAGTGGTGTGAATGGTCCGGAATTTATTTCTCTCTGCGATCCACAAACCAGCGGTGGATTATTGCTGAGCGTTGCTTCTGAAAATGTTGATCAGGTGAGAGAGCTTTTTCAAAAAAATGGACTGGAAAATTATTTAGAATCAATTGGTGAAATTGTTGACCGAAAAGAAAAGATTGTCGAAGTGATTTAATCTTTAGTGGCAAATTCCATCTTTGATCGTTAGTTTTCGATCGGCCATGTCGGCCAATTCATTGTTGTGCGTTACGATTACAAACGTTTGGTTAAGCGATTTTCTTAACTCAAAAAATAATTCGTGTAGTGCTTTAGCGGAAGCAGAATCGAGATTGCCCGATGGTTCGTCGGCAAAAATAACTGAAGGATCATTAATCAATGCTCGAGCTACGGCAACACGTTGTTGTTCTCCTCCGCTAAGTTCCGAAGGGCGATGTTCGGCACGATTAATCAGTCCAAGTTGATCGAGTAGAGTTTTTGCTTTTTTATCGGCTGCAGTCTTTGAAGCACCCGAAATAAGAGCCGGCATCATAATATTTTCTAGCGCGGTAAATTCTGGCAATAGGTGGTGAGCTTGAAAAACAAAACCAATTTTTTGGTTGCGAAATCGGGCTATTTTTTTGTCGCGTAAAGCACTCACTTCAATGTCGTCGATTGTTAATATCCCCTTGTCGGCCGTATCCAATGTTCCTAAAATATGGAGCAAAGTACTTTTGCCGGCACCCGATGCACCGACGATAGAAACAATTTCTCCCTTACTGATTTCCAAGTCGATACCCTTTAGTACTTGAAGTGAATCGTAGGTTTTAAATATGCCTTTAGCTTTAATCATAGATAGATGGCGAATGTACTAAAAGTTGATTTCTAATTAATATTTCTTTTATTGAGCTTGATTATCAATCGATTAATTTACAAATTTCGAGTTTAATTGACGATGCGGAAGAAAAATTTGTTCGGGCTTAGTCCATATTTCGAAAAAATAACGCGCTCTTCTTTACTTTACACTTGAAATGCAATAGTATTGAGAATCTGACAACTGCGTGTTCATAATTTATGTAATTATTTAAATATTTTTTGTTAATTGCATTTATATTTCATCAACAAATAATCATTTAAAATGAGTGAGCAAACAGACTTGAAAAGTAATTTTTCTGCGCTGGAAATACGCATTCAAAAATTGATACATTTGCATGAAGCGTTAAAGCAAAGCAATAACGAATTGCTAGCCGAAAACAAAAAGTTGATGCTTGAATTGGAAGAAGAACGATTAAAAGTTCAACGTCTTGAAGAAGGATACCGAAATTTGAAAGAAATTGAGACTACTTCTACTCGTCAGAGCATCAGTAATATGAAAAAAAGAATTAGTGAGATTATTGGAGATATTGACAAAAGTATTTCCATGATCGATGAAAACCATAAGTGAATCCAACCCAAATGGGAGAATTACTGTCGATAAAAGTTTCTATTGCGAATCGCACTTATCCGCTCCGAATTACACACGACGAGCAGGAGAAAGTGATGCAGGCCGCTGAAAATATTAATAAGCGTATAAAAGATTTTGAAGAAAACTATGCGGTAAAAGACAAACAAGATCTTTTAGCAATGAGTGCCCTTCAATTTGCCAGCGAAGCAATTGCAGCACCAAAACAGGATAAAAAGCATAATTCAACGCGTGAAGTGAAAGATCAAATTGATTATCTTACACTCTTAGTTGATGAATACCTTGCTAAAGAAAACTCTCCCGTTTAGCGTCCGTTCTTTGAAAATACGTTTTGTACCTTAACAAGTTGAATTTTTCAATTCATTGAAATTTGCTATTGTTTTTGTACTCAACTTTAATGCATAGCCGCATTAATTCCGGATCACTTATAAACTCAACATTTCAATACAATTGGAGCTACTCGTTCAATGACTTCAATGGTAGGCCGCACTTCGTCTAATCGCGAAGCCTCTCGTAGGTAACAGCAGAAACCAGAAAAGCCAGACAGCTTCACCCATGACTTAGGGGTTTAACAAGTCCCGGAATTAATGCGGTTTTTTTTTTGAGTAAGCGATAAGTAATTAGTGAGTAGTGAGTAGTAAGTAGTAAGTAGTAAGTAGTAAGTGCTAGTATTAACTTTCATACTTCAAACATCATACTTCTTCATTAATCATTATCCATCATTCATCAATCATTATACATCAATCATTATTCATTATTCATTATCCATTAATCATTATTCATTAATCAACATTAATCATCCATTAATAACCATTCATAATTATTCATTAATCAACATTAATCATCCATTAATAACCATTCATAATTCAATTATGCCGGAAATATCATTACTATATCTACTCATCGGTGTTATCGTTTCGCTCATTGCAGGATTTACTATTTCTTCTCAGTTGTCGAAAAAGGCAACGAAAGCAAAAGAGCAATTAGCTGGCGACAAAGCACAGATCATTCTTAAGGAAGCTGAAGCTGAAGCCGAAGTCCTAAAAAAGAATAAAATTCTTGAAGCCAAAGAAAAGTTTTTGCAGCTGAAAACGGAACACGAAAAAGTAATTTCTGAAAAAGACAGGAATATTAACGCGGCCGAAAACAGAATTAAACAAAAAGAGACGGCTATTGCTCAGAAATTGGAACAAACCCAGAAGAAGGAAAAAGAATATGAAACGCTTCAAGCCAATCTAAAAAATCAATTGGATATTCTTGAAGGTAAAAAAGAAGAACTGGGCAAACAACACCAACGTCAAGTTGAACAGCTGGAAAAAATCAGCGGTTTAAGTGTTGATCAGGCAAAGTCGCAATTAGTGGAAGCTTTAAAAGCTGAAGCTAAAACGGAAGCGATGTCGTACATCAAAGACATCATGGAAGAAGCGAAACTTACTGCCAATAAAGAATCGAAGAAAATTATTATTCAAACGATTCAACGTGTAGCAACTGAACACGCCGTAGAAAATGCTGTCACTATTTTCAATATAGAAAATGATGAAGTAAAAGGGCGTATTATTGGTCGTGAAGGACGTAACATCCGCGCGCTTGAAGCTGCAACAGGCATTGAAATTATTGTTGACGACACTCCTGAAACAATTATACTTTCCGGCTTCGATCCTGTTCGTCGTGAACTTGCTCGCCTTGCCTTACATCAGTTAGTAAGTGATGGTCGAATCCACCCGGCTCGTATTGAAGAAGTAGTTGCTAAAGTGAAACGTCAACTCGAAGATGAAATTGTTGAAATCGGAAAACGTACTACAATCGATCTAGGAATTCATGGTCTTGCTCCCGAATTAATACGCATGGTTGGGCGTATGAAATATCGTTCTTCATACGGACAAAATCTTCTTCAGCACTCACGCGAGGTAGCTAACCTCTGCGCAATCATGGCTGCCGAATTAGGTCTCAATGTGAAACTTGCTAAGCGTGCCGGACTTTTACACGATATCGGAAAAGTCCCCGATGATGAACCGGAATTACCGCATGCTATTCTTGGTATGAAGCTCGCTGAGAAGTTTAAAGAGAATGCTGAAGTGTGTAATGCCATCGGTGCTCACCACGACGAAATAGAAATGAACAGTATGATTTCTCCAATAGTACAAGTGTGTGATGCCATTTCCGGTGCTCGCCCAGGCGCTCGTCGTGAAGTGGTTGAATCGTACATCAAACGATTGAAAGATATGGAAGCTCTTGCTCTCTCTTATCCTGGTGTTGAAAAAACTTTCGCTATTCAAGCGGGTCGTGAATTACGTGTGGTAGTGCAAAGTGAAAAAATTACCGACAAAGCTGCTGAAGTACTTTCGTTCGATATCGCCAATCGCATTCAAACAGAAATGACCTATCCCGGTCAGGTTAAAGTAACTGTTATTCGCGAAACACGATCTGTCAATTACGCTAAGTAATCTAATAAAATTTAGCCTGTGCAAATTCCTGCTTTCTTTAAGAAGATATCTATTCTCCTTGTCGGATCAGGTCTAGCACAGGCTTTGAATTTTATCCTCACTTCGTTTCTTACGCGAATGTATTTACCGGAGCAATTTGGTGCTCAGGTTGTTTTTCTTACGATCGCATTTTATTTTTCTGTTGTCTTTACCGGAAAATATGAATTGGCTGTTGTTATTCCGCGCGAAGTGAGCAAAGCCCGAGCCTTGGTAAAATTGTGCGTCATTCTCCTTTTATCGTTTGGAATACTTTCAATTCCGTTGTTTTATTTCTTTGGCGATAACATGGCCATTTGGTTCAGGCAAAGTGAAATGGCAAAAGTGTCGTGGATGATTCCGCTTGCAATCATTTCTCTTGGCTTTAGCAGTGTGTTCAACTATTGGCATACACGTGAGGAAAATTATAAACTGCTCTCTGCGGTTCGAATAATTGAAACTGTTGTAACAGGTGGATTAGCACTCGTACTTTTTAAGTTCAATAGTCATGGTTTAATTCTTGGTTCAATTATCGGCACGGGGTTCTCTGTTTTAATTCTTGGCTACTTCTTTCGAAGAAAAAATAAGTATGAAGAGATGGTTCCGGAAAAACTTTCGGAGTTGGCCTCCGAATACAAAGATTTTCCTAGAGCGAATGTTGCCATTTCTCTCATCGATGCATTTCAGTTTACCGGAATTACATTGCTTATCTCTTATTATTTTGGTCCTGAAACGGCCGGATATTTTGCTCTCTGTAACCGTATTTTACAAGCTCCAATTGGTCTGATCATTAAGCCCATTACGCAAATATTTTTCTCGGAGAGTTCTAAATTATTTCGCGAACAAAAAACAATGTATGAGTTAACTTTGCTCACTGTAAAAAGAACGTTTCTCATTTCTCTTCCTATTTTAATTATTCTGCTAGCGGCCGGGCCATTTGTTTTCGCCTTGGTCTTTGGACATAATTGGGAAATCTCAGGTGTATATGCTCAAATATTGATCGGTTGGTTTTTCCTTGAATTTATAAAAGCGCCCATCTCTCAATTGGCTGTCATTCTTCGTAAGCAACGGAAATTTTTAGTAGTCAATTTTATTTCATTGGTTCTCTTTCTTACCATTCCTCTCTTTGTCACCTTCCTTGAAAAATCGCCTACGAATTTCCTAATTTATACGTCTGTATTCCACATTGGAATTTGTATTTATATGATTACTTGGTTTCTTTCATTAGCAAAAGATCACGATGCAAAACTCTCTGCCGTTGCCTAAGCTGTGGTGGAGAAATGCCACAATAGCAGTTTTTATTTTTGCCGCTCTCTTTCCAACTTTGCGTGCTTTTCTTTTTGGAGATGCCGCCGGGTTTACTTTTGTATCGATCGCTTTTTCAGTTCTACCTGATCTTATTTTTGCTGCCATCTCTTCCTTTTGTTTACTTGATCTTTTCAAAAAAAAGAAACTAGACAAAATTGATTTTATCTTTCTTGGCTACATTGCTTTTAGTGTAATTTATGGAAGCCTTCTTTCTCAACATAAAATGGCTATAGTCTACGGCTTTCGATTGACGTACCTTCCAATGTTTATGTATTTCGTTGGTCGAAATGCAATGTTGAACGGAATAGGAGCTGATCTGCTGCGGAAACTGATGCTAATTATTTCTGCAATTGCAGTCGTTGGTCTTTTGTTGTATTTCCCGTTTCATAATTTATATCTATATATTATCAACCTCAATCACGATTATGAGTTCGAACATCAACTTGTGCCTCGTATGACTTCACTTTTTTATACTCCATTGGTTTTTTCTTCGGTTGTTGCATTCGCAGCGCTTTATTTTTTGGTTCTCTATCGAAAAAATAATTCGAAAATTGATTTGCTTTTATTTATTCTAAATGGTGTTTGTTTAGTCTTAAGTATCAGTCGTGGCGCTATCTTGGCTTTTATTATTATGATACCGGTGTTCCTTTTTTTGTTAAAAGGCTTCAGGAAAATAATACTTCCATTATTAACCGTTGTAACCATTTCTACTCTTTGTATCAATGCTATTTCTCCAAAGAAAGATGCTTTTTTCTTATTCGGATTTATTATGAAATCGTCGGTGAATACGATGGAAATGGGCGATCATATTAAACGTGTTGATTTCTGGAATACTTCTGTAAACGATTTTAAAAGTCACCCTATGGGTTTCGGTCTCGGTAAAGCCGGACATGTTGCTGACCGTTTATTTAAAGATACCGACGTGCCTGCAGCAATTTATGCAAACGATGGTTGGTATTTAAAACTGCTACTCGAAACCGGAATTCCCGGATTTATTTTTTTTGTGGTACTAATGTTTTTTGTCATTAAATCTGTTCTCCAAATTCAAAACTCTTACGATAAAGCATTCTTTCTCTGTTTGCTCTTGATTATCGGCTTTCAATCAATTGTTAGCAACGTACCCGATTTTACATTCGCATCTTTTTTCTTGTGGTTACTCATTGGTTTAAGATCTGATAATGATAAACCGTCACTCATCTGATTATGAAAATATCAATCATCATAGTTAGCTATAATGTTCGCGACCTTCTTAAGTTGTGTATTCGCTCGCTCGAAAAATTTTGGCCACAAGAATATTCTTTTGAAATTATTGTTCTCGATAATTGTTCGAACGATGGAACAGTCGAAATGCTAAAAAGTGATTTTCCTCAAGTTCGATTGATTGATTCGCAAACTAATCTTGGGTTCTCAGTAGGGAATAATGAAGCAGCAAAAATAGCCAGTGGTGAAACATTATTCTTACTTAATCCTGATACTGAATTGATAGATGATTCAATGGGTAAGTTTCTGGACGATTATTATTCTGAAAATGAAAAGAGAATTTACGCGCCTCGTTTACTTAATACAAATGGAACTGTTCAGCGCTCGTTAATTAAGTTTCCGGGAGTATGGCAAATGTTCGGTGAGCTTTTTTATCTCACACACATAATTCCCGGTTTTAAAATTATTGCCGAAAAAATTAGCGATAAAAAAGAAGTGGAAGCTATTTCCGGCGCGGCATTGTTGCTCGAAAAAAATTATTTTGTTGAATTAAATATGTTCGATCCGAATTTATTTTGGATGGAAGATGTTGATCTTTGTTTGAAGAATAAATTATCAGGAGGAAAGAATATTTATTTTCCATTAACTGAAATTGTTCATCATTCGGGAAAAAGTTCAACGAAGAGTTATACGATGGTTATTGCAAATCAATTATTGAGTAAGGTGAAATTTATTAATAAGTACTCAAATCGGTTTCAAAAAATTGCTATTGTTTTAGTTTGTAACTTGCACATGATTGCAAGGATAGTTGTATTTTCTTTTCTTGCCTTATTTCAACGAAGCTACGGCGAAAAAGCACGATCGTATTTTGCGTGTTTAAAAATTGTTAATTCGAGAATACGAAATAAAGACCTTTCAATTTATATCGAAAAGAAATGAAAATCCTTTTACTTGGCGATATTAACTCTTCTCATCTCCTGAAATGGATTCGTTCTCTTTCATCCGAAGGATTTGAGATTGCAGTCTTTACTTTAAATCAGCCGAACCAATTAATCATTGACTCTCTTCCAAATGTGGAAGTCTTTTCTTCTGGTAAAAATTCAAGCGGCAATTTCAATGGGTCGGATTTTGGTAAATTAAAATATCTCACTGCCGTTTCAACTCTTAGAACAATTGTAAAAAAATGGAAGCCTGATGTTGTACATGCACACTATGCTACGAGCTACGGATTACTCGGGGCTTTGTCGGGCCATCAACCTTTTTTTATTAGCGTCTGGGGCTCCGATATTTTTGAATTTCCAACTAAATCTTCTATTCATAAAAAAGCAATTTCCGGAATTCTTAGCCGAGCTACAAAAATATTTTCTGCCAGCGAAATACTAGCAGTTAAAACTAGAGTACTCACGAAAAAAGAAGTAGTTGTTATACCTTTCGGAATAGACACTGATCTTTTTAGTGAAAAGAAAATTTCAGATTCAACTGAAATTGTTATTGGAACTGTAAAGTCGCTAGAAACGGTTTATGGAATTGATATTTTGATAAAAGCATTTGCCGAAGTGTTCAAGCTTCGTCCTCAACTGAATCTCCAACTCCAAATAGTAGGCGGCGGAAGTCAAGAACAGAATTTGAAATCGCTTGCTGAACAATTAATGTTAGGAAATGCCATTACTTTTATAGGGAAAATTCCATTCGATTATTTACCTGAATATTATCAGCGCTTCGATATTTTTGCAAATCTTTCGAGAAGTGAAAGTTTTGGAGTAAGTGTTTTGGAAGCGATGTCCACAACACTTCCTGTAGTTGTTACTTCAACAGGTGGATTGAATGAAATTGTAACGAGCGATTGTGGAATTCATGTTTCAGTTGAGAATGTTGATGAAGCTGCGAGTGCTTTACTTTTTTTGGTCGATAATAAATCGAAGAGAATCCAATTAGGGAAGGCCGGACGAGCAAGAGTAAAGCAACTCTACGATTGGAATACATGTGTAGATAAAATGTCGTATTTTTACAAACAATACAAATAAAGAGTGAATGAAGATATTAACCATTGTAGGTGCTCGACCACAATTTATTAAAGCGGCTGCAGTTAGCCGAGCTATTAGATCAAATACTTCTATGAATGAGGTAATCTTGCATACCGGTCAGCATTATGACGATAGTATGTCGGAAATTTTTTTTAGAGAAATGGAAATTCCTAAACCAATTCTCAATTTGGAAATCCGTGCTTCGTTACATGGGGAAATGACAGCTCAAATGCTCACAGGGATTGAACAAACTATTATAAGTGAAAAACCTGATGCTGTATTGGTTTACGGTGATACTAATTCCACACTAGCCGGTGCGCTCGCTGCGGCAAAACTAAATATTAAATTAATTCATGTGGAAGCAGGTCTCCGTAGCTTCAACATGGCTATGCCGGAAGAAATAAATCGTATTTTGACTGATCGTATTTCGAATTTGCTTTGCTGTCCTACTGATCATGCAATCGCTAATTTAAAATCGGAGGGATTTGACAAAATGAATATTGCTATTGTTAAAACAGGCGATGTTATGCAAGATGCTGCTATGTATTATTCGCAACGTTCATCGAAATATTCTACAATCATCAATGAGCTTGGTTTGGAAAAATATATTTTATGTACGCTTCATCGACAAGAAAACACGAACGATCCAAAACGATTGAACGAAATTGTAAGTGCAATTAATTTTATTAATGCGAAAACTCCTATTGTACTTCCATTGCATCCACGTACAAAAAAAACATTCGAAGCATTAGGAATAATTCCTGAATGTAAAATAATTTCTCCGGTTGGATATTTTGATATGATTGAATTAATAAAAGGTTCGTCGTTAGTAATGACTGATAGCGGAGGGTTACAAAAAGAAGCATACTTCTTTTCTAAAAATTGTGTTACTCTTCGTGATGAAACGGAATGGGTTGAATTAGTTGATAATGGTTTTAATATTTTGGCCGGTGCCGATTCAAAAAAAATAATTTCTTGTATAGAGAAATTTTTGCAAAAAGATTTTATGTCGGGAACGGAACTTTATGGTGGCGGCCATGCAAGTGAAAAAATTGTAGCAGCCATCGAAAAATATTGTTGATATGCGTTTACTTATTCTTACTCAATATTTTCCTCCGGAGGTAGGCGCTCCTCAAAATCGTTTGTTTGAACTGGCTGTTCGTCTTCAGAAAATGGGTGTAGATATTACTGTAATGACTGCTATGCCTAACTATCCAAAAATGGTTATTCATGAAGATTACAGAGGAAAAAAATATTTGTATGAAGAAATGCACGGATTAAAAGTGCATCGTTCTTCAATTTATGTTACCACCGATCGGAGTATTCTAAAAAGATTGTTGAATTATTTCTCATTTGTTCTAAGTTCATATCGAAGCTCGTCGAAAATTCAAGGGTCATTCGATTTTGTATTTTGTGAAAGCCCTCCGTTGTTTTTAGGAATCTCGGCATTTTTTCTCGCGAAAAAGAAAAAGGCAAAAATGATTTTTAATGTCTCTGATCTTTGGCCTGAAAGTGCTGAGAAATTGGGACTTGTTACCAATAAATTGCTCTTACGCATTTCTACTTGGTTAGAAGAGTTTCTTTATCGAAAGTCTGCTATTATCACAGGACAAACACAAGGAATTGTTGCTAACATTCAGTCGCGGTTTCCGAAGAGTAATGTGTATTGGTTGCCCAATGGCGTGGATCTCTCTTATTATGATCCATCGAAATACATGAGCGATTGGAAGGCTAGTGTAGGTTTGAAAAACGAAGACTTGGTTTTTCTGTATGCCGGAATAATCGGCTATGCGCAAGGGCTGGATCTTCTTTTGGATGCTGCAACTTTGTTAAAAGATAAAAATGATATTAAAATTGTTCTTCTCGGCGATGGACCTGAGAAGGAACGGCTCGTGAAAAAAGCAGAACAGTTGGAATTAAAGAATGTATTATTTTTTGAACCGGTTGCAAAAGCACAGATGCCAAATATTGTAGCTGCGGCTACTGCTGCAATTATTCCTTTAAGACGCCTCGAACTTTTTAAAGGAGCAATCCCTTCTAAAATTTTTGAAGCGCTTTCAATGCAAAAACCAATTCTTTTAGGAGTAGAAGGGGAGGCTAAGCAACTTTTTATTGATGATGGGAAATGTGGAATATTTTTTACTCCCGAATCGAGCCAAGAACTGGCTGATTCAATCGTTTACATGAGTCAACATCCGAATGAAGTAAAAATATGGGGTGAGAATGCTCGTAACTATGTTGATCAAAAGTTTAATAGAAATACTATTGCCACCGATTTTTATCGACTTTTAACTCAAGTAAATCAGAATTAAATGAGTCCAGGTATCAACAAAAAAATTCCGACCAAGCAAGCAAAAGCTGAACAGAAAATGATTTCCGTTTTGTTGGCTATTTCGGTATTTTGTTTGCCCTTCTTTCAAAATGGATCGGTAGTTTGTTGGATTCTTTTATTAATCTATGTTCTTTTTCATGGCAACTATTCTTCCTTTTATCTGCGATTAAAAGAAAGACCATTTTTTATTACAATGCCCTTATTGTATTTGTTCTACCTCGTAGGAATGTTATGGACGGAAAATTATTCGTTGGGGTGGGAAGATTTGCTAATTAAAATCCCGCTTCTATTGTTTCCATTCTTATTTTTGACATTGCCGTTCGAAAAATCATCTTTTATTTTGATAAGAAAATCATTGATCTACGGTTGTTTGGTAGCCGTAATTTATTGTTTCATAAAATCGTTTCAACATTTTTTGTTGAATCATGATTTTCAAGATTTTTATTACACTTCTTTTTCTTATTTAATGCATCCTACTTACTTCACAATGTATATTAATTTATCAATATTATTTTTGATGCAATTGATGTTGGAAGATAAATTTGTTTCCCGACCGGTTAAATGGATGAATGTTTTTCTTTTTTTTGTATTCATAATTGTAGCGATTATTCTTACTGCTCGTATTGCTATGCTTACTACGTTTTTTACGCTCATCGTTTTCACTATTCTTGAAGTTATTCAACGAAAAAAAATTAGATCAATCTGGCCACGACTTGCGGCAGGAACGATTGTTATTTTATTTTTATTTTTTTCTTTGATAAAAGTGTATAATCGTTTTTCGCAAATCTCAGATGTTATCGAAAAGAAGGAAGATAAATCGGCGTTAGTAGATACTGTAAATCATGTAGGTTATAATAGTACCACTATTCGAATTGGATTGCTGAGAAATGGTTTAGCCCTTCTGAAAGATAATTTTTGGCTAGGTGTAGGTACAGGCGATGTAATTCCTGAATCGGTAAAAAGATTGAATAATTCAGGGCTGCATGTATTGGCAGAGAAAAGTACGGGTGCACATAACCAGTACTTACAAACAGCAGTTACCTTGGGAATTTTTGCAGCACTTTTACTGATTTTAACTCTATTAATTCCCATATTTCAGTATTCTCGTTCCGGGGAGTTCTTTTTTTTCAGCTTTATGCTTATCGTACTTTTCAATGGAGTTGGTGATACAATTTTAAGGGCTTCCTCATTGTTCTTCTTCTCTTTTTTTGGATGTTATTTTTATGAATATTATTACTTATTTAATCGCAAAAGTGACTAATTCTCAGACATTGTTTTTATCTTCGACACCGACTAAAAATTAGTACTGCGAAGTCGTTTTTTAGAATAAAAACCAAGATTGAGACATGATCCCTTTTTCACCACCACGAGTAGATCAAAAAATTATTGATGAAGTTGTAGATACGCTGAAGTCGGGTTGGCTAACAACCGGACCAAAGACGAAAAAATTTGAAAAACAGCTTGCCACTTATTGTGGAAATCCTGCTACGCTTTGCTTAAATTCTGCAACCGCCGGTTTGGAAATTATGCTTCGTTGGTTTGGAGTTACGAAAGGCGACGAAGTTATTCTTCCTTCGTACACATATTCAGCTACAGCCAATGTTGTAATTCATTGTGGAGCTACACCCGTTTTTGTAGATGTAAAAGATGATTTCAATTTAGATCCTGACAAGGTAAGAGCAGCGATTACTAAAAATACCAAAGTCATTATGCCCGTAGATTTTGGAGGATGGCCTTGTGATTATGATGAACTTAATACAATGGTTCGAGAAGCATCACTTCGTTCGATCTTTGTTGCCAGTACCGATGAGCAAAAACAATTAGGTCGTATTTTTATTCTTTCTGATGCCGCTCATTCGCTAGGTGGAACATACAAAGGAAAGAAGACAGGTACGCTTACTGATTGTTCGGTTTTCTCTTTTCATGCGGTAAAAAATCTTACCACTGCAGAAGGTGGTGCTATTGCTTTAAATTTTGATGCACCTTTCGATAATGATGAGATTTATAAAAAGTTGTGCATTAAAACACTTCATGGTCAGAATAAAGATGCTTTAGCTAAAATGCAAAAAGGGAATTGGCGATATGATATTGTGGAAGCCGGTTTTAAAATGAATATGACCGATATTTTAGCTTCTATCGGACTTGTTGAGCTAGCACGATACGATAGCGAAACACTGCCAAAACGTAAAGCAATTTGCAACGCATACGATAATGCTTTCGCCGATAAATCTTGGGCAATACTACCTCCGGGAAGGGGTGATGGTAGTGAGTCATCGTATCACTTGTATGCTCTGCGTATAAAGGGAATCAGCGAAGGTACACGCGATAAAATTATGCAGCATATCTTTAACAAAGACATCAGCGTCAATGTCCATTTTATTCCTGTTCCGATGATGTCGTTTTATCAATCATTGGGCTATTCGATTGAAAATTACCCCAATTGTTATAAAAATTATTCTTGTGAAATTTCTTTGCCTGTTTATTACGATTTATCAACAGCACAAGTGGAGGAAATAACAAACACGGTTATTCAATCTGTTGAAGAAGAATTATATATTCGCACTCTATGAAAAAACTATTAATCGCCTTGGTATTATTTGCGTTTACAGCAAATGCACAAGAACCTGATATCAAAAGATTATCTGAAACTGTACTTGAACATTTTCAACGGAAGGAATTTCAAAAAGTATTTGACCAAATTGATAAAGACGTTTTTACTAAATTAGATACAGCTCGTTTAGCTGCAATTTGGAATGGTCTTTTAAAACAAAATGGTGCTTTTAAAACGAAGGTAAAAGACGAGTCAAGTACTCAAGGTGCTTTTTATGTACAAACACAGGTGCTTCAATTTGAAAATCGGAAAATGAATTTTCGATTGATCTGGGATGCAAAGTCTAAAATTAAAGGATTGTATTTTTTGCCTTTTGATACACGACCTGAATACAAAACACCTTCTTACTATAATGCAGCAGCGGCTACCGATCGAAAAGTGTTGATGACAACTAATTCTTATCGGATTCCGGGTACACTTTCAATACCTAATTTGCCGGGTAAACATCCTTTGGTAATTTTAATACATGGCTCAGGACCGAACGACAGAGATGAAAGTTTGGGGCCGTTGAAAATATTTCGTGACTTAGCAAGTGGCTTAGCACTTAAAAATATTGCTGTATTACGTTTCGAAAAACGTACACGCTTGTTCAAATCTAGGATGGATCACGAAGCATCTACTTATACAGTTCGTCAAGAAGTGATAGAAGATGTTTTAAAAGCTATTGAGGTTGCTAAAGAAGATACTTCTATTGATACGAACAACATATTTTTATGCGGACATTCGTTTGGTGGCATGATGCTTCCGCGAATTGCTAAAGAAACGAAGTCTATTAAAGGATTAATCTATTTAGCTCCTAATGGTCGTAGGCTCGAAGATGTATTTGTGGCTCAAGCGGAATACCTCGCAGCCGATTTAAAAGACCCGGTGAGAAAAAAGCAGATGGTCGATTCGGTAAAAGTACAACGTGATAGAATAAAAATTCTAACGCCGGCAGCCGTCAACGATTCAACCAAAATTCTTCAGTCGCCTGCGAGCTATTGGTACGATTTGAAAAATTATGATCCAATCGCTTCAGCTAAAACTATTAATATGCCTATGCTTTTTGTTTACGGCTTGAGAGATTATCAAACAACTACCGCCGATGCTCAGCTTTGGCAAAATGCATTTAAAGAAAATAAGAAAGTCGATTTTAAAATGTATCCCAAATTGAATCACTTTTTTATTCAAGGTGAAGGCAAGAGTACTCCTGCTGAATATGAAAAACAAGGTAATGTTGATATTGATCTGATCAATGATATTGCGACCTGGATAAGTTCTAAAAAATAAATTCTTAATGAACAAAGTAAAGGTTCTCATGAATAAGTATCTAATACGTGTGTTCGATTTTCTTTTCTCTCTTGGAGGACTGATTGTCTTTTCACCTGTGTTATTGGTTATTGCCATACTCATTAAATTAGATTCGCATGGTCCTATAATCTTTCGTCAATCGAGAGTAGGGAAGAACAATATCGATTTTAAATTGTTTAAATTTAGAACAATGAAAATCAACTCCGATAAAAAAGGATTAATAACTGTTGGTGCAAGAGATCCTCGCATAACTAAGATAGGATTGATTTTAAGAAAATATAAATTCGACGAATTGCCACAATTAATAAATGTATTGTTAGGTCAGATGAGTTTAGTTGGTCCTCGACCGGAAGTAAGACGTTATGCAGAATTGTATGAATCGTCTATGCAATCGATTGTTCTCTCCGTAAAGCCTGGAATTACAGATTTTGCATCTATCGAATATTCAAATGAAAATGAATTGCTAAGTACAGTAAAAGATCCGGAGCACTATTATGTGAATGAAGTTCTCCCCGCAAAAATTAAACTAAATTTAATCTTCATCGAAAATCCTACTTTTGGTAATTATCTGCGTATTATCTTTCGCACCGTTGGAAAAATATTGACACACTAGTAATTAAACATATAACTAACCACCACACCCCGTTTATTTTTTGCATGAACTAATTAATTTCAGGCATTTATCGGGCAAACCTTTTTATTATTAAATTATGAGAATTAAAATTTCTTTTTTAAAAGTTCACGGTAGCAGTGGAACTGTTCCGCTTCATCATCAAAAAATTATCTCTGCTTTCTTAGAAGAAGTAATCCGTGACATGCCAATCAAATCGGAGTTCTACAATTTTTCTTCATTGAAAGGAACTTCTAAGGTGCAAGCCGGTCAAATCCGTTTCTTGTCTTCTAAAGTTTCGTTGGTGCTCTCAGCTCCTGAACCTGAATTTCTTCAGATGCTGGTCGATGAAATTTTTGAACGCCGTTTGGTTAGCTTCGCTAAGTTGACGTTAGTTCCTAAATCATTCGAAGTGATGGCAGAACCGGAATTCAAAACTGTGATGAAATATGTTTGTATTTCCCCTATGATTTCTCAGCCTCCTTTTGAAGTTGATGCTTCCGGAGTTATTCCTGATGCAATGGATCCTAGAAACCAAGAGTTCTCCGACTTATTTTACGATGCTGTAATTGATCGTATGGAAAAAGCAGGTTTCTCTGAATCTCAACTTGCATCGTTTGCTGAATTTGAAATTATGCCCGATGCTACTTACGTTCAGAAAATTGCCGACACGCACAAAAAATTTGCGCGTATTTATAAGAACAATAGTAACGAAACAATCTTCGGATATTTACTTCCGTTCACGCTTCATGCGCATCCTCAAGTGCAAAAATTTATTTGGGAATGTGGCCTTGGATTGAATACTGTTCAAGGTTACGGAATGGTAGATCTTGTAAATCCTAATTTTGTTCCAAGCGAAATCGTAGAAGAAAATTCTAACGCTCCTGCTATAACAGAAGAAGGCACCGAATAAATTAAAATAAACTTTGCTTGGCGAACTTCACATATTTCACCTCGCCATCGGAAACAACGAAAGCTATGTAAATCCCTCTCAATAAATTTTGAAGAGGGATTTCTCTATATATAGTAAAGTTGGTATAAGGCGCATAAAAATAATCTGAATAAGTTAAATGACCCATCGAATCGTAAACGTACAAGGTTGCACTGCCAGGCGTTTTTCGATACACAGAAAATTGTACGGGGAAATTTGTAACTGCTGTCGGATAAAAATCGAAATCGAAATTTCCACAAGGTCCATCTGTCCATGCCTGGTAACTCAACCCTCCCCAATATGTGGCTGAGCATGCATTTCTATATGTCTTTTTATCGCAACCGCAAACAGGCAAATAATCGGTTCCGCAATTTTGATATGGATTTGGTGTTCGGGTAGAGTCGGTACAAAAAGTCTGTGATTGACCTTCCAATACACTTCCCAACGTAAAGAAGAAAAGGAAAAATATGCGCATACTCCAAAGATAATCCAAACAAAAGCACTTTTCAAGTTTATATGTGTTAATTCCCCTTGCTTGTCATCTCATTTTCATCATTTCTTCTGTTTGATTATCTTTACGCATTGAATTTTCTAGCTCATATCTTTCTTTCCGGGTCAAATGCTGATTTGATGATCGGTAATTTTATGGCCGATTCTATTAAGGGCAATAAAAAAGATTCTTATCCCACCACGATTAGAAAAGGGATTGAACTTCACCGCGCTATCGATTTTTTTACTGATCAACACGAAATAACAAACGCCAGTAAAATCCGCCTCCGACCTAAATACGGCAAATATTCTGGCGTAATCGTGGATTTATTCTACGACCATTTTCTGGCGAAAAATTTTAATCTTTACAGCGAAGTCACGCTGGAAGAATTTACTCTGAACACCTACCGGATTCTGACTCTAAATAGAGACGTTCTTCCTGATTCTGTTAAACTCTTTTTACCTTATATGATCGAAAAAAATTGGTTGCTTGGATACCAATCGATCGATGGTATTGGGAGGGCATTAACGGGCCTTTCAAAGCGGGTATCGTTCGAAAATAAGATGGATGAGTCTGTTAACGAATTGAAAACCGATTATTTACTCTATGAAAATGAATTTTATCAATTTTTCCCGCAGTTGATTACCTTTGCGGAAGAATTTTCTGCTAATGATGCTTCATCTGAAAGTAAAAGCTAATCAACGGTTCAACAAAATTGAGAAAAGTGCCGAAGGTTGGCAAATTCGACTGTCAGCACCGGCGATCGATGGGAAAGCCAATGAAAACCTCGTCCGTTTTCTAGCTGAAATCTTAGCTTTACCCAAAAGTGCCATCGTTCTTAAAAAAGGATTAAGTACTCCTTATAAGACGTTGGAAATTACTGCCGAAGACGAATATGTTTTCAATGTGCTTGAAAACGAGTCGAAAAAGTAATCTACACAAGAAATTGTGAATAACTCAGTGCGCTGAAAGCCACATTTAACGTGGCTTCTGCTAATTTTAACCTCTTGCGAAAAGTAATTTTTTTAAAGTATCTGAATAAAAGTAATAATGGCTGAAAAATCAAAACCGGATCACGGTTATACCGAAGATAGTATTCGTTCTCTCGATTGGAAAGAACACATTCGTACTCGACCGGGTATGTATATCGGAAAGCTTGGCGATGGCTCTTCGAAAGATGATGGTATCTATGTCTTGTTGAAAGAAGTGATCGATAACTCGATCGATGAACATGTAATGGGTTATGGTAAAACCATCGATGTTAAAATTGAAAATGGCAGAGTGAGTGTTCGCGATTTTGGTCGTGGTATTCCTTTAGGAAAAGTAGTTGAATGTGTTTCTAAAATTAATACAGGCGGAAAATACGACAGTAAAGCTTTTCAGAAAAGTGTCGGATTAAATGGCGTCGGATCAAAAGCTGTCAATGCACTGTCAAGCGAATTTGTTGTTCAGTCGTTCCGTGAAGGCAGAACTAAATATGCCGAATTCTCTAAAGGTGTTGTCGTAAAAGATGAACGTGAAAAAGCATCTCAAGAAAAAAATGGAACTATTATGTCGTTCGTTCCTGATCCAACTATTTTTAGAAATTACAAATACAATCCGGAATATGTTTCGGCCATGTTGTGGAATTATGTTTACCTCAACAAAGGACTTACGCTAGAATACAACGGCGAAAAATTCTTTTCTGAAAATGGATTGAAAGACCTTCTTGAAAATAATTTAACCGACGAAATACTTTATCCTATCGTTCACCTTCATGGCGACGATATAGAAATTGCTTTTACCCATACTACTTCTTATGGAGAAGATTATTTTTCTTTTGTTAATGGTCAGCATACAACGCAGGGTGGTACACACCAAGCAGCTTTCCGTGAAGCCATCGTAAAAACTATTCGTGAATTCTATAAAAAAGATTTTGATCCGAGCGATGTTCGTACTTCCATTACAGCTGCAATAAGTGTTCGTGTACAAGAGCCGGTGTTTGAGTCGCAAACAAAAACAAAACTTGGATCGCTTACAAGAGAGCCGAATGGTCTCGCAATAAGAACTTGGATCAACGATTTTGTAAAAACAGCGCTCGACAATTATTTACATAAACATCCGGAAGTAGCAAAAGCTCTTGAATCTAAAATTCAACAGAGCGAGCGTGAAAGAAAAGAAATTGCCGGTATAAAAAAATTGGCCAACGAACGAGCTAAAAAAGCAAATCTTCACAATAAAAAATTACGTGATTGTCGCATTCATTTAAATACTCGTCATATCGACCGACAAGAATCTACAATCTTTATTACCGAGGGCGATTCTGCCAGTGGTTCTATTACCAAGGCGCGCGATATCACAACACAAGCAGTGTTCAGTTTAAAGGGAAAACCATTGAACTGTTTCAGCATGACAAAGAAAGTAGTTTACGAAAACGAAGAATTTAATTTACTTCAAAACGCATTGAACATCGAAGACGGTCTCGATGAACTTAGATATAACAAAATCGTAATCGCTACCGATGCCGATGTTGATGGTATGCATATTCGTTTACTCTTAATGACTTTCTTCCTTCAGTTTTTTCCTGAACTTATTCGTAGTGGTCACGTCTTTATTCTTCAAACACCTTTGTTTCGTGTTCGGAATAAAAAAGAAACAATCTATTGTTATAGCGATAGAGAAAGAGTGAATGCTATTGAGAAACTCGGTCCTAAGCCTGAGATCACGCGCTTCAAGGGATTGGGAGAAATTTCACCCGATGAGTTTGGACACTTCATCGGAAAAAATATTCGTCTGGAGCCTGTAATGCTTTCTCAAGAAGAAACGATTCACCATTTGTTAGAATATTATATGGGAAAAAATTCGCCGGAACGACAAGAATTTATTATCAGAAATCTTCGTGTTGAAAAAGATGAAGTGAAAGTAAAACCGCAGCCGGTTGAAATTGATATTGCTTAAAATTAGTTTGATTAAATACAAAGACTGATTATGTCTAAAAAGAAAAAAGAAAATACCGGAGTACCTGCCGCATTGGGCGATGTTCGTGAACTCACTCACTCTGTGCATGTAAATGGTATGTATGAAAATTGGTTTCTCGATTATGCCTCGTATGTAATTTTAGAACGAGCGGTTCCTCATATTAACGATGGATTAAAACCGGTGCAACGCCGTATTCTACATTCGATGTGGGAAATGGAAGATGGCCGTTATAATAAAGTTGCCAATGTGATAGGTCACTCCATGAAATATCACCCACATGGCGATGCTTCGATTGGTGATGCAATGGTGCAGTTAGGTCAGAAAGATATTTTGATCGATATGCAAGGTAACTGGGGTAATATTTTTACCGGAGATAGTGCCGCCGCCGCTCGATACATCGAAGCACGATTGTCGAAATTTGCTCTTGAAGTTGTGTACAATCCGAAAACTACTAACTGGCAATTAAGTTACGACGGTCGTAATCGTGAGCCTGTAACTTTACCGGTTAAATTCCCTCTGTTACTCGCTCAAGGTGTTGAAGGAATTGCCGTTGGTTTGGCATGTAAAATTCTTCCTCATAATTTCAATGAACTCATTGAAGCGTCTATCGATATTCTTAGAAATAAAAAAGTAGATCTTATTCCTGATTTCCCAACTGGAGGTATTGCCGATTTCAGCAAATACAACGACGGCTTGCGTGGAGGTAGAGTTAGAGTTCGTGCTAAAATCGAAAAGCTTGATAAGAAAACGCTTGTCATTACTGAAATACCTTTTGGTACTACTACCACTTCATTAATCGATACCATTCTTTCGGCCAACGATAAAGGAAAAATAAAAGTAAAAAAAGTAGAAGATAATACTGCCAGCAAAGTGGAAATTATGATTCACTTGCATAGCGATTCGTATGAAGATATCGACAAAACGGTGGATGCATTATACGCTTTTACCGATTGCGAAGTTTCTATTTCTCCAAACGCTTGTGTGATTGTAGACGACAAGCCACGCTTCATGGGTGTAAATGAAATTTTGAAATACAACACTGAACAAACACAAAAATTGTTGCGTCAAGAGTTGGAGATCAAAATGGCTGAGCTCGAAGAAGAATGGCATTTTAGTTCTTTGATTAAAATATTTATTGAGAAACGTATCTATCGCAACATTGAAGAGTGTACTACGTGGGAATCGGTAATCGAAACTGTCGATGAAGGATTGAAGCCTTACAAGAAAAAATTTAAACGACAGATTACTCGTGATGATATTATTTCTTTGACGGAAATAAAAATCAAACGTATTTCTAAATACGATGTTAAAGCGCAGGATGAAAAAATCCACGGCTTGGAAGATGAAATGAAAGTAGTAGCTGCCCATCTTGCAAACATTCGTAATTATACCATTGCTTGGTACAAAGATCTTTTAAAGAAATATGGTAAAGGTCGTGAGCGTAAAACCGAAATTGGTTCGTTCGAACAAGTTGTCGCTTCCGAAGTAATCATCAACAATCAAAAGCTATATGTAAACCGTGAAGATGGTTTTGCCGGATTCAGTCTGAAGAAGGATGAATTTTTAGCCGATTGTTCGAGCCTCGACGATATGATCGTGATTCGTGGCGATGGAACTATGATTGTTACTAAAGTGGACGATAAAAAGTATGTCGGAAAAGATGTTCGTCACATTGCTATTTATCGTAAGTCGGATCCCGAATTTGTTTACAATATTATTTATCAAGATGGTCGCGGAGGTAATATTATGGTGAAGCGATTCACTGTTGGCGGTACAACGCGCGATAAAGAATATGTACTTACTAAAGGCTCGGAAGCATCCAAATTACTTTGGCTGTCTATTTCTAACACAAACGATGCAGAAATAGTTCGCGTTATGCTTCGACCTAAACCGAAGTTAAGGATCACACAAATTGATGTGAACTTTAACGAACATGAAGTAAAAGGTCGCGGAACAAACGGCAATATTCTTTCCAAGCATGCGGTAAGTAAAGTGGTAAAATTAGCCGATGCAAAACCTTCGAGCCAAGCCAAGCAAATTACGATTGATGCAATTGCTAAAGCTGCTGAAGTAAAACCGAAGGTAGCTCCTGTTACACAAAGTAAAAGTGCGTCTGCTTCAAAATCAAAAACGGCGCCTGCAGGAAAAGCGAAGGTGGCGGCAAAAGCAGAAGGGAAGAATGTCAAAAAAAAAGCAAATCCACTCAACGGAGAAAAAGCGGTAGTAGTAGAGTGGAGCTTCGACGGAAAAAAAGATAAAGTTTCAAACGACCGCGACAGAATACTTTCTGAACTAGAGAAAAAAGCAGACAATAAAAAGTCTCAGACAGAAATGGATTTCTAATTCAAAATAATAATTTTTTAAAAGGCGACATTTTTTTGTCGCCTTTTTTATTCCATAATACAACCGATGAAAATAAGTGCTTGCTTTATTTCTAAGTAATCCTGAATATGATTTCCGGAAATTGAGCTATAACGGTCAGATCAATAAATCTTTGGATTCACATACTTTTCTTGCGAAACTATCGTTCTTATTGTATTCTCACAATCATAAAATAATCACTTTAAAAACATTACTTTTACTGTAATGAAAAGAATTCCCATAATCCTACTGTTTGTTCTCACGGCATTTCAATTGCAAGCCGCTTTTTTATTGATTCCAATGGATGATTCTCAAACAAATCATCTTAAAGCGTATGGTATCGCTTATTATGCCTTGCAAAACAATTTAGATGTACAATGGCTCTTGAATTATAGAGGTGGTTCGTTCCTTTTTTCAAACTCGACTGCCATTCAAAAAGAATGCAATATTCGTGGTGTGAGTAGTCAGATTCTAGCCGATGGTCAAGCTCAAAGTATCCTTACCGAAATCGCTAATCCGGAGGTGAACATGGATGTTGTTAAATTGGAAAAAGCCCCCAAGATTGCTGTCTATTCTCCCAAAAATAAATTGCCTTGGGACGATGCCGTAACCATGGTACTCACCTACGCTGAAATTCCTTACGATCTCGTTTACGATGAAGATGTTTTGCAAGGCAAACTTCCTCTTTACGATTGGCTGCATTTGCATCATGAAGATTTTACAGGACAGTACGGACGATTTTATGCTGCATTTAGAAGCGCACCATGGTATCAAGAAGATGTTCGCTTTCAAGAAGCCACCGCTGCTAAACTCGGCTTCGCAAAAGTATCGCAATTAAAATTGGCTGTAGCACAAAAAATACGTGACTTTACTTCCGGCGGCGGATTTTTATTTGCCATGTGCAGTGCAACTGATAGCTACGACATTGCTCTCGCAGCTGAAGGTGTCGACATCTGCGAAAAAATGTTTGACGGTGATGGTGCTGATCCCAGTATGAATTCGAAAATAGATTACAATAAATGTTTTGCTTTTCGCAATTTTAAATTAAGTACCGATCCGTATGAATATGAATTTAGTGAGATCGACAATCAACCGCTCTATCGTCATTTACCACGTACTGAAGATTTCTTCACGTTGTTCGAGTTTTCTGCTAAATGGGATCCGATTCCAACTATGCTTTGTCAAAATCATGAGCAAGTCATAAAAGGTTTCATGGGGCAAACAACTGCTTTCAGGAAAAAATTTATTAAGTCGGATGTACTTATTATGGGCGAAACTAAAGTGGAAAATGAAGCGCGTTACATTCATGGTGAATATGGAAAAGGTACTTGGACTTTTTATGGTGGCCACGATCCGGAAGATTATCAGCATCAAGTTGGTGATCCACAGACTGACTTGGCACTGCATCCAAATTCTCCCGGCTACCGTCTTATTTTAAATAATATTCTTTTTCCTGCTGCTAAAAAGAAGAAACAAAAAACGTGATTTGCGTTTTTTACTGATCAAAAAAGCGCCATGAAACACCGAAACGAAATACTTGTCCGGGCATAGCATAATGTGGTGTCAGAAAATAACTTTTCTTACCAATATTATCTGCTACGTTTTCCATTTTTAAAAATATTCTTGCCGATTTTATTTTTGCACGAATAAACAAATCAAATCGTAAATACCCTTGAGTCTTCAACTCATTTTGCAAATAGGATAAGGCGCTGGAAGGCATAAATGCATCGGAGTAATACGCCTGGTTAAAAGCAGCATTTACACCTATATCGGTTAAAAGCTTGTGACCAAATAATTTCTTACTCACAAATAACGAGTGCATAGAAAAGAAAGGTGTTAGGTGAATATCAATCTTGTTACTGCTTTCCTGAAAAGTAATTTTATTCATAAAATTCAAACTCTTCCAGTTGAAATTCTTTTCTACATTTAATTCTTGTATGGTGATGTTTGAATTTAATTGAGCAGGTAATGCAAATTCATTGATGATTATTGCTCGGTCTATTTTTTTTACAACTGCCGAAAAGCTGAATTTATATTGCGGCAATGAATATTCAGTTCTTATCAAACTCTTGTTGATTTTAGTAAAAGCGTTCTCCCAGAAAAAATTATTCGATCGGTTAAATGTTAAATGTTGGTCGCTTGAGTTTTTACTTTGTTCGTAGTTAATTCCAAAAGATCCGAAAGAATATTCTTTACTTTTAAGTTGAAAGTAACCTCTGTAATTTCCTTGGTCTTTTCCATCAACAACGTATTTCGCCTCAACAACTGCACTAATATCGGACGAGTCGTACTTTGAAATTATTTTTCCGTCGAATAAAAAATTATGCCAATTAAACTTTTCCAACTGCTCGTATTTTATCGCTTGGTACTCACCGGAAACAGAAACAGACCAGTTTCTAAATAACGCAGAATGCCTTTGCTTGTCGGCAGGAATAATCAATGCTAGCTGATTTATTATTTCATCGCTATGAAGCGAATCGTATGTGCTCGATGAATAATAAAAGTTGGAATAAAAAGTTGAGTCGGAGGATGGATCTACATAAGCCATCGAAGTGCGATTGAAGGAAATTTCGTGGTGAATCCTTAGAGCAGGAGCCGATTTATTTTTTTCGGTAGAATCACTGCTCGAACCTCCAAGATCATAATATTGACTGAGATGAAAATTTCTGTTTCTAACATTTTGCTTTGCGTCAGAAATTTTCCAAGCCAAACTTCGTATAACTACATTGTCGACTTTCCCGTAGAGATAAAGTGAATCGCTTCTCAATCCGCCGTTCATTTGGTTCTCAATCGAATTCCAAATTCCATTTGCAAATAAATGATAACGGTTATCGGATGAATGATAGGAGGTGAAGAACACAAATTCACCTTTGTAAGTGTCGCTAAAGATCATATAATCCTTTACACTAAAACGACTGAAATTTATTCCGGCATTCCATCCTTTTACAATATTTTGTGTGTGAAGTATTTCAATTACTTGTTCACTGAACGTTCCATTATGGTATTGGATATCGGTGAATTTTTTATTCGCATTGAAATATCGTACACTATCATTTTTCGTAAAATAAATATCATAACTCCGTGTTCCATTTCTTGTGGTAATGTTGCTGTAGTCGGTAAATCGTAAACTTTGTGTCGCACTTCCTGGAACTCCCAAATAGTTCAACTGATTGTCGATAGCTACATTCACTCTGTCGGAACTATAAAGCGATGAGTCAGGTTTAATATAAATGGGATTTCCATCTCTAAAATCCGATTCCAAAATGTATTTCACAGAAGTGGGAACGGTCACTTTGCTGCTATCATTGGCAGCTCCGCGCACGAATGATAGACACACTGAAAAATAAAATAAAATGCTAAGAATTCCCTGCTTCATACTAACCTAATTCCGGCTACGAATGTAGTTATTTACTTTGATAAGTAACACCACGCCATTCGGTGGCGGTAGGCTTTTTATGTTTATCAACGACCTAACTTATTCAAGTGGAATCAGATTATTTTTACCTTAAACATCGTCAAATTGCCTATTTTGTTTTACTTTTAAAATCAATTCTGCCAACTGAAATCTCCAATGTTTTAATTCACTTATGAAAACTTTTTTACAAGATCTGGCTCTCGAAGTAACTACGCGCTATGGTCATAATTTGGAATCCATTTGTATCGTTTTTCCAACTCGTCGTGCCGGATTATTTTTTCAAAAAGAATTAGCTGCGCTCTCTTCAAAACCTTTTTGGGCTCCTAAAACAATTTCTATACAAGATTTCCTTCTTCAGTTATGCGATAAAAATATACCCGACCAAATAACTCTTCTATTCGAATTGTACGAAGTTTATAAGGTTTATTTTCCAGATGAGGATTTTGACAAATTCTATCCGTGGGGTGAACTACTATTGAAAGATTTTGACGACCTCGATAAATATATGGCGCCGGCTGAAAAAGTATTCGCCACCGTAAACGATCTACATCAAATCGATTCTGATTTCGGATTGGCCGATGAAGAATTGGAACGCTTAAAATTATTTTGGAAGAATTTTTTTGATCAAGATCTCTCTCGACTCAAAGCCGAATTTGTAAATACTTGGAAAAATTTAAATGCTATTTATTCTAAATTTAAAAAAAGGCTTAGTGATAAAGGAATGGCCTATGAAGGAATGGCTTATCGAATGTTGGCAGAAAATAGTTCGCGGAGTCCAATTAATTCTCTCACTGATATTTCGCATACAATTTTTGCAGGTTTCTATGCACTCTCACCTGCCGAACAAAAGGTGATGCAGAATTTGATTGACCAAAATAAAGCGTCTATATATTGGGATACAGATCGGTACTATGTAGATGATCATGGACAAGAAGCTGGGAAGTTTATTCGTGAAAACTCATTGGTAAAAGATCCGTTTTTATGGAAGGGAAATTATTTCAATGATATTCCAAAAAATATTGAGTTCGTTGGTATTCCTTTGATGGTAGGTCAAGCTCGATATGCAGGACAACTTCTTGCTGAAATTATCAAGGCGCCCGATTTTGTACCTGAAAAAACGGCCGTCGTTCTTCCTGATGAGAAATTATTATTTCCGGTTCTATATTCTCTTCCGGAAGAAATCGAACAGGTGAATGTTACCATGGGTTACCCATTGCGTCAAACTCCATTGTATAATTTGTTTGATGAATTAATTGTTCTTCAAAGAAATTCTAAAATTAATAATAAAGGCATCGCTACTTTTTATTTTCGCGATGTTAAAAAAATTCTGGACCATACATACATCCGATTGGTAGGAGGAAAGCTGATTGAAAAATTTCTCTTCTCTCTGAATGAAAATTATATTAGAATTTCTGTAGAACGAATTTATAAAGAAAATAACAATGAACTTTTTCTGACTCTTTTTACATTGCCAAAGAATGTAGAAGAAGTATTTAGTTGGATAAAGAAAATATTGCGCATGATTTTGGATGCAATGAGGAATCAAAATTTTAAATTCCATCGTCTCGAATCTGAATTTATTTATACTTTTTATACTCAAATAAAACGCTTGGAAGATATATTATCCGAAAAGAAAGACGCTTTAAGTATATCTACCTTTTGGAAAATATTTAAAGAGGTAATTCAATCGGTAAGAATTCCATTTACGGGAGAACCTTTAAAGGGATTACAAGTAATGGGCTACCTAGAAACGCGAGTACTCGATTTTGAAAATGTAATCTTACTTTCAGTTAACGAAGATGTACTTCCTGCTGCCGGAAATTCACCTTCGTTTATTCCGTTTAATATTAGAAAAGCATTTGGGTTGCCAACTTATCAAGAGCAGCATGCGGTATCAGCATTTCACTTTTACCGACTCATGCAACGCGCAAAAAATATTTATTTGCTCTATAATACTGAGCCAAAAGCAATGACCGCCGGCGAACGTTCTCGTTTTCTCTTACAAATCGAGTACGAGTTAAAAACTAAATTTCCTCAAACTATTTCAATTACTAAAAAAGTAATCAGCACTCCAATCGTTAAGGAAACCGTTGCTCCAATTGTGATCGAAAAAACACCGGAGGTGATGGATGAACTTTCAAACTTTCATTCCAAAGATAACGAAGAACCCAAGCGTAGATTGTCCGCCTCAGGACTTCAATCTTATATTGCTTGTCCACTTCGTTTTTATTTTCAATATGTAGCAGGGCTTAAAGAAGCAGAAGAACCCGAAGAAAATATGGATGCAGCTGCTTTCGGAAGTGTTTTTCATGCAGCCATGCAAGATATCTATTCCAATCTTCCAGGGATTGATGTGTCTACTTTTATTGAACTTAAAAAGAAAGTTAATGATATAGTAGATGGAGCCATTCACAAGGAATTTATATCTATTGATCAATTAGAAGGTAAAAACTTATTACTTCGAAATGTTATTAGAGAATTAGTTAATCGTGTTTTATTGATCGATGAAATGTATTTGCCATTTAAGATTCTTCAACTTGAAAAAGATGTAACCAGAAATTTCAAATACGATCAAAATTGGAATGTGAAACTCTTTGGGATTATCGATAGAGTCGATGAAAAAGATGGAGTTCTAAGAATTGTAGATTATAAAACAGGGAGAGTAGAAAAGAAGAAACCTGTAATGATTGATGATTATTTTTCGATGGTCGATTATAAAGAGCAGTTTCAGGCAATGTATTATGCTTACTTAACGTCAAAGATGATTCCGGGTAGAGAAATAAGTTCCGGATTGTTGGCACTCAAAACGATGAAGGATGGAATTTGGATGTTGAATAATGGAGACCCTTTTACTAATGATCAATTTGCCGAATTTGAAATTCAACTAAGTAAATTACTCAGTAATATTTTTTCTCAATCCATCCCCTTTACCCAAACCGCCGATGAATCACGCTGCGTCTATTGCTCGTTCAAAGAGATGTGTCATAGGGAGTGAGATTTTTTTGCAGTAGTGGGAGGTGAACTTCTTACTTCTATAAGTGAGTAGTGAGTGGTGATTAGTGAGTAAGTGACAATGCCTAATACAGGTTGAGAGTTCTTACTTCTTACTTTTTACTTCTATAAGTGAGTGGTGAGTGGTAATTGGTGACTAAATGACTGACAATGCCTAATACAGGTTGACCGTTTTTATTTTTTATTTTTTACTTCTTACTTCTTACTTCTTACTTCTTACTTCATAATTCATCAAAAAAAAGGCTGACCTTTTTCAAAGCCAGCCTTTTGATATTCTTGTATTCGTTATTCTATAATAACTTTTATCGATTGCTTCTCTGTATCACTCAGCAAATATCCAAAATATATACCATGTTGATATTCCGAAACATTTAATTCAACATGATTCGCTCCTGTAACTGCTTCTATCGGCTGACTAAAAATTTCTCTGCCTTGAATGTCAAGAATTTTTATTGTCATGATTTTTTCTGATGGTGAATTAAAATCTATATTCAAGATATCGTGAACCGGATTTGGATAGGCTTTCATACTTAGTGTGGACCCTTCAATTGATGGCTCTTGAGCTAACTTTACAGAAACAACTACTATGTTTGTTTCTAATGATGTAGAAAAACATCCTCCTGCATTGTATCCGCGTACAGTATAACTTCCTCCTGTATTTACACTAATTGACTGTGTCGTTGCTCCATTCGACCATAAATAACCTCCTGCAACCGACGATGTAAGTGTTACTGTACTGCCGGCATTGATTACATTCGACCCACTCAATGTTACTACCGGAACTGCCGGTGGTGTGCAACCGTTAGCACTCACTATTGCTGTAGTTGAGGTAGCTTGACATCCGTTCGTTCCTGTAACTGTTACTCGGTAACTTCCTTGTGAACTCACAATAATTGAACGTACAGATTCTCCCGTTGTCCAATTATACGTGTTTGCTGTTGTTGATGTAAGTGTAACTGTTGTATGTGTTGAACTTAACGCAAGTGAACCGTTTGCAGTTATTGAAGGTGCAGTCGGCGCCGTTAATAGTGTTACTACATTGTTAGATGATTGAGCGGAACAATTTGGTCCGCTGTATGCTTTTACCCAATATGTTCCGGCTGCTGCAACTGCTATGCTTCGTGTTGTTGCTCCAGTCGACCAAAGATAACCGTTGGCTGTAGATGAAGAGAGTGTAAGTGTAGTTCCTGGACAAACGTTCAAAGAACTATTCGATGTTACTGTTGGAACTGTTGGTCCTGAATTCGCATTTACTGCTGTAACAACTGATGTTCCTCCGCATCCTCCGGCATTGGTTGTAACTGTATAATTTCCGGTTGCAGAAACGGTAATGGATTGTGTTGTTGCTCCGGTCGACCATAAATAACTATTGGCTGTACTTGATGTCAATCCAACACTTCCTCCTGCACAAAAAGAGGTTGAACTACTTGCAGTAATTACCGGTGTTGTTCCTGATGTTGTTATCGTAACAATCGAAGCTGCCGATGTTGCTTGTACTCCTGCCGAGCTAGTAACTTTAACCGAATATGATCCTGCTGTAGCTACAGTAATTGATTGAGTGGTTTGATTTCCGGGTGTCCATAAGTAAGAGCTACCGGAGTTGGCTGTAAGTGTAACATTACCGCCTGCACAGAAACTTAATGGCCCATTTGCACTGATAGTTGCTGTTGCAACTGTGGTCTTTGGCATATAGGTATAATGGAACCAAACGTAACCTTGTAAGTTAATATATTGCTTGAATGTTCCTGTTTCTGCAACGTATTTTGATGAATATGTTTGATAAGGTTTTGAAATCGGATTCGACGCAAGCCATGGTCCCATAAATGAAGTTTCGCTGCTGAAAATAGGAATCACTTTTGTATTGATACTCATACTTGCAATATCTACTAAACGCGCTTGTGAATATGCATACACGTCTACATCTGTTGGTCGGTAAGCATGTAATAATATTCTGTCGGCTTTTGAAACAACCTGTTGCATCTGACCTTTTGTTGGCCATCCTAAATAAATTTCGGAAACTAATCCTTTAATTGCCGCGATAGAATCCATTTTCTTAAACTCGCCCCAAGCAAATCTCCAAGCTCCTGCTGTATCACATGTTAAGCCGTTTGGCGTTAAATATTTTGAGCAATACAACGACGAGATGGAAGCCGGATTCCAGAATTCAAATTCGAAATTCAATACATCAAATTTTTCTGAAGCTATTGTTCGTGAAGCATTGTATGGAAGTATTTCATTCGCAAAGAATGAGTAAATTTCTCCTGATGCTCCCATTTGTGTTATTCCATAATTCGCTCTTGCACGACTTAGAAAGGAAGCTAAACTATTTGTAACCGTCGTACTTGTCCAGTTAAGTGATCCTAGATCGTAAAAAAGTAAATAATTGTAACCGTTTCCTTGTGCATATGTAAGGATAGCATTTTCTTGTGCTGTATTTCCTAACCATGTATTAATACTTTTAATGTAAAAGCCTCTTACATTGTTAGCCTGACCAAATGCGCTTGCGCAGATCAAGAATAGCCCAATCATTAATTTACCTACTTTTAATTTCATCATCATCTAATGCTTGTGTTTAGATTTTAGTACTGGCCCTTTCACGAGTGCTTGCTTATTTTTCCTCTCAGTCTTTCGCAGTGACTTAATTCAGAGTATTTTTTAGCGCGCTAAATAGTTGAGTTTTCTTTTCGATCATCTCCACTATTTATTTCCCCCTCGTTATTTTCGTTGGCAAATATACAAGCATTACTCATCCGTGATACTCTGTCAACTTCTCGAGGTTCACAGATTTAGCGTGCAAAACTTCATTTTCTCATCAAAATCGGTGCTTTTTACTTCTTCTAATGCCTCTCATACTCTTGAATCAAACATACTTGGGACTGAATATGAAGTTAGGAGTCTATATTAAGATTTGAATTGTTTTCAACATTCTCACTCTTTTTTCAACAAATAGAAAATCCCTGCGGTGGGGCAGGGATTTTTCTACTTTTTATAACAACTTAACCTTACTTACTTATCATCAAGCGTTGAGTTTGTGTAGCCTGATCGTTCTTTATTTGTAGAAAATATATTCCGCTTTCTAACTCGCCTGTCTCTATCTTAATTTCATTATCGCCTTCAATAATTGGTATTTGTTGCGCCTTAACCACTCTGCCATTCATATCCATTATCGAGAGGAATGAAACGGTTTCTTGGTCGGAATAGTACGATAGTCGTACCGATTCATTGGCAGGATTTGGAAATATTATCATATCGCTTTCATCATCGCTTTCTGTATAAACATAGTTCTTGGAACTTGATGGTGTCTGGTATGGGACTGTTGTAAACCCTAATGTAGTAAACAAACGCTTCCCCGAGTATGAGCTAGATGTAGCTCCACATACAGTTTTAATTCTCCACTGATATTTTGTATTTGGTGTAAGCCCTGTAAGTACCAATGTTAGCTGACCAAGATTCGGTAAAGTAATATAACGATAAACTTGCGATGTCTCAGGTTTGTATCGTATTACTATTGAGTCTGATGATGGTATTGCTCCCCATGTTAACCGCTCTGTCGTATTGCTCTCTGCTGTGGCAACTAATCCTCCCGGCACTGTTAGTGAACAACTAACGGGTGTTGGAACGGAACAGGTAACGGTATTGGATGTCATGGAACAACCAAGTGTATTTGTGAGTACCACCGAATAATCGCCTGATGCTGTTGCGGTATATGTTGATCCCATTGACCCTACAATGTTGTTGTTGTTTAATTTCCATTGATAGCCTTGCACTGTGCCTGCCATTGGATCTGCATTTGAAGTAATTGGAATCTGATTGCTGGCCAACGCACCTTGTGTAATTGTAATCGTCGGACTTGCATTCACCGTAATGATTATGTCGGGTGTAAATTGTGAACTTCCATTATTTGTTACTCGGCAGTTGTAGTTACCTGAATTTGTAACGGTGATTGATGTTGTTGTAGCACCATTCGACCATTGATATCCGGTTCCTCCACCTGCTGTTAATGTAACACTCTCGCCCTGACAAAAAGTGGTTGCACCTAAGGCTGCGATCGTGGGAGTAAATGTTGATGTTGTTGTGCCTGTTCCCGGTACCGGCTTTGGCATAAAGCCATAATCAAACCATTGGTAACCTAACATGTTTATATATTGAACATACGATGAATTGTCTGCCTGAAAGTCGGACTTGTATTTTGTATACGCTTCTGATTGTTGATGTGAAGTTAACCATGGTCCCATGAATATTGACTCATTAGAAAAGATAGGAGCAACGTTTACTACTGAATTGTTTGAAGCTAAATATTGTAATCGTGTTTTGCTGTACCCATAAACTGAAGATGGATCTGTTCTGTAAGCATGTAACAATACTCTATCTACGTTTCGCTGAATCTGTGAACCTTGTCCTTGATTAAACCATCCTACATATGTTTCAGAAATTGCTCCTTGCGTCGCTGCCAATGAATCTATTAAATGCATGTTTGAAATAAAGAATTTAAATCCTCCGCTGCTGTCACAGCTACATCCATTTGGTTGAAGGTATGCTGTACAATATGCGCCACCCGGATTTACTGATGAGGTTGTCCAAAATTCAAATTCTAAATTGAATACGTTGAACTTTTCATTCACATTCGTCCGTTGATTATTATAAGGAGCGATCTTATTGAGGAAAGTAGAATAGCTTTCTCCTACAGCACCTATATTGGCTATGCCATAGGTTTCTCTCGCTTTTCTCATAAACGATGCAAGTGTATTTACCGAGGATGAACTACTGAAATTGATTGTTTGAAGGTCATATAAAGCAATATAGTTAAATGAACTGTCGGCTGCATACTGTAGCACACTGTCTTCTTTTACTGTATTACCTAATATGTTTCTAAATCCATCAAGGTAAATTCCCCTGAAAGCCGGTGCTTGTGACCGTGCATTTGTCGCTAAAAGGAGAATGGTAATGAATACTAAGAGGTATTTGTTTTTCATGAGTTTCAGATTTTTTATTGTCTGCCTTCGCAAACTACATCCTCATTGAGTTCATGAAATGACTCAAAATTGATTTTTAGGCTTTTGTAAGAAATGTGCTTCTTTCGATCGCAAAAAGGTGTTGATCATTGAAACCTTCAAGGTTTATAGCCTATATTTTATTTTTCTCGCTATCTCTTTGGAATTAAAATGATGTAAGTTTTTCTTGAGCGATGTAATCAAAATTGTTTTCATCAAAAAATAGTGCTCTCGTTTTATTTTTTTTCCATTTTTAATTTTCATTTTACAAAAATCTCATCACTCTTTTACTTTTATTTGTGGTCACTAAAGATTATTCGCATGAAAAAAATAGCCCTTGCTCTTCATGGAGGCGCCGGTACCATCCTAAAATCGTCTATGTCGCCTGAAAAGGAACTGCTTTACAAAAATGCCTTACAAACTGCGTTAGATTTAGGTTATAGTGTTTTGTCGAATGGTGGCTCGTCTTTGGATGCTGTAGAACAAACTGTAATTAGTCTTGAAAATTGTCCCTTATTCAACGCCGGAAAAGGCTCTGTTTTTACGAATGATGGTAGCCATCAAATGGATGCTTCTATTATGAATGGTAAAAACCTGGAAGCTGGTGCTGTTTGCGGAATTAATGGTGTTAAAAATCCGGTCAATTTGGCTCGCTTAGTAATGGATAAGTCGGATCATGTATTATTGAGTGGAGGTGGAGCAGAAAAATTCGCTCGACTAATGAATGTTCCTTTTGAAGATGAAAAATATTTCTTCGATCAATTTCGATTCGATCAGTTACAAGAAATTCGTAATACTGATACGTTTCAACTCGATCACTCTGATAAAAAATTCGGAACTGTTGGTGCTGTCGCTCTCGATCAATACGGAAACATTGCTGCAGCTACTTCTACAGGAGGAATGACAAATAAACGTTTCGATCGTATTGGCGATAGTCCCATTATTGGTGCGGGTACTTATGCTAACAATACTACCTGCGCTGTTTCATGTACCGGCCATGGAGAATTCTTTTTGCGTGCTGTTGTCGCTTACGATGTTTCTTGCTTAATGGAATACAAAGGTCTTTCGCTCAACGATGCCTGTGCTTTGGTTGTTCATTCTAAACTTGTTCAATTGGGTGGTGAAGGCGGATTAATTGCATTAGACACAAATGGCGAATGTGTGCTTTCTTTTAATAGTGATGGTATGTACCGTGCATGGAAATCGGCTTCCGGTAATTCAGGTGTCGAGATCTATAAATAAGTGTTCTCTTTTCATGATTCCGGAAAACTCAGCTTTATTTTATTCTCAGTATTGCTATCAAAAAATAGCTCGATTTATTTCTATAAAGCTCACTCACCTAATTTAATGCCATTGAATAGGCGCAAATGAGTCTTTTAAAGCTGATTTTCACCTATTTGTCCAATTTAGTTTCATTCTTTTGCTAACTTTTTTATATTTGTTATTGGAAATCTCCTCGAATTCCTGGAATGAAATTTTATCGCCTTAAGATATCTTAAATGTTTCCCAACAAAATAAAATTTCAATTTCTTTTCATTCTTTCCCTCTTCTTCTCTTTGAATGGTTTTGCCACTCATATTGTAGGCGGTGAAATGAATTACCGTTACCTAGGTAACAACAATTACGAAATTAGCTTAACTGTTTATAGGGATTGTTATAATGGTTTGGCTCCATTTGATAATCCTGCAAGTATTGGAATCTTCGACGTAAACGATAATCTCATTTATAATTCCAGCGTATACATATCATCTCAACAACAAGTTGCCAATGCTATTAATTCACCTTGTTTAATTCCTCCTACAAATGTATGTTATGAAGTAGCCAATTACACTTATACTACCACGCTCCCTCCAATTCCCGGTGGTTATACTATCGCGTATCAACGATGCTGTAGAAATAGTTCAATTATCAATCTTGCAAATGTTCAAGGTACCGGTGCTACTTATTTTGCAACCATTCCCGATCCTTCGATAACTACTGTAAACTCTAATCCTAAATTTGTAAACTGGCCTCCAACTTTTATCTGTAAAGATGCTCCTTTCACATTCAATCATTCGGCTATCGACTACGAAGGCGACTCATTAGTTTACTCTTTATTCGTCCCTTATTCTGGCGCCGATCAGGCGATTCCAAAACCTTCTCCTCCTAATTCCCCGCCTTATTCTCATGTGGTGTATCTCAATCCTTATTCTCTAACGAATGTATTTGGTGGTACTGCCCTCCACATCGATTCGGTTACCGGAATCTTGAAGGCTACTCCCAGCTCATTGGGGCAATTTGTTTATGGTGTAAGTGTAAAGGAATATCGCAACGGTGTTCTCCTCAGTGAAACGCTTCGCGATTTTCAAGTGAATGTTGTTAGCTGTCCACGATTAACTGTCGCTTCTATCTTTTCTCCAACTATTTCTTGTGGTAGCCTTGTTGCTAATTTTCTCAACACGAGTTATAACGCTGCAACATATCAATGGAGCTTTGGCGATCCTTCAAATCCATTCGATACTTCGTCAGTTAAAAATCCGAACTATGCATATTCTGATACGGGTGATTATCTCGCAACACTTGTTGCCTACTCAGGAATTAATCCCGATTGCAATGATACTGCTCGCGGTCTAGTTCACATTTATCCGGTCTTCTTGGCACAGTACAATATTCAAAACAAGCATTGTGATAATTCATTTAACTTTATCGATAAATCGTATGGTGTAGGTGGTGTTGCAAGTTTTTGGCATTGGGATTTTGGTGACAATACTAATTCATTAGACTCAAATCCTACTCATGTATATCCACACGAAGGTTCCTACGATGTAACATTAATTACTTCAACCGATTCTTCTTGCTACGACACGCTCACAAAAAAAATCTTTGTTCAAAAAATTCCCGTTTCTAATTTCAGTGTTCAACTCGATACTTGCTCATATTCCATTGTAGCAGTCGATTCGTCGTTGAATGAAGCTACTTCTCGTTGGGATTTTGGTGATGGTGCTATCGGCTTCGATAAATCGCCGTCTCATCGTTTTGGTTCTGCGGGCGATTTCACCATTCAGCAAATTGTTTTCACCGATTCATTTTGTGTTGACACGTCCTTTATCAGCATAAATATTCCTCCTTTGCCGATTAGTGACTTCGGTTATTTGGTGGCTGACTGCGATTCGAATGTTTATTTTACTAATTATTCAAAGTTAGGTGCTACTTATAATTGGGATTTTGGTGACGGTAACGTATCGACTGATAATTCTCCGTCGCATATTTATGAAATTTCCGGAACTGTTCCCGTTACTTTAACCACTACATCGTTTTATCACTGTGATCAGAAAATAACGAAGAATATAAATTTTACTTCTTTTAAAAATGCAAAATATTCTGTTGTTCAAGACTCATGTTCGGGAAATGTTAACTTCTACGACGTTACTAACAATGCTGTCTCTTATTATTGGGAGTTTGGTGACGGTTCAACTAGTTCAGTTAAAAATCCTATTCATCGTTATGCGAATGAAGGTGATTATACCACTCGCCTTATCGTAAATAAAGAATCTACTTGTATCGATTCTACTTCCAAAAAAGTATCGGCAGAAACATTGCTTGGAGAAATTTTATACATACCCAATTCTTTTACTCCAAATGGTGATGGAAAGAATGATTATTTTGCATTGAGCGCATTTAGGCCTTGTGTTATTTATTCAATCGAAATATTTAATCGTTGGGGAACTCAAATCTATAAAAATGATGATGCTTCCACAATGGAGTGGGATGGTACATATCATGGTTCACAAATTCCAAATGATATGTATGTCTATTTGCTCAAAAATGGAAGTGAAGTGAGAAAAGGATATATTAATTTGATGCGATAATTATTAAAATATGCTTCAATACTTTTCGAGTATGGCCAAAAGTTTTTCCTTTCTCTTACTCAATGTGTAGTTATTACAAATTCTTTGTTTTGCCATTTGACCTTTCATCGAATTATTATCTAGCTGAATTTTTTTAATCAAATGCACCAGCTCTGCTGAATTTCTTTTTTCTAAAATATATCCTGTATCATCAATTATTTCGGGAATCGAGAAAACTGAAGAGCCAATCGGAATACATTCGCACAACATAGCTTCACATAAGGCATTTGGAAATCCTTCGGCCATCGACAACTGTAAATAAAACTGATGCTCCGATAAAATATCAGGCAGCTCATTATTCGGAACGGCACTTACTAATTTAATGTTTGTAGGTAGTTCACTAAAAATTGCATCTTTAGTAACTCCTAAAATTGTAAAGCTGCATTCCGGAAGTGACTTTGCCACTTCAATAATGAGATCAATTCCTTTTAATTTCCGTTGCGATTCTCTATTTAATAATCCGCTGATAGTAATAAAACTATTTTTCTTTGCAAGTACTGTTTTTTTAAATCGATTCGAATCAAAGCCATTCTCTACAACAATATGCGGGGTATTTATTCCGGGTATAAAATAACTGATGCCTTGCTTATCATAATCAGATGAATCGTAAGTGTAATCTGAGAGCCACAACGATTCATGTTTAGGGATAATAAGATTACAATTTTTAAATGAAAATTTGGTTGCAATAGATAAAAGCCATTTCTGATAATTGCCATAACCGATAGAAGGGAAGGAATGGCAATCGGTACCGGCAGCAATAATCACAGATCTTTTTCCTGTCAATTTTGCAAACACTACGGGTAACACCGAATGAAAACCGGCTAACTGAATAATTACTATTTGAGATGTGAAAATATGAATCAACAAAAATAAAAATTGGCTGATTAATTGAAACGGAATTTTCCACTTTGCTTCAAATTCGAAATTGAACTTTTGAACAATAAATTTTTCACTAAACATTTCAGTGTCTTTATCTACAAATGAAGATCTGCCAACAAAAAAGTAAAGCGCCTTTAATTTTTTCATCCTTGTTTTTTGACAGCGGTAAAAATACCGCCCGATAAATATTTTCCTGCCGGTAAAGGATGGGTTATGTTCTCAACTATCCATACTAATTTTGAAGTATAACGAATGGTCTTTACAAAGAATTTTTTAAGCGCATAATAAGGTATTTTTTTTCCGTCTCTCCCTTCTAGTGTAATTGCAAAACTCAAAGCAAGAAAATATTCATTCACCAACGGAAAAAGGCCTGCTCGTTCTATTGCAACTTTCATGTCTTTTTTATCAAGCGGCACATGAATGTCATACACCGGTTTGTTCAGCCATTTATGCAACAACCCTGTTGCTCCTTTCATATTTGGTATCGAAGAAATTAATATTCCTCCCGGCTTTAAAAACTTGGAAAAGGCAGTCAATGTTCCTGCGGTATCTTCAAAATGTTCTACAACTCCAAATGAACAGACAACGTCAAATTGTCCGATTAAATCATTTGGTGGATTGAATGCATCTCCAAGTATGATTTTCCCTTTTATTCCATCCCTCTCTAGAATTTTTTCCGTTTGCTTACATCCAAATTCTGAGTAGTCTAAACCATATACATCAAACGAAAACTCCTTTTTAAAATAGCTTAGGAAAACAGAATTTCCACAGCCAATTTCTAAAAGCTTTTTACCGTCAGTTTTTATTTCTTTAAAAGATTTTTTAAAGAGCCGATGCAGTAATCGATTTGGGTATTCATTTACATTCGATGAATGAATGTTCATTGGTGCCGGCAATTCGAAATTTTTCCAAAATTGTGTCCAGTACTCTTCCCCGGCTTTATCGCCGGCTTGCTGTTGGGTAATCTCTATTTCTTCCATAGTCGTAATCGACGGTGAAAATAACCAAATCCTTTAAAATTCTATCTTATTAGCATTTTTTTTGTGTAGTTTAGCCGTCTTACTATGTGTGGAATAACAGGATTTATCGATTTTTCAAAGCACTCTGACGTCAATACGCTTAAATTGATGACAAAGTGTATCATTCATCGTGGTCCGGATGATGAAGGTGAAGAGCTATTTGATTTGCAAAACGCTACCATCGGTTTTGGATTTCGGCGGCTTGCCATCATAGATCTGAGTCCGTTGGGACATCAACCAATGAAAAATTTGGAGAGTAACGATTGGATTGTTTTCAATGGAGAGATTTATAACTTCAATGAAATTAAAAATGAATTGATCGCTTTAGATCATTCATTTATCAGCACAAGCGATACAGAAGTTATTTTAAAAGCCTACCAACAATGGGGAAATGAATGCGTTCAACGATTCATCGGTATGTTTGCAATTGTTATTTTTGATGTGAGTAACAATAAAATAGTTTGCTTCAGAGATCGTGTGGGTGTTAAACCGTTTTACTACTATCATAAAGACGACTTATTTCTTTTTGCCTCTGAATTAAAATGCTTTCATGCACATTCAAAGTTTGAAAAAAAAATTGATGAAAAAGCTTTAGCCTCTTTTTTTCAGCATGGATACATTCCCGCGCCTTCTTCTATTTTTACCAATGTGTTTAAACTTAATCCAGGTCATTGGCTTGAATTAGACCTCAGCACTAAAAAAGTAAAAACTCATAGCTATTGGAATGTCAAAAAGAACGCTATCAAGGAAAAATTAAAAATTAATTACGAGGAAGCAAAAGCACAATTGGAATCGCTTTTGGTTTCAGCTTTTAATTATCGTTTAATTGCTGATGTTCCTGTAGGTGTTTTTTTGAGCGGAGGCTATGATAGTACATGCGTTGCTGCGATTCTTCAAAAGACTAACAATACGCTAATAAAAACATATACAATCGGATTTGATGAACCCGGCTTTAATGAGGCAGTGTACGCTAAAGAAGTTGCTAAGCATATACAAACAGATCATCACGAATACTATTGCACTTTTAAAGAAGCCCAAGAAATAATTCCGTTGCTTCCCGATATTTACGATGAACCTTTTGGCGATTCTTCTGCAATTCCTACAACTTTAGTCAGCAAAATTGCTCGCCAACATGTTACTGTGGCCTTGTCTGCCGATGGTGGTGATGAATTGTTTGGAGGTTATCCACGCCATTTGAAAAGTTTTGACCAAATTAAAAAACTAAATTCAGTTCCAACGGCATTTAAATATTTATCGGCAAATTTTATAGGTGATTCGAAACATAATTTAAGTAAACCGGATCGTAAGAATAAATTGAAACGATTGCTGGAAAGTAGAACAGGCGAGGAGATGTTTGATATCATCAATCAGACATATACTGAAAAAGAACTTTCTTCGTTGCTAACAAATCCTGTAGCTTTTCCATCGTCAGCTTTCGATGAGCGGATTACAGAAAAAAATGTTGACCTTCTTACAAAAATACTTTCACTCGAATTTAATACGTACCTGCCTGATGATATCTTGCACAAGGTGGATAGAGCGTCTATGTCTGTAAGCTTGGAAGGCCGTGAACCATTTTTGGATCATCGAATTGCTGAATTCGTGGCTCAACTTCCTTCTGCTTACAAAATGAAAGAAGGGAAGCAAAAAATAATATTAAAAGATATTGTGCATTCTTACGTTCCACGTCAGTTGATGGAGCGACCTAAAATGGGATTCGGTGTGCCAGTTGAAAAATGGTGTAGGGGAGAGCTAAAGAATTTATTCATGGAATACATGAACGATAAAGCTTTAGAAAAATCAGGGCTGTTAAATGTACAAGCTATAATTCCTATCCGTCAATCATATCTCAACGGTTCGTTGGAAAACTTCGAGCGAATTTGGTTTATTTTTATTTTCCAACAGTGGTATCACAAATGGATGTAATATTTATTAAGTGACAAATTAGAATGTATGGGTGTCATCAGACGTCAAGGTATTAAAAACACAATTACAGGTTATCTCGGAATCCTTATTGGATTCGTGAACCTTGTTGTTGTACAGCCCCACTTTCTTACTAAGGAAGAATTAGGATTAACTAGAATCTTATACTCCTTTGCACTGTTGGTTGCTATGTTTGTACCTCTTGGTATTGGGAATGCAACTTTGAAATATTTCCCTCTGTTTAAAGATGATGAAAAAAAGCATCATGGCTATTTTGGTTTCATGAATTTGTTTCCAATCATCGGATTTGTTTTTTCTGCGTTAACAATATATCTCTTAAAGGATTTTATACTTAACTCTTATCGAAAAGAATCGCCGTTACTCTTAGAGTTTTTCAATTATGTATTTCCACTCATTTTTTTTAATGCTTTTATTTCTGTGCTTTCTGTTTATTGTAATGCCAATTTCAAATCAACCATTCCCTCTTTTATTAATGATGTTGGAGTTAGACTAATGACAATCGCTGTTGTAAGTATTTATTTCCTAAGGTGGATCAATTTGGATCAATTCATTTTTTCATTTGTTATGATTTATGGAGTTCAGTTACTTTTATTGATAGTATATATATTTTCATTTGAGCGCCCGGGATTTAAAATTGATTGGGAATCGTTTCGAGAAAAAAAAATGTTTGATCTAATTCGTTACGGGCTTCTGCTTTGGTTTGCTAGTGTTGCTTCTATTGGATTAAAATATTTCGACTCCTTAATGATTGGAAAGTATATTTCTCTATCTGCTGTAGGTGTTTATACCGTAGCTGCTTTTATTCCGACAGTGATAGAAACTCCGCTAAATGCTCTTGACCGAATTGCTTCGGCGAAAATATCTTTTGCTTGGACATCGGGCGATAAAAGTCAGATCGATGAGATATATCATAAATCTTCGCTCTACATGTTTCTACTGGGTGGATTTTTATTTCTTTTGATTAACCTAAATATACATACGTTACTCACTTTCTTGCCCGATGGTTTTCAGCAAGGTGAATTTGTTGTACTTATTATTTCAATCGGAACTTTATTTAATATGGCCACCGGTCTGAATTCGCCTATTTTATTGAACTCCGATAAATATCGATATGGCGCAGTTTACTTGATTACATTGGCTGTACTATTAATTTTATTACAGCGAATTTTTATTCCTCATTACGGAATTCTTGGTGCCGCAATAGCTACGACATGTGCATCAGTAATTTATAATACTATGCTCTTCATTACTGTTTATTGGTTTTTTAAATTACAACCCTTCAATAAAAAAAATCTGCAAGTCTTATCTGTAATTATTGGTATCTTTTTTACAATCTATTTTATTCCACATTTAACCAACAGAATTTTAGATATGGCTGTTCGAATTGGTGCTACAACGCTTGCATACATTGGACTAGTATATGCATTGAAAATAGTTCCGGAATTTCACAGTATACTCTCGAATTTTCGATTGAAAATAAAAGGATAGTTGAGTAAACGGTTAGCAAATATTTTACTTTATTTTTTCCGCCGCTTCCTTCTGATAAGTTTTGTCGTTCTCGTCGATTGCTTTCATTTCGAGTACTTTTTTAAACCAAACATTCGACAAAACATCGTCTCCTTTATTATTTCTTTCGCGATAGGTTTCTGCCAATTCGAATTTGTGTAAAATGTCGTCAGGTTCTAACGCTATAGCTTTCGAAAAATTTGCAATAGCCGATTCATACGAACCACCTTCAGGTACTCCTCCATACAAAGTATTAATTGCAGCTTTTTCAATGAAGTTGAAATTTGCAATTGTTCTATGCCAGCGTCCTAAAATGTGATAAGCCCCGGCCAATTTTGGATCATATTTTATTGCCTCATCGCATTCTTGTTTTATAACTTTTGCATTTGCAATTTTCTGTTTACTTGAGGCGTTCTCATTTATCCTACCAAGAGCAAGAGCTAAAGTGTAATGTGCATGTGCGCTATTATTTTGGAGGAAAATTGCTTTGCGCGAAAGGTATTCAGCACGTTGAAAATAGATTTGTTTCTCACTATTTGACGTCTTTAAGTTTCCCAATTTGCAATACAAATACGCAGCGTTTGTTAGGTATTCAACATTGCTGCTGTCTGATTTTAATAATTGTTGAAATACTTGAAACGATTCAGCCCACTTTTTTTCTGATTTTAGTTTTAATCCGGCTTTTAGATCAGACTGCGCAAAAATATTACTGTAGCATAAAAATAGGAGGATAGCGAATGTATTTTTTTTCATTTTCCGGTCTTTGTTAATTGAACTTTTTTCTTGGCATTATCGATACTTGCATTGAGTTCAAATCCTAAAATCAATATTAGTGAATTAAAATACATAAATAACATCACTACTATCAGAGTCCCAATGGATCCATATATTTTATTATAGGATCCAAAATTATTTACAAAATATCCAAAACCTGTTGAAACGAATATAGATAGTAATGAAGCAAAAGTTGATCCTGCAGAAATAAATCGCCATCTCTTTTTAGAGGAAGGAGCATAATAATATAAAAACGAAATTGCGATAAATAAAAGTAATAGTACAATAGCCCATTTACCTAACAAGATTAAGGCTATTTGCGTTTTTGATTTCAAAATACTTTTAGTAACTAAGTATTTTGTAACAGTTGAAGAGAAGATGATTAAAGTTGTTGCAATTAAAACTAAAATTGAAAGAATGAGAGTTAATACAACTGCTACTGTTCGTTGTTTGAATGCTGAACGAGTTTCTGTAACATGATATGAACTGTTGAAACCACGCATTAATGTCATGAATCCATTTGTAGTGAAGTAAAGCGCCGATAAAAATCCGACAGACAATAAACTGCCGTGTTGAATTTTTACTATATCGATAATAGTTGTTCTTGCACTTTGGTACGCCGCAGATGGCAACATCTTTTCTATAATCTCCAATAATTGGTTTTGAAAATTATTGATTGGTATGTATGGGATTAATGAAAATAGGAAAATGGTCGCCGGGAATAATGCTAGAAAAAAGCTAAAAGCTAACGCTTGTGCTCTAGTTACAATACCTCCTTTTTGAATTCCCGTAATAAAAAATTCGCCGACATTGTAAATTGGCATATTGTCAAATCCCGGTAATGCTACTCGTTTTGTATATGCCAAGAACGACTGGATCGGCCCGGACTGAATTAGGTAGCGGAGTGTTACCAATATTATTTTTTGAAATTTTGACCTACCCACTTTAGTTTTCAATTTTCATACTAATATCTAAACTTTTATAAGAATGGGTTAATGCACCAACTGAAATATAATTTACTCCTGTTAATGCAAATGACCGAATAGTTTCTAGCGTTATTCCTCCCGAAGCTTCTGTTTCAAATTTGTTTCCTATTAGTGTAATTGCTGCCTTTAAATCAACCGGTGAAAAATTATCTAACATTATCCGATCAACTTTCCCAAGTGAAAGCACTTCGTTCACTTCTTTGAGGTTTCTCGTTTCAATTTCAATTTTCAATTTCTTGCTTTGATTAAATAAATATTCATTGGCACGTAGTATGGCATTTTTTATTCCTCCTGCTGCATCTACATGATTATCTTTTATTAAAATCATATCGTATAAACCAAATCGATGATTTTCACCACCACCAATTTTTATTGCCTGCTTCTCAAAATAACGAAAATTAGGAGTCGTTTTTCTAGTGTCTAATACTTTCGTTTGTGTTCCTCTTAACTCATCTACGTATTTTTTTGTGAGGGAAGCAATTCCACTCATTCGCTGCATGCAATTTAATACCAATCGTTCTGCTTGTAAGAGCGATCGTACACTTCCTTGTGCACTTATTACAACTTCACCAACTTCTACTTCTTTTCCCTCTGTAGTATAAAATTCCAAATCAATACTCGGATCTACTTTTGTAAATATTAAACGAGCAACTTCCAACCCTGCAATAATTCCTTTCTCTTTTACTTTTACATTTGCCTTGCCTTGTAGTTCTTCAGGAATAGTTGATAGTGAGGTGTGATCGCCATCGCCAGTATCTTCTTTAAGAGCCTGTTCAATGAATTCATCTACCGTTAAACCGTAGTGATTTTTTTCGTTTGTAATTATACTCATGTGCGTGAAATTAACAATCAATTAGCAAGAACTGATTATGATATAAATGAAGATATTCACAAAGATAAAAATCGGTTAGAGAACTTATCGTGATATGAAAAGACGGATTGTATTTGTAAAACATCTATTAAATATTTCAGATATTAAATAACTGGTTATCAGTATTTAATGGCCTTTTAGATGTTGAGTAACAACGATAGTAGGGTGCCTTTTTATTAGGTGACCATGCCTAATTTGAAGAAAAGTTGGTGTCAATTTTCTAATCAATTAATAGAGAATATTCTTTTCTCTTACTCTGATTCAAAGCGTAGTTCTTGGAGAATATTTTTACCATTTGAACTTTTAATATAAAAGGATGTCCTGAACGTTTTGCCATTCGTAGTAACTAAGCTACCAATGGCATATTGTGTGCCTTCCGGTGAAGCTCCTTTATGAATGATCGTAAATGTTTTGGGTGTGTTCTTGCTAAAAAAATCTTTAAGTACCAATTCTGCTTGTGCTTTGCTGTATACATCTTCTTTGTTGATGATGGTTAAGTCGAGTGTAGGGCCGAAAAAAGAAGAAAGTTGTTTTGAATCACCGCTTCTTATTGAAAATGAAATTTCATCGTACACATCCATTGCGAATGATGATCCGATAATTAAGAAAAGGGCTAAGAGAGAGGTGATTTTTTTCATTTTGGTATTGTACTTCGGTGGTGGCAAATATCAAGCCACAGATCATTTAGTTTGAAGCTAAAATAGTAGATTTGGGTGCATAAATTGGTAATATTTACTATGTTTATGAACATCTTATCGTTATGAATACATTCTTAATAAAAGGAAAATGAAAATAGAGTTTATTTTCATTGGCAAAACAACGGAGAAATACTTGATCGAGGGGATTCAAGTCTATTTCAAGCGATTGCAAAACTATGTTCAGTCTGATATTTTGATTTTGGCTGCCTCAGCTTATAAAACTCGAGAGAAAATTATAGAGGAGGAAAGTAAGTTAATCTTATCGAAAATTGCGGCTCGCGATTACATTGTGTTACTCGATGAACGTGGGAAGCAGTTTACTTCAAGAAACTTTGCAACTTTTATGGAAAAACAGATGCTTGCCGGGACAAATAGGCTACTCTTTATTACCGGCGGTGCGTATGGTGTTTCGGATGAATTGAAATCGAAAGCTCATTTTGTGCTCTCGGCATCCGATTTAACATTTACGCATCAAATGATCAGATTGCTTTTAATTGAGCAAGTATATCGAGGTATGACGATCCTCAAGAACGAGTCATATCATCACGATTAATAAGTTCTAAAGATTGTTAACTTTGTCAAGTTCCTGATTTGAGCCATGCAAGATTATCTTTCATTTATCGATTTAATTGTTCCTGTTATTTTTATTGTGGTCATTTACTTGATTGCTAAGAAAAAACAATTGGCGAACATTGAGACGAATTCTAGCTATAAATATTATATCTATGGTTTGGCTGTCAAAATTTTTGGGGGAATTGCTGTTTGCCTAGTGTATGCACTTTATTATGGATATGGAGATACTCTTAATTACTACAATGATTGCATTGTACTTTTAAATTTAGGAGAAAAATCTATTTTCAATATTTCAAATTATATGATGGGTCCTAATACCGACTTATATTTTGAATTGGATAATAATACTGGTTACTTCCAGTATTTTCTTGATCCTCACGCTAGAGCTGTTGTGAAATTAACGTTTGTTCTTTGCTTTGCATCTTTTAAAAGTTTTATTGGCATGACAATCTTGCTGGCCTACATCAGTTATTGGGCAATTTGGAGATTGTATCAAGTTTTGATTTTAGAATTTCCTCGCTTAGTTTGGGAATTCGCAGTCGCTTTGTTATTTATTCCTTCTGTATTCTTTTGGGGTTCCGGATTGCTAAAAGACACAATTACTTTTGCTGCTGTTTGCTTGTATTCTTCTTCATACTTTATTCTCCTTACTAAAAAACAATCTTACCTTAAGAACATATTTTTCATTGTTCTTAGCTCTGTGCTTTTAATTTGGATTAAACCATATATCTTCTTTGCCTTATTGCCAGGGTCTATATTGTGGTTTGGTGGAATTCAATTAGAGCGAGTTAATAACAACTTAATAAAATCGTTGTCAACTCCATTTTTAATTACTTTCTCATTGGTGTGCGGATACTTAATGTTGAACTTAATGAGTGGTTTTTTGGGCGACTATTCATTAGATAACGTACTCGATAAAGCAGTGACTACACAGATGGATCTTAAAAGTGAACACTACCAGGGTTCTGCTTTTGATATTGGTGATTTTGATCCTACTATTAGTGGAATACTTAGCAAAATGCCAGCAGCAATTAACGCTGCATTATTTAGACCTTATGTGTGGGAAACGTATAACGTTACTATGTTTCTTTCAGGAATTGAAAATTTAATTATGTTGGTCTTTACAATTTACCTACTTATTAAACTTAGAATCTACAACCTCTTCCGATTGATGTTTCGACATCGAATACTTTTTTTTACCGTTTACTTCAGTTTGTTCTTTGCATTTTCTGTTGGACTCACCACCTCAAATTTTGGTAGTTTAGTAAGATATAAAATCCCCGCCATACCATTCTATGTGATCAGTCTAATCATTATATCAAGTACATACAAGGAATTATTGGAAGAGGAAGCAAAAAAATATTGAAAGCAAAAAACGTACTACAAATTATATTTGTTTTCTGTGTAGATAGTATTGTATACTTCTTTTGCAATATCATAACTTCTATATTTCTCTGCTACGAGATGGATTTTTGCAGCTAATTTTTCGGGATCAACAAGTAAATGTTCAATTTTCAAAAGCGCATTTTTATATTCACTCACAGATAAATTTTTTAAAACTGCTCCAATATTATTATTTTCGATAATGTCAGAATCGTCGCTGATATCTTTTGTTATAACAATCGGTAATCCAAGTCCCCAATATTCGCCATCCTTAATTGGTGAACAATACCGTTTTGTAGGAATTGGCTTAACGGGTGTAATCGCAAAATCGCCCAATCCCATATACTTTGGGATATCATAATGAGGCACAAAAAGACATTGATAGTTCATGTCATTTAAACCGGCATTTGCGGCCCATGCCTTAATCTCTTGTTGGTTATGGTTTGTGAGTATTAATGCTCTAAAGCGATCGTCCCATTTATCTTGTGCTGCTTTAAAGAAGTCGAATATTTCCGAACTCAGATAAATTCCGTCAAATTTACCTGCATAAACACACACTATTTTATTTTCGAAGTCAAACTTTTTTACTAAATCAGGATCCTTTTTTTTATTCGTATTAAAAATTGATAAGTCTACACATGCCGGTTTTACTAGAAAATTTTTAATTGTAAAGCCATATTTTTTCTGAGCATATTGTCTCATGCCTTCTGTAGCACTAATAATTACACTGGCATGTTTGGATTGTTTCTTTTCAAAATAAGAAAGGATGCGATATTTGAATTGACTTTTTTTCCAGGTTAAATTTTCAACCATTGCATCTGCATGTGGTTCATAACTATCGATGATTAATTTTTTACCGGTAAGTACAGAAAGCAAAAAGCCTAAGCTTCCAGCAGGTGAACACCAAGCGTGAATAATATCTATTTTTTCCTTTCGTATTTCTTTGATTAAATTAAATAGAATAGGAAACGACTTCAAGAACAAAATAATTGATGAGCCGGGATACTGGAATTTTCTTAATTGTATTCCTGTTTTATCAAGCTCAGATGAATCTTCTGATAATTGATTAATAATTTTTTTGTCATCTCCGTTTTCAAATGTTACAAGAATAATTTTATTTTCAGATGCAATATTCTCGCGAATAATTTTAACATAAGGTAAAGTATATGCTTGAATAAGTGCATCTCGATAGGGCCATTGCGTTATTATCAAAATATTTTTATTCATGGAGCTAATTTTAATTTTAAAATTATTCTCCTTCCTATAATTGCTTTTGCCAATAAGATTAGATACTTCACTTTTATCCCACCATATTTTATCGACCTAAAGATAAACTGAATTGTATCTTTTCTTTCATTGTCGAGGTAGGAATGTATGCCACAAAAATAGTTTTCATGTGCCAATAATTTTTCTTTTTCAGGCTTGGAAAGAGCTACATTATGCATAATCCATTCCGTTGCTTGTATTGTCTTTTTTATTATTTTATTGTTGCCTGATCGCATGGATCTTCCATCATGATCATACATTGTTATTGTTGTTTTGTCCAATAAGATCAAGAGGTGTTTTTTTAAATTACTTATTAAAAACATCCAATCTTCTTTTATTGCAAATTTTTTATCTTCTTCAAATAAAATAAACTCGCTTAATCCTCTTTTGAAACAAATATTACAAGCTAATGGATTTCCATTCAAAAATAATCTGTAATCATATTTCCCTTCTTGATATTTTTGAATATCTGATTTGTAAATTAATCCATGGTTGTCAATAAAATCAAATTTGGTTGCGATAAAAGGAGGGAAGTTGTAATCTTGAATTCCTTTGTACAATATTTCTAAATGATTTTTGTGCATAAAATCATCAGAATCAAATAAAACAATGTACTCGCCTTTTGCGTTTGAAATACCATTATTTCGTGCAGCACCACGTTCCTTATTTTCTTGCTTTATGTAATAAAATTTTGGATTATCTAATAATAATGGTAGTATGGAATTATAAACATCTTCAGTGCTTCCATCATCGATTAACACTAACTCAAAATCTGTAAAGGTCTGATTAAGTAAATAGTCTAAGCTTTTAATCAGCAGATTACTCCGATTATAGACAGGAATTACTATTGAAAAAAATGGAGGTCTCATTTTTGCATTTCAAGGCGTAAACTTTCATATAGGTCAAGATGCTTTTGAACTTTTGTGGAGTATTGGAAATGTTTTAAAGCATCTTCTTTTGCTTGTTGTCCTAATCTTTTTCTCAATTCAGGATCATTAATTAATCTTTTTAATGCAATGTAGATCGCTTCTGATGATGAATAAGGTACAACCAAACAATTTTCTTCATCTCTTGCCGTAAAGCAACTTATGCCGGCGAGTGTTAAAATTTGCGCACATCCACTTATCATTCCCTCCATAATGTTTATTCCAAAAGTTTCACTATTTGATTTTATTGGAACATGTACATGTACATCAAACAAACGGAATAATGCAATATTATCAGAGACAAAACCTTTGTAAATAATATGATCCTGTAAATCGTAGTTTTGAATATGCCTCATTACTGAATCGAAACTTTCACCTTTACTCCCGAAAATCAAAAGTCTTGCATTAGGATACTCCTTTAATAATTTTCTAAAAGCATCAATGGCAAAAATATGCCCTTTCCAAAACTCAAATCTGGCGACCATCCCGATAATAAATGTTCCAGTCTCTAAATTTAATTCTTCTCTTAATTTAATAAATCTACTTTCATCTGTAAAAATATAATCTTCAGAACGTAAGGAATGATGTATAATTATTAATTTCTCTGGTGGTATATGATAGTTTTTTATTAAAAATTCTTTCGATTCTTCTGTAAGTGCAATAATTTTTTTCGATAGCAGATAAGTAATTTTGTCGATGAGTAATTGCTTCTTATTTTTGAAATCGTATGCCCATGTTGTATTTCCACATGTTGAAACTCTGAGTTTAATACCACATGCCCATGCTGAAATTTGCCCGACAAGATTTCCATAAGGTAATTCAGTATGAACCAAGGTTATTTTATTTTTTAATAAAATATAGCACACTTGAAAAAAGTTAGAAAAGAAATGAAAAAAATTTGTATGTTTTAGGTAATATACTTTCACGCCCATTGCTTTTAAATCATCTGCAAGCAAAGGATAGTTACTATTAATAATTATATGAATATGAGGTATTCCACGATTAATTAATTCATCGGAAAACCAATTCCACTGTGTTGATTGGTTAATATGTGATGTTAAGAAAGCTATTTTCATCTGTAAAAAAAAGTTCTGGAGATTTTCCTTGCAACGATCAATAATAAAGGCGGAAATTGTGTTCTCCATGCGATTTTATTAATCTCAGGTTCTCTCAATAAATGGATAGGTAATTCTTTTCGAAGGTAGTTTGCAATTATTTTTGCTCTATCAAATCGTTTTGACTCGTAATCGTATTTCAATACAAAAACAAGAAACCTATATAGAAGGCGTTCTTGATTTATATTATTTGAGTCGAAATGTTGTTTGAAAAAAATTAGTGTGGATTCATTATCGCTATGATTAATATTTAATTTTTCTAATGTATCAATGATAGAATTAAACCCTCCTGCTTTAATTATGCTACTAAATACTTTTGACCAATCGTCAATAAACTTAGATACTGCCGAAACAGTTTTACTTTCTGAATGTAAGCGATATTTTGAAAAACAAAAATCAATGCTTTTAAATTTCGTAATAATTGCAAATTTACAAAAGAGATCATAGTCCATACCAAAATGCAAATTCAAATCAAGTAAACCAGTTTTTTGTAACAATGAACTTCTGAAAAAAGTTGATGGTTGTGGAAATGTCATTCCCGATAAAATGTTCTCCAGACTATCGTCGTCAGAACCTTTATTTATTCTGATAATTTTTTTACCGGTAAAAATAATTGAACTTCCGTGAATTAATCCAATTTCAGGTGAAAGTGTTTCAAAAATTTCATTCACTTTTGCTAACGAATTTGTTGTATAAAGATCGTCACTGCACAGCCATGTTATTATTTCGCCAGATGCTACTTTAAACCCTTTGTTTATTGCATCACTTTGACCGTGGTCTTTTTCACTCACCCAATACGAAAAATATGTTTCATACTTTTTAATAATTTCTAGTGAATTATCTGTACTGTTCCCATCAATCAAAATAATTTCCAAATTAGAATAATTCTGATTGATAACAGACAATATAGTTTCTTCGAGGTACGAACCTTGATTATAACTTGGTATGATTACAGATATTTTAATCATTTTATTTCTTGATATAAAATACTTTTAATGATTCGCCAAGTCTAGTTCTATTGAAAATGCCATTTATCAATAATTTTAGCTTAGATAGGAAATAGTTGCCTTCCATTTTATTTCTGAAATCTCTGTCTTTTTCATTGTAGTCGTATGGTATCGGAGTTTCTTCTCTTTTCTTTTTCCAGTTTAGTAATGCATATTTGTAACGAGCCGGACTAATACCTAAGGTTTGTGATTTTTTTTCTTTGAAGCCATTATTTGTTAGCATAGATTTCATTGTTTTTACGGTATAATAACAAAGGTGCTCCGGAAATACAATATTATTCCACTTTTTTCCTAATATAAATCTTGACAAACAATTGAAATTAGGTGTTGTCATATACAAGCCTCCACCACTTCTTAAAAGTGAATTGATCGCTTTCATATATGGTTGCGGATTTGTTAGATGTTCAATCACTTCAATGGAAACCGCTATATCAAATTTGCTATTATCTGAAATAGGTATTTGTGTTAGGTTTTTGTAAGTTAATATATTTTTATCATTGCAAATCTTAACAAGTTTATCCGAGATTTCTATTCCAACAACTTCCCATTTTCGCTTAAGTGCTTCTTCTAGAAAAAAACCTTCCCCACATCCAAATTCAAGCAATTTTCCTGATTGTCTAAACGGTTCAAATAGATCAAGAATTGTGTTGTATCTTTTTAAAGTAATTTCGGAAATTTTATTTTCTAATGGATATTCATCATAGTGATCTTCTAATTCTTTTAATGATGGAATTACTCTGCTGAAAACAAAAGTACAAGATGAACATTGGGTAATGAAGTGTTCATCGCCAAAAATATTCTTAAGTGTTGTTTTTCCACACAACAAACAACTAGTATGATATTTTAAAATTTCATTCATAAGCATTTTTGAACAGGGTTGGTTGGGAACATGGTTGGCCTTTAATTATTAGGGGATAATATTTTTTTTAAGATTATCATT
>JAYTOX010000002.1:0-11015 GCA_043747595.1 Bacteroidota bacterium | reverse complement strand
GTATGGAAGCAATATCGGTAATGGGAATACGCTTTTTTTGAATTTAAATATTAACCCGAACAGCCCGGTATATGCAGGGCAATATATTTATCCGGGTACTCCAAATGATATTTATGTACATGATGGAATTGTTGAAAATGATACCATGTACGAAGCACATATTAATACCGGTTTCTTTGCAGTGGTTGATGTAAGAAATAAAAATGCTCCTGTGCTATTAGCTACGCAAACTACTCCAACAAATTTCACTCACAACACTTGGTTATCTGACGATCACCATACTCTTTTTACCACCGACGAAAATTCGGGATCGTACTTAGGTGCATACGATATTTCTAATCTTTCAAATATCCGAGAGCTTTCGCGCTTTCAAACTGCTCCGGGTTCAGGCGCTATTATCCATAACACTCAGATCTTAAATAATTACGCAATAACAAGCTGGTATAAAGAAGGTGTAGTGATTACTGATGTTAGTCGACCCGACAACCCTATTGAAGTTGGTCATTACGATACTTACGCACAAGGTTCTGGCAATGGATTCAATGGATGTTGGGGTGTAGATCCTTATTTGCCTTCAGGAAATATTGTTGCTTCGGATATCGATAACGGATTATTTGTTCTTACTCCAACTTATATTCGTGGATGTTACCTTGAAGGTAATGTGACGGATTCTGTAACAGGAAATATAATCTCCGGAGCATTGATCGAAATTCTTTCAACAACTATTACAAAATCATCGGACAACAGTGGCGATTATAAAACCGGTTTAGCAACCGCAGGAACGTATGATGTCCGTTTTAGTAAATCAGGATATTACTCAAAAACAATTACTGGAGTTATGATGGCAAATGGAATAGTTGCTGCTCTTAATGTTCAGCTAGTACCTTTTCAAACATTTGCTTTTACGGGTTCGGTGGTTGATAGCCTAACTGGTCTTCCTGTTGCAAATGCAGATGTTGTTATTGCTTCTTCCAATGGTCTCGTTTATAAAACACAAGCCGATCTATCAGGTAATATTAGTTTCTCTGCTGTAGTGCCTGACGATTATATTGTTTATGCAGGTAAGTGGGGTTATAGAACTAGCTGTCAGTTGCAATCTGTGATTCATGGAAATCCAATATTTGCTCAAATTGCACAGGGATACTACGATGATTTTTCTTTTAACAATGGATGGAGTGTGTCGGGAACCAGTGCTAATTCTTGGGAAAGAGGTGAACCCACTGGTACTTACGATGGGAATAATACAGAGATCAATCCTCAATTTGATGTTGCCGGCGATTGTGGTGATTCATGTTTTGTGACCGACAATGGTGGAGCACCGTATAACAGTTCGGATGTGGACAATGGAAATACAATTTTGACTTCTCCAATTTTCGATGGTACAATTTATCAATCGCCAACAGTAAGTTATTTCAGAAGATACCTTTGTATAAATGGGGTAGGTACACCAAACGACACGATGAAAGTTTCGTTGTCGAATGGAACTACGACAGTAAGAATCGAAAACATTTCTCCAAACGATCCAACAAATGGTACTTGGGTTCAACATTCAGTAGTGGCTAGTTCATTGCTCGCTGTAACTTCCACAATGAGATTGATTATTGAAGTAGTTGATAATACACCTGGAAATATCGTAGAAGGCGCGCTCGACAAATTTGAAGTGACAGGTAATTTAATAAATAGCGTTCCTAAGAATCCGGTAGTCGAAGCGTTTTCAACGTATCCAAATCCATTCGATAATAATATTACAATTGCTTATCAATTAGGAATTTATGGCAATTCAGTTAAATTAATAGTTTCGGATGTTTTAGGCCAGGTGGTTTTTCAAAAGGAGCAGATGAATTCGAAAGATGAGATCCAAATTGGTAGTCAATTGAAGGCCGGAATTTATATCGTTCACATCACTAATGGAGAACAAACAATAACTCGAAAAATCGTTAAAAAATAAAATATTCAAAGTTATCGTTAGAAAGGTTGTCAATAGCTTCTAAAAGAAGTGAAATGGCAACCTTTCTTTGTGTCTTTCTTTCGTTTTTTGATTAAAAAATCTATCTTTGCCGGCTAATGAAAATCAAGGTTCTCCCATTCTTCTTGCTAGTGCTTTTTACCATGTCATCGTGCACTGATTATAGCCGCATGCTGAAATCGCGCGACATGGATTCTAAAAGCGATTATGCGATTAAACTTTATAATAAAGGAGAATATTATAAAGCTTTGCCGTTATTTGAAGAACTTATAACAGTTTATCGAGGAACAAAAAAAGCAGAGCAGACCTATTATTATTACTCTTATACAAATTATCGTATTGGCGATTTTGAAACGGCTGCTTACGATTTCGATAATTTTTCCAAGACTTATCCAAACAGCGAGTTTGCTGAAGAATGTTCTTTCATGCATGCATACTGTTTTTACCAAAGCTCTCCAAAATATTCATTAGATCAAACCAATACGTATAAAGCTATTACCGAACTTCAACTTTTTGCCGATCGTTATCCCCAAAGTAAAAAAATTGAAGAGTGCAACCGATTGATTGATGAGTTAAGAGAAAAACTGGAAAGAAAAGATTTTGAAAATGCAGAACTATATTTCAATACTGAGGCTTATAAATCAGCTATCGCTGCTTACAAAAATGTAATTCATGATTATCCTTCATCAAAATATCGTGAAGAAGCACTTTATAAAATAGTTCGTTCTTCCTATCTTTTGGCACTGAATAGTATTGAATCGAAACTTCAAGAACGTTTTACAGAAACCGTTTCTGCATACCATGAATTTAAAACCGATTATCCTGATAGTAAGTGGAAATCGAAAGCAAACGATATGTTTGAGGCTTCGCAAAAGAGATTACAAAAATTGGCAACTAATTAATCAGATAAATTAAACTTCAAGTAATATAAAATGAGCTACAAATCAGATGTTACGACTACAGTTACAAGGAATGTACCTGAGTTTAATAAGCTAACGGGTAATGTTTACGAATCGTTGGTCGTTATTTCTAAACGCGCTAACCAAATTTCTGTTGAAATGAAAGAAGAGCTTAATGCTAAACTTTCTGAGTTTAACTCAACAACAGATAATTTAGAAGAGATTTTTGAAAACCGAGAGCAAATCGAGATATCGAAATATTATGAGCGTTTGCCTAAGCCAACGCTTGTTGCTGTTCAAGAATTTATCGAAGACAAGATCTATTTTCGTAATCCTAACAAAGAAAATCAAGGCGAACTTTAAGAGTTTGGTTTGACTATGAATTGAAATAGATCCAAGACAGGGTGTTTTGGATTTTTTCATTTCTACACCTTCGCACAAATGAAAGGAAAAAAAATTCTTTTAGGAGTCACCGGGAGTATTGCTGCATACAAAACGGCAATACTTGTTCGACTTTTAGTGAAGGCTGGTGCGGAGGTTAAAGTGATCATGACTCCTTCGGCTGTCGATTTCATCACTCCTTTAACGCTAGCAACTCTGTCTAAGAATCCTGTTGGTGTTAATTATTTTAATCCTGATAATGGAGTTTGGAATAGTCATGTCGAATATGGTTTGTGGGCAGATGTAATGATTGTTGCTCCTGCCTCAGCAAACACACTCAGTAAAATGGCGCATGGCATTTGCGATAACTTGCTTCTTGCAACATATCTTTCTGCCAGATGTCCTGTCTTTTTTGCTCCGGCAATGGATTTAGATATGTACATTCATCCGGCTACTCAAAATAATATCCGGAAATTAATTTCTTACGGTAATAAATTAATTCCTTCGGGCAATGGAGAATTGGCAAGTGGTCTTTTCGGAGAAGGTAGAATGGAAGAAGCAGAAGCAATTGTTGATGTACTGAATATTTTTTTTTTAAATGGCCAACCACTTAAAGGGAAAAAAGCTCTAGTAACTGCCGGCCCAACGTATGAAGCTATTGATCCGGTTCGTTTCATCGGTAATCGATCTTCCGGGAAAATGGGTTTTGCTCTTGCAGAATCTTTGGCGAAAATGGGCGCGGAGGTGACTCTTATTTCTGGTCCAACTTCAATTCAGCTCTCGCATCCGTTAATTCAACGTGTAAATGTTGAATCGGCCGATCAAATGTTTGAAGAATGTATGAGTGTATTCAAAAAGATGGATGTGATTGTGATGGCTGCTGCTGTAGCCGATTACAAACCTTCTTCAGAAGCGAAGGGGAAAATTAAAAAGAAAAATATTGAACTTAACATGCCGTTAGTTCAAACGAAGGATATTTTAAAAACGATGGGGGAGCAAAAATCAGGAACTCAATTACTTGTTGGTTTTGCCCTTGAAACTGAAAACGAATTGGAGAATGCAAAGAGTAAGTTAATTAAAAAGAATTTGGATTTTATAGTTCTAAATTCTTTAAATGACAAAGGCGCAGGATTTAATTTTGATACAAATAAAATAACAATTATAAAGCGTGACGGAAAAGAATTTCCTTTTCCCATGAAATCAAAAGCTGCAATTGCAGATGATATAGTAGCGTTGCTCGTAGAAGTCATTTCAAAATAATTGAAAAATGAAATTGAATAAACTAATTAGATTTTTTTATTTTTCTGCATTCATGTTCATGAGCCAGACTGCTTTTGCTCAAGAATTAAATTGTCAGATTTCTGTACTTACTCCGCAGATTCAAGCAAGCGATAAGTCGATCTACGATAAATTGCAAACCGATCTTCGCGATTTCATGAACAATCGTAAATGGACGCAAGATGAATTTCTCAATCAAGAAAGAATTGAATGTTCGATTGTAATTACAATTTCAGAAAGAGTTTCAACCGATCAGTTCAAAGCAAATATTCAGATATCATCGCGTCGTCCGGTATATCATAGCAGCTACAATTCTCCAATGTTTAATCATCAAGATAATGATTTTACCTTTCGATATATCCAAGATCAGCTTGTAGAATTTGATGAAGGAAATATTTCGTCTAATTTGTCTGCCGTTCTTGCATACTATGCTTACATTATTATTGGATTGGATTACGATTCTTTTTCACCGATGGGAGGAACGTTTGCATTCGTAAAAGCACAGACAATTGTAAACAATGCGCAAGCACTTGCCGATCGTGGTTGGAAAGCTTATGAGTCGTCACGAAATCGTTATTGGCTGGTTGAAAATTTGATGAATGTGTCATTTCGTCCATTACGCGATTTGCTGTATTCATACCATCGACTTGGTTTAGATAAGTTTGAAGAAAATGTAACAGATTCTAGAGTGGTTTTGACTACTGCTATAAAAGATTTGAGAAAAGTATATGCAGATAAACCGAATTCATTTTTGATGCAATCTTTTTTTACAGCGAAAGCAGATGAAATCGTAAATATTTATACCGGAGCTCAGCCGAATGAAAAAACTGAAATTGTGCCAATCTTATCATTGATAGATCCGGCAAATACATTAAAGTATCAAAATATTAATTCAGGACCTAAATAAAAATTAAATTAATTAATAGATTATCATGGCGTTAAAATGTGGTATTGTTGGATTACCAAATGTAGGGAAATCGACACTCTTCAATTGTTTATCAAATGCAAAAGCTCAAGCAGCTAATTTTCCTTTCTGTACAATTGAACCGAATGTAGGAGTAATTACTGTTCCTGATGAACGATTAAGTGAGCTGGAAAAACTAGTGAAGCCTGAAAAAGTGGTTCCTACTACAATCGAAATTGTAGATATTGCTGGCCTAGTAAAAGGTGCCAGTAAAGGTGAGGGATTAGGCAATCAATTCTTGATGAACATTCGTGAATGTGATGCTATTATTCATGTTGTAAGATGTTTTGAAGATCCCAATGTAGTTCACGTTGATGGAAGTGTAAATCCTGTTCGCGATAAAGGAACAATAGATACAGAATTGCAATTGAAAGATCTCGAGAGTGTAGATAGAAAAATTGGCCGCTATGAAAAACTGGCAAAGTTGGGTCAAGATAAGGATGCGAAAAAATGTTTGGAAGTGCTGCAAATTTATAAAACGCATTTAGAAAAAGGTGAATCTGCTCGAAGCGCTCCTGTTAATCCGGAGGACGTCCGGTTTATCGAAGATATCTTTTTATTAACGGCTAAACCTGTGCTCTATGTTTGCAATGTTGATGAGGGTTCTGTTGTAAATGGAAATAAATATGTAGATCTAATTAAAGAGGAAACTAAGAATGAGAAAGCTGAAGTGCTGGTTATTGCTGCGGCTATCGAAGCCGAGATTACACAACTGGAAAGTTTTGAAGACCGGAAAGCATTTTTAAGCGACCTAGGATTACAAGAATCGGGTGTGACTAAATTGATTAAAGCAGCTTATCGCTTACTTGATCTTTCTACTTATTTTACTGCCGGTGTAAAGGAAGTTCGCGCTTGGACAATTACCAAAGGAATGTATGCGCCTCAAGCAGCAGCAGTAATTCATACCGATTTTGAAAAAGGATTTATTAAGGCTGAAGTAATAAAGTATAACGACTTTCTTCAATTTGGTTCCGAATCGGCTTGCAGAGATGCAGGTAAATTAAGTATAGAAGGAAAAGAATATTTAGTTGGCGATGGAGATTTAATGCATTTTAGGTTTAATGTATAAAAGCAATTAAATGATCAATACCATTCTGTTGGTTTCAACTATACTGGTGAGCTTGCTCGCTTTTTCAAATGCAGAGTATGTTCAGAAGTTGATCTTTAATCCGTACATCGTCGATAAAAATAAGGAATGGTATCGCTTTTTAAGTAGTGGATTAATTCATGCCGACTTGATTCACCTTGCTGTGAATATGTTTGTTTTGTTTTCATTCGGCGGAATCGTTGAAACATACTTTAGAGAATACTTTGAAGACAGAGCTTCTTATTATTTTATTCTTCTTTATTTTGGGGGAATGGTTACTTCTATAATCCCAACATTTAACAAGCAAAAGAATAATATACATTACAATGCATTGGGTGCATCAGGTGCTGTTTCTGCAATTGTTTTTTCATTTATCGTATTTAATCCAATGCAAAGCATCTGCTTATATGGTATTCTCTGTTTGCCCGGAATTATTTTTGGCGTTATTTATTTAGTTTATTGTTACTACATGGATAAAAGAGGGAAAGATAATGTTAACCACGATGCACATTTATGGGGTGCTTTATTTGGATTTTTTTTCACCGTACTTTTAAAACCAACTCTGCTCGTCGATTTTTTTCAAAAACTAATTTACTTTAGAGATGCAATCTGAAAAGCGGAAAGCAGTTTTTTTAGATCGCGATGGTGTTTTAATTCGTGAAAGAGGTGAATACACTTGGCTTCTCGAAGACATGGTGGTTAATGATGGTGTCGTTACGGCATTGAAGAAATTTCAAGCCGATGGTTTTCTTTTGATTGTTATTAGCAATCAGGCAGGTATAGCTAAAGGCATCTATACTAAAAAAGAAGTTGACTATTTACATCTTCATTTATCACGGTATTTTAACTTAAATGGGATTGTTTTAGAAGAGTATTATTACTGCCCACACTTTCCTTCAATAAGCAAATGCCTTTGCAGAAAACCAGATTCACTTCTATTAGAAAAAGCTATCGCACGTTTTAATATCGACCCTACTATGAGTTATTTTATCGGTGATGCCAATCGCGATATGGATTCAGCACTAAAAGTAGGAGTGAAGGGAATTAAGATCGAAGCTAATTCGCCAATCCCTGACTTAACACACTAATACAGGCTTTTTGAAGTAACTCAATTGCTGAATGAAGAGTTTTCTATTAACTTTTTATCGATGATAATTAATTGTAAAAATATTAATTCACTCTTTGAAAGTTGGTACCTTTGTTTTTAGAGGTGATCATATAGTCATCTTGAAGTAAACATCTTTTACCTTCTATTTTATGCAAAAGAGTTTCGTCAATTATAACGGAAATATCATTGAGGCATCGCAGCCTATTTTCACTGCAAGCAATAGAGCTTTCAGGTATGGCGATGCCGTATTTGAAACAATTCGATTAATGAATGGCGAAATACTTTTCTTTGAACATCATTTAAGTCGCTTGGCTAAGTCGATGGAATTGCTTGGAATGAACCCCCACGATGATTTGACTTTCCACAATCTTTATTTGTCCATTCGTCATTTAGATCAAGTGAACGACTTAAAAGGAAATGGACGAATTCGTTTGGAAGTTTTCAGAAATGATGGTGGTTTATATACTCCTCAAACAAATAATGTTTCCTATCTGATTGAAGTATCTGCTCTAACAAACCGCAAATTTGTTTTGAATGAAGCGGGATTGAAAATTGACTTATACACCGATATTAAAAAGCCGGTGAGCAGATTGTCTAATCTTAAATCATCGAATGCGCTCTATTATGTAATGGCTGGATTGTATAAAAATAAAACCAATTCGGGCGATTGCTTGGTGCTTAATACGGATGGCAGAATAGCAGAAGCAATTAGCAGCAATATTTTTTTAGTTGATGGCTCCAAAGTTTATACGCCATCGCTAGAAGAAGCGTGTGTAGCCGGAGTTATGCGAGAAATACTAATTGCTCATTTAAGAGAACAAGGCAAAGAAGTAATTGAACAAGGAGTAACAATTGATGATTTACTGCATGCCGAAGAAATTTTCCTCACCGATGTAATACATGGTGTTAGATGGGTAGGTGCATTCAAAAATAAAAGATACTTCAATAATTTTTCAAATCGATTAATCAAAGAGTTTAACGAGTTGTATCAAATAAAAAAGGTCTGATTTCTCAGACCTTTTTTATTATCTTAAAAAGTAAATTACTTCTTTACCGGAGTCTCAGTAGTAGGTGTAGTTACCGGCTCAACAGAAGCTACATTTTGATCTGTAGTAGTTTTGATAGCCGCATATTGTGTTCCCCAACCTTCAACTGTAGTTTGCGCTTCAGCAAATTTTGTTTGGAAATCAGCAAGACCTTTTGTTACTTCTTCAGGAGAAACTTCGCCTTTCATAGCTTTGTCTTTCCACTCTCCAAATTGTTGAGTTGTTGCATCCCAAGTAGCTTTGAATGTGTTGAATTCATTTTGCATACCTTCTAATTTAGTAGAATTCTCAGTAGCAGTTGCAACTACAGCAGCAATTTGAGTTTTCATTGCAGCATCTTTTGGAGATGTCAATGTGTTCATTTTCTCAGTTTGTTGTGCTGTAAATTCTTTAGCTTTAGTAGTCGTCTCAGCTAATTCTGTGCTCCAGCTTGTAGCTTTCTCGCCAAGTGCTGTCCAATCAGTTCCGAATTGGTTGATGTCTGCGACAACTTTCGGGTCAATTTTTTTTGTACACGCTGTAAAGCTCATTGCTCCAGCTAAAACGAATGCTAAAATTGCTTTAGTTTTCATGGTTTTTTTGATATAGGTTTAATTGTTTATTTAAACAAAAGTAGGTCAATATTCGATGGACAATTAATGAAGCTCAATGACTTATTGACAATTAATAGTTTATTTCTCTTTCATGCCCGGGAGCACATTTCTGATGTAATCCATTTTAGTTGTAATATCTCCTTTTTTCGGAAATACTCCCTGATTTGCAATCCTAATATCTTCAATACTGTAGAATGCTTGCGGATTTATCCTCTTTATAATACCTCTTACTTTGGCTATATCTTTCCGCTTAACAATCGTGAAAATTATCTTTACCGGGCCTTTTGCGCCTTGTCCGTCTATTATTGTGACTCCTAAATTTTCTTGTTGAAGAACTTCAATTAGTGGATCCCAATTGGAAGAAATAATTATCCGCAAAACCTGTAAGCCCAACGCTAAGCGACTTTCAATTAACAACCCTACATAAGTTCCCATTGCGAAACCTCCGGCGAAACCTATGTAACATATTGGATTGTCGAGATGCTGCATCACTTGTCGGATGGAAATCAACCATATCAATACTTCCATAAAGCCAATAAAAGGAACGATGCTTCTAAACCCTTTTGAAATAAAGACGTTTCTTAAAGTGCCAAGTGTTACATCCATGGTGCGGGCAACAAAGATCAACATAGGTAATACAACCCATTTAAATGTTTCTGTTTCTAGAAATGGATGCTCTATCATTTTTGTAGTAGTTGTTTTACTAATGCCGGAATTCCTTTTCCGGCAGTGTTTTGAATAAATTGAACTCCCCGCAAACCCGCATTTGTGGTATCGGGATCTACCAGGTATTTAATAGCATGTGCTGGAACATAATTTATCAATCCAGCTGCAGGGTAAACAACTAATGATGTTCCTACAACAATTAAGATGTCGCAATCCATCACCATTTTAATAGCCTCATCTAATGCAGGAACCATTTCACCAAACCATACAATATTTGGGCGGAGCTGAGACCCTTTCTCGCAGAGCTCTCCAAGTTTCAAATCATCTCCTGCTATCTGATAAACAAGTGATGAGTCAGTTGTAGAACGCGATTGTAATATTTCACCATGCAAGTGAAGTACATTTTTTGATCCTGCACGCTCGTGTAAGTCGTCGATGTTCTGAGTAATTATTTGTACCTGAAATTTTTTCTCTAGTTCTACCAATGCTATATGTGCAGGATTAGGCATAGCTCTTTTTACCTGTATTCGCCTTTCATTATAGAATTTCAAAACTAATTCTTGATTTCTGGCCCAAGCCTGAGGTGTTGCTACATCCTCTATCCGGTAACTTTCCCACAAACCATCACTGTCACGGAAAGTTTTTATTCCACTCTCCGCACTTATCCCTGCTCCACTTAAAATAATCAACTTTTCCATCGATGTAAAATTGCTTAATGTATGGGCTAGGTGTGGATTGGATGTAGAAATTTTATCAACAAGAATGATGTAACAGTAAATCAATAGATTTCACTTTTCTGGAGGTTTTAGTGCTTTTAACCTCATGTGTAATAGCGGTTCTAAATTTCGTTGATCTTCCAGTCTCCTTCTAATTTACTGCCATTTAAAAAATCTTTAGCACTCATTTTATTCCTTCCGGAAATTTGTAATTCAGTAATGTCTATATACCCTGAATTAATATAAACACGTATGTAATTTTTTCCGTCGCTTTTCACTCTTCCTTTGTCTTCAGAGTGATTTTCATTTAC
>JAYTOX010000001.1:0-13416 GCA_043747595.1 Bacteroidota bacterium | reverse complement strand
GTTAAAAACTACCATGAATAAAAATGATAAAATTTATATTGCGGGACACAGAGGAATGGTTGGTTCGGCTATTGTTCGCCACTTACAGAGTCGGGGATTTCAAAATTTAATACTCCGTACATCTTCAGAAGTCGACCTTAGAAACCAAAGTGCTGTATTTCAATTTTTCAAAAAAGAAAAACCGACATACGTTTTTTTGGCTGCTGCAAAAGTTGGAGGAATAAACGCTAACAATTTATACCGTGGTGAATTTATTTATGACAACATCGCTATTCAATCGAATGTAATCGAAGCATCACGAGTTAATGAGGTAAAGAAATTATTATTTCTTGGAAGTTCGTGCATCTATCCTAAAAATGCACCACAACCACTCAAGGAAGAATACTTATTATCAGGACAATTGGAATCTACAAACGAGCCATATGCTATTGCGAAAATAGCGGGGATAAAACTTTGTGAAGCGTATTTTGATCAGTATAGTTGTAATTTTATTTCTGCCATGCCAACGAATCTTTTCGGACAGAACGACAATTACGATCTTGAAAAATCGCATGTGCTGCCTGCTTTAATTCGTAAGTTTCATGAAGCAAAAATAAATCAACAACCCAATGTAACAGTTTGGGGAAGCGGAGAACCGTACCGAGAGTTCCTACACGTTGATGATCTGGCGGCAGCTTGTTTTCTTTTAATGGAGAATTATAATGAAAAAGGCTTTGTGAATGTAGGATTTGGTGACGACATTAAAATCAAAGATTTAGCAGAATTGATTAAAGGAATAGTCGACTACAAAGGAGAGATTTTATTTGATCTTTCCAGACCAGATGGCACTGTAAGAAAACTGATGGATTCAACCAAAATACGAAAGCTTGGTTGGAGTCCGAAAATCAGTTTAAAGGATGGAATTTCAATGACTTATTCCAATTTTAAATCGCAATACATAAGTGTTTGAAATTAAAACTTTTGTAAGTTTTTTTTCGTAAGCAGTTAGAGTTAAAAATCTACTCCCGGAATACACCGGTTACGAAAAAAAATAGAAATGAAGAATCAGTACCTCTGGAAATTGCTTCCCTTAGGTTTGCTACAAATTTTAGTATCGGCAAACATACTTGTAAGTGCACAGTGCCCAACGGCAGCTTTTTCAATACCGGCATCAGTTTGTGCCGGCAGTCCAATCCCCTTTACCAATTCTAGTTTGAATGCCTCCTCCTATTTTTGGGATTTTACACCAGGTCATTTCAGTGCAGCAGGCACAAAAATTTCCGATACATTATTGCCAGTACAATGGAGCCGAGATATAACTGTAGTTGAACAAAACGATACTGGTATTGCTTACTTTGCCTCAGGAAGTTCGAGTAGTTTATTACGCGCAATTTATGCCAATGGATTTGATCAGCCTGTAAGTTATGTAGAAGATTTGGGTGATTTAGGAGTGCTCTATCAGCCGAGCGATATTGATTTTTACCAAGAAAATAACGAGTGGTATGGCCTGACGGTCGATTATGGAAATTATTCTTTAGTTCGTTTTCACTTAGGAAATAGTTTATTGAATACACCCGACGGAATCACAGTACTACACACGAATTTGACTAGCAATATGACCAATCCTTGGTCAATTAAAATTGAAAAAGATTCGTCTGGAAATATTTTTGCATTAGCGACCAATTTTACCACAGGTAGTTTCACTTTATTTGATTTTGGAAATTCGATATTAAACATCCCTGCTCCAAGTACACCAGTTATAATTCCCGGATTATTATCGCGAGTGCTGGATGGATTGATAGCAAAAGAATGTGGACATTATTATGGTTTTTTTGCCGGATATAACTCTAGCAATGTTATCAAAGCAGATTTCGGAACATCATTGACCAATGCTCCCGTTTTTTCTACATTGATTTCTGATGGCTCACCTTCCGATCTTGCACTAGTTAAGGACAGTTCAAGTTGGAAATTGTTATATACAAATTGGAGCAGTTCTGATATTAGAAAATATGATTTGGGAAATTCATTGGCGAGTAATTCAGTAACGGCTTTAGGTACTGAAAATTTTGGTGGTACTAATTTGAAAGGAATAGAAATAGTTAGAAAAGGAAATTCAGAAATTGTACTAGTACAAAATAGTGGCAGCTTCAATATTCAAGCAATAAAATATTCTAAGAGTACCGATGTTTCAAATGCTATCAGTACCGATACTATTCCTACAAACATCAGTTTTAATTCTGCCGGAATTTATCCAATATCGTTAACAGTATCTGATCAGTTTGGAAATACATCAACACAAGTTCAACAGATACAAGTTATCAATTCACCGATCAGTAATTTTACTATTGCCAATTTGTGTTTTGGTGATACTACACATTTCATAGACTCAACTTACATTTCATCGGGCAATGTAACATCATGGAATTGGGATTTTGGCGATGGCGCAACGGACACTTTAATCAATCCTTCTCACTACTACTCTACCTCAGGCCAATTTACTGTGACTTTAACTACAGGTTCAGGAATATGTTATCACACAAAATCAAAAACAATAACTATATCACCTAAGCCAACAGCAAATTTTATTGCTTCAACTGGATGTTCAAATACTCCACTATCTTTTACAGACCAATCGACCATCGCGAGTGGTTCTATTATACAATGGTCTTGGAACTTTGGTAGCGGAGATACTTCTAATTTGCAAAATCCGAATTATGCATACAATACCGGAGGAAATTACCTTACATCATTAGTAGTAACAAGCGATGTAAATTGCAGCGCTTCTTATTCGTCGAATCAGTTAATCCTATCATCGCCGATCGCTAATTTTTTGCCGTTAAATACATGTCTAGGGCAAACCACAAATTTTAGCAATCTCACAAATGCCAATGGTTCTACTATTACAAATTATAATTGGGATTTTGGTGACGGATATTCCGATACAGTTGCGTCGCCGGTACATACTTTTGCAAATAGTCTTTCGAACTATCAGGTAATCCTTGTAGTGACTGCGGCAAATGGTTGTAATGATACTTTGTCAAAGGATATTCGCATAAGCAATATTCCAACGGCAGCATTTACTTTCCCTACACCTTTGTGTCAATCGAACAATGTACTTTTTACAGATTTGTCGTCTGTTGTTGGCGACACATTAAATTTTTGGCATTGGGATTTTGGCGATAGTACAACTGATACTATTGCTTCACCGAATCATATTTATACGCAACCAGGGAATTACACTGTTACATTGATTGCTTATTCTCCATCGAGTTGTGCCAGCGCACCATCACAACAAGTAGTAACAATTTTGCAGAGTCCGATTGCATCGTTCAATTATTCTAGTACTTGCTTAGGACTTTCAACAACCTTTACTAATTTATCTACACCGGCACCAGGAAGTTCAATCGCCTCATATAAGTGGCATTTTTCAGCGAATGATTCATCGTCTTTTGCAAATACTTTTTTTACATTTAATTCCTTAGGAAGTTATCCGGTAACACTTCTTATTGCATCACCTGAAGGATGTACTTCTCAGATTCAACAGACAGTTGTTATACATCCGCAACCTAACGCAAATTTCGGTACTGCTCTTCCTTGTAGTCAACAAGCTGTTCAATTCACAGATCTAACAACAACCGATTCGCTGAGCACAATTTCACAATATTCTTGGAACTTTGGTGACTTTTCAAATCCTGGCTCCAATTTATCGTCAATCAGGAATCCGACACATACTTATGATACTACGGCTAATTTTACTGCTTCACTAATTGTGATTTCAAATTTCGGGTGCAGTGATACAGTAATAAAAAACATAAGAGTTAATCCTTCTGCTCCCGTTCAGTTTACCTACTCACCAACATGTTTAGGGAATCTCATGACTTTTTTTAATCCGGGTTCCACTCTTGACAGCACATACTTATGGAACTTTGGCGATGGACAGACCAATATATTAAAAGAGCCAGCGCATTATTACTCATCGGCCAGAAACTACCAAGTAACGTTGAATGTCACCACCGCTAAAGGTTGTGTGTCGACCGCTATGAAGCAAGTATCTGTTAGTCCGATTCCGGTTCCGGCATTTTCTACTCCGCCAGGTTGCAAAAATGGACTCTATTCGTTTGTTGATAATTCAACTGTTCCTACGGGTACAATTTCAAGTTATAAATGGAATATCACCGAAGGCAATATCAATCTTAACGGACAAACTGCTAGTTATGTCTTTTCAGACACGGGAACCTACCACGTTACCCTTACAGTAAAAAGTGATATTGGATGTACTAAATCGATAATGCATCCATTCACAATTCACGGACTTCCAGTGGCAAACTTCAGTTTCAATCCACAATATGGGAATCCACCATTGGAAGTAAATTTTACCGATCAGTCGATAGGAGGATCTAATTATGCATGGAATTTTGGAGTAGATACGACGATAAGTTATCTTCAAAATCCGACGTATTCATATAACGATACGGGCCTATTTCAAATTAATCATGTAGTAACCAACCAGTTTGGTTGCAAAGACAGCATTAATAAGAGTATCTATGTGAATCAGCCTGTTCTCGACATTGCGATTACAGGAGATTCATCCTATATCTCCGGCGATTATTTCTATATCGTTACAAGACTTACTAATTTGGGCACATTAGAAATTAACAATGTAATGCTTGAAGCACGTTTAGGAGATGGAAACTCGATAAGAGAACAAATGGTAAGGACAATTCCAAGTGGAGTTACAGGAAATCAAACGTATAAGTTCAATGCAGCCTTTCATTTATCGGAAGGAATCAACGCAGATTACTATTGTGTGAGGGCAATAGATCCAAATAATCTAACTGATAATAACCTTTCAAACAATGAAAGATGTTTTTCAAAAAAATCAGACCTGTCTATTATCAACCCCTACCCGAATCCAGTTGTAGACGAATTCAATTTCAGAATCATAACACCTTATACATCGCAGGTGATGATCACTTTGTACGATCAGATGGGTAGAACGATCAAAACAATCAACGATGGTCAAGTACCAAAGGGGTATTCAGACTTCAATGTTGATGCAAAAAATTTGTTGGATGGAATCTACAATTTGCAGATTATTTCCAATGAAAGAATCTATTACCGTCAGATAATCGTTACTCACACGATAAAATAAGTCGTTCGTAAAAGAAGTCAACATTTTACTCCTCTTTCTTGATAAAAAGTGGGATTTCATGTAAGTTTGCGTAAACGCAACTTCTATGGAATATGAAATCAAACCTGCAAAAGGTTTGCAATTCAATGTAAAGGAATTATGGGACTCTCGTGAGCTGATTTATTTTTTCACGCTCAGAGATATAAAGATCAAATACAAACAAACTGTACTTGGAGCTTTGTGGGCCATCTTACAACCATTTTTATTGATGATCATCTTTACGGTTTTTTTCTCACAGCACTTAGACATTAGCGCCTACAATATTCCTTATCCTGTATTTGTTTTTTCAGGATTAATATTGTGGAATGTTTTTGCAACAGGAATTTCTACTGCAGGAAATAGTATGATTGTAAATGCAAATATTATCAAGAAAATCTATTTCCCACGATTAATCATTCCGATTTCCGGAGTACTTGGAACATTGGTCGATTTCAGTATGACATTGGTAATGTTTTTTGGCGTATTACTTTATTATCTGCCTAGCTTTTCAATACTTCACATGCTGATTGCATTACCCTTATCCCTTTTGATTACACTCTTAACTACTTTCGGAGCCGGAAGTTTACTCGCTGCTTTAAATGTAAAATACAGAGACTTCCGATATATCATTCCTTTTATGATTCAGATATTACTGTTTTTAACACCTGTTATTTACCCGGTAACAATCATAAAAAATAAATTAGTCGCTACTCTACTCCAACTAAATCCGATGAGTGGTGCAATTGAAATATTGCGCAATTCAATTAACGGCAACTCTACCGATGTAATTGTTATAGGTCAGTCAATCATAATTGCTGTAACATTGTTCATTATAGGTCTTACATATTTCAGGAAGACAGAATATTATTTTGCCGATATCGCTTGATGAAACCAATACTAGAAATCCAAAATATTTCGAAGAAGTTTAAGATCTATCATGAATCTTTGCCTTATGAATCGCTGCGTTCAAAACTTGCAAATCCGCTAAAGTTTTTTGGGAATAAAACAGCAGAAGAATTTTGGGCCTTAAAGAATATTAATTTTTCGGTAAATGCCGGAGAGAGCATTGGCATCATTGGAAAAAATGGTGCGGGAAAATCAACATTATTAAAAGTGCTTTCTAAAATTACTCCACCTACCGAAGGCAAAATAATTTCTCGTGGAAGAATAGCATCATTACTAGAAGTTGGAACAGGATTTCATCCGGAATTAACTGGAAGGGAGAATGTTTTTTTAAACGGTTCTATTTTAGGAATGAAAAAGAAAGAGATTGTTGAACAATTCGATGCCATCATTGATTTTTCAGGAATAGAAAAATTTCTCGACACTCAACTGAAACATTATTCGAGCGGTATGCAATTGCGTTTAGCATTTGCTGTAGCAGCCTTCTTGAATCCGGAAATAATGATCATAGACGAAGTTTTAGCAGTTGGTGATGCCGATTTTCAAAAGAAGTGTATTGGCAAAATGGAAGGTGTAACAAGAAGCGGCAGAACAATACTTTTCGTTAGTCATCAAATGGGTTTAGTAAATCAATTATGTTCACGAGCTCTTTTGATGCATAAAGGTGAAATAATTATTAGCGATAAAACAGAAGTTGTTACATCAAAATATCTTTCATTCGATTATCAAGAAACTGAGAACATTTATTTTCATGATCAGAAACTAACAGCAGAGAAAGAACTTTTTATTGAAAAAGCTTTAACAATAGATCAAGAAGGCAAACCGAAATCAGTAATTGGATTTGACGAAGAAATAAAATTGCAATTAATTGTAGCCGCCAATCGACAAATTGATGATGAGTTATTGTCAGTTGCACTTCAAGACAAATACGGTAATCGGATCTTTACAATTCATAAAAAATTAACCGACATACAATATACCAATGGAAAATATATTGGAACATTGGTAATTCCTGCTTCCCTAATAGCTCCAAACATTTACGGATTCCATTTTGCGATAGTTAAGAGCGACGGCAAAGTTTATGACATTCACGAAGGCCAATGTCGAATACGAGTAGCAGACACCGGTACACCATTTTCTCAATATGAAGGAAAAGAATATGGCCACATTATACTTGACTGCAAATGGGAATAAATAAACTATCTTAAAAATGAACCTACTTCAAAAATTAAAAAGTTTATTTAAATCCGGTCATATTATTGATCCATACCATAATCTTATTCGTGGAGAAGGAACTATAGTTAAAGGACATTTATACCAAGCAGATAACAAATCAACTATTGAAATAGGAAAAAATTCTTTGGTGGAAGGAACTTTGACCACATATACTCCACACGCTAGAATAGTAATTGGAAGCAATGTTTTCATTGGTAATAATACTTTAATTGGTTGCGCAGAAAGCATCGAAATTGGGGATCATGTTTTAATTTCTTTCGATTGTATAATTCAGGATACTGACACACATCATTTAGAATATAGTAAAAGAAAAAACGACACCATAGATTGGATGCATGGCAAAAAAAATTGGGATGGGTTAACAACCGCTAAAATAAAAATTGGTAATGATGCGTGGATAGGCGCAAGAAGTATTATCTTAAAAGGTGTACAAATAGGAGAAGGTGCAGTAATAGGTGCCGGATCATGCGTGACTAAAGATGTTAATGCACATACAGTAGTTGCAGGAAATCCTGCGAAATTCATTAAAAATATTGAACAACTATGAGCACACTAATTCCACTTTTCATCCGTAGATTTTATGTTCGCAGCAAATGGTTTTTAAAAAATTACGAAAACATTGAAGATAATTCAGCACTTTTCAAAGATATTTACGGACCACCTGTTTACAATACAGATGGATTGGCAACAAGTACTAACGCTGATTTCATTGTAGATAAAAAATTTGCACGAGCTTATCAATTTGCAAAGGATACAAACCCTTGGGCTAATTTTACTTTGATGTGGAGAATCCATGTTGTGTGCTGGGCTGCAGAGTATGCAAAAGTTCTAGAAGGAGATTTTGTTGAATGCGGAGTAAATACAGGAGCCTATTCCAGAGCTATTATTGATTACACCGACTTTAATTCTTTAAATAAAATCTTTTATTTAATGGATACCTTTTCAGGTTTAGATTCAAAATATGTAACTGACGAAGAGAAAAAAATTGGCATCCTCGATTATACTTACCGAGATACATATGAAGAAGTTAAAAAAACATTCGCACGTTTCAATACAAAAATTATTAAAGGAAGCATACCGGAAACACTCGAATTATGTGACGCCAAAAAAATAAGTTATTTGTCAATCGACATGAATAATGTTATTCCTGAAATAGCTGCATTAGAATATTTCTGGGAGAAGATCACTAAGTTTGGAATAATAGTACTTGATGATTACGGTTTTCCATTGCACATCAATCAAAAAATTGCATTCGATAAATTTGCTGAAAGTGTCAGTCATGAAATATTACGACTACCAACAGGACAAGCTATTATTATCAAAACACATTAGGTTATGCGGATTATCATTATCGGGTCAAAAGGATTTATTGGATCGCATCTTGTCACTTTTTTCAAACAAAAAATTGGCAATGATGTTACCGGTTGTGACATAAAAGAGAATACGAATGATGTTAACTATTTTCAGGTCGATAAAATGAATCCCGACTATTCGAAAATATTTAAAAACCATCAATATGAAGTTTGTATTTATGCCGGTGGAAACGGAAGTGTACCGTATTCGATTGAGCATCCAGAAAAAGACTATCATTTAAATACAGTTCTTGTCGACCGTTTACTTGATACAATTAAGCTCTTCCAAACTAATTGTAAATTCGTTCATATTTCCAGTGCCGCTGTATATGGGTCACCGGAAACACTTCCAATAACTGAAGAGTCGGAAGTTAAACCTATGTCACCTTATGGATGGAATAAATTTCTCTCTGAAATTATTTGTAGAAAATATTATTCGTTATATAAAATTCCTACGATTAGTTTAAGAGTATTTTCCGTTTATGGAGTTGGAATAAGGAAACAACTATTTTGGGATATACATCAAAAGTTGGAAAAATCTAACGAGATCACTTTATATGGAACAGGAAATGAGAGCCGTGATTTTATATACATTTCCGATTTAATTAGTGCTTTTGATATTTTGATTCAAAAATCTAAATTTCAAGGAGAGGTGTATAATGTTTCATCTGGGATTGAAAACACAATCAAAGAGGCTGCAGAAATTTTTGCGATGAAAAAAGGTTCAAATAATAAAATAGTATTTGGTGGAGAAACAAAAGCCGGCGACCCAAACAATTGGAGAGCAGATATTTCGAAAATAAATAAAATGGGATTTACTGCGCAAGTAAATTTAGAATCTGGCTTACAAAAATACATCGAGTGGTTGAAAGAAAACGCATAGCACTAAATTATCAGGCTGACTATGATTTTTCAGCCGGGATTGTTATCTACATTCAAAATCTTATTAAAGGATTTGCGATGTTGGAAGATGCTATGCAACCGGAATTACTAATTATTCATTCAGAAAATTCTCCAATAAATGAAATAAAAGATCTTAATTACAAGTATATCAATTTTTATCATCATTTTCCAATTGGACATTCTCTTTTAAAAAGAATAATCAATAAAATAAGCAGAACAATAATAAGAAGAAATCTGATTAGAAGGTATAAATTTCCTGGTGAGTCTACCCTACTCTATCCATTTGTAGATTGCGATGAAACCTGGCATTTCAAAAAAAGAATGTATTGGAAACCTGATTTTCAGGAAATGTATTACCCAAGCTTTGTTTCGAAAGAAGAATTACAATATGTTCATGATTATTTAAATATTGTGCGAATGAATCCAAACTATCAACTTGTTTTTAGTTCTGAAGATTCAAAAAATGATTATATAAAATTCTTTAGTCCGTATTCCAACAAATTAAACATCTTAAGATTTGTTTCTATCTTACCAGAATTACCTGCGATTCCCTTGGAAGAATTATTGAGTAAATATCATCTACCTAAAAAATATTTTTTTGTATCCAATCAATTTTGGCCACACAAAAACCATCAGTTAATACTTGATGCATTACTACTGGTTCGTGAACAATTTCCAGAGGTATGTATTGTATTTAGTGGGAAGCAAGCGTCATATAGAGCAAAAGATTATTTTACCAATTTGAAAAAATTTATTGCTGAAAACAAATTGGAATCAAACACTTTATTTTTAGGATTTATACCAAGAACAGATCAATTATTATTGATGAAAAATGCGCAAGCTGTTATTCAACCATCTTTATTCGAAGGCTGGAGTACCGTTATTGAAGATTGTAAAGCACTAGGTCAATTTGTAATTGCAAGTGATTTGACTGTTAATAAAGAGCAATCCGATAAAAACATTTTCTTCTTCAAGAGAAACAATGCATCAGAATTATCACAAGGAATAATAAATGTTCTAGAAAATAAAATCATCCGACAACCATACAATTATAGTATCAACATCCAAAAATTTGGAGAAGATTTGATTAATATTTTTAGTCTTAAAACACAACCATGAGCAACCAAGGAGTCAGTATAATTATTTGTTGCTACAACAGTGTTAGTCGATTGAGACCGACGCTTGAGCACTTACAACTTCAAGTAAATCCATCGAAAATTAATTGGGAAGTTATAATTGTTGATAATAATAGCAAAGATGCAACTGCACAATTTGCTTTAGAAATTTTAAATTCGGGTAAGCATATTGATTTCAGAATAATTACAGAAAAAAAACCTGGACTCACCAATGCTCGAATTTGTGGCGCAGCAGCTGCAAAATATTCTGTCCTTAGTTTTATTGACGATGACAATTGGATTGCCGACAACTGGGTAGAAGTTGTAAACTCTATTTTTACTGATAATCCAAGAGTTGGTGCTGCCGGCGGAAAGTCGGAAGCCGTTCATGAAACACTACCTGCTCCCGATTGGTTTGATTCATATTCAGAAACCTTTGCAGTAGGCAACCCTTACAAAAAATCAGGTTTTCTAAATACAGGAGAATATTTATGGGGTGCGGGTTTATCAATTTCAAAAGAAGCATGGAATAAAATTTTTAATGATGGTCAAAAAATAAGACTTACAGGGAGAAAAGAAAGCAAATTAACATCAGGAGAAGATGCTGAAATTTGTATGTTGATCCATTCAGAAGGATATCGTCTATGGTACGAAGAAAAATTATCGTTAAAACATTTTATTCCGGCAAATAAAATGAATGAAGATAATTTATATAAAATGCATGAGGGTTTTGGGCAAGCCGAATTAACTTTGAGAATATACCGTTCCTTATTTGATACTTCAATAAAAATAAAATCACCTTGGTGGCTTGAATTTTTTGCAACCTTAAAATATTTTATCCGAGTTTATATAATAAATAAATTCAGACAGAAAGACCCAATCAGAAAAAAAACAGAGATTGCATTTTTAAAAGGATACATTAAAGAGTTCCTTCATTTAAAAGAAAATTATGATAAATTACGTCAAGAAATACTTATTCCAAATTTACATTCATTTACTACCTCTACTACAAATGAATTGAACCAAAAACAGGGATTAACAAACACCTCTGTATCGTCTGATAATGACCTTCACATAAATCTTAGACAAGAAAGCATTGAGCAGCTTTATCATAAAGAAAAAGATAGTACCTCTAACCCTAATGTAGGGATATCAGTTATCGTGTGTTGTTATAACGGAGAAAAAACAATTCACTCCTGCTTAGAAGCTTTGAGTAAACAAAATAATTCATCAGATTTTCAATGGGAATTGATATTAGTAGATAATAATCCTTCAGAAAACATTACCAGACTTGCCCAAGATCTATGGAAAAACAAAAACATATCCATGAAAATTGTAAGTGAAAAAAGAGAAGGGCTATTACACGCAAAACTCAAAGGATATAAAGAATCAACTTTTTCGCTACTTGCATACATAGAAGATGATACAATATTAGCAGATAACTGGCTAGAGAATGTGTATACGCATTTTAAAGACTATCCCGATTGCGGAATAGTTGGTGGAAATAATAAGCCACTTTACATGATAGAGCCTCCTTTTTGGCTCAAGAATTATATTCATCAATTTGCTGTTGGCAAGCAAGGTAAAAAAGCAGTAGAAAACATTACTGAAGGCCGAGGTTATTTATGGGGAGCAGGAATAGTAGTACGTAAATCTATTCTTGATATGGGAATAGAAGGTGGATATATTTTTGCAGATGCACGAAGAAGAGATCATTTAGTATCTGGAGTCGACACGGAATTTTGTTGGTTATCAAGAGCCTTGGGATTGAAGTTATATTACAATGAAAACTTACAACTAGTTCATGTAATAAACGCCCATAGAATGTCTTGGATTAATATGCAGCAACTTTATCGCAAATTAGGAAGCGAATCCATATCTATCGATTTTTTCACATATTATTTTAAATATAAAATGAAAGGAACCGCTCACTTTCTATTACTACGAATGTATTTAGGAAGTTTAAGAAGGTTTATACTAACTTTATTTAAATATGTATTTGTAACACCCGGAAAAATGGATAATGTCAATTTCCTTATGTTATGGTACTATCGTGGAAGAATGAAAGAACTTGGACTTTACAATCTATTTGAAAACGTAACAATGATAAATCATTTAAATAAATTTCTTTCTAAAGTAAAATTAAAAGATAAATAAAAGCCATCAACAAAAAAGCAATGTTATTAAGCTATTCAAAAAAATTTATATTTATACATATTGATAAGACAGCCGGCACATCGGTGAAATCGGCCTTATCGAATTATTGTCTATATCCAAATGAATCAATGTATTCTTCAATATTAAAAAAAATTGGATACCGTCAATATTCAGACGAATTTTACGATCACATCAGAAGTGTTGAATTAATGAGATATCTAGATAAAAAGATATTTGAAAGCTTTTACAAATTTGCATTTGTACGCAATCCATGGGATTGGATGCTTTCTTCATACACTTACTACCAACAAAAACCAGAAATGCATCCACATGTTTACTTCAAAGATCAAATAACGACATTTCGTGATTTTATCATTTGGCAAACAAGTAATCCTTATATTTATCACACACAAAGCGAGTATCTTTTTGATCAAAAAGGAAATAAACTTGTTAACTTTATTGGCCAGTTTGAAAATCTAAAAAATGACTTTAAACTAATTACCGATCACTTAAAAATTGACGTTGAGTTAGAACATAAAAATCAAAGCAAAGAAAAAGGTTACAAGGATGCTTACACTTCAGAGACAAAAGATTTGGTTTA